>JAQWHD010000021.1 GCA_029237915.1 Thalassotalea sp. | reverse complement strand
CTAATATCGTATGTCGGCGAATGGCACTGAATTGCCGGATCAAGCCTGACATCTTACCTTCACTTTTAGAACAAAATCGAATAACTGAAAAAGCCGGAACATAAACGTTTCAAATGTCTGCTTTCTCGCTTTTCCTATAGTTTTCTTCAGAGATCAGTGTTCAGCTTTTGTGCGGTGCCTGAACACTCATAGGCCCAACCAAATCTTCCGTTTTGAGGCATTTATTGACCTAACCAATTGTACTATTCGATCTAAACTGATAGGTAAAAAATGTCAGATTAAATATGAACTACTACACTTTGAATTGTTACATTTTGAATTGTTACACCTTGAATCATTACATTATGAATTGTTACACTTTGAATCATTACATTTTGAATATATAGATTCTAAAGATTCAAACTTTATTATTTTGCTACAAATATCTCAGCCAATGAGCATGATATAGTCAGCTAAGTGTCGTTACGACCATTATTTAAATAAGTTTATTTATAATTATTAGATCCATGCATTTTTAAAAATAGACAGATAAAACTTAGTTCTGTAACGAATATCAATGACTTATAAGTGTTTTTTGGTGAAAAAAATCATATTTTTAACTTTTGCATGGATCTAATAACTTTAGAACACAATCAAGAATCAATTCCAATTGTTAAACTATCGAGAGCTGTTGTAGGCAGACAATATAGTTTGATCATCTATAACAAATTAATATAACAAGTCATATCTGATTAACTACAATTAATTTCAAGGGAAATCATTTACGAAAAAAGGAATATTGTATGGCACATCACATACCACTTGTTTTAATTCAAACTTGGATACAAATATTAAACCGTAGTGACGCAGACGTTGAAGCGCACTAACATGCTAGAAGAATGATAGAAATTAATTTCGGTTCTATAGGGGCAGCCAAATTTGAACTGTATCAGATGCAAGATATTGCATAATGAGTAACATCATTATTGTCAGTTAATTTCTCGCATTGCGGTGATACGTTTAAATACTTCACCAAGCTCTACAAAGTCACCTTCAGAAATGATCTCCAATGGACTTCGACCATTGAAATAAGAGTTGTTATTTTTTAAGGACATGAAGTTATATACGTTTTCTGAATTAGTAAATATGCTTCTAAGAGTTGCGTGAATATTCACAATATAGCTGAGTCTATCAATTTGTTCTTTAGATAATTGAGCTTTGCTTGGATCGTTTTTATAATCAATAAAACTGTCTTTTGAAATAGCCAAAATATACTGCATCTGCTCGAATGTGCAATGCCATTTTGTCATTATATTCACAGCTGTTTTGAAACCTATCTCGGCTGCAAGATGACAGTCATTTGTTGATTTATAATTCATCTAGATAATTAATATGTGTAAAATATTATTATAGTTCACATATTTAGTAATTATTCTGAAACTTAAACTCCATATATATTAAAAATATTTCTTACCGGTACCTAAATTTAATTTTGAAAAGTATAACCTAAATATTTTAAATAAAAAATCCCTGAAAATAAGAAACTTAATTTCAGGGATTAATATAATCTTCCAAATGTTTTTAACTAAGGTTTATGAGTAATCTCTACTTCATAATCATCATCTGATTCGCCATCTTCTTGATCTTCACCAGAAACATAATTCTCAAGTTTTTTTATGTTCTGTTCGTCTTTAGCGTAAAAAGTGTTAGGGTGTTCATCCCAATCATCGTCATCTAAATCATCAGAATAATCGTAATTATCGACAGTTTCTTGATGATAAGTATCCCACTTAAATTCAACAGTATCTTGTATATCAAGCTCTTCCTTCTCTTCAGGAAGTTCTTCGATAAAGGTCATTAACTTTTGGGTTAGATCATCAGTGCCTTCGCGATTATAAGCTGAGATGCAATTGATCTCACCTTGCCAATCTAATGCTTCAACAACTCGAGCTATCGTTTCTTCGGCTTCATCTTCTAATAATAAATCAATTTTGTTAAATACTAACCAAATTGGTTTATTGAAAAGTTTTTCAGAGTACTGCTTTAACTCATTGATGATAGTCACTGCATTTTCAGCTGGATCTGATTGATCTGCTGGCAGTAAATCAACTAAATGAACAAGTACACGACAACGTTCAAGATGTCTTAAAAATTGAATACCTAAACCGGCGCCATCTGCTGCACCAGAAATTAATCCAGGGATATCAGCAATAACAAAACTACGTTGACTGTTTAAACGTACTACACCTAAATTAGGTACTAGTGTCGTAAACGGGTAGTCGGCAACTTTTGGTTTAGCTGCAGATACGCTACGTATTAACGTTGACTTACCAGCATTAGGTAAACCTAACATACCTACGTCAGCCAATAATAAAAGTTCAAGTTGTAGGTTTCTTACTTCGCCAGGTGTACCTAAGGTCTTTTGACGTGGTGCGCGGTTAGTACTACTTTTAAAACGTAAGTTACCTAAACCATGCCAACCGCCTTTGGCTACTAACAGTTTTTGTTTATGTTTAGTTAAATCACCAATTTGCTCGCCAGTGTCTTGGTCCTTCACGCGCGTACCAACTGGAACTTTTAGATATTCATCTTCACCACGGGCGCCTGTACAGTTACGGCTTCTGCCGTTCGTGCCACGCTCCGCTTTATGGAAACGTTCAAAACGATAATCGATTAAGGTATTAAGGTTTTCGTCAGCAATTAGGTATACGTTACCACCATCGCCGCCGTCACCACCATCAGGTCCACCGTATTCAATATATTTTTCACGGCGAAAACTAACACAACCACTACCACCGTCGCCTGCGTCTACACGAATTTCTACTTCATCTACAAATTTCATTAGCTTAAATTAAGCTCCAAACATAAATGTATTAAATTATATCAGTGTAATTATTATAACGACTGATCTGAAAAAGCACTAATTTCAAGGGCTTTTCTTTCAGCTCAACTATTTATAGTAAATTACAGGATACAAAAACTGTTGCTTTTAAAACAAAAAACCCCGCTAAGGCGAGGTTTTTTAATTGGTTTCGCAACCTAATTAGTCAGCAATGATGCTAACGAATTTACGGCTTTGAGGACCTTTAACTTCAAATTGTACTTTACCGTCTGATAAAGCAAATAAAGTATGGTCTTTACCAATACCCATGTTAGTACCAGCGTGGAATTTAGTACCACGTTGACGAACAATAATGTTACCCGCTAAAACTGATTCACCACCAAAACGTTTAACACCTAAACGTTTAGCTTCAGAATCACGACCGTTACGAGTACTACCAGCTGCCTTCTTATGTGCCATCTTTAACTACTCCTATTAACCGTTGATGCCAGTAATTTTCACTTCTGTAAACCACTGACGGTGGCCAGCTTGTTTACGTGAATGCTTACGACGCTTAAATTTAACGATTTTAATTTTATCGCCACGACCTTGAGTTACAACTTCAGCTGTAACCTTTCCGCCAGCAACGTAAGGTGCACCTACGTTGATGTCTTCGCCATTAGCAATCATTAAAACATTTTCGAATTCTACAGTAGAACCAATTTCAAGTTCTAGTTTTTCTAAGCGAACAGTTTGACCTTCGCTTACACGGTGTTGTTTACCACCGCTTTGGAATACAGCGTACATTTGCTACTCCGTACTGCGTCAATATTATAGACGCGCAAATTAAAATATTAGGTCGCGGATTCTACGCGAAGATTCTTGCTAGGGCAAGCCTAATTATAAAAAATGATGTAATTAATTAGTAATTATTAATTACACATAAAAACACTTACTTAAATTATGTTGTTACGACAACAAATAAGCAGTTATTTTAACTGATATGGCCACAGATGTCTTTGTTCTTATGTGAAATCGTGTAAAATCAATAACCATAAAAATAAGTGTAGATTTTAAATACAAATTCTATGTCTTAGAGCTGAAACATTAATAACAATGACGACCTATGAATATAACTGATATCCAACAATTAGCTAAGCCTGATATGACTGCGGTAAATGACTTGATTTATTCTCAAGTTGAAACGGACGTGGCCCTGATTAACCAACTTGGCTTTTATATAATTAATGCCGGTGGCAAACGCATGCGCCCACTATTAACTGTATTAGCAGCTCGTGCATTAGGTTATCAAGGTAAAGATCATATCTGTTTAGCCGCAATCATTGAATTTATCCATACTGCGACTTTATTGCATGATGATGTTGTTGATGAATCAGACTTACGCCGAGGCCGTGAAACAGCAAATGCGCTCTTTGGTAATGGAGCTAGCGTGCTGGTTGGCGACTTTCTATATACACGTTCATTTCAAATGATGGTTAGTTTGAATGATATGAATATTATGAAAATATTATCTGATGCTACTAATATAGTGGCTGAAGGTGAAGTGCTGCAATTGATGAATTGTAATGACCCAGATACCACTTTAGAAAGTTATATGCAGGTTATATACAGCAAAACCGCCAAACTATTTGAGGCGGCTACTCGTTTAGCTGCTGTAGTAACTGGTAAAGATAAAGCTACTGAAGATGCCATGACTGACTACGGTAAACACTTAGGCACGGCTTTTCAATTAATTGATGATTTATTAGATTATACTGCCGATGCGCAAGAAATGGGCAAGAACGTTGGTGACGACTTATCAGAGGGTAAACCAACCTTACCATTATTGCATGCTATGCAACACGGCAATGAAGCGCAGGCTAAGCTTATTCGTGATGCTATTGAATTAAGTAATGGTATGGAGCACCTAGATGAGATATTAGCTGCTATGCGCGAAACAGGTGCATTAGAGTTTACTCAAAAGATGGCTGAGCAGGAAGCTGAGAAAGCAATTGCAGCGTTAGACTTTTTACCTGACTCAGAGCATAAACAAGCGCTTGTTGCCTTAGCGCATTTATCAGTAGATAGAAGTGCTTAATCTGTAAAAATTGATTTATCTAGCAGATACAAAAAAACGGCTATTAAGCCGTTTTTTTATGGAAGATTATCAGTAATTACTTAGTGATAAAGTCAACACCTTCAGTAATGTCAGCGTTTAAAGTTGCTAACATTTCATTTTTAGCATTTTCTTCGTAAGCACTTAACGCGCCGTAAGATAAGTATTCTTCAACACCGTTCTTACCTAAACGTACAGGTTGTGCGAAGTATTCAGCATCACCAGTGTTACCTTGAACATAAGCGTAATCGATAACGTTCTCTTCACCTTGTAAGCCTTTAACTAAAGACAAACAAAAACGAGCAGCAGCAGCGCCCATAGATAAAGTAGCTGAACCGCCACCCGCTTTAGCCATAACAACTTCAGTACCAGCGTTTTGAATGCGTGGTGTTAAAGCGTCAATCTCTTCTTGGCTAAACTCTACACCTTCAACTTGTGAAAGTAGAGGTAAGATAGTTGTACCTGAGTGACCACCAATAACTGGTACTTTAACATCAGATGTTGATAAGCCTTTAAGCTCAGCAATAAATGTTTCACTACGGATAACATCAAGAGTAGTAACACCAAATACACGGTTTGCTTCGTAAGTACCCGCTTTCTTGAATACTTCAGCAACAATTGGCACAGTGCCGTTTACTGGGTTAGTAATAACACCAACTAGCGCTTTAGGACAGTTAGCAACAATACCTTCTGCAAGAGTTTTAATAATACCTGCATTTACAGCAAATAAATCAGCACGATCCATACCTGGTTTACGAGGCATGCCAGCTGGAATAATTACGATATCAGCACCAGATAATGCTTGTGCAAGATTGTCAGCACCAAAACCAGCAACTTTTACGTCAGTTGGTATGTGTGACAAATCAACAGCAACACCTGGTACAACAGGGGCAACATCATAAAGTGATAATTCTGAACCTGCTGGTAATTGAGTTTTTAATAATAATGATAACGCTTGACCGATACCACCGGCAGCTCCACAAACAGTAACTTTCATTGAAGTTCTCCAAGATTTTTGATTATGAGTATGAACTCTGTATTTATATTGCAATTATTCATTAATACTGAGTAATTACTTTATTTTTTATTGGCACAAAAGATACAGAATTGAGGGTTAAATTACAATCAATTTTGTCATAAGATAGGAAACCTTGTTATTATACATTGGTCTTACACCGATATTATGTAATATTATCAGAACGATATCTGAATATTACTTAAACAATGTCAGGCTAAGACCTTAACTTAATGATACTTTTTATAAAAAGATAACAATATGAGCTTACAACAGAAACAAGAAGCATTAGTCAATGCATTTAAAGATCTTTTGAAACAAGAGCAGTTTGGTTCACAAGGCGATATAGTTGACGCATTAAAGAGTCAAGGATTCGACAATATAAGCCAGTCCAAAGTATCGCGTATGCTGAGTAAATTTGGTGCAGTACGTACTCGAAATGCCCGTCAAGATATGGTGTATTGCTTACCTGCTGAATTAGGTGTGCCAACAGCTAAGAGCCCACTTAAGCAGCTTGTACTTGATATTGAACATAACGAAGTGATGATTATATTGCATACCAGCCCAGGCGCTGCGCAATTAATTGCCCGTTTGTTAGATTCTTTAGGTAAGAGCGACGGTGTATTAGGTACTATTGCTGGTGATGATACAATTTTCATTGCGCCGACAGAAGTTAAAGAAATTGAAACGACAGTCGATAAACTAAATTTATTGTTTCAAAAGTATCAATAATTAGAAGCTAGAAGCTAGAAGCTAGAAGCTGAGATTAAGCTAGATACAAAAGAGCAGCGATGCTCTTTTGTGCTTTTTTTAATAGGTCATTTAGTACTATTGTTCAGTTAGTGCTTCGATAAAGTCGACTGAAGGGGCAAAAAATGCTGCGCCAGTTTCTGCTTGGGTGTATTTAAGCATATGATCAAAGTTACCATGAGCATCACCTTCAATCATACTTTTTAGAATTAATTCAAAGTTTTCAGGTGTTTTACAATAGGACAGAAAAAACAGCCCTTGTACTTTCATGTGACCATAAGGCATGCTTTGTCTTAGTAGCTCTATTGAATTGCCATCAGCATCTTTTAAATTTGCTCGTTTAGTATGAGCTGTTGCAGGCTTATCTGCACTTGCATATTCGATATCATCGCGTTTGGTCCTGCCAAATATATCTTCTTGCTGCTTTTCTTCTAATGACTGCCACAAATTCATATTGTGACGATAGCGTTGAATATGTAAATAACTGCCTTTAATAAATTCAGCATCACTTGCTTCATCTACTAAAGCGACATCTCTTTTATGCATGCCTTTAGGGTTTTCAGTGCCATCGACAAAGCCGGTTAAGTCGCGACCATCTAAATATCGGAAACCTTTTACTTGCTCAATTAATTCAACTGATTCACCTAGTAATTCACATACCTTAGTACTTACCACATGATTTACATCGGCTCTATCGCTGCGAATTTCAATAAATAAATCGTAGTTATTCGCTGGAGCAATACGGTCGTCGCACTTCATTGCGCTAAAAGGTTTCAACTTTTTAGGGCGAGCGTTTGGATAAAAGTCATCCCAATAATTGGCACCAATGGCAATGACTGTCGTCATATTAGCTTCAGAGAATTGGTCGGCATAATTGTCAAACATCGCCGGTAATTTCGACAAGGCGGCTCTGACAAAGGCATTCTTATTATCTAAGACATTAAATAATAGGTAATAACTGTGCAGATTAGGCTCTGCACACACGCCAAATTGCTCTCTTGCCATTTTATCACTCAAATTTGTTAAATTAATTAATATTAAGTATATGAGTTTATTGGGAATTGCAAAAGGAAATATTTAATAGAATGTTAATATTATTTAATTGCGGGTACTGAAAATAGTTGTTTGTCTTGCCATCTAAGCATAGTTAAGGTGCCACCCCATACACAGCCCGTATCTAGAGCATAGGCATTAGGATGCTCACAATGGCCTTCAAGTGAGGCCCAATGGCCAAACACCCACTGCGTATCAGTAAGTTTTGACTGTAAGGCGAACCAAGGTTGTAATTGTTGATGACTATTATGCTGTGGAGAGTCTTTTTGCTCGAACTCCAGAGAGCCATCATCAAAGCAGTAACGCATACGGGTGAGGGCATTGACACTATAGCGAAACTTTTCTTCTTCTGTATGTGCTAAACACCAAGAATTAGGCATGCTGCCATACATTAAGGCTAACCATTTATTTCGCTGTGTTGATGATATTTTTTGTTGCACCAATTGGCTTTGCTCAATCGCTTCGGTAATTGTCCATTGTGGAGCAAAACCAGCGTGGCTAACAAATGCTTGTTCGTTTGGAAGTTGCAATAATAAAGGTTGTTGCGCAAGCCAGTCGGTAAGCTCGACAATATCAGGCGCTTGTAAAAGGGCAGTTAATTTATCATTGGGCTTTGCTCGCTTAATGCCAGCGTGCACAGCTAATAAATGCAGATCGTGATTACCTAAGACAACTTTTGCGGCGTTACCTAAAGACTTGATCATACGCAGGGTATCTAGCGAATCTGGACCTCGAGCAACTAGATCACCCGTAAACCAAATTTGATCAGAGCTTTTATCAAAGCTTACCTTAGCCATTAATTGGCAAAGCTCTTGGTGACAACCTTGAATATCGCCTACTAGATAAATAGCCATTAGCTTAGTTTAAAATATTGGGAACAGCTAAACTAAATACCGGTATATCTACCTTGTAGTTCTTGCCCTGCAAATCTTTAAAAATGTAGAAACCTTGCATAGTTCCTATGGGGGTTTTTAATACTGAGCCACTGCTATAGCGATAGCGTTGTCCGCTTTGTAAGATAGGTTGTTGACCAACTACACCATCGCCCTCAACACTTACTTTATTGCCATTAGCATCGGTAATAAGCCAGCTTCTTGATAATAACTGCAATGTTTTATCGCTATTATTTTCAATGGTAATAGTATAGCTAAAGACGAATCGCTCTTGGTACTGATCTGATTGTTGCTCAATAAACTCAACCAGCGTTGTAACTTTTACTAAATCAATAGATTCTAACATTAGCGATTTCATCTCTTACTGCTCTGGTGGATTATCCGTTAAGAAATTGGCTACGTTGATATAGTCTTCTAAACTCAAGTTTTCTGGTCGTAAACTAGCGTCAATGCCTAAAGCTTCTAAGTCTTCTACAGAGATTAACTTTTTGAAGCTATTACGAATAGTCTTACGACGTTGATTAAACGCTTCTCTAGTGACACGAGCTAACCATTTCACATCTTTTGCAGGGTATTTAATTTCTTTATGTGGAATTAGACGAACTATTGCACTGTCTACTTTTGGTGGCGGCTGAAACGCTTCAGGACCAATTTCCATCACCGGCATTACTTGGCAAAAATATTGCGTCATAATCGACAAACGGCCATAAGTTTTAGAGTTAGGCGCTGCGGCCATACGATTAACTACTTCTTTTTGTAGCATAAAGTGCATGTCTTGCACGCAATCTTTAAACGTCAGAAGGTGAAAAATCAAAGGCGTCGAAATGTTATAAGGTAAGTTACCAAAAATACGTAATTTTTGTTCAGTTGCTAATGTAGCAAAATCAAATTTTAATGCATCAGTTTCATAGATAGTAAGGTTTTTAGCAATAAACGGGTGATGGCGTAAACGATGAGCTAGATCTCTATCTAATTCAACAACAGAAATATCACCTGCACGCTCTATAACGGGCTCAGTTAATGCGCCTAAACCTGGACCAATTTCAACCAGATTTTCACCTTCACTTGGATCAATGGCATCAACAATTTTGCCGATCACAGCATCATCGTGTAGGAAATTTTGTCCAAATCGTTTTTTAGCCTGATGGCCTAAGTGACTTTTATTGCTCATAGTTAATTATTTGCTAACTCAAATGTTGATTGTGTATTAATTCAGTATTGATCGTCTGCAAACTTACAGTTGATTGTTTACTAATTCAATTGCATTATTAATTGCTGCTCTAAAACTTCCTGAGTCAGCTTTGTTTGTACCGGCAAGTTCGATCGCAGTGCCGTGATCTACAGAAGTTCTAATGAAAGGTAAGCCTAAGGTAATGTTAACCGAAGAGCCAAAGCCTTTATACTTCAATACTGGTAATCCTTGGTCATGATACATAGCTAAAACCGCATCGGCATCATCAAGATACTTCTGTTGAAAGATAGTATCTGCTGGAAGAGGGCCAACTAGAGTTAACCCTTCAGCTCTGAGACTCTCAAGTGCTGGAATAATAGTATCTATCTCTTCTCTGCCTAAATGACCATCTTCACCTGCGTGCGGGTTTAAACCACAAACATATATTTTTGGCGTTTTTATGCCGAACTTTTCTTTCAGATCTTTATGTAGTATACGAGTAATTTTTTGAATTCGCTCAAAAGTTATTGCTTTAGATACATAGGCTAATGGAATATGAGTCGTCATTAACGATACTCTTAACCCTGGTGTAGCTAGCATCATTACAACATCAGTACAATTTGCTTGCTGAGCGAAGTATTCAGTATGTCCACTAAAAGGTATGCCTGCTTGATTGATCAAGCCTTTGTGTACAGGGCCAGTAACGATAGCTTTAAATTCACCACTCATATTGCCTTCACAAGCAATACGTAATGTTTCAACAACGTATGAACCATTATTTGGGTTTAAAACACCGGGCTGACATGCTTCGGTTAATTTAACCGCCAATACCTGTATAGTGCCTGCTTTATGCGAAACTGCTGGTGCATTTTCATCATAAATAATAACATCTAAAGGTAAATTTAAGCGCTGGGCTCGCTCTTTTAATAAACTTGGATCAGCAATCGCAACTAACTGAACCGGCCAGTTTTCTTGAGCCAGTTCAATTAATAGATCAGGACCAACACTTGCTGGCTCTCCAGGAGTTACGGCAATTTTAAAAATCATTACTATTCGTCATCTAAAATTTCAATGTAGGCTTCATCGCGCGTTTCTTTCATCCAACGCTGTGCTTCTACACCAAATTTACGATTATAAATTAGTTGATAAGCACGATTTGAATCACTTTCTTTGGTTGCATCTAATGTTCTACGGCCAGTAAGCTGTACTAAATGCCAACCAAAAGATGAACGAAATGGCGCATGGTATGCATCAACTTGTAAATCAGATAGGGCATTTTTAAATGCAGGGTCGTAACTGTTTGGATCTGCCCAGCCTAAATCACCGCCTCGGCTCGACGTAGGACCTTCAGAGTGTTCGCGAGCTAAAGTATCGAAATCTGCTTCACCAGCATTGATTTGAGTAAGAAAATCTTTAAGTGTTTGCTCGGCTTTTTCTTCCGATAAAATAATTGATGGTTTAATTAATATATGGCGTGATTTTACTTCAGTAATTTCAACCGTTTCTTTACCACGAATATCAAATATTTTTATAATGTTATAGCCAAGCCCCGTTCTTATTGGACCAAAAACTTCTTCTTTATTGTTACCATCTACAAGCTCAGCAAATAATGTTGGCATTTCATTAATACCACGCCAGCCGATATCGCCGCCTTCAAGTGCTGTAGTAGAACCAGATGAAGCAATGGCGATTTTTTTGAAATCTGAACCATCATTTAATAACTTCATTACTTTATCGGCACGGTCTTTAGTTTCGTTTAAGTCTTCTTGAGTTGGCTCTTCAGGAAAAGCGATAAGGATATGACCCAAATGATATTCAACATCTGCATTGGTTTGCTCATTCATCAATTTAACTAAATTATCAATTTCTTGCGGTGAAATATTAATGCGACGTCGAACACTACCTCGACGAACTTCGCCGGTGATCATCTCTTTACGAATGCCTTCACGATAACTTTCGTAATTTATACCGTCATTAACCACTTTTTGTCTAAATTGTTCAATAGTTAAACCGGAATTATCTTTTGCAATTGATGCAATGGTTTGGTCAAGCTGTGCATCACTTATTTGCACACCCATACGCTCACCCATTTCAAGCATTAAGGTGTCATTAATGAGTTTTTCTAGCGCCTGAGTGCGTAATGCTGCATCCGAAGGTAAACTTTGTTTCTCAGCTAATGCTTGTTTTTTTACGTTATTGATCAGCTCATTAATTTCTGACTCTAAAACAACGCCAGTGTTAACTATGGCAACAACGTTATCTAATTTTTGTTCTTTTGCTTGACTGAGTGTTGTTACACCCGCACAGGTTAAGCCTGAAATGATCAAGGCAAGTCTAATTATTGTTTTCATTAATTTTAAGTTTCTTAGGTTAATTACTTAGGAAATATGGGCGTTTGTAGCCAAATATGCCTGATTCTAACATATCATTGACACCAAGTGGTTTTTGATTTCCACCTAATCCTTTCAATACAAATTGTACCATAACTCCACTATCAAATTCATCGCGGTTTTCCTCGATAAACTCTTGCTCATCTAAATTGGTATTGATGCTGCGATGGTATGCAACGCGAACTGCCCAACAACAACTTTCATACTGTACACCCGCATAACTTTCTAGTGAACGCTTACGTTGTAAATCTTGCGTAATTCGGCCAACCAATTGCCAATTGCGGTTTATTGCATAGCTATTCATTGCCGATATTTGTTCTATATCACTACCTGAAATATCTCGTGCAAATCTATGGCTAAGTTGGAATGAATTATTGCTATTTGCTCTATAATCAATACTTAGTTGGCTTTTCTCTGTTTCCTGACGAGAGGTATCATATTGAATATCCCCCTGTAATTGCCACCTTTTCGCCAGCTGTATAAACAAGTCTCCGGCAAGTGAAGATGAATCTTCACGCTGGCCATCGTCATTAAAAGATATATTGCTACTGTTTAGGTAAAAAATACGACCTAAACTTACATGAAAAAGTTCAGTATTTTCTTCATTTAATATTCGACTAGTTGCCCCAATCGATACTTGATTTGCTTCTGCTATTCTATCAACGCTACTAAAACGGCGGTCTCTAAATAAACCATCAAAATCATCTTGTAAGCTAGAACTGTCATAAATGTAGATATCATCTTGATTTTTATTGGGAACATAAAGGTACTGAATTTGAGGCTCAAAAGTTTGTACCATGTTATCGACAAAAATAGAGGTGTCTCGATCAAAATTTAAGCCGGTATGTACTCGTACTTTAGGTAAAGTACGACTTACATCTTCTTCAAGAGAGACTAAATTTGTTGAATTATTTATAAAGTCAATATTATCTTGTTGATACATGGTGTGCATAATGCTGACATCTGAGTTTATAAACCAGCCAGGTTGTGCGTAAGGTAAAGATATGCCCGATTCAATATGGAAACGATCAGCGCTAGGCAATGAAGGGTCCGATATTTCAAAGCGGCTGTACTCACCATAGAAATTGAAAGAACTATTATAAAAATTTAATGGTTGATAAGAGGTAAATTCAAGTTGTGGCAATGTTTCATAACTTTCACTACTGTCACCAAGTACTTTAAAGTCTTGTACTTTTATGGTGCTATGCCAATTTTTACCAAAATACGATAATTCACCAATACGCCATAAATAAGCATCAGAGCTATTAAATTGATCGCTGCCGATATCTACTAGGTAGTTATCATCGCTCATGTCACTGTAATCTATGTAAACACGGTAGTTATCCGCAAAACTTCCAACATGTTGATAACGAGCTAGGTATCTAGAGTCATCATTATTAATTAGTTTTTCATCTTCTTCGATATATTCAAGATTAATTTGGCCGAATTGCTCACTTGTTAAGTATCTAAATTCCGTATTGAGTTGTTCGCCTCGTTCAGACATATGGTATGGCGTGATGGTTGCATCCATGTTCGGCGCAATGTTCCAATAAAACGGAATACCAATTTTTGCCCCAGAATTACTAGAAGAAGATATTTCTGGGTAGAGTAAACCTGTCTTACGCTCATCAGTTAAAGGAAAATTAAAATATGGAAGATAAAAAACAGGTACGTCTTTGATTCTAAATACCGTGTTCCAGGTTTCCCCTTCATTATCTTCTGCGGATAAATTTATTTCACTAGCCGAAATTTCCCAATCTGGTACTTCTTCTAAACAAGTAGTAAAAGTAGAGCGGGTAAGGATGACATTGTTCTCTGTCATTTTTAGTTGTTCAGCTCCACCTTTCCCTGACATGGTGTTCATTCGATATTTAGTATCATCCATGGTCATCTCTTTGCTTTGCGTATTAGCGTAGAGCTTGCTTGAGTCTATGGTTATCTCAGCATTCTGAAATCGTGTTGGACCTGTGGTATATATTTGATTGTTGACTTTATCTATGGTGACTTCTTCGGCTTCAATCCTTTGCTCTCCGGACGCAAGTTTTACTCCGCCAGAGAGGCGCATTTTAGAGTTTTTAACTATTTCTGATTTACGGGATTGGATTACAATGTCATCTTCATTGTATTGCTCAGGTAAATCCATGCTAATAAATGTAGGAGGAATCACTTGGCATTCGACAAAAAATGGTTGAGCTTCAGGGTCGGTGATATTCTGCAGAGGAAGCTCTTCAGTAGCATTTGCTATGCTGTAAACGCTATAACAACTTAAAAATATTAATGTTCGGGAAAATTGCATGCATATTCCGATTTATAAATGCTGCGATTACTAAAGCGAATATAGAAAACTTGAGTAATTATATATTAATTATTATTGGTTAAGTTTAACAAACTTTATAGTTAAGTATCAGAAAAATATTGATACTAATAGAATATTATCATTATGTATTGATAATACCAGTGTAATTACTTAACTTGCTTAAAATCCAAGCTTGTACTGCTCACAATAAAGTAACTAATTTCACTTTATTTAAGCAGAATGACAGTTTGTATTTTTCATTGTTTCTAGATTTAGTTATATTGGACACAATATTTATTGAACCTAAAAAGTCTAAAAACAATCATGAATCGAAACAGCCAACTCAGCTCTTGGTTACAATCTCAATTCCCGCAACACCAGATCGACTTAACACCACTAAGTGGTGATGCTGGTTTTCGCTGTTATTATCGACTGTCTCTTGCACAGCAGAGCTTTATTGTTGTTGATGCGCCACCTGAAAAATTAAATAATTTAGCGTTTGTCGAGTTGGCTCGAGCATTTTCTCAACAAGGCCTAAATATTCCTCAGATCATTGCTTATGATGCTGAGCAAGGGTTCATGTGTTTAACCGATTTCGGTGATTGTTTGTTAGCCGATAGGTTGACCGATGAATCTATGCTTGCTCTTTATCGTCAAGCATTAGAGTTATTGCCAAGAATTTCTCAAGTGAAAGCCACTGCGCAGTGGCCACTGCCTATTTATGATGCTGCATTTTTACAATTAGAAATGGAAATATTTATTGAATGGTTATTAGCCGACTATTTAAAAATTGAATTAAGCTCTGGAGAGCAGCATCAGTTACAGCAGTGTTTTGATGTCATCATTAAGAGTGCATTGCAGCAACCACAAGTTACTGTGCATCGAGATTTTCACTCCAGAAACTTAATGCTTTTGAGTAATGATGAACTGGGCGTAATCGATTTTCAAGATGCTGTAACCGGACCAATTACTTACGATTTAGTGTCACTGATCCGTGATTGCTATGTCCGTTGGGACGATAAATTAGTGAATCAACTGATTACCGAATTCTGGCAAAACTTACAACAAAACCAAAACGAGTTTAACGTTGAACAAGCGACGTTTAATCGATGGGTAGATTTGATGGGGATTCAACGACACATAAAAGCTTCTGGAATTTTTGCTCGCTTATATCTTAGGGACAATAAACCAGGATATTTAGCTGACATTCCTTTAACCTTAAGCTATTTGGTTGATATCGCCGGAAAGTACCCCGAATTGGAATTTATATCTGAATTAGTTGCGCAGCAGGTGTTACCAAAGCTCAATGCCAAAGCAGTCGAGGAAACTAAGTGAAAGCTATGATTTTAGCCGCAGGCCGCGGCGAGCGAATGAGGCCGTTAACTGATACTTGCCCTAAGCCTTTATTAAAAGTTGCTGGCGTGCCCTTAATTGAGCACCATCTGCGTAATTTAAAGCAAGCAGGGATCGCCGACATCGTTATTAACCATGCCTGGCTTGGTGAGCAAATTGAGCAATACTTTGGCAATGGTGAAAGGTTTGGCGTTAGTATTGTTTATTCTGCCGAGCATGGCGGGGCATTGGAAACTGCTGGAGGTATAATTAAAGCTCTACCTTTATTAGGTGATGAGCCATTTGTTATTGTTAATGGTGATGTTTTTTGTGATTTTGACTTTAAACAATTACCAATATTACAAGTAGATGAGTTAGCTCATTTAATTTTAGTCACAAACCCTGAGCATAATGTAAAAGGTGATTTTGGCTTTAATGGCTCCGCGCTTACTTATGATGTCAATTTAGCAAATGCCAATGAAAAGTTTACTTATTCAGGGCTTGGGGTATATCATCCCAATTTATTTGCAGGCTTAGCCATTGAAAAAGCGCCACTTGCTCCCATCTTAATCAAGGCTATGGAGCAAGGTTATATCTCAGGTACGCTACATTCTGGATTGTGGAGTGATATTGGCACCCCCGAGCGATTAGAACAAATAAACAAACAGTTAACGGAAAAATAATATGCGAATTTGGGGTAAGGTGTTAGGTGTTTTACTTGGCTTTATGGCTGGCGGACCTATCGGGGCGTTATTTGGCGGCTGGCTTGGTCATAAGTTTGATGTTGGCTTAGGCATCGATTTTCAAGCTTTTAATCAACAGAATGCACAAACTAGGCAACAGTCTTATTTTCGCGCCACATTTTCAATTATGGGACATATTGCTAAAGCGAGTGGCCGGGTAAGTGAAGATGAAATAGCCTTTGCTAAACAAGCTATGCGCAAATGGGGGTTAAACCAAGAAATGGTTACCCTAGCGCAAGACGCATTTAGTCAAGGTAAAAGCTCTGAATTTTCTTTAGCTAAACAGTTGCAGGATCTAAAGCGCTCTTGTTTTGGCCGCCACGATTTAATTCAAATGTTTATTGAAATTCAAATTCAAGCTGCTTTTGCGGATGGTGATTTACACCCGAAAGAGCGAGAAATACTGCATAAGATAGCTCGTAGTATGGGAGTTTCTAGCCGCGAGTTAGACATGCTGCTTGATAGAATAGTTGCTGGTGAGCAATTTCATCAGCAGGGCAGTTCTTTTTCTCCTGGACAAGCTAAACAGCACCTTGCGAATGCCTATAAAGTCTTAGGGGTTTCTGCTGATGCGGATGCAAAAGATATTAAAAAAGCATATCGCAAACTTATGTCACAGCATCACCCTGATAAATTGGTTGCGAAAGGTTTACCACCAGAATTAATGGAAGATGCCAAACAAAAAGCACAAGATATTCAAGCGGCGTATGAGCTAATTACCAGCCAGAAATAACAAAAGCTATATAAAAGCTATATAAAAAACGGAGATACTAACATTACTTAGTATCTCCGTTTTCGTTTAAATGGGTATAGCTTTTCTAGCTAAATGGGCAATCTACTTCAAATTCAATTTTCTCACCGCTAGTTGGGTGAAAAATACCATGAAACTTCGCGTGTAACTTTAAACGAGGACTCATTGCTAAGGCCTCATCGTGTGCATATAACCGGTCGCCTAAAATAGGGTGTCCGAGTTCTAGCATATGTACTCGCAGTTGATGTGAACGACCAGTAATAGGCTTTAACTCAACCAATGTTGATGTTTCATCAGTAGATAATACTTTATAGTTGGTAAGGGCTTGCTTACCGGTATCGAAGCAAACCATCTGTTTTGGTCTGTTTGGCCAGTCACTAATAAGCGGTGAGTTTATTTCACCTTGTAGCTCTTTTACTTGGCCAAAAACTCGGGCGATATAATACTTTTCTGTTTGTCGGAGCTGGAATTGACGACTGATAGCAACATGACTTGGTTTATTGAGCGCCATGATCAAAACTCCCGATGTCGCCATATCTAAACGATGCACTATAGTTGCAGTTGGTAAAACGCGGTTTACCCTAGTTTGCAAGCAATCTTGATGCTCGGGTAAACGTCCAGTAACGGTTAATAAGCCACTTGGCTTATTAACGACCACAATGTCATTATCTAGATAGAGTATATCTAAATAAGGTGACATTGGTGGGGCATAGACAAAGTCTGGATTGGCAGCCATTAATTACTAACAACAATTAAACGAATCGCTTCAAATTTCATTTGTGCATTGTTTATAAAGTGAGTTAACTCTTGCTGCTGATGAATAATAAAATCCAATTCAGATTGACGTACGTTCGGGTTAATAGCTGCTAATGCGCTTAAACGAGCATGCTCTTCATTAAGGGCTGTAGTCATCGACGTTAATGCTTGTTGCTGTAAATCGGCGATATCAGTACTTGCATACCCTTCGGCTTTTTCAACTAAAGCTGGGATCATACCTTTTAATGCTTTAATTAGCTGCATACCGGTTTGTTTTTTCACTGGTGATAATTGATTATCAAGTACTGACTCACCCACTTTCGCCGATAAATTATTACCATTTTTATCTAACAACACACGAATAGGTGTGGTTGGTAAATAGCGACCAAGTTGTAATTCTGATGGCGCCATAGCTTCAAAAGTAAAGATACATTCAATAAAGAAAGTACCTACAGGCAATGCTGGGTTTTTCAAAATACCAATACTTGAGTTACCTGTTTCATCGCTGAGCACTAAATCCATAGAGCCTCTTACCATAGGGTGATCCCAAGTAAGCAATTGGTAATTTTCATTGGTGAGCGCGGTATTTCGGTCAAACGTTACTGTGGTACCATCTTCCGGTAAGTTAGGGAAGTTGGCGCTAAGCATGTGTTCGCTAGGGTGCAAAGCAATAGAGTTATCTGCTTTATCATCTTGCTCTAAACCGAATACATCAAATACAGAAAACATGTACTGTGCTAAGTCTGGTTTGTTATCCAACTCTTCAATATCAGCAACAATCGCTTCAGCTTTACCTTGACCAGAAGAATGAATTTCGAGCAATTTATCACGACCATTTTCAAGCTCAGCTTTTAACTGAACGTGTAAGTCATGGCTGGCGGTAATAATATTTTCGATGGCTTGTTGATGCCATAAACCTTGAATAGCAGTTTGCATTATTGCAGTGCCAAACTCTTCATAAATAGCGCGAGCGGTCACACACGTTTGCTCAAAGGCGTTCATGCCTTTCGTGTACCAATTTAGTAATAAAGAATGTGGTGAATTAGCAAAGTAAGGTACATGCAATTTAATGGTTTGGGTTTGGCCTATACGATCTAAGCGTCCAATACGTTGCTCTAATAAATCAGGGTTACGTGGTAAATCAAATAACACTAAATGATGAGCAAACTGGAAGTTTCGACCTTCTGAACCGATTTCAGAACACAATAATACTTGTGCACTTTCTTCTTCTTGAGCAAAATAGGCTGCGGCTTTGTCACGTTCAAAGATAGACATGCCTTCATGGAATACCGCTGCACGTATGCCTTCTTTTACTCGCAGTGCTTCTTCTAAATCTTTTGCCGTTTGCGCTTGGGCACAAATCACTAGGACTTTTTCTTGGCGATTTTCATTTAATAAATCGATTAAAAACTCAACGCGAGGATCAAAGTCTACCCATTGTTGGTCTTGATGATCTAAATGGTATAAACATTCAGGTGTGAAAATTAGCTTACTTTTAGGCGAGTTTAATAAAACCTCATCGTCATCACTAACGATGTATTTTTGAATTTCTTCTTCGTATTGCTCAGGTAATTCCAACTCAGTTGCTAATAACTTACGCTCTGGAAAGCCTTTAATGGTGTTACGTGAATTTCTGAATAAAATACGGCCAGTACCATGCCTGTCTAATAATTGCGATAATAACTCTTTACGAGTTTGTTCTTGATCTTCATCGCTAATGGTGTAGCTATTTAAACAAGCAATGCTTGCTGAGATATCTGACTCGCTTAACAAGTTGGTTAAAGCATTTTGTTGCTCTTCGCTTAGGTTATCACCAGATAATATAGAGTTAGCAGCATCTGCTACGTCGCCATATTGTTCTTCTTCTTTAATGAACTCTTGGTAGTTATAAAAGCGATTAGGATCGAGTAAACGCAGGCGAGCAAAATGACTTTCGTGTCCTAACTGATCTGGTGTCGCTGTTAATAATAAAACACCTGGAATATGCTCTGCTAAAATTTCAACGCACTGATATTCAATGCTTGGGTTATCTTGTGACCAGGCTAAATGATGCGCTTCATCAACCACCATTAAATCCCAATCTTCGCTGGCAATGTTTTCAAATTGCTCAGGACTATTGGCTAAAAAGTCTAAATTAACTAATACCAGTTGTTCACTACTAAATGGGTTTTCGCCATCACTAAATTGTTGACAACGTTCTTCATCAAAAATACTGAATTTAAGGTTGAAGCGACGTAGCATTTCAACAAGCCATTGATGCATTAAAGACTCAGGTACGGCAATCAATACACGTTGAGCTCTTCCTGAAACTAGCTGTTGATGGATAATTAAGCCTGCTTCAATGGTTTTACCCAAACCAACTTCATCGGCTAGTAAAACTCGAGGCGCAAAACGTTTACCAACTTCTTCGGCTATATAGAGCTGATGTGGGATTAAACTTACACGAGCACCCGTTAACCCGGTTAATTCTGATTGCTGTTGTTTGAACTGCTGATTTAATGAGTTTTTACGTAATTGGTACCAGTCTAATCGGTCAAACTGGCCATTTAATAAACGGTCATGCGGTTTATTAAATTTAATAAAATGATCAAGCAGCATCTCTTTTAAAGCGATAGCTTCATTAGTATCTGTGCGCGTGCCTATATAGGTATATAAATTATTGTCTTCTTTTACTTCACTAATTAATACGCTAAAGCCTTCGTGTGAAGGTACAGTATCACCGGCATTAAAGATGACTCGAGTTAAAGGTGCTTCTTGTTTGGCGTATTGGCGGGATTCACCGGTGGCGGTAAATAATATGGTAACAAACCGTCCTTCAACGGCAACTACAGTTCCTAATCCCTGATCTGATTCACTATCACTTATCCAACGTTGGCCAAGAAAAAACGACATTTAACACTCTCCAAAAAAACACGGGCTCGCAAAGGGGCGCTATGGTAACGATTAATACAAATGATTTCATTAACTAAATGAAAACTAGCGCATAAATTTAACCTGATTATTAAGGATAGAATTGATTGTAAAATATTGCCTAACGAAATATTGATTAATGGTGAAAAAAATTCACCTGTTGCTACTTGCTAGTAACAAAATTATCTGGCAAATTAGATTTAAGGGTTATACAAAAGAGGGATTATAAGGACAGTAAAAACTATTGTGAATAATACGATTTGTAGGCATACGCTCCTAGCATAAGTATTAAAGCAAAGCCCTAAGCAAGCTCAACGGTTTTGTTTAATTTATGCCAATGCTTCACTTCAATTATTCTATCTTTCACATCTAGCTAGCGCTATAGGATCTTTTATGAATGAAGAAAGCACGATTTACGTACTCGACACCAATATTCTGCTGCACGAACCCTTTGCCTTTTTGTCATTTCAAGAACATGACGTAGTAATTCCCATGACTGTCTTAGAAGAGCTAGACAGTATCAAAGATAGAAATAAAGACGTCAGTCGAGATGCTCGTGTGGCAATTAGAGCTTTAGAAGATTTACTCGCTAGCGCTACACCTGAACAAGTTCTCGCTGGTGTACAATTACCCAATACCAACGAAAGCCAAGTCACTCCTGGTCACATTTCTATTTTTAATGACTTTTCATTAGAGCAAGAAATTGGTGGTCTATCAAAAAATGAAAACGATAACCGAATTATTCAAACTGCGCTGCATTTACAAAGAGAGCGCAAAGATAAGCGCGTAGTCTTAGTTACTAAAGATATTAATATGCGCCTTAAAGGTAAAGGTGCGGGCTTAAAATTTGTTGAAGATTATCGTACCGATCAATTAGTTGATGATATTAAATTTTTAACTAAAGGTTATCACCAGTTTGAAGGTGATTTTTGGCAAAAAGTTAAAGATTGCGAAAGCGAAACCACCGGCCGACATACTCAGCATGTGATGGATAAAAGTATTATCCCCGCAGCGTTTCTTAATGAATATTTAATTGATGATGATGAAACCTTTGCCGGTAAAATTGTTGGCGTAGAAGATGAAAAAATGTCTGTGTTGGATCTTGGGCATGAGCGCTTAATGGGTCGCAATGCTTGGGGTATCCATCCTAAGAATATTTACCAAGGTATGGCGATGGATGCCTTGCTTGATCCTGATATTGATTTGGTTATTTTAACTGGCCCTGCTGGTTGTGGTAAAACCTTACTGGCTTTAGCATCGGCTCTTGAAATGGTGGTTGAACGTGGCGTATACGATAAAGTTATTGTTACCCGTTCAACGCCTGAAATAGCAGAGTCTATCGGTTTTTTACCGGGTACTGAGGAAGAGAAAATGGCACCTTGGCTTGCCGCAATTACTGACTCACTAGAAGTCTTACATAAGCAAGATGAAAGTATGTCGGGCAGCATGAACTACATTATTGAAAAGGCGAATATTCAATTTAAATCGGTTAACTTTATGCGCGGGCGCAGTATTCAAAACGCTATTGTATTGCTTGATGAGGCGCAAAACTTAACTGCTGCACAGCTTAAAACCATTATTACTCGTTGTGGTGAGGGTACTAAAATAGTCTGTTCCGGTAACTTAGCGCAAATTGACAGTAACTATTTAACCGCGCTCACCTCTGGTTTAACTTATATCGTTGAACGATTTAAAGATTACCCAGGTAGTGCAACGGTTAATCTTAATGGTGTTATGCGAAGCCCTCTTGCTGCTTTTGCTGAGGAAAACCTCTAAGTTGTTATTGGCCAATACTTAGAAATAATCAAACGCACATTATGTGCGTTTTTTTTGGATACTTAATCTAAGTGGCTCTATAGCAATTTAATTAAATTTATTAAGTTCAAAAATATTGAATTCAACGCTCAAATCATTGCGTTATTTTTCCCTCTAAGTTTATTTTAATATACATCCATTGAATACAGACCCCAGAAATAATGGCAAACGCTATTGTGGGAATACAGAATCTAAAACTTTGGAGCAAAAAAATGAATACATCATTTATCAAAAAATTAATGACATCTAATGCGGGCTTTTCGGCGTTAGCACTTCGAATTCCTGCAGCAATTATTTTTATTGCTCACGGCGCGCAAAAACTATTTGCTTGGTTTGGTGGTTACGGACTAGAAGGTACTGGCCAGTGGATGGAGTCTATAGGTTTAACGCCAGGTTATGAATTAACTCTATTAGCCGGTAGTGCCGAGTTTTTTGGTGGCATCGCGTTATTAGTTGGTTTAATGGTTCGCCCGGCAGCCTTGTTACTGAGCATTACCATGATCGTTGCAATCTTTAGCGTACATATCGCGAATGGCTTATTTATGAGTAATAACGGTTATGAATTTGGCCTTGCTTTATTAGCCATCTCTGTTTCTTTGATGTTTAGTGGTGCAGGCAAGTTATCACTCGATAACATTTTGAAACAACGTCTAGCATAATTGAAACAACGTTCAGGTTAACTTTGTATTAACATAGTTGCATTAGTGTTAACGGTTGATGTCCACATCGGCCGGTACCAACGATTAAATTTACTATCGAGGAATTGATATGTCACCATCATATAAAAAAATAAGTGCGTCAGAATTACATTATTTACCAAGCAGCGATATGCACCCTGCTAATACCCAATTTCATTTTTCATTTGCTAATTACTACGATCCTGCTCGAATGGGGTTTGGTGCCTTACGTGTATTAAACGATGATGATGTAGTTCCACACGGCGGCTTTGGTCGTCATCCACACAGAGATATGGAAATCGTTAGTTATGTGGTTAAAGGTCAGTTAACTCATTGGGATAGTGTTACCCAAAAAGAAGAGACTATTGGCCGAGGTCAAGTGCAAGCAATTTCTGCAGGCTCTGGCGTATGGCATTCAGAAATGAATAAACACGATGAATGGTGTCGCTTTTTACAAATTTGGATTTTGCCACCACAAAGAGGTGGAGAAGTACGCTATAACCATAAAGGGTTCGAGTTAGCGGATAGAGAAAATAAATTATTGCACATTGTTGGTAACCCAGAGAACAAAGACACAGCACCTTTATATCTTAATTCCGATGTGAATTTGTATGCTTCTGAAATTACCGACTCTAACGCTACAGTAGAGTTTGAATTAAAACCAGGTAGACAAGCTTACATTAATTGTGTTGAAGGTAGCATGAATATTGAAGGTTACCCGGAGCTTAATGAAAAAGATTCATTAGAATTATGCGCCGATGGCAAGATTAAGTTTTCTGCAAAAGGCGAACATGCTCATTTCATTATTATTGAAATGGAAAAAACAGCTTAATAGTAAAATTAATTAAGGTATTGCAGATAGTTAATACGATTATCTGCATTGCCAAATCAAATAAAATCACATTAGAACAAGCAACAGGCATTTTTAGTATTATATAAATACTAAGCAAATCATTAAAATTTAGTGCTTGTTCAAAATTGAACATAAAATAGAGGCAGCAAACATGACAACAGTAAAAAATAGTTGGAACAGCAGTATTAAAGATGGCGAGTACCAACGTAAAGAATCACAGTTTAGAAACTGGATAACTGCTGATGGTAGTGCTGGTGCTTCTGGTCGTGGCGATTTTGAAGCTGAAGCTGGCCGTTATCATTTATTTGTATCACTAGCTTGTCCTTGGGCACACCGTACTTTGGTTTTTCGTCAGTTAAAAGGCCTTGAAGACTTAATTTCGGTAAGTGTTGTTCATCCTGATATGCACGAAAATGGTTGGAGTTTTGCGCATGATGAAAACTCAGCAAAACTTTACGGCACCACAGGTGATGATTTATATGGCGATAAATTTATTGCTGAAAAATACTTATCTCAAGACCCAGATTATACCGGTGTAAATAGTGTACCGATTTTATGGGACAAGAAGAACAAAGTTATCGTAAGTAATGAGTCTTCTGAAATTATTCGTATGTTCAACTCAGCGTTTAATAAAATTACTGGTAATGATACTGATTATTATCCTGAAGCTTTACGCGCTAAAATTGATGAAGCAAACGAATTGGTTTATCACAAAATCAATAACGGTGTTTACAAAAGTGGTTTTGCCACCGCTCAAGATGCCTATGATACGAATGTAAAAGAGTTATTTATTGCACTCGATAAAGTCGAAGAGACGCTTGCGACTAACCGTTATTTAATCGGTGACCAACTTACCGAAGCTGATTGGCGTTTATGGGTTACCTTAGTACGTTTTGATAGCGTTTATCACACGCACTTTAAATGTAACTTACGATTGATTGAACAATATGAGAACATTTACAACTACATGTTAGAGTTATACCAAATGCCTAACATTGCTAAAACTGTAAATGAAGCGCATATCAAACGTCATTATTACGCAAGTCACTTATCGTTTAACCC
>JAQWHD010000015.1 GCA_029237915.1 Thalassotalea sp. | reverse complement strand
CTGAAGTTGCCGAGCAGGTACTCGCTGATGGTCATGCCGATATGGTGTCGATGGCTCGTCCATTCTTAGCAGATGCTGATTTTGTTAATAAAGCGGCTGCTAATAAGTCTGCAAACATCAATACCTGTATAGGCTGTAATCAAGCGTGTTTAGATCATGTGTTTAAAAAGCAACGTGCTTCTTGTTTAGTAAATCCTAGAGCGTGTTATGAAACAGAATTAAAATTTGAACAGGCAGCGAGTAAAAAGAAAATTGCAGTAATAGGCGCAGGTCCTGCTGGTTTAGCGTTTTCATGTTATGCCGCTGAGCGTGGTCATGAAGTACATTTATTTGATAAAGCTGCTGAAATCGGTGGTCAATTTAATTACGCCAAGCAAATACCAGGTAAAGAAGAGTTCTTTGAGACACTTAGATATTTTAACAATCAAATTAAACTGATGAACGTGCAGTTACACTTAAACACTGAGCAAAATGCAGATCTATTAAAGGATTCTGATTTTGATGATGTAGTTGTTGCCACAGGCATACAGCCTAGGACCCCTGCAATTGAGGGTGTAGAGCATGGCAAAGTGCTAAGTTACTTAGATGTGCTGCGCGACAAAGTGGAAGTGGGTAAGCGTGTTGCTATTATTGGCGCTGGTGGTATTGGCTTTGATGTTGCTGAGTTTTTAGTTGAAGAGCATAGCTTAACTACAGATCCTGAAAAGTGGCTTAAAAATTGGGGCATAGATAAAACCTTCAGCAATAATGGTGGCTTAATGCCTATGCAGATTGATGAGTCGCCTCGAGAAGTATTTTTACTGCAACGAAAAGCAACTAAAGTGGGTAAAGGTTTAGGTAAAACGACCGGCTGGATCCATCGTGCAACGTTAAAGCAAAAGCAAGTGCAAATGATCAATGGTGTTAGTTATGACAAAATAGACGACCAAGGTTTACATATAAGCATAGGTGGCAAAACTAAAGTACTCGATGTCGATAATATCATTCTTTGCGCAGGGCAAAACCCATTACGTGAGTTGTTCGACAATCTTACTAATAGCGATAAAAACGTGCATCTAATTGGCGGTGCAGATGTGGCAGCAGAACTTGATGCTAAACGAGCAATACGCCAAGGGGCTGAATTGGCCGCTAGAATTTAATTTATACAGTACATTTAATTATTTAATCTTAAAGCCCTTACTTTTTTTTAAGTTAAGGGCTTTTTATTTACCAGCACTGCCTATACTTACTAACTATACAAAAACTATATAAATCTTATCGAATATATAAATCTTATCTAAGTTACTGCTAACTTAGCCGATTACTTTAAAAGGTACCTTAATGAACATACTGATGATCTTAACTTCTCATGACCAACTTGGTGATACAGGGCATAAAACTGGTTTTTGGTTAGAAGAGTTTGCTGCTCCATATTACGTATTCAAAAACGCTGGCGCCAGTATTACCCTTGCTTCGCCATTAGGCGGTCAGCCTCCACTTGATCCAAAAAGTGATGAAGTGGACTTTCAAACGCCAGCGACTGAAAAATTTAAAAACGACAGCGAAGGTAAGCAAGCTTTAGCAAATACCATTAAGCTCACTGATATCAATGTAAATGATTATGACGCAGTGTTTTACCCCGGAGGTCATGGCCCTTTATGGGATTTAGCTGAAGATGCTGACTCGATTGCTATTATCGAATCGTTAATGGCTGCAGATAAATATGTATCAGCAGTCTGCCATGCACCAGCAGTGCTCAGACATGCAAAAAACTCTGATGGTAGCTACTTAGTCGCAGGTAAAAAAGTGACAGGCTTTAGTAATAGTGAAGAAGCCGCAGTAGAGTTAACCGATGTGGTACCATTTTTATTAGAAGATGAGTTACAAGCGAAAGGCGGTATCTTTTCTAAAGGAGAAGATTGGCACCCATATGCTGTATCAGACGGTAAACTTATTACGGGTCAAAATCCAGGTTCATCAGAGCTTGTTGCACAAATATTGATTGAAAAGTTAGGCAGTGCGTAACTTTTAATTATTTTGCTATTGTTGAGATTTTATCTAATACCAATTTAATTGGTATTAGATAATTCTTTTGGTAATAGGCTATGTGAATGCTTAGTCCTGAACTGGCTTTGTACAAATAACAAATGAGACGCATGGCGTTTGTTGCTTTTATTTTCTAACCACTGTGGCTCAATGATTTCATGAGTGATTGCATACTCAAAAATTCGTACTGGAGCTTGCTGATAAAACAATTGTGTGGCTTCAATATGCTCACTGGTATTAGGCGCTTGATCACTGCGCTGCGCACTTAACTTTTCATTTAAGTCGGCAAAAACTTTTGGCGCAATATCTATTTTTAACCAATCAATAAATGCATTGTATTTTTTTGCTTGGTAAAGTCGCCACATCATCCACAACAAAATTATTGCGGCGAGAACTACAATCGCTTCTGACATATATTTCTAGTTTAAATATTGGTATTAATTGCGTGCTAGTTTAGCAATAGAATCGCTATTACTCACGTGTTAATTACTTATAAGGTCAAAGTTCTCATACCAAGTTCATTAATATAATTTAAACTCTAAAGTCAGCGCCTTCTAGCATTAATAGTTTTGCTTTGATCCCCATGCCTCCTGCATAACCAGTGAGTTTTTTATCACTACCTATTACCCGATGACAAGGAACAATAATTGCGATCTTATTAGCACCGTTTGCAGTGCCAACTGCACGAACAGCTGCCGGCTTATTAATATTTTTAGCAAGCTGACCATAACTCAAGGTTTTACCCGATGGAATTTTTGTAAGTGCTTGCCACACATTCATTTGAAAGGTTGTGCCCGACTGACTAAGTGGCAGATTAAATTGAGTTCTTTGCCCGGCAAAGTATTCAGTTAATTGCTTTATCGCTTCATCTAGATGTGTAGGGTATTGCTGTGCATCAACGCAGTAGTCGGCTAATACATCGATAGCCACCTTGCCTTGCTGAAATGCTACTTCAGTGATGCCTTGATCATTTGCTAAAATTGCGACGTCACCGCACTGGCTGTTTAGTATGTGACAATAAATCATGATTATTCTCTTGTGGCTAATTACTTGTTTAAATTGATAGATTTTTAAAAGGCTTATAAGGATAACGAATGCCATAAATAAATGGCAGCATATGCTCGCCATGGTCGCCAATTCTCCGCTCGAACTAGTATTTCTTTGATTGTTGGGCGCTGTTCATGGTCTGTATTTTTATTTGTGGCCAATGCTTTGATAATGCCTAAGTCTGCTGCAGGGAATGCATCAGGTAAGCCTAAACCACGCATGGCTAGGTAATTAGCGGTCCAAGGACCAATACCTTTTACCTGACAAAGTGTTTTTTCAAATGCTTCACTATCTTTTGCATCTTTAAATAACTCTAAATTTTCGCTGTAAAACGTTACCCAGGTTTTTAAGGTTTGCTGACGTGTATTAGTGATACCTATATCACTAAAACTCGCGGATAATAGTTGTTGATAAGTTGGAAAAAACAAGCTTAATTGTTCTGGGTAATTATGGTTATTACAAGCAGGGGCTGTGTTATCCGATGCTTGTATGGCGGTGCCATATTTTTCTGCAATTCTTCCCGCTAATGTCGTTGCGGCTTTTACCGATATCTGCTGACCTAAAATGGCTCTGATAGAAAATTCAAAAATATCCCAACAACCAGGTAACCTTAAGCCATTTACTTTACCTATTACTTTAGCTAAATCGGCATCTTGGCTTAGTTGTGTTTGGATCGCGTTTAAGTCGCAATCTAAATCAAACATTTTGCGGATGCGGAAGATTATTTTAGGTAATGATGAATAATCATTTAATGTCACTTTAAGCAGTAAGTAATTTTCTTCATTTGGTTTTGATACATCTAACCAACCAGTGGTGTTATCAATATTAATCGTGCGCTGATAGCAATTATCAATAAACTCAATGTTGGGTATTTTGCGATTACCTAAAAATTCGAGCATCAATGGCCAATTAAGCTCTCCTTGATAGTTTAATCTAATAGTTAAGCTGTCTGTTAATGGCCTTTTACTGCTCTTACGAATTGCTAAAGGGGTAATGCCATACTGAGCTTTAATTTGTTCGTTAAAACTGCGTATGCTCCCAAAGCCACTTATTGTTGCTATATCACTTAGCTGTAGTGACGTGGTAAGTAACAAATGCCGAGCATTAATTTGTCTTTTTTGATTAATAAATTGCTTTGGACTTAAGCCTATCTTGTCAAGAAACAAACGTTGTAATTGCCTTTCGCTGATATCTAATTGCTGTGCTAATTGTAAAACAGATAATTGTGGCTGATAGCTTAATTGATCGAGAGCACGGTCTAATATGGAAGGTAACTTTTGTCCAGGGGCTAATTCCGGCTTGCAGCGCTTACATGGTTGAAAGCCATTGAACTCGGCATGGCTAGCACTTTGATAATAACGTACATTTTCTTCTTTAGCAGGACCTGCAGGGCAAGTAGGGCGACAGTAGATCCCGGTAGTGATAACTGCGGTATAAAATTGGCCGTCAAAGCGTTGATCACGTGACAGCCGGGCAAGATTACAAACCTTAGGATCTAATTGCATTGGATAGAACTCGTAAACACTATTGAATTCATCATACGTGATCAGACACGTTAATTCTCGCGAAAAACCGACATTAGTAGCAAAATATAATTTGTTACTAATGAAATAGGCATTACCAGCTGCGTACCCAGCCAGTATCTATATGAACAAAGCCTGAATTAGGGTAATAACCAACGCCACCTAATTTTAAAGACTTGGCGGTATCGCGAATGAGTGCTAAATCGATACCTGGGATTGTGAAGTCAATCGCCATACCTTTCATGTGAAAACTCTTCTTGGCCACGCCGTTACTACGACTAGCTAACATGTTATTAGTTTTTTCAGAGCGGAAGCCCGAAATAATATGAATTTCTTTATCGGTAACTAAGCGTTGCTGAATTTGATGAAGGTAATCGTATAAGCGTCTATCCATAGGCGCGACTTCGTTTTGCCTATGATCACGTAAGTTGTGCTCAAAGGCATTGACTACATCAGCTTGAAATGAATCGTTAGCCCAATAGACACCATCAACTCTTTCATCAGTATGGCGGTTATATAAAGCTAAACGGCGAACTGATTGCTGACCTAAACTTGCATGCGCATTTTTCGAAATTAGTGGCATTGTTGAACCTAATGCAACGACTGCACTAACTTGGCGAAAAAAGTGTCTACGATGGCCACAAACTAAGCCCATACTACCTCTTAGAAACATCATTACAGGGAAAAGTCGGCTAGATTACCTGTAAATACAATTATTGGCAATAGTACAAAAAATGAACAAGCAAGGACTGGAGCTCAGTAAAATGGCTAAGTGTTTATCAGTAAAGTGTTTTTTAATGGAAAGTTAATGGCGTATTAATTTGTAGTTTTTTGTACACAAGCGCCATTCTATCTTAGATAGCACCATTTTCTTGTAATATTTCATAAACTCTTTCAGCCAGTTCTTTATAACCCTGTTGATTAAAATGAACAGAATCAGACTTCAAAGAAGGGCTTTTTAATAACGATGAGACAATATTATCATCAAACACAAGCTGATATTCATCGGCGAGTTCTTGATAGAAACCTGAGCTTTTCGAAAATAAGCTTTTTTGTGGTACCCCGATCAAGATCACCTCTATATCTCTAGATTGGATCGTTTCAATCATCAGAGCTAAGTTCGCTTTGGTTTTAAGTAGCGATTTATTACGTAATATATCATTACCGCCTTCCAATAAAATAACCAAATCAGGCTGATGAGTATCCAAAGAGTTCGGTAGTCTCTCTAATCCTTGTTCGGTTAACTCACCAGAGATACCTGCATTAATAACGGTTAATTGGGTTAATGAAGCAAGTGCTGATGGGTAGCTATGCTCTTTTGCTACACCTTTACCAAACGTTAAGCTATCACCAAAAGCTAATATTTTAGCTGAATAGGCCAGTGGAGCTAATTGTGAGTTATTACACGATTGTATTAAAAATGACAAAGCTATAATAAACAGTACGTTAAATGCTTTCATAGGGACAGTCTCTAATTATAAATGGTGGCTTCTTATGTACCTGTTAGAAAATACTTTACACATATTAACAATAATGTCTTTATATATTTAGCAGAATTTAAATACACGACTAAATACTACATTATTAAAGTTTATGGTAGCTAGGTAGCGGTATTATCAATCGCCATATTTGAATTGTACTAATTTAATCAAATTGGTATTACCTCTGCTGTAAGTCATTTGTAATCAAGTTACTACTACCCTGAAATGGCTCTGCAAAATTACTTAGACGTAGTAACTCGTTTAGCGTTTGCCAAGTAAGTACTTTTTAGTAACAAATAGAATATTTTTATGCTTTATTAAAACGAGCATAATTTATTACAAATTAATTGTGATCTTATTTTAAGAATTATACATACTGTTAACATTAGGTTTGTTACATGGAAAATTTTAATGAGTAGAACTGTGGTTATTACCGGCGCAAATCGCGGTATTGGATTAGCTTTTGCTAGTTTGTATAAATCGACAGGCGATAATGTTATTGCCCTATGCAGACAAAGTTCAGCACAACTCGATGAATTAGGCGTATCTGTTATTACAGACATCGATGTTAGCACTGAATTAGGCTTAGCAAAAATGACAGAAAACCTTGCTGATGTTGCTATCGATATTTTAATTAATAATGCAGGTATTCTTAGGGATGAAACTTTAAGCGATTTTAACAATCAAACTATTATAGAGCAATTTATGGTGAATGCTTTAGCGCCGATTAATGTATGTCAGCGTTTGCTGAGTAACTTAACTGCGGGTAGTAAAGTTGCATTGATTACCTCAAGGATGGGCTCAATTGCAGATAATGATTCTGGTGGCCGATATGGTTATCGAATGTCAAAAGCAGCCTTAAATGCTGCGGGAAAGTCTTTAGCTGTGGATTTAGCAAAGCGTGATATAGCTACCGGTATATATCATCCCGGTTATGTACAGACTGACATGGTAAATCACAATGGTGATATCTCTGCTAATGTTTCGGTGAGTCGTTTAGTTGCTTTAATTGATGAGTTATCACTAACAAATACAGGTGTATTTTATCATTCTAATGGTGATGTACTACCTTGGTAAATAAGGAAATCAAATGAGAAGAATTAGACGTAATTTAGTTTTTGTCGAAATAGTTAAATCAGCTAAGTTGAGCTGGAGCTTATTGTTGCTAATTGTCATGCCACAAGCATTTGCACAACAAGAGTTTGAATTTGAACATTTTGAAATAGTCGCTCCTTTTAAGATATCTCAAGATGTAATTCGTGCCGATTTACTTCCTAATAAAGGCAAGGAGCTTGTTATTATTGGCAATGAAAATGGCCAATCTAAATTAGCTCTGTTTGCTTTTGATGATGAGAAATCAAGCTACCAGCAAATATTAAATATTGATATCCCAACTGATATTTTCCGTTTTGACGTTACCGAAACTACAGAAAACAAACCTCAGTCACTTTATTTTTTAGCGAGTAATCACGTGTTAATATTTGATGCCACACTCGCTCAACCTTTTGTTGTTATTGCTGATGTTGATTCAATATATATCAACGATAACGCCACTTACCTTAAGTCAGCTGAATTTATCAATGATTTAAACGAGGACGGCCTAAACGATATCATCTTGTCAGATTTTCGTAATTTAAATATATATTTAAACCAAGGAAGCAATGTTTTTGCCAAGCAAGCACTGCCAATTACACCAACAGTGGAAGTTTATGACAGTAGTGTTAGCTACACTGAAAGGCCATATTATTTAGTCGATATGAACCAAGACAATAAAAAAGATATTGTCTTATCTGGTAATGCGGAGTTACTAGCTTTTATTCAAGCCCCTGGTGGTAAGTTTACAATTCAACCTGAAAGCATTGCCGTGCGTAAAGAAGTACAAAGTTTAAAGTGGTGGGATGCTCGTGGCGAAGATGGTAAAAATTTAGATCAAAGTGATTTACAGTACAGGACGGTTGAAGCTTTAGAAGATATTAATGCTGATGACTTACCAGATATGGTGGTTGCCTACACCCAAAGCTCGGGGGTATTAGATAAAAATAACGACTATGAGATATATTTAGGCGCGATAAAACAAGGCAAACTCTTTTATCCTACAACCGCTAGTTCAGTAGTTAAAGGTGAAGGTACATTAGCGGGGTTTGAATTTATCGATGTAAATAATGATGAAAGTATGGAAATACTAGTGTCTTCATTTGATATTTCAGTTTCACAAATTATTAGCGCTTTGATCTCTGGTAGTGTAGATCAGGATGTTCTTATATTTTCCCTTGATAATAAGCAAAACTACCAACAAAGGGTTGGTGAACAAGTTCAATTGAAGTTCAGCCTATCTTCGGGGAAAAGTGGCTCTCCGGTTGTTAAATTAGCTGATTTGAATGGTGATGGTATTAAAGAGCTAATCCTTTCTGAGTCGGATACAACCTTAAGTATTTACCCAGGCGATATTAACAAGCAATTAGTTTCTAGTCGTGCGCAAAGCCTTGAGATCCGATTACCAAGTAACGGCAAATTATTGAGCTCAGATGATTTAAATCTTGATGGCAAAGATGAGATCATTATTCGTTATGACACTGAAGATGGTGCAAAAAGGCAAAATAAACTATTAGTTTTACAGGCCAAGTAAGTGTCAGATAAACCTATAAACCCGAATTACCAAAGGATTTGGTCAACGGTACTACTTATTCCAAAAGGAAAAGTAGCAAACTATGGCCAAATTGCTGATTTAGCGGGGCTTCCCGGCAAAGCCAGATTAGTAGGTAAAGCTTTAGGCTACGCCCCTAAATCATTACAAGTACCTTGGTATCGAGTGATTAATTCACAAGGAAAAATATCTTTCCCTATTGGGAGTGAGCATTTCGAAAAGCAAAAAGGCTTATTACAAACAGAAGAAGTCGTAGTGCTTAATGGGCGAATCAAACTGAAAGAGTTTCAATGGCAACCAGACCTCTCTGAGTTATTATTCACTTTGCAGTATTAGAAATGTAAACTGAATTCCTGTTGTGGGACAGAGTATAATGACTTATGCAGTATTATTAACTAACCAAATTTTCTTTCATTATGTCTAATGTCTTTTTGACATCAAGTTCTGCCAAATTATATTGTTTCGATGTTTCAACATCACCACCATTATTACCTAATGCAACATCCACTGTTTCAGGTTTTTCATCGTGCAGTAAGAAGACGATTTTTTTGTTGTTAGTAATGCAGTTAATTATTACCGCGTCTGAATTCATACCTTGCTGGCGTAGTACTTTATCCATAATGCCAATTGATGTATTTATATTGGTGTAAAGATTAAAAAATGCATCATTAGCGGCAGCAATTATTTCGGATAAGTCTTTAAGTTTTGGGGTCATAGTTTTTCAGTTTTTATTTGTTATATTTATAGATTCGTGCTGATTATTTTAGCAGGGTTACCGCCTACGGTGACATCATCTGCAACATCTTTGGTAACGACACTGCCTGCGCCTATAATACTTCTATCGCCAATGGTAACGCCTGGTAAAATAATGGCATTACCACCAATCCATACGTCATTACCTATAGTGATAGGTAGTGCAGATTCAAAGAATTTTCGCCTAACGGCTGGGTCTTTAGGGTGTGTTGCAGTATATATTTGCACACCTGGGCCAATAAATACATGGTTACCAATAGTTACTTTCGCTGCATCTAAAACTACGCAGTTATAATTAAAGAAAACTTGTTTACCAAGTTTTATATTTTTGCCATAGTCGCATTGAAATGGTGGTTCAATCCATACTTGGTACTTTTGACCAAATAGGGACTTTAACAATGCTTGTCTCTGCTTTGGCTCTTGCGGTGACGAGTCATTGAATTGCTTACAAAGTAAGGCACATTCCTCCCGCTCTTTTGATAACTCACGATCTAATGGGTTATATTGATCGCCGTTAAGCATTTTATCTTTTTCAGAACGACTCATTTGCGATCCATTATTAGTTAAGCTGATTTATTTACTGCGCTATTTTACAATAGCCGGGTTGTTGTTCTACACGTTTTAGCCAAGCGTTAATGTGTGGGTAATGAGCTAAATCGATACTGCCTTCATCGGCTACGTGAGTGTAAGCATATAATGAAATGTCGGCAATACTGTAGGTGTTATCTACAAAAAATGTGTTTGTAGTTAAATGCTTTTCCATTACATCTAATGCTTTATATGCGCCTTGTTGCTTTTGTTTATACTCGTTTAAACGTTCGATAGGTAAACCTAAATACTTTTCAATAAAACGAGCTACAGCAACATAAGGTTCGTGTGAGTATTGTTCAAAGAATTGCCATTGTAAGACTTGCGCGCGTTGATAAGGATCGTTTGTTAACAGGATCGAATCTTGTGCAAGGAAGTTTAAAATTGCATTTGATTCAGTTAAAAACTCGCCAGAATCTAATTCTAAAACAGGTATTTTTCCGTTCGGGTTTTTATGCAGAAATTCATCTGTTTGAGTTTCCTGGTTAAGAATATCAATTTCTACCCATTGATGATCAACTGCTAAATTTGAACATAACAACTGCAGTTTATAGCAATTTCCGGATTTACTATCACCATAAATGATCATGGACTCTCACTTTATTAAATATATTTAATCTGTATTAATTTATAACATGGTTACTTAGCAAAAGCTTTGTTGCCAATAATTTTGAATGCTGGCGTACCGTTTACTAAAACATCGCGAGCAAAAACAGTTTCACAATTAGGACATTGGCAAGGTGTATGGGTATTGTCTAGGGTAATACGCTCTTTAAAGCATTTTAATAGCGCACCTTTACCGCCTTTTTTATATTTAAACAGCACGGCTTTGCATTGCCGACATAATATATCGATACTTTTACTTGGTAACTTCTTGTTAGGTTTAGCCATGGGGAGAGGTCTGTTAAAGTTTTATATTATGAGTATATAAATATCACATCAGCAATTCTATTCAATTTGTGAATAAGTTAAAATAATCTCAATAGTATGTATTAGCGTTTAAGGTTTTTTTAAGTGATAGCAAGTGAGCAAGTTTTTCCGGGCGTAAGAGTATCAGGCAGCGGCCCTGCTGTAGTTTTATTACATAGCTCGTTAAGTAGTAGCAGACAATGGAAGCAACTTGTTGCAACGCTCTCACAGAGCTGCCTTTGTATTAATATAGATTTACTTGGTTATGGCTCTGCGCCTAAAGTATCTAATGCTGGCAACTATTCTCTCAATTGTGAAACTGAGAGGGTGATGAATAGTGTTAATGAACTCATCGCGGATGAACCATTTCACTTAATTGGTCATTCGTTTGGCGGCGCCAATGCGTTAAAAATATCTGTTGAACATCCACAGCGTTTATTAAGTTTAAGCTTGTTTGAACCTGTGGCATTTCACTTACTTGCTAAGGGGACAATGGTACGAGAGCAAGTCGATATGTTTGCCAATAATGTGGCGACAAGCTCAAACGAAGAAGGGGCGAGGATATTTACTAATACTTGGAATAAACCGGGATTCTTTGATCAATTACCAGCTAAAATGCAAAAGTTAATGGCCCTAGATATCGATAAAGTTAACTTAGATTTTAAAGGACTAATTTCTGAAAATTATACCGCGCAAGATACACAGATCATACAATGTCCAGTGAACTTAATGCGCGGCATACATAGCCCAAATATTAGCCAAACCTTAATTGAAATTTTATTAAACGAGATAGAAGGTGCCAACTTAACGGAGTTTGATGCTGGGCACATGGCACCTATAAGTCATAGTGCGGAAGTAGCGCAGCATATAAGCGAGTTTATTGATTCAATTGATTAAGTCAGTTGAATCAATAAACTGATAGTTAAAGGCCTACTCGGATCCATTTTTGCCATTGTAAGCTTTGCTTTCTATATAAGCGCTTAAGGCTACGGATCAACGCTTGAAACTCTACGAATTCGGCAACGTAGAAAAGTAACCAAGCTACAGGGGCTAGTAGTAGCAAGTTGCGATGAAAGCGACTGTTATAGTGCATGTGTACTTGTATGGTGATCATTAACGTCATGAATGAGATTAACAATGCAAGCGGCATATAGTCATTACTGTAGAAGGTAATTGCGAAAAAAGTTACAACAATTAAAGCTTCAATTAATAAAATAAATTCAGCATAAACGGCAACAGGAAATACGAGCCAAGTTAAATATTTATTGTGCTTTTTTTGTTTACTAAAAAATAAATGTTTGTATTTAATAAATGTTTGGAAGCGGCCAAATTTCCAGCGTAGTCTTTGCTCAAACAAACCTCTCCAACTTGAAGGACCTTCGGTATATGTTATTGCATCACTAGCAAATTTTGTTTTATAGCCTGCAGCTAAGATACGGGTAGACATTTCTATATCTTCAGTAACTATTTCGCTATTGAAAAAACCTACTTCAGTTAACACCTTACGGCGATAAGCGGCTGCAGCTCCACCAATAATAAATACTGAATTTAAAACCGAGTCAGCACGTCTTAAAAAGAAACCACATAAGTACTCTAATTGTTGAATAACCTCTATAGGCTTAGCTTTGTTACCGATAACAACATTACCCGCAACCGCACCAACCTTGTCACAATTAAATTGCTTTACAGTATTTTTAATCGCATTCTGATCCATAAGACAATCGCCGTCTATGGTCATAATAATGTCATTAGAGGCAATCTTTAATGCTTGGTTTAAGGCGTTTGATTTGCCACCATTGCTCAATGCTAGATACTTCAATTGGGCATTAATGGTTAGGTCTTGTGAGGCCTGATTAATATAATCGCTCATTAATCTGTGAGTATTATCTGTTGAACCATCGTTAATAACGATTATTTCTAATTTAGGGTATTTGGTATCTATAACCGATTGTAAGGTTTTTATAATGCCCACTTCTTCGTTATAGGCAGGTATTAAAACGGTAACAGATAAAAGCTCTGTATCTTTAACGTTAGATTTGATTTTCTTTGTCAAAAGCGAATATATCGGTAATAGCAATAATTGTAATGCGTACCTAAATAGCATTGGCAGTAATAAGATAAACAGCACTAAGCGAGCATCAGTAAATATAGGTGCTGAAATTTTACCTTGTGTAAAGGCTAAATAAAACACCCCGAAAGTGATGCCAAAAAAAATAAATAGGGGGGTTCGCTTTAGGAATAAAAATAGATGTTTCATTGCAATAATTCTCTGTAATACTTAACTAGGGCATCCATTTCCGTAACTTGTAAAAAAAATGTATGTTTATTTTTTAGGCGGGTAGTATGACTGTTATTGGGTAGATGTAAACAATTATAAATTGTAAGTAAAAATTAACTAAGCCCTTGGTATTGTTGATTTGTACAATATGTTACGTATTCATTCAAAGATTTGTAAACAGTGATTTCGGTTATAAACTTGTTATACGATAAGGGATTAAAGAATCGCTAAAACTAAGTTTTAAATTATATATATCAAAATGTACTGACAATTATGTTAAAAGTTATGCATAAAAAAAACCGACAAAGTCGGGCTAAAAAATAGGGAGAGTTGTTGCCAATTGGCTAAAATTGGCATTTTGCGCGAGCAAATCAAGCCTTAGTTGGATTCTCCTTCAAGTAAACTTTTACCGTTAATGGCAATTTTACGAGGTTTTAAGGCTTCGGGTATTTCTCTTAATAGGTCGATATTCAGTAAGCCATTTTCCATATGTGCAGAGATGACTTTAACGTGGTCTGCTAACTGAAATTTTCTTTCAAAGTTGCGTTCAGCAATACCTTGGTAAAGGTAGGTTACGCTACTATCATCTTCTTTTGCAGCTCTAGTGCCTGTCACTATTAATGAATTTTCTTTAGATTCAATATCTAATTCAGATTCAACAAACCCAGCAACAGCCATAGTAATTCTATATTTATCTTCGGCAATTGAGATGATGTTATATGGAGGGTAAGCAGGTTGTTTTTCTGCTTTGTTGGCTTTATCCATCAATGAGGCTAAGTGCTCTGCACCAATGAATGAGCGGTATAATGGTGAAAAATCTTTTGTAAGTGTACGCATAGTCATATCCTAGCTATATAGCAATATGTTAATAATGTGCCTTTCCGAGGAACAGGCGTGATACCAATTTTATTGAGTTTAAAAAACTTAATGGACTTGGTCTTAAGTGTACCAATCTTGCTGTTATGGCATTTGAATCTATAATCAAACTGTCCATCACAACATTGAGACTTGGTGGGTGTAGCCCCTTATGGCGACTACAATATAAAGATGGGATTGATGGTTTGTTTTTCAAGGAAAAACATTAAAATAATGTTATTTATTTTAGTTTTTTATTTTAATTGTTTGAAATATAAGGATAATTAATGAGTGGTAATATTGATGAAATAATTGGTTTTTGGTTCGGTAATATAGATAATCAACAATCTCCAATTGAAAACCAGCGTATTTGGTATCAGGCGAGTACAGAGGATGACGCTTTAATAAAGCAAAAATTTGAACATCTTTATCAGCAAGCATTTAATGGCTCTCTTGAATATTGGATGTCATCAGCTAAAGGTGCTATGGCATTAATTATATTACTGGATCAAATGCCCCGAAATATGTTTCGCGGCACAGAACAAGCCTTTTTAAGTGACCATTTAGCGTTAAAGTACTGCTTACAAGGCATTGAACAAGGTTTTGATAAACAACTTGCACTAATTGAGAGAGTCTTTTTTTATCACCCTTTAGAACATGCAGAAGACTTGGGATTACAGCAGCAATGTGTAAGTCACTTTCAACGCTTACAGCAAGTATATATTGATGAATCGCACCAAATGTTAATTCGTAAAGCCCTAAGCTTTGCTAAAGAGCATGAAAAAATTATTGCTCAATACGGAAGGTTCCCTTATCGCAATGACGTTTTAGGGAGGGAATCAACTGCTGAGGAACTTGAGTTTTTAAAGACGGGTGTTAATTTTGGTCAAGCGAGTTAGTTAAACTTCAAGGTGGCAGAGTAATTGAAACATGTTTCTATTACTCTAATACCAACCTGCTAAGTAGAGTGTCTATTCAACAAAATAATTAGCTCTTTATGCAGCTTGGTATAACACCTTGATATTAGTTAATTACTTTCGACTGTTTCAGTATTAGTCGTTGGCGCAACAGCAATGTTGGCAGCTTCTTTGATTGCTGTAATTGCTGCGTCGTAATTTGGGTGCATAGAAATATCAGCAACTAACTCTTTATAGGTTATTTTACCTGTTGCATCGATTACAAAAATAGCACGGCTTAATAAACCCATATCTTTGATTAATAGACCATATTTTTCACCGAAGTCACGCCACACTGAATCAGATAAAACAGTAATGTCGTCTACGGTTTCAGTCGTGCAGAAACGTTTTTGAGCAAAAGGTAAATCATTACTGATAGTGATCATGGCCACTGTTTCAGGAAGATTAGCAACCTCTTCATTAAAACGTTTTGTTTGCAGTGAACAAACGCCTGTATCTAAACTTGGTACTACAGATAACATCACAGTTTTACCTGCAAAATCACTTAAGGTAACCGGGCTAAAGCGCTCATTTACTACTCTAAAGTTTGGCGCTTGTGAACCAACAAAAACTTGCTTACCAACAAGTGTTATTGGCTTGCCACCAGCAACAACTAATCCGCTAGTTTCCTTGATCCCGTCTGCCGCTATTGCACTACAACTAATTGCTGTAGCTATACATAATGTAATTAATTTTTTCATAGTTTTACTTGTTATTAAATCTTGTGTTAATGGTAGTGAAGATTTCATCTAGGGGATAGTGAAATCTTCTTTTTTTTAAATTAAAGTGAAGATTATTAGAGACTAAAACTCTACTTTTTGACCATTCACCCAAGTGTTTAGTACTTGGGTTTTCCATATGTGTTCAGGCTTTATGGTGAATATGTTTTGATCTATCAGAATAAAATCAGCTTTTTTACCTGACTCAATTGAGCCAATTATTTTCTCTTGATGGCCAGCGTAAGCGGCATCAATGGTGAATGACTTAAATGCTTCTGTAATTGTCATCGCTTCATTGCTATACCAGCCACTCTCAGGTTGATTTTGCTGATCTTGGCGAGTTACTGAAGAATGCAGACCAAAGAAAGGGTTAGGGTATTCAACAGGGAAATCAGAGCCTGCTGCAATAACCGCTTTAGCATTTAAAAGCGAGCGCCATGCATAAGCGCCTTTAATACGTTCACTGCCAACTCTGTCTTCTGCCATATTTTTATCGCTTGTGGCATGTGTTGCTTGCATTGATGCGATAATGCCTAATTTATGAAAACGAGGTATGTCTGATAGTTGTAATATTTGTGCATGCTCAACACGGTGGCGTAACGCTTTGGTTTTAGTCTCACTAATTAATTGCTCGTAGTTATCAATAACAATTTTATTGGCATTATCTCCAATGGCATGAGTATTCACTTGAAAGCCTGCTTGCATTGATTGTTTCATTAATGCCGTTAACTCTTCGTTACTATGTAGTAATAAGCCTTTATGATGCGGCATGTCAGAGTAGTCTTCAATAAGAGCTGCACCGCGGCTTCCTAAAGCACCATCGGCAGAAATCTTAACTGAGTTAATTAGCAACATATCGTCGCTAGAGCTGAAATGACCTTTGCCTAATTGCTCGTTGAATCTAGGATCCCAAGCACCTAGCATTGCATTGATACGGATACCCATTTCATTATCGCGGCTCATTTCTTTATAGGCATCGATATTATCAAATTCGATACCAGCATCGTGCACACTGGTTAAACCAACCTTAGCCAAAGATTTCATCGCACGTGTTAAAGCTTGTTTTGTTTGCTGTGCAGTTAATGCTGGGATTTTGGCAAACATAAGGTTCATGGCATTATCAACCAAAACCCCCGTTGGATTACCTTGAGCATCTCTAATGATTTGGCCGCCATCTACTTCCTTTGTTTCCTTGCTGATGCCTGCCATTTCCAGTGCTTTACTATTTACCCAAAGGGCATGACCATCTACTCGGTCAAGGACAACAGGTATATCTTTAAAGTATTTATCTAAAGATTTTGCCGTTGGAAAAGCATTATTTTGCCATTGTACTTGGTTCCAACCACGGCCTTTAACCCAACTTTTACTTGGATTTAGTTTGTTAAATTCAACGACTTGTTTTACTGCATCTTGCTCTGAAGAAGTGCTGTATAACTCGGCGCTACTTAAACTTAAGCCATAACTCAGGACATGACCGTGGGCATCAATTAAACCAGGCAATAAGGTTTTTCCTTTGCCATCGATACGTATGATGTCATTACCTTGTGGTAACTTATCAGTAGAAAAATAGACTTTATCAATCTTATCATCACTAAATTGTACGGCTTTAAACTGTTGCAGTTGCTCACCGTTATGGGAGTAACCTTGAACATTTTCAATTAAGGTAGTTGCAGCTAATAGATTTGAAGAAAATAGGCTGGCAATAATTGCCGTAGTGATTTTTAAATGATTCATTAATTTAGTTATTTTGTATTTATTGTGTAGATATATTAGCAGTATTGAAATCAACAGCAAGGCTAAAAGTGGGAATAAATCAATAAATTAACGAAGAGACGCTGACTAATTAATCAGCGTATTTTAATGATTACATTATTCAGCGATGGATATTTCAAATTCAGGTATTGCTTGAATTACCTTTTTAACGGTACAGGTATTTGCTGCGCTTAGTACGGCTTTACGATACTTTTTAGGGAAGTCATCTGGCAGAGTTACCGATACGTTGAATTTCTTTTTATAATTATCATCGCCAATAGATTCATGATCTTGCGAAATGCTAATACCCTCAGTAGGGATATCTCTAGCATTACAAAACTTACGAATATAAAAAGCGATACAAAGAGGCATGCTTGCTAAAAAATAATCAAATGGTTCAGGGTACTCTTCAAGGCCACCTATAGCTTTACTTTGATCACTAATAATTTCGTGGTTGCCAAATTTAGCCTTTGATTGCTGGCCAGCAAGCATTTCAATATCAATCTTCATAATTAATTCCTAGCAGTATTTTCTATTCGATAAATTCATCAGTACTTTTTTCGTAAGTACATATCAATATTATAACGAGTAATTTTTACTATGCTGAAATTTAAGAAGATTTGTTAGCTTTATTGCTTATAAATTTATGATAGATCAAAATAATTGAAAATAGTAACAGCAATAATTTATCAAGATGTAGCCCGTATTGACTGTAAAAAGTTGTGCCAGTTACTAATGATACTTGTGTGCTTAAAATCGTTTTTGTAAATTGTGGGATATCAGCTGTAATTTTACCTTTATGGTCAATGACGGCTGTAATGCCATTATTTGTCGATCTGAGCATTGGTCTACCAAACTCAAGGGCACGCATACGTGCAATCTCTAAATGCTGGTGAGGGCCGTGCGAATCACCAAACCAGGCATCATTACTCACCGTTAATAATAAATCGGTTTGTTCAGTCATATTCGCAGCTAATTGCTTAGGAAAAACAATTTCAAAACAGATAAGCGGAGCAATGTGTAAGTTATTAGCGACTAGGTTTTTTTGTACATAGTCGCCGCGGCTAAATGAAGACATAGGTAAATTGAAAAACGGTGCTATCGGTCTTAGTAAGTCGGCAAAAGGTACAAACTCACCAATGGGTAATAAATGGTGTTTATCGTAATGATTTGAATTGCGATAATAGTAATCACCAGCGGTGTCATTATCTTGTTTTTTCCCTAACATTACTAAACGGTTAAAGAAGCTTCTAGTGTCGGGATTATAGTTAATAATTCCAGTAATTAACGCCGAGTTTTGTGTAAATGCTTGTTCATCTAAGTGTTGTAAATACTCTTGAGCAAGGGGTTCTAGTTTTGGAATTGCAGCTTCTGGCCAAATGACCAAGTCATGACTTTGATAGAGATCATTACTGTCTTTGATGTAGCTGTTGATAATATTTTGTTCTTGTTCTTCATCCCAGCGAAGCTCTTGTTTAATATTAACTTGTACAAGAGCCACATTAATTGTTTCACCAGTCTCTGTAATACCACTAGAATTACTCGTAATGGTGGTAGCAATAATAACCGTTAGCAATATAATCCGGTTTGATCTAATCTGTTTTCTTTGAATTCGCTTAAATGCAGCAACTAAAAAATACAGTAAAACAAAACTAATACCAACTTCACCTATTAATGGGGCAAGGGAAGATAAGGGACCATCGATTTGACTGTAGCCCAAAGAAAGCCAAGGAAATCCAGTAAGCATATGGGCTCTTAGATATTCACTCAACAACCAGACGAAAGGTAAAAAGTATAAATTAACAGTTTTTTTGCTAGACAGGCGAGCAGATAGCCAAGCCGCTAAAGCAGGGTAAAGAGCCAGGTAACCACAGAGCAAGATCATTAGGATTATTGATACAATCAGCGGCATACCGCCGAATTGTTCAATGCTGACATGCACCCAACTGATGCCTGCGCCAAACCAACCAAAGCCAAAAGCTAAGCCTTGGTAAAATGCTTGCTTGGGAGAGCGCTGGTCAAGTTGAGTAAACCAGACCAATAACGCTAAAAGTGAAATTGGCCAAAATGAGAATGGCGCATAAGCGAAGACTAAACTTGCTCCAGCAAAAAAACTCAGCAGGTATGAATAACCTGATTTATTGATTTGCAGATTTAATTCATTTGGTGCGCGCATTTTATTATTCTTTTAGTTATTGAGCTATTTTAAACTTAAACTTAAATAGCTCTAATCTGCGATTTTACCGTTTACTTCGTGACTTTTAGCTACAGTAACCTGTAATTGCAAAATCCTACGTTTGTCGGCTTTTTCTACTTTAAAATGAAATTTATTGATTTCAATACATTCACCTTTATTTGGCATATGACCAAATTGATGAATAATGATGCCACCGATAGTATCGGCTTCTTCTTCATCAAATTGACAATTAAAGTATTCATCAAAATCTTCAAGGTCGGTTAATGCATTTACTTGATAAACATTGCCACTTAATTGACGAATATCTTGGGCAATTAAATCATCGTGTTCGTCTTCAATTTCACCAACGATGAGCTCAATAATATCTTCAATGGTAACTATGCCAGACACGCCACCATATTCATCAACAACAACGGCCATATGATAGCGCTCTTGTCTGAACTCTTTAAGTAAAGGTTCAACGCGTTTACTCTCTGGAATAATATTCGCCGGGCGTATAATATCTTTTAAAGTGAACTGAGTAGGGCCATTGGTGAAAGCGTGTGCTAATAAATCTTTAGCGAGTAATACACCTTCGATATGGTCAATGTCATCATTGATCACCGGAAATCTTGAATGACCAGACTCTAAAACGATTGGTAAAAACTCTTCAACTGTTTGTTCTATGTCGATAGTGATCATTTGTGAGCGTGGGATCATAATGTCACGTACACGCATATCAGATACTTCTAATACGCCTTCGAGCATTAGTTTGGTAGATGGTTTTATCAGTTCACGGTCTTCGGCATCGTTTAATACTTCGACCAGTTGTTCTTTGTTTTGCGGCTCTCCAGTAAAAACCTGAACTATCTTTTCCATCAGGGTTTTAGAAGAACCGTTTCCAGAGTGGGGGTTGTCTTCGCTCATAGAGCTTGTTTTATACCTTTAAAGTTAATTAATCTGCACAGATGTATGGATTTTCAAATCCAAGAGAAGCCATTAATTTTACTTCAATGGTTTCCATTTCAACTGCTTCTTCATCACTTATATGATCATAACCTAACAAATGCAAGCATCCATGTATGATCATATGCGCCCAGTGGGCATTTAATGATTTATTTTGCTCAACTGCTTCTTTTTCAACGACGTTCGCGCAAATTATTAAGTCGCCCAATAAGTCTAACTCAATACCTTCAGGTACTTCAAATGGGAAAGAAAGCACATTAGTCGGTTTATCTTTACCGCGATATTGGTGGTTTAATTGCTGTGACTCTGCAACTTCAACGATACGAGCGGTTAGCTCGAAATTTTTATTATAAGGCAGTAACGCTGTTTCCGCCCATAATTGTAATTGTTCAACGCTTGGTAACTTATCGTTATCACAGGCAATTTGTACATCTAAGGTAATTTGAGCTTGAGTCATAAGTAGTTTAATAATTTATTAGCGATGTAGACCATCAGTGTCATGGCGTTCATAAGCTTCTATGATACGGCCAACAACCGCATGACGAACAACATCTTTCGCTTGGAAAAAGTTAAAGCTTACACCTTTAATATCTTGTAATACTTCAATAGCATGGCGCAAACCAGAACGCTGACCTTTGGGTAAGTCTACTTGCGTAATATCACCAGTAACCACAGCTTTTGAATTAAAGCCGATACGAGTTAAGAACATTTTCATTTGCTCAACCGTAGTATTTTGGCTTTCATCTAAAATAATATACGCGTCATTTAGAGTACGGCCACGCATATAAGCCAGAGGCGCGACTTCAATTACATTACGTTCGATGAGCTTTTCTACTTTTTCAAAACCTAACATTTCAAACAATGCGTCATAAAGCGGACGTAAGTAAGGATCTACTTTTTGTGATAAATCACCAGGTAAAAAACCTAACTTTTCACCGGCTTCAACAGCAGGGCGTGTAAGTAATATGCGGCGAACCTCTTGACGCTCTAATGCATCTACAGCACAAGCTACCGCTAAGTATGTTTTACCGGTACCTGCAACACCAACACCAAAACTAATATCATTGGTTAAGATGTTTTGCACGTAAGTGCTTTGATTGTCATTGCGAGGCTTGATAATGCCGCGCTTAGTGTTAATGGTCACCATTTCTTCAAATGCTGACTCATGTTCACTGCCTTGCTCTAAAATATTCAAATCTAATATCGCTAAGTGAATGGCTTCTGCAGTTACAATGCCTGCTTTACCTTTTACTATGGCGGTTTCAATATACAAATTTTTCAATAAATCGATGGCAGCAGCACAATGTGCTTCGTTGCCAACGATCTTAACTAAGGTGCCACGATAACTGATTTCGACGCCTAAACGTCGTTCAATTTTTCGTAAATTATCATCCATTGGGCCGCACAAGTTAGCAAAGCGATTATTATCTTCAGGCTCTAACGTAATTTGTCGGCTTATTGTTGTTTTAGTCAATGACAGTGTCTCTATTGTTATTTTATTTAAATACTAAGATGTAAATCTATGGCGTAAATGTACCAACACCAAGTTCATCAACGCCACGTCTTTTTGCTTGGTGATGTTGATTCGCTAAGATATCAGCTGGAGAATGCGCGATACGTAACCCCATTTCACTCTCAGTACGAATTAACTTACCACGTAATGAGTTGCTGTATACATCAGTCACTTCGATATCTACGAACTGACCAATAACGGTATGTGGTGCTTCAAAGTTAACAATACGGTTGTTTTCAGTACGACCGCGAAGCTCCATTGGATTCTTCTTTGAAGGACCTTCAACAAGTATACGTTGTTCAGTACCTAACATTTTGCGAGCAATTGATAATGCTTGCGTGTTAATGCGATCTTGTAAAATGTGTAAGCGTTGCTTTTTAGTTTCTTCGGTAACGTCATCTACGGCATCAGCTGCTGGCGTACCAGGGCGAGCACTGTAGATAAAGCTAAAGCTTAAATCAAAATCAACGGCTTTAATAAGATTCATTGTTGCTTCAAAATCGTCATTAGTTTCGCCTGGGTAACCAATGATAAAATCTGAAGACATACAGATATCTGGACGAGCTTTTTTAAGAGCGCGTATTTTTGATTTGTATTCGATTGCCGTATGGCCTCGTTTCATCATGTTTAAGATGCGATCTGAACCACTTTGAACGGGTAAATGTAAATGGCTTACTAACTCAGGAATTTCTTTGTAGACTTCAATTAAGTCTTCAGTAAATTCTACTGGGTGAGATGTTGTGTAACGAATACGGTCGATACCATCGATAGTTGCAACTAAAGTGAGTAATTCAGAGAAACGACAAATACTGCCATCGTGCATTTCACCGCGATAGGCATTTACGTTTTGACCTAATAGATTTACTTCACGAACGCCTTGTTCAGCAAGCTGGGCAATTTCATATAATACGTCATCTAATGGACGGCTAACTTCTTCACCACGAGTATAAGGTACAACACAAAAAGTACAGTACTTGCTACAACCTTCCATGATAGAAACAAATGCTGTTGGGCCGTCAGCTCTTGGTTCAGGTAAGCGATCGAATTTTTCAATTTCAGGGAAACTAACATCTACCACTGATGAATCATGATCAGTATTAATTTGGTTAATCATTTCTGGTAAACGGTGAAGCGTTTGTGGACCAAATACGATATCAACAAATGGTGCACGTTGACGGATAGCGTCACCTTCTTGCGAAGCAACACAGCCACCAACACCAATGATTAAGTCTGGATTGTCATTTTTGAAGTTTTTCCAACGACCAAGTTGGTGAAAAACTTTTTCCTGAGCCTTTTCCCTAATTGAACAGGTGTTAAGCAATAAAACATCTGCTTCTTCCGGCTCTTTAACTTCAATGAAGCCGTGGGTAGAGTCTAATAAATCAGCCATCTTTTGCGAGTCATACTCGTTCATCTGACAGCCCCAGGTTTTAATATACAGCTTTTTACTCATTACTTATTTGCCCAATAATATCGTGAAAATTGAATGGTTAATGGTGACCTTAAATACACCCTTCAGGTGCATATGAATTAGGAACACTTAAAAACGAGCTATTAATCGTCTAATTAACCAAAAAAAGAGCGGTATTTTACTCTTTCTTCACAGTTGACGCTACTAAAGACAAAGTATTAATTTGTAAACAAGCATAAAAAATAATCAGAAAAGCTTTGGGGGTAACAAAAAGTTAGCTAATTACTACCTAGACTAACTTTTTATATAGCTGACAATTTGCAATAGTAGCAATTACTTAGCTGTTTTTAATGACTCTTTGTCACTTGTGCTATTGTTATTAGCAAGTTCCGTTTGTAAATGTAAGCGGGCACCAATATATTTAACATTATTTTTCGCTTGCGAGTAGATATCTAGCGTAGTTTGATAATTTAACTGTGCAATAGTATGCGATGTTTGCTGTTTTATGGTATCAATACTTTTAATATAGGTAACTTCATACACCGGCATTTTTGATTCAGAAGCCATTGCGATACTTGTACTAACTATAAGAACTAATGCTAGTAATGTTTTATTTAATGTTTTCATGATTTTCTCTCTAATAAAGTTAAGTTGGATTAATTTAAGTTTTTGAACTTATAATTATTAAGATAGAAGAAGTTAATAAAACGTTGCATCTTACATGTAAGCAAGTGTTTCGAAACGGCATGTTAGTTAAATTTTGTTACATAGTAGGTGCAGTTATCCTTTTATCTTGCAAAACATGCAACCCATCGTAAATGTGAAATTAATTAAGTTAAAACAATGGGTTACATTTGGTTTGTGTATGGTTTATGTATGGTTTTTGTGTTCATTGTCAGTGTTTTTTTCTATAGGTATTTACAGAAATAACTGATTAATATTGAAAAAATTCAAATAACTGACGATTTATAGCAAGTCCTTAGTTAAAATAAACTGTATTGAAATGATAGAGGTATAACTTAGTGTTGAAAGTTGATTGTTTAATTGTTGGTGGCGGTATGGTTGGCGCAACTACAGCCCTAGCTTTAGCCGATTTAGGGTTGAAGGTAGCTCTTGTTGAAGCTTATGCACCTAAAGAATTCACACCAGAACAAGATTATGATTTGCGTGTTTCCGCAATATCTCTTGGTTCGCAACAACTGCTTTCACAATTAGATGCCTGGCAACAAGTTTTGGATTGGCGTGCTTGTCCATACAAACGACTTGGTGTTTGGGAAAATGATATCGCTTATGCTGAATTTAATAGTGATGAGATTGAGCAACCACATTTAGGTCATATCGTTGAGAACCGATTAATACAATTAGCTGTATGGCAACAGCTTGAACAAAAATCTAATGTTACTTTGTTATGTCCTGAGCAATTAGTTTCTTACTCTCAAACTGCTGAAAAAGTGACAGTAGAATTATCTAACTCAACTATCGAAGCTCGCATTGTTATAGGTGCGGATGGAGCAAACTCGCAAGTACGTAGCATTGCAAACATTGGCACTACAGGTTGGGATTATCAGCAATCAGCGATGTTAATTAACGTTAAAACAGCTATGCCTCAGCAGGATATTACTTGGCAGCATTTCAGCCCAACAGGTCCTGTCGCTTATTTACCTATGCCTGGCAATCATGGCTCTTTAGTTTGGTACCATAGCCGTGATGAAATTAAACGCTTATCTAAATTAAGTAACTCACAGTTAACCCAAGCTATAGCTGATGTATTCCCTAAGCGACTTGGTGATATTGAAGTAGTGGCTAAGGGGGCTTTCAATTTAACTCGTCGCCATGCCAATCAATACGTAAAAGGGCGAGTAGTTTTAGTTGGTGATTCTGCCCATACGATAAACCCATTAGCAGGGCAGGGCGTTAACCTTGGCTTTAAAGATATTAAGGCGCTACAAGAAGTTATTGCAAAAGCGATAGGTTCGGGTGAAGCTTTTGATGATGAGCTAGTATTGAAACGTTATGAAAAATCGAGAAGAACTGACAACCTATTAATGATGTCTGGCATGGATGCAATCTACGGCACATTTAAAAATAAGTCAGGGCCACTTAAATTATTAAGAAATATTGGTATTTTTGCTGCTCATCGCGCACCAATATTGAAAGAGAAGGCCTTAGCTTACGCTTGTGGGCTTTAACTTCAAAATTTAATTCAATAATTTTAGCAGACAAACTAAATGGAAGCTTTGGAACTATTTCGTTTTTTGATCGTATTTTATGCAGTTTCAAGGTGACTCTGAACGGCAAGTTAGTGCCACTTTTTGCCATACAATATTAGAAAAAACACTCCGTCATTCCACCGTGCTTTTGGGTGGAATCATGCAGTTTGAAGGTGACTCGAACGGCAATTTCACGCCCTGAGGCACTCGTCAACTAAATATTAGCAATTAATGGTGACTTTCTATCTTTTAATGTCTGCAAATATTTGCTTTCTGAATATGGTGTTTTAGCCTTCCAA
>JAQWHD010000013.1 GCA_029237915.1 Thalassotalea sp. | reverse complement strand
AGATTTGCAAAGTGGCGCGCTATTTTGGCTAACCAATGCTAACTTTTTTCCCTTAAAAGCAGCAATAAAGGAGAGCCAGAATGATTAGTTTAGCTTGGCCTTGGTTGCTTTTATTATTACCAGCGCCCTTTTTGGTTTATTTTTTATCTCCCAAAAAATCTGTAACATCAGCCTCATTGAAAGTTCCGGTGCTATTACCTGGTGTAAACTCCAAAGTAAGCGCTGCAGGGCAACAGAATTTACCCGTTTGGTTTGCGGCATTAATCTGGATTTTGCTAGTGGTTGCTGTTTCGCGCCCGCAATGGTTAGGCGATGTTATCGAGATCCCAACCCAAGGCCGTGAAATGATGATCGCGGTAGATTTATCTGGCAGTATGCAAATTGAAGATATGCGTTTAAACGGCAGCCAAGTTAACCGTTTAACCTTATTGAAGAAGTTACTTGGTGAATTTATTGAGCGCCGCCAAGGGGACCGTCTCGGTCTTATATTATTTGGTGACGACGCTTACATGCAAACACCAATGACCTTCGATAGAAAAACCGTACAACAAATGCTTGATGAAAGTGTTATTGGTTTAGTTGGTCAAAAGACCGCTATTGGTGACGCTATGGCGCTGTCGGTAAAGCGCTTTGTTAATAAGAAAGAGTCAAACCGAGTGTTATTATTAGTAACCGATGGCCAAAACACTTCAGGTAAAATCACTCCAGAGCAAGCATTAGAGCTAGCCGTTGCTAAAGATGTAACTATATACACTATTGGTATAGGCGCCGATGTAATGATGGAGCGTTCATTATTTGGTAATCGTAAAGTGAACCCTTCTCGCGATTTAGATGAAAAAACACTGTCGAACATTGCCACACAAACTGGTGGTAGTTACTTCAGAGCAAAAGATGCAGAGTCGATGAGTAAAATTTATCAAATGCTCGACCAACTTGAGCCAGTTGAGCAAGACCAACAACAAATGCGCCCATTAACCTCATTATTCTTCTGGCCGTTAGCAATTGCCGTACTGCTTATATTTTTACAAATGTTTTTAATGCAATTTACCAATATCAACTTTACCAAAGCAAGCAACAAACTGCGCCAAGGAGGTGAAAGCTAATGGCTGATTTTCATTTTCTAAGACCTTTATGGTTACTGGCGATCATTGCTTTAATCTATTTAATTTGGCAGTTAAAAAAACTACGCATAGCGTCTTCTGCTTGGCACAAGGTTATCCCGAAACATTTAACGTCTATGCTATTAAGTAATGAAGATAATAAAAAACCAATATCTTTGCTGATCCCATCGATAATAGGCCTACTTATTATTGTTGCGATGGCAGGCCCAACTTGGCAAAAAATACCACAACCAGTATTTGAAGTTGAGCGTGGCTCGGTCATTGTTATGGATATGTCATTTTCAATGTTAGCCACCGACATTAAACCAAACCGACTAACGATGGCGCGATTTAAAGCCATGGATTTAGTAAAGGAAATCAATGAAGGTGAAATAGGTTTAGTCGCTTATGCCGGTGATGCCTTTATTATTAGCCCGTTAACCGCCGACATTAATAACATCAACTTATTACTACCGTCATTATCACCAGAAATCATGCCAGAGCTAGGTTCAAACCCATACCCTGCACTATTGCTAGCCAATGATATGCTACAAAATTCAGGGCATTTAGCTGGTGATATTTATTGGATCACCGATGGTATTGATATGGACGAGCTCCAAGATATTAATGACTTTGTCGCAAAACACGACCATAGAGTAAATATCTTAGGGGTTGGTACTGAACAAGGCGCACCTATTACCTTATCTAATGGTGAATTAATGAAAGATAGAGGCGGTAATATCGTTATCCCTAAGATTAATTTACAAATGCTTACAGGGGTAAGTAGTCGCTCATCCGGTTTGTTTAGCCCAATTACTGCTGATGAAAGTGACATTGAAAAGCTCGGTGAACGCCCTAGCGCCCAAGCAAAAGACATGCAAAGTAAACAAGATAATTTAGGTGACCAATGGCAAGAAGCGGGTCCTTACTTATTATTGTTAGTGTTGCCTTTAATGCTGGGTTACTTTAGACGCGGCCTGTTGTTCATGCCTGTACTACTTGCCTTTGCATTAAGCACAACTTACTCACCTAATGTTGCAGCTCAAGAGCAAAACCAAGCTCAAGGAAAGATTGAAGGCAAGGTTGAAGGCAAAGTTGAAGAAAAAGCCGAATCGAGTCTTTGGGACGATTTATGGCAAACCAGCGATCAGCAAGCAAGCTTTAAGTTTGCACAACAGCAATACGCGCAAGCAGCTGAGCAGTTCAATGACCCACAATGGAAAGCGAGTAGCTTATATAAAGCCGGTAAATATGAAGAGGCACTCGAAGAGTATCAGAAACTGCAAGACGCTGACTTAGGCTCTGAAGAAACGTCTGCATACAATACTTTATCAAACTATAACCAAGCCAATACCTTAGCCAAATTAGGCAAATATGATGAAGCTATTGCCAAATATGATGACGTATTAGCCGAGCAACCTGAACACGCCGATGCACTTGCCAACAAAGCGCTTATTGAGCAATTAAAGCAGCAACAAGAAGAGCAAGATCAAAACCAAGATGGTGATGAGCAGCAAGAGCAGAACCAAGAACAACAGCAAAGCGATAAGAACGATCAACAAAATCAGGACGAAAACCAGCAAGGTGATAGCGGTCAACAAGACGACCAATCTCAGTCTGAAAATTCAGAGCCGCAGCAAGACAGTCAAGACCCACAAAGTAGTGACCAGTCTGATGATGCTAAACCTGAGCAAAATGAGAACGGCGATCAAAACCCTAATGACAAAGAGTCGGATCAGCAAAGCCGTGACAATGAGCAACAAAATGGCGAGCAAAATGATTCAGAAGAAGAGAATCAAGCACAAGCCAAGGCTGATACTGAAAACAACAACACTGAGCAAAGTGATGAGCAAGGTGCTGAAAACGAACAAATGGCCGGCATGACTGACAGCCCAACAGCTGAAGAGATTGAAGCCAATCAAAAACATGAACAATTACTTAAAAAAGTTACCGACGATCCGCATTTACTTTTGAGAAATAAGATGCAACTTGAGTATCAAAAACGTCGTCAAAATAGAAGCAGTATTGGAGTTAAAGAAAAGTGGTAAAGTTAATCCAAGTAAGTATTCTCGCCCTAACCTTATTGGTTAGCCAAAGCGTTTATGCTATCACCAGTGTCAGTGCCAGCATTGATAAAAACCCAGCGGTTGTCGACGAATCCATCGTCTTAACTTTAATTGCTGATGGCTCAGTTTCTGCCGATGCTTTTGACTCTTCAGTGTTAGCAAAAGACTTTATTGTCGGTGGCACATCAGTAAGTAGCCAAACGAGCATGGTTAATTTCGATACCACGCGCACAACACGCTGGACCACGCTACTTATACCTCGAAAAGCTGGTATTGCAACCATTCCTGAAATTACCATTGAAGGGGTTTCATCTAACCCTATTGCAATCCAAGTAATGGCAAAAAATGATAAACGCGCTAAGCAACAAAAAGATGTTTACGTTACTGCAGATGTATCTACAACTGAAATGTATGTACAACAGCAATTCACGTTAAAAGTTAAGTTACACATTGCACAAGAGCTCAAGCGAGGCTCTTTATCTGAGCCTAAAATGACCGGCGCGCAAATAACCCAAATAGGTAAAGACCAAGAAACAACACAAATTATCGATGGTAAGCGCTATAGAACCTTTGAACGCTTATATTCAATTAAACCAGAGAGCAGCGGTAAATTTGTATTACATAGTTCGATGTTTGATGGTGAAATAATTACTTCTAACCAACAACGCTCTATGTTCTCAAGTATGAACCGCGGCAAGCCAGTGAGTATTCGCGGTCAAGAAATCGATATTAATGTCTTACCTATTCCAGCAAGTTTCCAAGGCGATTGGCTGCCAAGCGAAATAATAACAGTTGAAGACAGATGGCCAACCGATAAAGATGAGTTTGAATTAGGTGAGCCAATTACTCGCCAACTAATCATCACAGCAGCAGGATTATCGGAAGAACAATTACCAGAACCTGATTTTAATGCGCCTGTTGAATTAAAAATTTACCCTGATCAAGCTGAAACTACCAGAAGCTTGCAACGAGGTTTATTGATATCTCAAAAAGTTCAAGAATTTGCCGTTGTACCAACCAAGCCCGGTACCTACACCCTGCCAGAAGTTGTTATCCCTTGGTGGAACACTAAACTTAACCGTGCAGCAAAAGCCGTTATCCCAGCAAAAACAATTACTATTGTCGGCATTGCTGCCCCACTAGTGACACAAGCACCGATACAAGCAGCACCTGTGCAAGTTATCACCGAGCAAAACACCACCCTACAGTGGATTTTCTTAGCTGGCTGGATCTTAACCGCTTTAGCTTGGCTTTATATGGCAAAGTTAAAAGGTAAAGTTGGCTTAAATAAAGCAACGTTCACAGCAAACGATAAACAAACTTACTTAAAATTAATGGCCGCTTGTACTAAAAATGATGGCGAACAAGTATTAAAACTATTACCTCTTTGGGCAAGTGATTTATTCCCTGGTGAAGTATTCACTAACTTGAATCAGGTTGATGCAAAGATTAATAATCTTGATTTTTCAAAAGCATTACAGCAACTACAAAAAAGCTATTACTCAGCCGATAAAGGCAGTTAGAATGGTAATGACTTCTTTAGAGTTATTTCACG
>JAQWHD010000070.1 GCA_029237915.1 Thalassotalea sp. | reverse complement strand
GTTTTTATTTACAACATGGAAAAGTTGTATAATTAGGTCTATCTTTTATTTTACCAAGTTAATTAAATTTCTATAAAAGAGAATGGTTTATGTCCTTAGTATTGATTTTAATAGCAATAATAGCTTTTATTGTTATTGCCACCTCTAAATTTAAACTTCATCCTTTTTTAACGCTTTTAATTGCTGCATTTCTCACCGCCTTTGCTTACCAACTACCAATCAACAGTATCACTGCGACTATCAGCGGCGGTGTTGGCGGTTTATTAGGGCAGATTGGTTTAGTCATAGTTATTGGTACCATAATAGGTACGGTATTAGAAAAAAGTGGCGCAGCCATCACTATGGCCGAATTTATTATTAAGCTATTAGGTGACCGATTTCCAACCCTAACCATGTCGCTTATTGGTTATATCGTATCTGTACCCGTATTTTGTGATTCTGGCTTTGTTATTTTAAATTCATTAAAAGAATCAATGGCGCAAAAGATGAAAATCTCCCCTGTAGCAATGAGTGTTGCCCTCGCTACCGGCCTTTATGCCACTCATACTTTTGTACCACCGACACCAGGTCCAATCGCAGCTGCCGGTAATTTAGGCTTACAAGATAATTTAGGCTTAGTGATTGCTGTTGGTATATTTGTAGCCGCAACAGCCGCAATAGCTGGCATGTTATGGGCTAATCGTTTTGCCAATACTGAGCCTGATTTAGAAGAAACAATAGAACATCCTCAAATAAGCGCCGATGACATTAGAGCCAGTTATGGCCAACTACCGTCAACTTTTATGGCCTTTGCACCAATTATGCTACCGATATTATTAATTTGTCTAGGCTCAGTGGCTAACTTACCAAGTCGGCCTTTTGGCGATGGCTCGGTTTATTCTTTATTCATTTTTTTAGGCAATCCTCTTAATGCTTTATTAGTCGGTTTACTGATCTCTTTTGGATTACTAAAGGGTGAACATAGGATCATTGCATTTAGTGAACGTATTGCTCAGGGTCTAACGGCTGCAGCGCCAATCTTACTTATTACTGGTGCAGGTGGTGCCTTTGGCGCAGTACTTAAAGCTGCGCCTATTGGTAGCTACTTAGGTGAAACATTATCGGCATTAGGTATAGGTATATTTATGCCATTCATAGTTTCAGCCGCGTTAAAGTCGGCACAAGGGTCTTCAACAGTAGCCTTAGTGACCACCTCCGCATTAGTAGCACCGTTATTACCCGAATTAGGTTTGGCCACCGAAATGGGCCGCGTACTTACTGTAATGGCTATTGGCGCAGGAGCGATGACAGTATCGCATGCCAACGATAGTTTTTTCTGGGTGGTATCACAATTTAGCCGAATGAGTGTTTCACTAGCTTATCGCGCTCATACAATGGCGACTTTAGTGCAAGGTTTAGTTGCTATGCTACTCATTTATGTATTAAGTTTAGTATTACTCTAGTGTAAATTTAAAAAACTAATAGGGAAGTTAAGTGAAAGTAGTAATTGCTCCGGATTCATTCAAGGAAAGTTTAAGTGCACTAGAAGTCGCCAACGCGATTGAATTAGGCTTTAAGCAAATTTTCCCCAATGCTCACTATGTAAAACTACCTATGGCAGATGGTGGAGAAGGCACTGTACAAGCTATGGTTGATGCCACCCAAGGCAGCATTGTAGAACTTGAAGTAAGCGCCCCATTACATAATAAAGTCACTGGCTTTTATGGTGTACTAGGCGATGGAAAAACAGCGGTTATCGAAATGGCTGCAGCGTCTGGCCTGCATTTAGTTGCACGCTCGAAACGAGACCCACTACTTACTTGTAGTTTTGGCACTGGTGAATTAATTAATCACGCAATCAATAATGGCATTAAGCATATTATTATTGGTTTAGGCGGTAGTGCAACTAACGACGGCGGTGGCGGTATGTTAAAAGCATTAGGCGTGAAGCTATTAGATGCTAATCAAGCTGAGATTTCAGCTGGCGGTGGCGGTTTAAGTCAACTGGATAATATCGACTTAAGCGAGCTTAATCCGTTGTTAACGCAGGTTCAATTCTCTATAGCCTGTGATGTCGACAATCCCCTTTGTGGTATTACAGGTGCTTCGCATATTTTTGGACCACAAAAAGGCGCGACAGAGCAAACCATAAAGATTCTTGATGATAACCTCAATATTTTTGGCCAAAAATTAGAATTAGCCTCAGGTAAAAACATTATCAATGTTCCCGGTACAGGCGCAGCAGGAGGCATGGGAGCTGCACTGTTAGCTTGCTTGAACTCAACATTAACGCCTGGCATTGAGATAGTTACTACAGCACTAAATTTAGCAGAACACGTTAAAGATGCCGATTTAGTCATTACTGGTGAAGGGCGCATCGATAGTCAAACAGTATTTGGCAAAACACCTGTAGGGGTAGCTAAAATAGCTAAGCAACATCAATGTAAAGTGATCGCTTTAGCCGGCAGCTTAGCTTGTGATTATAGCGTAGTACATGAACATGGAATTGATGCGGCATTTTCCGTTTTGCCTAGAGTAATGAATATTGATGAGGCTTTAGCAAGTGGCCATGAAAACTTAGTCAGTAGTGCCCGAAACATCGCCAGTTTACTAGCATTTGATACCATTACCTAGCTAACAAGGTTGAGTAATTACACTATTAAAATTGCTATTTTTATCGATAAAAACTAGAAAAACAAAATAATCCGTTCTATTGTGTATTTTTACTTTAAACATTTGAACATATTTATTTATGAGCAAAATTCTCGCATTTTCAGGCAGTAGTCGCAAAGCCTCTTTCAACCAACAATTAGTCAGCATTGCCGCACGTGGAGCGCAAGCACTAGGTAGTGATGTGACGATAATTAACTTGTCTGATTATCCTATGCCAATATTTTGTCAAGATTATGAAGCTGAACACGGTATGCCCGAATTTGCTAGTAAGTTTAAACAACTGCTATTAGATCATGATGGCTTACTGTTAGCCTCTCCTGAATACAATAGCTCTTACAGCGCGTTACTTAAAAACGCCCTTGATTGGGCTTCTCGAGCAACGACGCCTGACGAAATACCCTTAAGTGCATTTAAAGATAAATATTCTACGATTATGTCAGCTTCACCGGGTGGTTTGGGTGGTATTAGAGGCTTAATAAACTTAAGAATGCTGCTTGCAAATATGGGCGTAACCGTGTTGCCAGAGCAAGTTACAATAGGCCGAGCGTTTTCCGCCTTTGCGCAAGGAAAGTTAGTCGATGAATTTAAGCACCATGAAGTACGTGAGCTTGGGGCAAGCTTGCATTTATTGCTAGAAAGATTGAAGTAGCCGTTGATTTTTATAAAACAAAAAAAGCCCCTTAAGAAAACCTAAGAGGCTAAAAGTAGGTTGGGGAACCTAAAAACTATTACTCAAATTGGCATTACTTTTGTTGTTTATTTTTCTTCTTAGCCATTTTATCTTTGCGCTTAGCACGATATTGCTGCTTTAATTGTGCATACTTCTCTTTTTGTTCTGCGGTTAATAGCTGATATGTCGCATGCTTTGCTTTCGCCATAATTAACGCACCTTGGTGCATCTTTTCAGATTTTTCACGCTGCATCTCCATAAATGCTTGTTCATCAAACGTTGGGGCGGTAAATAAACTTTCTAATGCGGCTTTCTTAGTTTCATCACGCTCACCTTTTATCGCTTGCATTTGTTCTTTGCTTGCGGCTTTTATCGCTTTAACCTGCGTGGTTTGCTCTTCAGTTAAGTCCAACTTTGACATAATCATGCGCATTTCGTCATGACCTCGGTTCTTTGTAGGTGGCTTAGCAAATGCAGTGTTTACTACAAAGCAACTCACCAATGACCATAGTACTAAGCTAAATTTACTTCTAAGTTTAATGCTGTTCATGATATTTCATCCTAATCAATTAATTAAATCGTTGTCTTTACCTTTTACAGCATAGCCAATTTCAATGTAAAGATGTGCAAGCAAACAGTAAAGATTGAGTAAATTTACTGACTATAAATAACAAAGTCGTTATTATTAATGCAGATAGCTAACCAACCTAGAGAATAAATATGGCTGCGGCAAAACTACTACTTATCGATGATGATCAAGAGTTAAGTGAGTTATTATCCGAATTTTTGACAAGTGAAGGATTTTCCTTAACCTGTTGTTTTGATGGAGTTAGTGGTTTAGAGCAAGCTAAAACAAATGACTATGACTTAATATTACTTGATGTAATGATGCCAGGGTTAAATGGTTTTGAGGTACTTAAAGCACTTGGTGGTAAGCATCTTACACCGATATTAATGTTAACCGCTAAAGGTGATGACTCTGACCGAGTATTAGGTTTGGAGTTGGGCGCCGATGATTACCTATCTAAGCCTTATAATCCAAAAGAATTGTTAGCTCGCATTAAAGCCATATTAAGACGTGTAGACATATTAACCAATACATCTAAATCTCAACCTCTTGATATTAACGGTATCGAATTATCTCCAGCATCAAGAGAGGTGACCTGCTTAGGGCAACAGGTTTTACTCACCGGAACTGAGTTTGAAATGTTGCATTTATTAATGGAAAATCTAGACACCATTGTGAGTAAAGAAATGCTCTCTGAACAAGTACTTAGTCGGCCACTTATGGCTTTCGATAGAAGTATAGACATGCATATTTCCAACATTCGTCGTAAATTTCAACAGCATAGCCCGGCAGAGAAAATCAAAACCATTCGAGGCGTCGGCTATGTATTTATGAGTGGCGCAAAATAGTGCTATTCACTCGTTTAAAAGCGATATTTTCCTCCTTAAAAGTAAAAATATTTTTAGGCTTTTGGATAATTGCAATTATTACTATGTCAGTGACCCAGTGGGTAACTGAGCAGTATAATGAGCAAGAGAAGATAGTTGAAATCACCCTAAAAGAACAACTTCGCCTACAATCTACAGCAAAGAGGTTAACCAGAAACTTTGCCAAAGAAAAAAACAAACCTATCGATGCAGTGCTATTACGCAGTAGAAACTTACCACGTGGTATCTGGCTAAAAAAACCATCCAATGGCAAGATACACTCTAACACGGCCCAAATGCCCTTTCGTATTTATCGGACACTAAGAGAGTTAAAATTTTCTCATGCCGTCGACATAACTATACCGGGATATAACTTAGTTGGTCCGCAAGAAGTTGTTATTCGCGACCAAACTTACCACTTATTTATTGGTAAAATAATTCAAAGAAAAGATATTCCAAGATTTTTACAACAAATGCCTGATGAGCTTAGGATTTTGATGGTAGTTGTTATAACTGGCATGCTCTGTTGGATATTGTCCTGGTATTTAATTCGCCCGTTAAAGCAATTAACATCCGCCACCAAGCTTATTGGTAAAGGCGAGTTAGCAACGCGCTTACCTGAATTTGAAAAGCGTTTTGATGAAGTTGGCCAATTAGGTCAAGCACTTAATGGTATGGCTGATAAATTAGAACATTCAATCGCCGCGCAGCAAAGGCTTTTGGGTGATATATCACATGAGTTACGCTCTCCATTAACTCGCATGCAACTGTCATTATCTATGATCGAAAAAGTTGAACATAACAACCCAGAATTAGATAAGTATATTACTCGTTTTGCTAATGAAACCAGCCGATTAGATAGTATGATTAGCCAAGCACTGCAGCTTTCTCGATTAGAAAATCAATTGCAACAGATGCACAAAAGTGCATTTAATTTAAGCGCATTAGTCGAGAGCTTAATTGACGATGCTCAGTTTGTTGGTAATGAAAAAAACATATCTATTAAGGCTACGGTAGCCGAAAACATTAAATTTTATGGTGACCACCAACTCATCAGTAGTGCTATTGAGAATATTATAAATAATGCTTTAAGGTACAGTCCTAATGATTCACAAATTAAGGTTTCGTTAAAACTTAAAGGCCAGCTGATTGTGATTAACATTAGCGACCAAGGACCTGGTGTTGATGTGAAATATATTAAAGATATCTTTAAACCTTTTTTCAGGACATCGGAAGCAAGAGATCGAATTAGTGGTGGTACCGGTTTAGGCTTAGCTATTGCCAGCAGAGCAATTAATTGCCACCAAGGTAATATTTATGCAAAGTTGGCCACATCTAATAATGAAAACCCTGGTTTATGTGTAATAATGACACTACCGCAAGCAATAGATATAACGTCTAGCTAAAAAATATTTGGAAGTTTGTTACCTCATGGTTAGCTCTTATAAATTCAGCCAAGAATCAGAATTATCGACTAAATATCAGCACCAAATTGCTGAATATTGGCAAACAGGTAAATTTTCGACATTTAGCAGCTTTGATGGCTTAACCATAGCCTATGCTTTATTTTATTCAGCTATAAACAAACACAGTATTGTCATCTCCCCCGGTCGCTCTGAAGGCTATCTAAAATATAAAGAAACGGCCTTTGATTTGCATAATCAGGGTTACAATGTAGCCATTATAGATCATCGGGGTCAGGGTTTATCTGAGCGTATGCTGAGTGACCCGCATAAAGGCTATGTACGTGATTTTAATGATTACGTCTTAGACTTACAGTATTTTGTGAATGAGATTGTTAAACCTAAATTTATGGGCAAGATGTACCTTATGGGACACTCAATGGGGGGCGCTATTTCGACCCTTCATCTGCAACAGTTTCCAAATACATTTGACGCCGCAGTATTATTATCGCCAATGATTTCGATTAATGGTGGTTCGATCCCTGACTGGGTAGGTAAACCCCTGAGCAGTATTAGCCACTGGGCTGATGGCTTAAAGTCAAAAGAGTCGAGCTATTTCTATAGTTATGGCCCTTATCAAGCAAAACCATTTGTGGGTAACCGCTTAACCGGTTGTGAACCTCGCTATAATATCTTTAGACAAGAATACCAACTCAATCCTAAGCTGCAACTGGGTGGGATAACTTTCGCTTGGTTAGAACAAGCAATTAAAACCGAACAAATGCTGTTTAATAACTTAGATAAAATAACCACCCCGGTCTATGTAATTCAAGCAGAACTAGATACGATAGTCAGAAATGACAAGCAAACAAAATTCTGTAAACAGTTAAATAGTTTGCAGCAACAATCTTGTCCCAACGGCAAACCTTTAATACTTAATGGCGCTTTGCATGAATTGCTATTTGAAGTAGACGCTATTAGAAATGAAACATTAACCGCAACCTTAGATTGGTTTAGTCAGCACGAATAGCATCTTTAACATTAACTCACTTGCTTGGTTAATTCTTTGGCTACTACCGACTGCGGGTCTTGATGGATAAAAACTTCAGTATCGGTAAATATTTTCAGTAACTCTTGCTCTACTTCATCTGAGATCTGATGTGCTTGCAGCAAACTTAAATTGTCATCTAATTCTAAATGAAACTGAATAAAACGCATTTTACCTGACTGCCTAGTACGCAATTCGTGAAAACCATTGGCTCTTGGGTGTGAATTAATAACAGCCTTAATGCTTTGTAAATCTTCCACCGCTAATTCTCTATCCATTAGATCGTGAATGCTGTGATAAATCATTTTGATCGCGCCAGTAAGCAGAAAAACACCGACCAAGACAGTAAAAATACCATCGGCTTGTGGCCAATTATATGCATTTAACACTAAGGCTAAAATAACCCCCGCATTAAGCAATAAATCCGACTGGTAATGTAACGAGTCCGCACCTATTGCTACCGACTTTGTTTTACTAATTACGTATTTTTGTACACTAATTAAAGCGACGGTAAGTACAATTGCGAGGACACTAATACCAATGGCTATTGAGCTATGCGATACCTCTTGCGGTGAAATAATCCTATCCACACCATGCAGCATTAATAAAATAGCAGAGCCTAGTACAAACGAAGACTGCATTAGCGCGGCCAAATTTTCGGCCTTACCATGACCAAAACGATGTTCTTCATCTGCAGGACTTAAAGAAAAACGGATAATGATGAAGCTACATAGAGAGGCAAACACATCAAGAATGGAATCTGTAGTTGATGCCAACATTGCTGATGAGCTCGAAACCCACCAAGCATAAAGCTTAGTAAAGACTAAGGTAGCTGCAACAAAGATGGCCATTTTACTGGCTAACTTAACTAAATCTTCATAACTTTTTGTGGACATAAATCACGCAATTCGTGGGAATAATTAAATATATCGATAATTATACTTTAAGCTAAAGTTCAGAGCACGGTATACTAGATATTATTTTTTATGTAATTGCAGCCTAAAATGTTAGATATCGTACTTTTTGAACCAGAAATCCCGCCAAACACGGGGAATATCATCCGCTTATGTGCCAACAGTGGCTTTCGTTTACACCTGATTGAACCGTTAGGTTTTGACATTGACGATAAACGCTTACGAAGAGCGGGTTTAGATTATCATGAGTTTGCTAACTTAAAATTGCATAAAAGCTATGCAGACTTTATAAAAGCTGAAAAGCCAAAACGTGTTTATGCTTCTACGACGAAAGCCACTCGCTTTCATGCTGAGGTGGAGTTTACTGAGGGTGATTACATTATCTTTGGGGCTGAAACTCGTGGATTACCTGATTCAGTAAGAGACCAAATTCCAGATGAGCATAAAATTCGTATCCCAATGACCGAAAATTCACGCAGTATGAATTTATCTAACTCGGTTGCGGTTATTGTTTATGAAGCATGGCGTCAACTGGGTTTTAAGAACTCAAATTAACTTAGATCAAGTTCATCTAAGCACAGGTTCAAAGTTCCAGACAGAACCTAAGTACCTACATCCCTGTAGGCAAAAAACCGCTAAGTTAGCGGTTTTTTTGAATCTATAAGTCACCAAAACAAGGTTAATAAATTAAAGCACTCTGACTTTATTCGTTAGTTTTATTACGACCTAAAAGTTGTAATGCCGCCTCTTTCGCTGATTTACCTTGGTATAACACCTGGTAAACTTGCTCAACAATCGGCATTTCGACATCATTACGCTGCGCTAACATGTATACTTCTTTAGCGTTTCTGTAGCCTTCAACCACCTGACCAATATTTTCAATCGCGTCATCCACTGATTCGCCGGCGCCTAAAGCTAGACCAAAACGTCGATTACGAGATTGATTATCAGTACAAGTTAAGACTAAATCACCTAAACCTGCCATACCCATAAAGGTTTTAGGATCAGCTCCTACAGCAACGCCTAAGCGCGTCATTTCAGCTAAACCACGAGTGATTAATGCTGTACGTGCATTGGCGCCAAAACCTATACCATCAGCAATGCCTGCGCCTATAGCGATGACATTCTTAACGGCACCACCGAGTTGTACACCAATAAAATCATCATTAAGGTAAACTCGGAATGTTTTTTCACAGTGTAAAAGCTCAGATAAGGTATGAGCAAAGCCAGTATCCGTTGATGCCAATGAAATAGCCGTTGGCATGCCGGCAGCCATTTCTTTGGCAAACGTAGGTCCAGACAGAACAGCTAAACTGGTGTCTTCACCTAAAATATCAACAGCAACTTCTTGTAGCAAGCGTCCTTCAAGAGGATCTAAGCCTTTGGTTGCCCAAGCAATTTTGTGTTGTTTGGTTAAAAATGGTTTGATCAAATCTAACATTTTCACAAATGCATGGCTCGGCACTACGATGAGTAAGTTATTACTGGCTTTTACTGCAGTTTCTAAATCAGCAATAAGCTCTAAAGAATCAGGAAAGGTAAAACCAGGTAAATACTTTTCATTACTGCGTGATTCACTCATTGCCGCAACATGCTCACTTGAGCGACCCCAAAGTAGAGTTTTGTGCTTATTTCTGGCTAAGCAAAAAGCTAGAGCAGTACCATAAGATCCTGCTCCAATCACACTGATGTCAGCATGCATAGACATTAAGCGTCTGCTGTTTCTTGTGCTGCTTTAGCTTGTTCTGCACGTTGTTGAACGTAAGAAGCAAATAAAGCATCAAAGTTTACAGGAGCTAAGTTTAATTGTGGGAAAGTACCACGAGATACTAAGCTGCTAACTACTTCACGAGCATATGGGAAAAGCGTGTTAGGACAGAAAGAACCTAATGTATGAGCAATTTGTGGCTCAGGCATGTTACCAATAGTAAAGATACCCGCTTGTTGAACTTCACATAAAAATGCAACTTCTTCTTCTAAAGTAGCAGTCACTGTTAATGATAAAACAACTTCAAAAGTACCTTCAGCTAACTTATTAGATTTAGTATCAAGATCTAATTTAATCTCTGGTTTCCATTCTTTTTGAAAGATGCCTGGACCTGCAGGAGATTCGAAAGATACATCTTTAGTGTAAACTCTTTGAATTGCGAATTGTGGTTGTGCTGGAGCTGATTGGTCAGCACCGTTTGTTGCTTGGTTTTCTTCAGACATTGTCGTACTTCCTAAAATTTATTTAATTATATTGTAGTCTGGGCTACAAATTGTTTACTGGGCTAATAACGCATCTAGCTCTTTGTTATATTCAAGAGCCATTAATTCATCACAACCGCCAATCACTTGATCATTAATAAAGATCTGTGGCACGGTCATACCGCCTTTGCTGCGCTCTATCATTTCTACTCGCTTTTCCGGCTGTCTATCAATGCTGATTTCAGTATATGAAACTTGCTTTTGATCTAACAAAGCCTTTGCTCTTACACAGTAAGGACAATAATCACGAGAATAAATTGTTACGTTAGCCATTTTTTCGCCTTTAATAAGTAATATTACTTGGTAACAGGTAAGTTGGCCGACTGCCAACCTGAGAAGCCACCTTTCAATGAACTTACTTGGGTAAATCCTGCTTTTAATAACTTTCTTGCTACAGGTAAAGCAGTCATTCCTGCTGTACATACTACAATAATGGGTTTGTCTTTTGCTTTTTCAAGGCCTTGTAGTTGGTTATTATTAACTTTTTCTACAGTAAGATGCTTAGAACCTAATATATGGCCCTTTTTAAAATCTGCTTCGCTACGAATATCAATTACTTGCGCATCTTCTCTGTTTACTTTCAAAGTTAGCTCTTGGGTATTGATTTCTTTAACCGGAGATAATTTACTTTTAATGGTAATAAATACCAGCATACTTACAATCGCTAACCAAGCCATTGATAACATCGCGTTATTCTCAGCAAAAGTAATTAGTTGTTCCATCATTATATTGTTCTCTATTAACTTAGGTCATTACCAAAGGTATGCCTATTTGTGAAAATTTAAGAGTAATAGTATACCTTTTGCCCCATTGGCAAGTCTATTTAAAAAAAATATCGCCCGTAAAGCAGACAAACCTAGCCCTGAGTCATTATATTTGGCAGAATCAATACACTTAGGTTTAAAATCAATCGATACATTATCAAGGTAAAACAATGAGCAACAAAAAATCCACCGTATTATTAATTCTCGATGGCTGGGGCTATAGAAAAAATAGCGATTCGAATGCAATTTTTCATGCAAATACTCCGGTAATGGATAAATTAATGCAAGAATGCCCGAATATGCTTATTGAAACTTCTGGTATGGCGGTTGGCTTACCTGACGGGCAAATGGGTAACTCAGAAGTTGGTCACGTTAACCTTGGTGCTGGCCGTATCGTTTATCAGGATTTTACCCGTATTACTAAAGCTATTGAAACCGGTGATTTTCAACAAAACCCAACAATTATCTCTGCCATTGACGGCGCAGTTAGCCAAGATAAAGCTGTTCATGTATTCGGTCTACTTTCACCTGGTGGCGTACATAGCCATGAAGAGCACATTTTAGCTTTACTTGATATGGCGGCCGAGCGCGGCGCCAAAAAAGTTTATCTACATGCATTTTTAGACGGTCGAGATACACCGCCAAGAAGTGCAGCATCATCTCTTGAAAAAGCAGAGCAAAAATTTGCTGAACTTGGTAATGGCCAAGTAGCTTCGGTTATTGGCAGATACTACGCCATGGACCGAGATCAACGTTGGGATAGGGTAGAAGCTGCATACAACGTAATGGTTAGCGGTGCAGGGTTACATACAGCAAGCACTGCCACAGAAGCTTTAGAAGCAGCTTATGCAAGAGACGAAAACGATGAATTTGTAGGTGCCACGGCTATTTTAGATGCCAACGGTAATGCTATCGAAGTTAATGATGGCGACTCAATGATTTTTATGAATTTTAGAGCCGATAGAGCACGCCAATTCAGCCGTTGTTTTACCGAGCCTGACTTTGCTGGTTTTAGCAGAAAGAAGCAGCCGAAGTTAAGTGAATTTGTGATGCTTACCCAATATGCTGCAGATATCGATGCACCTTCAGCCTTCCCGCCTGCGGAATTAAATAATGTCCTAGGTGAATGGCTAGAAAAACATGATAAAACACAGCTACGTATATCTGAAACTGAAAAATATGCGCACGTAACATTTTTCTTCAGTGGTGGTAGAGAAGACACATTTAAGGGTGAAGAGCGTATTTTGATCCCTTCACCACAAGTTGCCACCTATGACTTACAGCCTGAAATGAACTCAGTGTTACTTACCGATAAATTAGTTGCAGCAATAGAAAGCGGCGAACATGACTTAATCATTTGTAATTACCCTAATGGGGATATGGTTGGCCATACAGGTAAATTTGATGCTGCCGTTAAAGCTTGTGAAGCGGTTGATACCGCTATCGGCCGAGTAGTATCCGCATTAGAGAAAACTGGCGGCGAGTGCTTAATTACTGCCGATCATGGTAATGCAGAAATGATGGTTAACTCTACCAGTGGCCAAGCTCATACAGCTCACACTTGTGAACCTGTACCGCTTATCTATGTTGGTCGTAATGCTGTACCTAGCAAAACTGGTGCATTAAGTGATATAGCCCCTACTTTGCTAGAGCTTATGGCAATGGAGCAACCTAGTGAAATGACAGGTAGCTCGCTAATGAAGGTTATAGATTAATTTTACTTTGATTACTTTTACTTTAATTACTTTGCAGCAATTTGCCAGAATATTATCAAAGATATGCCTCAAACGGGGCATGTCTATTGCGCTTGTCTGCAGTGCCACTTTATACGGTATGCAGGCCAACGCGCAAAGTAACAGTAATGATTTAAATTCTGTAAAGAATAAAATTGAACAGCAAAAAAAGTCAATTAAGTTAACGAGTAAACAGCAAAAAGAAATTGAAACTAAATTAAAACAAGATGATTTAGCCATTGCCGAAACGGCAAAAAAAATGAATGAGCTAAAGCAAAAGAAACACCTTGTAGAAGATAAAATAGCTGACCTAAGCCAGCAACAGCAAGTATTGTTGACTAAGAAAAAGCAACAAGAAGATGTCTTAGCTGAACAAATCCGTAGTGCCTACTCTGCCGGACATCATGATTATTTAAAACTGTTATTAAACCAACAAGGTCCGAATAACGTTGATCGTACTTTAACGTATTACCAATATCTAAACGATGCACGTATTGAAAGTATT
>JAQWHD010000048.1 GCA_029237915.1 Thalassotalea sp. | reverse complement strand
TGGCCCCACCTGATCCCATGCCGAACTCAGAAGTGAAACGCAGTAGCGCCGATGGTAGTGTGGGAGTTCCCATGTGAGAGTAGGTCATCGCTAGGCTCCCATTCCGAAAAGCCCTCTGCTAACGCAGAGGGCTTTTTTCGTTTGGGAGCCGGGCAATGACCTACACCGTTTCAGGCATAACACAGCGTATCTAATTCAAGCACGCCACTGCCGTAGGAGGTCCCTGATATCGCTTAGGCGATTTGTAGTGGTCAAGTAAATCTGGCCACAGTTTTATATTCAAGCCAGTACCTTTTCTCTGACTCATTTGGCGGTAAACCAGCATTATACTGATGTGGCCTAACCTGGCTGTAATATCCAATGATATAATCTATCACTGCACTTTCTGCTTCAACGAATGAGCGATAACCTTTAGTTGGTACCCATTCTGTTTTCAAACTTCTGAAGAAACGCTCCATTGGAGCATTATCCCAGCAATTGCCTCGTCTACTCATGCTTTGTTCTATCTGATATCGCCACAACATTTGACGATACTTTCGGCTCGTATAGTGGCTACCTTGATCAGAGTGAAATATCACACCTTTAGGCTTACCTCTTGATTCATAAGCCATCGTGAGGGCTTTAGCCGTTAGCTTTGTATCAGGAGAGAAAGACATTGCCCAACCTATTGGTTTACGTGCAAATAAATCCAATACAATAGCCAGATAAGCCCAACGATTTCCAGTCCAGATATACGTTACGTCACCACACCAATACTGATTAGGATTAACAACATCAAACTGTCTATCGAGCGTGTTTGGAATGACCACATGCTCTTGTAACCCTTTTCTATACTGATGACTTGGCAACTGACAACTTACGAGTTCAAGCTCTTTCATCAAACCTGTAGCTACGAAACGGCTCATTGGTAAGCCTCTAGCTGTCGCTATATCTGCAACAGTCCTAGCACCAGCTGAACCTCTGCTTTCAACGTGTATTGCACGAACCATTGCTTGTGCTTTGACTCGCTCTGGTTTCATTTTGTCATGGTTCTTTGACCAATATTTAAAACTACTGCGATGAACACCAAACACTTCACAAGTGCGTTTAACTGAATGGCTCCCTTTCAGTGCTTTGATTATCGCGAATTGTTCAGCGAGTCTGACATCAAGAGAGCGGTAGCCTTTTTTAGTATTTCTTTTTCCTCTTCGATACGTTTTATCCGTTTTTCTAACTCTCGGATTTTACGCTGGTCATCCGTCATGGGAGTTCCTTTAGGGCTTTTACCTTCTCGCTCTTCTCTTAACTGCTTAACCCATTTCTCCATTGTTGATCTACCAACATTCATGGCTTCAGCAGCTTCTCTAGCAGTGTAGTTTTTATCTACAACTAGTTGTGCTGCTTCTAATCGAAATTCAGGGGTAAAGTTACGTCTGTTTGTATTTGTCATTATGTCACCTAGTTATTTATGAGGTGATTATAACACCTCTAATTAGGTGGCCAAATTAGTTATACCACTACACTTTTATTTAATCCTTGCTAACATTAGCAAACTACATATTTGGGTAGTTTGGTCCACCAGTACCTTCTGGTGTAACCCAAGTAATGTTTTGACTTGGGTCTTTAATGTCACAAGTTTTACAGTGAATACAGTTTTGTGAATTAATCACAAACTTCTTATCACCCTCGGGGGTTTCTTCTACTTCATATACGCCAGCAGGACAGTAACGTTGTGCAGGCTCTGCATATTGAGGTAAATTCACACTAATTGGAATGCTATTGTCTTTAAGTTTTAAGTGACAAGGTTGCTCTTCTTCATGGTTAGTATTTGATAAAAATACCGAAGACAACTTATCAAAACTCAACTTACCATCAGGCTTAGGGTAGTTAATCTCTTTTGATTCACTAGCCAGCTTCAACGATTCATGGTCAAAACTATTATCGCTAAAGTTGAACGGTAATTTACCGCCAAAGAAATTTTGATCAACTGTGTTATATGCACCGCCAAAGAAGGTACCAAGTTTGTGCATAGCCGCGCCAAAGTTACGAGTGTTGTATAACTCATCATATAACCATGAAGCTTTAAAGCCATCAGTATATGCCGTTAAATCTTTACCACCTTCATCACCAGCACTTAGTGCAGCAAAGATAGTTTCTGCCGCTAATATGCCAGACTTCATTGCTGTGTGATTACCTTTGATTTTTGCAAAGTTAATCGTACCTGCATCACAACCAACCATAACCGCACCTGGCATAGTCATTTTAGGTAATGAATTAAAACCACCTTTAGCAATCGCACGAGCTCCATAAGATACACGTTTGCCACCTTCAAGGTATTGGGCAAATTTTGGATGATGCTTTAAGCGTTGGAATTCATCAAATGGACTTAAATGTGGATTCGAATAATTTAAGTCGATAATTAAACCAACAAATACTTGGTTATTTTCAGCGTGGTATAAATAACCACCACCGGTAGTATCATTATCGAAAGGCCAGCCAGCACTATGCACAACTAATCCTTCTTGGTGTAAAGCTGGGTCAATATCCCAAATTTCTTTAAAACCAAGACCGTAATGTTGCGGAGCTGAATCTGCATCTAAGTTAAATTTGCTGATTAACTCTTTACCTAAGTGGCCACGACAACCTTCTGCAAATACGGTGTACTTAGCGCGAAGTTCCATACCTGGCATAAATGAATCTTTTTCATTACCGTCGGCATCAAGGCCCATATCGCCGGTGATAACACCTGCAACTTTACCGTCTTCAACAATCACATCTTGTGCTGGGAAACCAGGGAATATTTCAACGCCCATACCTTCAGCCTGCTCGGCTAACCAACGACATACATTACCCATAGAAACAATATAGTTACCATCGTTATGCATAGTTTTAGGTACTGCAAAGTTAGGTAATTTAATGCCTTTTTCAGCATTATTTAATAAATAAATATCATCGCCAGTCACTGGAGTATTAAGAGGTGCACCGCGCTCTTTCCAATCAGGAAATAATTCGTTTAAAGCACGAGGCTCTAGTACAGCACCAGAAAGAATATGAGCACCAACTTCAGAGCCCTTTTCAACAACACAAACCATTAATTCTTGATCTTTTTCTTGTGCCATTTGCATTAACTTACATGCTGTAGATAGACCAGAAGGACCTGCGCCTACGATCACAACATCAAATTCCATAGATTCACGTTCCACGCTCATCTCCTTAAATAGTTTTCATTATATTTTTTAATTGTGGCTTTATATCATTTTATAGCGAGCAAACCTATGCTTTAATCTCGAATAATTGTCAATTATTAGTATAAAGCTTAATTTACTCGTTGATCTGTCACATTGGTGATTGATCTTTTGTCGCCTAGTGAGTAATCTTTCGCACCAGACAACACATAATTTTGAGTATTAACTTAAAACAACAAATTAAAACACTTGTTTAATTTTTACTTAATTAATATACTAATGTCAAATAAACAGAAGATAATTGTACAAAAACACAATAAATAATTGTACGAACAACAAACAGAGGTTGCTATGAAAGTACTTGTTCCTATAAAACGCGTAATTGACTATAACGTCAAAGTACGTGTTAAGCCTGACAACACTAACGTTGATTTAACTAACGTTAAGATGGCTATTAACCCATTTTGTGAAATTGCTGTTGAAGAAGCGGTTCGCCTAAAAGAAGCTGGCGTTGCGACTGAAATCATTGCTGTTTCAATTGGTGATAAATCTTGCCAAGAGCAACTTCGTACTGCTTTAGCACTTGGTGCTGACCGTGCTATTCAAATTGATACTGATTTAACATTAGATTCAATCAACGTTGCTAAACTTCTACAAAAAGTTGTTGAAGAAGAGCAACCGCAAATTGTCTTACTAGGTAAGCAAGCGATTGATTCTGACAATAACCAAACTGGCCAAATGTTAGGTGCTCTAACAGGTATGCCACAAGGTACATTCGCATCAATCGTTAAAGTTGAAGGCGATAAAGTTAATGTTACTCGTGAAGTAGATGGCGGTTTACAAACTGTTGCTCTTAACTTACCTGCAATCATTACTACTGATTTACGTTTAAACGAACCTCGTTACGCATCTCTTCCTAATATCATGAAAGCTAAACGTAAGCCTTTAGCGGTTAAAGTTGCTGCCGATTTTGGTATCGATTTAAGCCCTCGTTCTACATTAGTTAAAGTAACTCCTCCGGCACAACGTCAAGCAGGTGTTATTGTTGAGTCTATTGAAGAATTAGTAGAAAAATTAAGAAATGAAGCGAAGGTGATCTAATGTCTATTTTAGTAATTGCAGAACATGACAATGCGAGCCTTAAGGCCGATACATTAAAAACCGTTGCCGCAGCTGCCGCAATTGGTGGTGATATTCATATTTTAGTTGCTGGTGCAAACTGTGCAGCTGTTGCTGATGAAGCGGCTAAAGCTGCTGGTGTAAGTAAAGTTTTAGTTGCAGATAATGCAGCCTTTGAAAATCAACTTGCTGAAAACATGGGTTTACTAGTCACTGAACTTGCTGGTGATTACACTCACATCTTAGCTTCTGCAACAACAACAGGTAAAAACTTTATGCCTCGCGTTGCCGCTTTACTAGATGTTGCACAAATTTCAGAAATCATTGCAGTAGAAAGCGCTGACACTTTCGTTCGCCCAATCTACGCAGGTAACGCAATCGCTACAGTACAATCTTTAGATGCAACTAAAGTAATTACTGTTCGTGCGACTGGTTTTGATGCTGTTGAAACAAACGGCTCTGCTGAAGTAGTTGCCCTAAGCAATGTAACTGACGCGGGTACTTCAAGCTTCGTTGGCGCTGAACTTACAGTTTCAGAGCGTCCTGACTTAGGTGCTGCAAGCGTAGTTATCTCTGGTGGTCGTGGTATGCAAAACGGTGAGAACTTCCAACTTCTTGACGGTATTGCTGACAAACTTGGTGCTGCAATTGGTGCTTCACGTGCCGCTGTTGATGCTGGTTTCGTACCAAATGACATGCAAGTTGGCCAAACAGGTAAAATCGTTGCCCCTGACTTATACATTGCTGTAGGTATCTCAGGTGCTATTCAACATTTAGCTGGTATGAAAGACTCTAAGGTTATTGTTGCAATCAACAAAGATCCTGAAGCGCCTATCTTCCAAGTTGCTGACTACGGTTTAGTTGCTGATTTATTTGACGCACTTCCTGAGTTAGAAAAAACGTTATAATAACTAGCAGGTTGTAAATACCAAAAACCAGTCTTCGGACTGGTTTTTTTGTTTTCAAGGTGTCAGAGTTCTTGATATTATATATCAACAGCAAGTATCAAGGTGTCTGACACCTTGATATTAATTAAGGAATTAGTATGTCATCACTACAAGATCAATTATCAAACCTCGTTTACTCAACCGATGGCGGCAGAGTAAAAGAAGAAAAGCCAGCTGAAATAATCACGCCGACAGATGGTTTTGCTCATGTACGTAGAGAAACTAAAGGTCGTAAAGGTAAAGGCGTCGTCACCATTACCGGCTTAGGCTTAGATGCAAAAGCATTAAAGGATCTGGCTAAGAAGTTAAAACAGACTTGTGGCACTGGCGGCACTGTTGTTGGCGAGATCATTGAGGTCCAAGGTGATAAACGCGATGTGATTAAAACCGTTTTAGAAAAAAACGGTTTTAAAGTTAAATTTATTGGCGGTTAACTACTGTATCCACCGATGAACTTGTCAAAGCTATTGAGCTGTCCATTGATGGCTTAATAACACTTTATTATCCTGGAGTACTTTAGCTAAAAATACATCACCTAAATTAACAACACCTACTCCTTTTGGCGTACCTGTCATCACCACATCACCGTCAACTAAGTCAGTAAATGTGTTTAGTTCGGTAAGAATGTCATCTGGTTTGTACATCATCAACTCAACACCACCTGACTGAATTAATTTATCATTAATATAAAGCTCAAGTGTTAGTGAGTCAGTAATAGCGTCAATTGCAACAAAGTCAGTTAGCACAGCGGCGCCATTAAATGCTTTAGCTCGCTCCCATGGCAACCCTTTTGCTTTCAATTTTGACTGTAAACCTCGTTTAGTTAAATCAAGACCAAAACCGACAGCAGCAAACTGGCCATTTTCAACTAGAAAACACAGCTCACCTTCATAGTGCAATTGCTCTTGATGAAAAGCCTGTAACTGGCTTGATACTGCCGAATTAGGTTTATTAAAGACCACCATCTCATCGGGAATTTCATTGCCCAACTCGGCAATATGCTCGACATAATTTCGCCCTATACATACCACTTTGCTCGGTGTAAATGTTCGCTTATCAAGGTTAACTGTTTTTATCATCTATATTTATTCTTAAGGTGAGATCAATAGAGCTTAATCAGTTGAAGTTAATTAATATGTTAAGGTTTATCTGCCTTTAATACTAGTGAGTCATATTCTGTTGCATCTAATACCGCTTCTACAACGACAGGGCCATTAGTGGCAAATGCTTGCTCTAGAGCCAATTCAAACTCATTTTTATCATATGCCGTGATAACTTTAGCTCCAAATAGACTATCACAGCCTATTGTCCCCTCAGCTCTGATTTGTGTGCCGTAAATAGGCTTAGATTTTTTCTCTTGCTTAATACGTATCAATGCAAGGTCGTTATCGGTGAACAAAACAAATACAATATTTAATTGCTCACGTACCGCAACAACTATCTCCCCTACGGTCATTAAGAAACCACCATCACCAATTACCGCACAAACAGGCGTTTCTGGAAAGTTTAATTTTGCCGCAATTGCTGATGGTATCGCATAGCCCATCGATGACCAACCATTAGTCATTAATTGTAAATTAACAGCCGGCGTACGCCATTTTTGACCTATGAGATGTAAGTGAGCACCAACATCACTGGTCATAATGCCATTCTCCGGAAGTGTTTTTCTTAATATATCTAACGCGGCACAAGGGCCAAAGTTTTTATGCTCAGGTTGTAATTGTTTAAACATGGCTAAAGTTCTAGCTTGCACCTCACATAAATCCCAACGCTTGTTATCGCAGTTAACTGATAACAATTGCGTTACGGAGTAATTTATCTCGCCAATAACATCACAAGCTAAATTGTATTCGCCAGTGTCTATATCTGTCTTGTCAATATCGATACTGACTAATGCTACTTTTGGCATCCACTCTTCAAAATTAAATTCTACTTCATCGTAACCAATCGCTAAGACCAGATCAGCTTGCTGATGTGTTTCGCCTACGATATTACTTAGCGCATGAAATAATACTCCGGCATAACAAGGATGGTCTTCATTCATTATCCCTTTCGCCATTGGCGTTATCACTATAGGTATATTTAAGTTTTCAGCAAAGTTTAACACTTCATTGATAAGGCTTTGCTTTAGTAACTTGGCACGCAGACCTAAGACGATAACAGGGGTGTCTGAGTTAGCGAATAAAGCCTTGGCTTGAGTGATTGTTCCAGTTGATGCAAGTTTTTGATTTAAACTTGGCGGTGGTGATAATTTAGGCTCATTACTGACTTTATCACTCATACCTTGAGGTAAACCAATATGTACCGGTCCTTGAGATCCTGAAAGTGCAATTTGCGCAGCATCAAAAATGATCTGCTGAACCTTACCTACTTCTAAACGAGTGCTATGTTTAGTTATTGGTGCGAATAGTGCTTGATGATCAATATTCATTTGCACATTTCGTGCACGCTTATTCTCCGGCATTTCATCGGTAAGGACAATCATAGGTGACCTGTCTAAATAAGCGCAGCCGACACCTGTGGTCAAATTAGTTGCCCCGGGGCCAAAGGTGCCAAAACAAACACCAGGAACACCGCTTAACCGACCCGTTGTTTCAGCCATAAAAGCAGCGCCACCTTCATGACTGGTTAATATAAATTCAATATCAGCGGTTACCCGTATCGCTTCCATATAATCAATCCAGCCACCACTTGGCACACCAAATACATACTTAACACCTAAATCTTTTAGCGCTTCAATAACTTGCTGTGCAACGGTTTTTCTTTGCTTCATATAATATGGCTCATATTCTGTTTTAGTATTCATAGTATCGATAAAGTCGAATTTACTTGATGATGTTGTTTTGTCTTAGCTTCATCGCTATTTTGTTGTGAGATACTTGCAACCTGTCTGCTAACTTCCTCGTTGATGGATACAGAGGATAAAGTGCAGTGAGTAATTCATATTCAAAATTTTGCTGTGCCTGTTGCCAGTTTTCTACATGGTCAAAGCCATTAATTGGCAGATGTAATTTACTGTCGCTGTCCTCAAAGATTATATCCTCTGGCTGAATTTGCTCAGTTTCAGATAAGGCTACGAGACGAAATAAGGTGTTTTGCAGTTGCCTTATATTTCCGGGCCAATGATAGCCTTTGATTTTATGCATAGCATCAGATGAAATAGACATATTGTCATTATTAAGTTGTTTAGCAGCATTCGTTAAAAAGTGTTGTACCAAGAGGTTAATATCATCACCGCGTTGATGCAACGCAGGTAAATGTAGGTTTAATACATTCAAGCGATAGTATAAGTCTTCTCGAAAGATTTTATCGCTAACATTGCTTAATAACTTTTGATGAGTAGCGCTGATGATACGCACATCAACCTTTCTATCTTTGATACCGCCAACTCGGCGTATAGTAAAATCTTCTAAAAACCTTAGTAGCTTTGCTTGTAAATACAGAGGTATTTCTGCAATTTCATCTAAAAATATACTGCCACCATCGGCAAGTTCGAATAAACCTGGCTTACCTGAACTTTGTGCGCCGGTGAAAGCGCCGGGGGCATAACCAAATAATTCGGACTCAAGTAAATGTTCAGGCAATGCTGCGCAATTAATTGCTAAAAATGGTTTGTTGGAGCGGCTGCCATTATTGTGTAATGCCTTAGCGAGTAGTTCTTTGCCAGTACCAGTTTCACCGGTAATTAATACCGGTAAATCTAAATTTGCAAATCGCCTTGTTTGCTCTTTTACAGCGATAATGTCTTTTGACTCGCCGATGATGGCATCGAAGCTATTAAAGTGACCGCGTTGTAATTGAGAAAGGTGTCGGCCAACAGTCTTTAAGCTACGTAAAACAATAACGGCACCATTAATGGCTTGCTCATTTTTCACAGGGGTAATATCGGCAAAGTATTGGGCGCCAGCAAAAGTTACCTCTTGGGTGACCGACTGACCACTGGAGTGGATCCTTAATCGTTGTTCGATAAAACTATGTAATGGTCGTCCAATCAAATCCTGGTCATCGAGGTTTAAAGCATCTGCGGCAGATTTATTGACTACTAAGATCAGACCATTTTTATCTATATCTATGATAGGCTCAGGAATTTTTGCGAGTAACACTTGTAACTGTTGTGACTTACGTTCACCGGGTAACAGCTCAATTTGTTTAAATGCCTCTACCCCTGAGACTTGGTTTAATTCTTTCGCTATGACAGAGAATTTAATATGACTATCTTTTAACTGTATATAAGTATGATATTGGCTAACTTCCATAGCCTGTAAATCCCAATTATTTTCAGCAAAAATGGCTAAAATTTCTTGAGTAATCCCCACTCTATCTAATGATGCTATTTCAATACGCATAAACAGTGCCTTTAACTATGTAACATTAATATTACAACGTAATTTTTTTATTACAAGTATTAAAGCCTTGTTAAATAGGCGTATTAGCTATATTTCAACAAACTTACAAGCCGAGCTGTAATAATTAAATTACAAACACTTCAACTTACAAAGCTAACCCTTTGATTTGAAAAAATAAAAACAATGGCTAGATTATTGCTAGAACATAAATATAAATATAAATATTACCAATTATTTAGGATTTCAGGAAAATGAAAAAAACAATGCACATAGATAGCCAAGCAATCCATGCAGGTCGTATTAACGATGAACAGTTTGGCTCTCTTGCTACACCTTTATATCAAACATCTACATTTATCTTTGATAATGCTCAGCAAGGCTCTGACAGGTTTTCTGGTGACAAAGAAGGATACATATATACTAGGTTAGGTAATCCAACAACACGTCAATTTGAGTTACGTGTGGCAGCACTAGAAGGCATGGAAGATGCGGCCGCAACAGCAACGGGAATGGGGGCAGTGTCAGCCGCGTTATTAGCAAACTTAAGTGCAGGCGATCATTTAATTTCTTCAAAAGCAGTGTACGGATGCAGTTATGCATTGATGGCTCACCAATTAACTCGCTTTGGTATTGAAGTGAGCTTCGTTGATATGAATAACCAACAAGAAATTATAAACGCAATTAAACCTAATACTAAGGTGATGTTTTTAGAAACACCAATAAACCCAAATTTAGTGGTATTAGATATTGCCATGATTGCAGATATTGCCAAGCAGCATAATATTATTTCCATCGTCGACAACACCTTTCTAACTCCTATACTGCAACGCCCTACTGAATTTGGTATTGATATTGTTGTTCACAGTGCAACAAAATACTTAAATGGCCATGGTGATGTGGTTGCAGGCATTGTTTGTGGCACTGCTGAAATGATCCAGCACATTAAGCTAACCGTGTTAAAAGATATAGGTGCAACCATTAGTCCACATGACGCTTGGTTAATTCTTCGTGGTTTAAAGACCTTACCTATTCGCATGGAAAGGCATTGTAAAAGTGCACAACAAGTGGCTGAATTTTTAGAAGCACACGCTATGGTAAAATCCGTTTACTACCCAGGATTGAAAAGTCATAGCGGTAATAAGTTTATTGGCAGTCAAATGACTGGTGCAGGTGGTGTGATAGCTTTTGAGATTGTCGGTGATTTAGCAGACGGTGCTAAGTTTATTGACCAAATGCAGTTGTTTTCAATCGCGGTTAGTCTGGGGGATGCAGAGTCATTGATTCAACACCCTGCTTCAATGACTCACTCTCCTTACAGCCAAGAAGAAAGATTAGATGCCGGGATCAGTGATAGTTTAATTCGTATATCTGTGGGATTAGAAAACCCAGAAGATATTATTAATGATTTAGATAACTCGTTTAACATGTTAACCAATACTAATCATGAGAATGTAGTTAATTTTAGTTAGTAACAAATAGACAGGCACAAGTCATTGTTATTAGAGCTTGAGTTTATACTCATCAGGTAAATTATATTCCTTGTCTTGTTGACTGTTTGGGCAAGGAATTTTTAAATATACAGCGCAAAGCTGAAGATCTTTACCTGTGCCTCGAAGCTCTTCTTCGCCGTGTAATCTATCACCTACAATAGGCAAACCTATACTCGCTAAATGTTTTCTGATTTGATGCTTACGACCAGTTTCTATTGCTACCTCGAGTAAAGTGCGATCTATTTGCTCATCATAATCTAAGCAAGTCACATGGCTAATCGCCGCTTTTCCATCAATTTCAGTGGTGATTGTTTGTGGTTGAGTACAATTACTATAGTCGCCGTGCACAATGGCTTGATAGGTTTTCGCGGTATTTCTATGCTCAAATGCTTTGGTTAGTTCACGCACGGCAGCTTTGCTATGGGCTAATACAATTAAACCTGAGGTAGCCCTATCAAGGCGATGAACAATAAATGCTGAACGTTGTGGTTCTAAGTGAGTATGAACGAAGCGATAAATGGTGGTATGGTCGCTCCATTTTGAACCTTGGCATAACATGCCGTAAGGTTTGTACCAAATACTGTAAGAGTTTTGATCATCAATTAAAATAGCATCATCAACAGTTTGATCTAACACATCAGGGTTATAATACATGTGTAGAATATCCCCCAGCTTAAGAGTTTTTTTAGCTCTACGTAGACGCTGAGTGGATGCGCCGCGCTCGAGCCAAACACACCCCTTTTGCATTACCTGTTTAACTTCTTGTTTCGATAAACACGATGCAATAGAAAGTAAATCAACTACAGAGTCGTTACTGTCTTTTACGTCAATATGAAATTCTTGAGCGCTAGTTTGGCTATTGCTGGGAACATTATCTGTCATGAGAATGAGTTGTTTTAATAAGTAATATTGGCAATGTAACCCACGTTAGCGTTTAAGCCAACGTTTGAATTTATCTTTACGCTGATAAAGTAAAATAAACAGCATAATAAAATAAATACTCGGTTCAATGATTTCAGATTTGACCGACCAAAAAAAGTGGATACACACTAGACTGACAAGGGCATAATTGTAGTTATGAAGAACTTGCCAACTTTTACCCATTTTGCGTCTTAAGAAATTAAAAGAGGTAACCGCAAGCGTGGTAATTATAACAAATGCTAACATACCAACGGTTATATAAGGTCTTTCAATAACTTCATCAATAAACAGGGTAAAATCAAACTGTAGTTCAAAAAATAAAAAATTAAGCAGATGTAAACACGCATAAAAAAAAGCGTATAAGCCAAGCAAACGTCGGACTTGGAGTAACCAGGCGTGCTTAAAGGTTTTCGCTAGTGGTGATATAAGTAGTGTAACTAATAATAAATTTAACGCGCTAATGCCGGTAAAGTGGATGATGGATTCAACAGGATCACTACCGAGTTCATCGATAATAGCGAGATAATAAAAGTAGCACGCTGGTAAAAATGAGCATAAATGGATTATTGTTTTAAGCAATATCACTCGTTTTTCTTTAACCCAATCCATATTAATAGTTTCGTTTTAAATTCATGTCTTTGTATAAGTGAGCAACGTCATCCCCATATCCATTAAACATTTGTGTTTCAATTCGATTACGAGCAAACAATCCGCCACTGGTGATCCTTCTTTCACTAGCTTGTGACCATCGCGGGTGATCAACTTCAGGATTAACGTTGGCATAGAAGCCATATTCATTTGGCGCTAACTTATTCCAAGTTGTTTTTGGCTTGCGGGTAACTAATTCAATTTCAACAATGGATTTAATACTTTTAAAACCATATTTCCATGGCGTAACTAAACGAATTGGTGCGCCATTTTGCGGTGGTAGGGTTTTGCCATATAAGCCTACCGATAAAAATGATAAATCATTCATCGCCTCATCTAAACGTAAGCCTTCAACATATGGATAATGAATTCCACCACCTAAATAGCGATTCGATTGTCCAGGCATTTGGTCTGGATCATATAAGGTTTTAAACTTTACATACTTAGCATTACTATTTGGTTGAGCTTTTTTAATTAAATCTGCTAAGCGAAAACCTAACCAAGGGATAACCATAGACCACGCTTCCACACAGCGCAGTCGATAAATACGTTCTTCTAAATCAAATAAGGTATATAGCTGGTCATAATCAAGAGTAAATGGCTTATCTACTTCACCGCTAATTTTTAATTGCCAAGGGTCTACTTTAAAATTCTTTGCATATTCGATAGGTTGGTCTTTTTTAGCGCCAAATTCATAGAAGTTATTATGGCTGATAACCTTTGCTTCAGGGGTGAGCTTATCTGTAACTTGCTTAGCATTAGTTTTAGCAAACTCTAATGACGTGGTTTTAAATGAGCTATTGTCTTCATCGGCAAAGCTATTTAAGGATAGACCAGAGCCGACTAATAATGATGATGCGCCAGCGAACCCTAAACCTTTAAGGAGTTTACGGCGTTCTTTATAAACCTTTTCATCGGTTACATCATTTTCACTTAATTCACTGCTACGCTTTGTTTTTATCAACATATTTAGCCTTGATATTGTCTTTTATCTAACTAACATACATTAATAGACACTGTTGAGATCAAAAAAATTTCAAAAAAAAGGTCCGAACATAAGTTCAGACCTTTAATTTTTTTATGTAGTTATGATTAGGCAGCTGTTGCTAGCTTATCTAAATAGGCGACGATATCTTTTGATTCATACATCCATTGACTGCTGCCATCGTTATTATCAATACGTAAACAAGGTACCGTTCGTTTACCGCCTTGTTCAACAAGCTCAGTTAAATGGTTGTCTTTTTTAATATCACGATATTCAATATTCAAGTTTTGACGTTTCACATTGCGTCGTACTTTTACACAAAATGGGCAGGCATTAAGTTGATAAATACTAAAATTTGCAGTTTGCTCATTTAATTTTTGTTGTAACTCTTGTTCACGTTTAACTGCTTTTGGTGAAAAAATAAAATTAATTAATAAAATAATTCTACCAATAATAAATCGTAATAAAGCCATGTATATTTCCTAAATTGTTTTGCATTAATGCAACTTGCTTAAAATAGTAGACCGAATAAACCTTTCATTTTATTCAGCTATGATAACTATTTGCTATTTGTTTGATGCTTATGTGATGTTTACAATTACCACATCAAGTCATCTGGAATTTGATAATCCGCGTACGGGTCATCTTCATCAATATCGTCTTCAACCTTTTCATTACTCACTAAGACAATAGCAGCGTCTAAGGTCGCTATTTTTTCTGCTGTTTCGGCTGTAACTAAGTAGCTCTTTTGCTCAAAACCACATATAGCAAGTAGGCCATTAACCAGGGCTTTTTGAATTTTAGCGTCTACCAACATCTTTTTAATTTTACCGTCTTGAGTAAAATTAAATTCGACTTCACCTTTTGCAGAAATACTATGGTGGTTAAGTATTTGTAAAATTCGTTGCTGTAATTCTTTTGCTGCTAGTTGCTGTTTTTTCTCATCATTGAGTGCTTTATCTTTTGCGGCTTTTTCTGCTTGTTGCTTGGCTAAATCAGCCCTTACTTTTTCCTGTAAGCTCGCTTCTATTTCTACGCCACTGCGTTTTTGTTTGTTCTTTTTACGTTTATCACTATTCGCTTGTTTGGCTTTTTGTTTAGTTGTTAAACCCGCTTTAAGTAATTGATCTTGTAACGACGCCATGAAATTGCCCTAAAAGTGTGTACTTTGAATATATTTTCGAAGTATTTTAACAGAATTCTACAGAAAACAAATTATCTGTTGACTCTTTTTCTACAGCCCAATACATTAAGGCTATGAACAATAGCATGACCACTTTTAAATTTACATTTTTTACCGGCTGAAGCCGGAGGATTTTTGTTTTTAAATTTAAAAGCGAAAGCCTCCAATATGGAGGTTTTTTATTTTATAGCAAGTGATTATAAATAATAACAGTGTACGGAGTACCTCGTGAAAGACAGTTTAGATTTGAACGTTATACGCAAAGAAATTACCACGTTAGATCAAGAGCTTTTAAGCTTATTTGCCAAGCGTCGTTCCCTCACACTCAACGTTGCCAAAAGCAAAGCCCATCAAATTCGCCCTGTTCGCGATCAACAGCGCGAACAAGAATTATTAGTACGACTTATCCAACTAGGTAAAGAGCAAGGCTTAGATGCTCATTATGTTACGTCAATCTTTCAAACTATCATTGAAGATTCAGTGCTCAATCAGCAAGCTTTCTTGCAACAACTTAAAAATCCTAATATTAAAACGCCAACGGTAAGTGTGGCATTTTTAGGCGATAAAGGTTCATACAGTTATTTAGCAAGTTATCGCTACTTTTCACGAAGAGCAGAAGAGATCATTGAATTTGGCTGTGATAGCTTTGCTGCAGTCCTACAACAGGTAGAATCTGGCCATGTAGATTACGGTATGTTGCCAATTGAAAATACAAGTTCAGGTAGCATCAACGAAGTGTATGACTTATTGCAACATACCAACTTATCAATTGTTGGTGAATTATCACAACCAATTGACCATTGTTTACTCACCTCAGTTAATACCACTTTAGATAAAATCGATACTATTTACGCACATGCTCAGCCAATACAGCAATGTAGTAACTTCTTAAATAAACAAGATGGTATTCGCATGGAATACTCTGACTCAAGTGCTCAAGCTATGAGTAAAGTTCAAGAGTTACAAGCACAGAATGTGGCAGTAATAGGCAGTGAAGAAGGTGGCAAGTTATATGACTTATTGCCACTGCAAAAATCAATAGCCAATCAGGATGAAAACCACACACGCTTTATTTTAGTGGCTAGAAAGTCAATTGACGTAGCGGAGCAAATACCAGCTAAAACAACATTAATTTTAGCAACAGGGCAAAAGCCAGGTGAATTAGTTGATTGTCTGATCATTCTTAAAGAATTTGGCATTAATATGACTAAGCTAGAGTCACGCCCTATTCAAGGACGTCCTTGGGAAGAAATGTTTTATATCGATTTAGAAGCAAATTTAAAATCATCTGCCATGCAAGACTGTCTCGCTAAGTTAAATGACAACACTCGCTTTATGAAGGTACTAGGTTGTTATGCAACAGAGCAAATTAAACCGACTAAAGTGCCACATGCAGAAATTAAATAAGGGCTAATTTTATGAGCAACTTAATTTTAAGTCATGAAAATAGTGGCGTATTTAGTATTACCTTAAACCGACTTGATAAAAAAAATGCCTTAAATACTGATATGTACCAACAGCTGGTTGATTTATTTCGTCATGCGAGTAAGACTAAAAGTATTCATTGTGTACTAATTCAAGGGGACAGTAGCTGTTTCTGCGCCGGTAACGATTTAGACGATTTTATTAAAAACAGTGACTCGAAAGATTTGGCCGCGTTTGAATTTATTAAAGTGTTAGCATCTTTTGAAAAGCCAATCGTAGCCTCAGTGGCTGGTGCAGCAGTTGGTATTGGTAGCACTATTTTACTGCATTGCGATATGGTTATTGCGGCAACGAATAGTAAGTTTAAATTACCATTTACCCAGTTAGGTCTTTGCCCAGAAGCTGGATCTAGTTTTCTTTTGACACGTTTAGTCGGCCAACAAAAAGCCTTTGAATTGATGGTGTTGGGTAAAGGATTTAACGCATTTGAGGCTGTTCAATATGGTATTGCTAATGAAGCATGCGAACCAGAAGAAGTTTTAGCTAAGGGCTTATCAGTGGCGAATTCCATTGCAGCCTTACCTTTAGATGCTTTATTAACAAGTCGAAAATTAATCCGTGATGCAAGTGCTACGATACTACAACAAGTGATGGTGAATGAAGCACACGAGTTTGGCCGTTTAGTAGAAGGCGATGAGTGCAAAACAATTTTAAAACAGTTTTTTAAGTAATACACCAAGATAGTTTTTTGCAAACCAGTCGTTGCTCAATTCAAGTTGATCTGACCCTCTTGATTTAAGCTTATATACTATAAAAATAAAAAGGGGCTATTCGATATCGAATAGCCCCTTTTGCCACATAGGGTGTGTAGTATGCCGAAACTACATATATGTAAACGTTTCGGTGTTTAAAATTGTTGCAGAAAACTTAGCTTTCTTGTTGCTCAATTTGCTTAGCAATAAACTCTGGTGATTTAGTATTACGGCATAGCCAGTAGTAAGCACCAGGTACGATAAACAAAGTAAATACGGTAGCTAATGCCACACCGAAGAATATTACCGTACCTATAACCATTCTCGACTCAGAGCCAGGACCTGTCGCTAACACTAGCGGTATAGAGCTCATAATCGTTGTGAATGACGTCATTACAATCGGACGTAAACGTTGCTGAGAGCCTTTAATAATAGCTTGAGTAAACTCTTCGCCTGAATCTCGAAGTTGGTTGGCAAATTCAACAATTAAAATACCATTTTTAGCTGCTAAACCTATGAGCATAACGATACCAATTTGGCTGTAGATATTTAATGTCATGCCACTTAAATACAAACCGGCAACCGCGCCAACAAGCGCTAACGGTACTGTGATTAATATAACAAATGGATGAATAAAGCTTTCAAATTGTGCAGCTAATACTAAATAGGTAATAAGTAATGCTAAAGCAAATACTAATAACATTGAACTGCTTGAGTCCTTAAGCTTTTCAGAAGCCCCTGTATAAGCAACATTCGCTTCCATCGGCAGTTCATTTTTTACAATATCATTTAAATAATCAAGCGCTTCACCTAAGGTGTAATCTTGAGTAATGCTTCCTGAAAGAGTGATACTGCGTAGGCGATTAAATCGATTTAAATTAGTTGCCGTAGCATTTTCTTCAAAGCTAATTAAATTAGATAAAGGAATTAATTGCATCGTTGTAGTTGAACGAACATAAATATTTTCTAAGCTACTTGGGCTTTTATATTCATCTTCATCACCTTCGAGCAACACATCGTACTCTTCACCACGCTCGATGTAAGTTGTCACTCGGCGTTTACCCAGCATAGTTTCTAAGGTTCTACCAATATCGCCAACAGAAACACCTAAATCAGAAGCTCGTTCACGATTAATTTTAACTAAAAGTTGCGGGTAAGTTTCTTTGTAGTCCCCTTCTAAGCCAATGATTTTTGGATTGTCTTGAGCTTTTTCTAAAATAATATTACGCCAGCGAGCCAATTCTTCGTAGCTGTTCCCCTGAAGAACGAATCCGATAGGTTTACCGCCACCAGAGCGACCGCCCAAACCACCTCTAGACATAATAAAAGCCCGAGCATCTGTTACATCTTTGAGTTCGTTATTAAATTTACCAATAAAATCTTGCGTAGAAATAGTACGGTCTTGCCAGTCAGGTAAGCCGAGAATAGCAACACCACCTGCGCCTCTAAAGCCAGGAACTCTTACCATTACGCGCTCTAAAGAACCGTCATCATAATATTTCATTAATTTTTCTTCAATAATGCTCATATTTGCAACATTACGCTCATAGCTAGAGCCTTCAGCACTCGACATCATTAAGAAAGCACCACCTCGGTCTTCTTTAGGTGCATATTCACTAGGAAGTTTTTTACCTATAATCCAAACACTCGCAAATGCTAATGCCATAACCACAACTATCATCATGGGCTGTTTAATCGATGAGTTAAGCGCATTAGCATAAGATTTCTCTAGACGAGCAAAACCTTTATCGAGTAATTGACCAAATGAAGAACTGCGCTCCCTATGCTTTAATAATTTCGAGCACATCATTGGAGTTAGCGACAATGCGGTAATACTTGAAAAAATTACAGCAGCCGAAATTGCTACGGCAAATTCGGTAAATAAGCGACCGATATCGCCAGAAATGAAGACTAAAGGTACAAATACAGACACAAGCACTAATGTGGTTGCAACTACGGCAAAAGCAACTTCGCGTCCACCATTATAGGCTGCAAGTAATGGCGGTTCACCATTTTCAATTCGGCGATAAATATTCTCAAGTACGACGATAGAGTCATCTACAACTAAACCAATTGCTAATACTAATGCCAATAAGGTTAATAAGTTAATTGAGTAACCTAACGCTGACATTACGATCATTGAACCGATCAAGGCTACAGGTACAGTTACCGCAGGTATAAGCGTAGCCTTAACATTACCTAAAAAGATAAAAATAACTAACACCACCATCAGCATAGCTATGCCTAAGGTGTTATAAACTTCATCGATAGAGTCTTTAATGAAAATAGATGAGTCGTAACTTGGGATGATCTCCGTGCCGGCAGGCAAGCTTAGCTTAACTTCTTCCATTTCTTTTTGCGCAGCTTTCACCACATCGATGGTGTTCGCCTTAGATTGTTTGATAATACCAAGGCCTACCATGTTGTAGCCATTACTGCGGAACATGTTTTCTTCATCTTCGGCGGTAACTTCTACGTTAGCAATATCGTCGAGCCTCACTAGCGAGTTATCGGCGCCACGAGCAATGACCATAGAAGCGAAGTCTTCTGCAGTTTTATAGCTTCTAGTAACCCTAACATTAAATTTTCGGTCAATAGATTTAACTTCACCAGCGGGTAACTCAACATTTTCGGCTCTTAACACCTTCTCTATGTCACTTACAGTAATATTTCGTGCAGCCATAGCTTCACGATTTAAAGTAAGCTTCATTACATAAGTGCGACCGCCACCAAGGTAAATTTCTGAGACACCATTAACCGTGGCAAATCTGTCGACAATATAACGATTGGCATAGTCGGTTAATTCTAAAGTATTAAAAACCTCCGAGCGCAGGCTAAACCAGACAATAACATCTCCATCATCACCTGCCTTTTGCACTTCTGGTGGTTCTGCCTGCTCAGGTAAACGCCTTAACACAGAAGATATTTTGTCACGTATATCATTAGCTGCGCCATCGATATCGCGGCTAAGTTCAAACTCAATAGAAATACTAGAGCGGCCATCGCGTGAGCTCGATGTTATGTGTTTTATACCTTCAACACCGCTAATTCTATCTTCTAGAACTTGAGTGATTTTAGATTCAACAATAGCGGCTGAAGCGCCTGAGTATTTAGTCGAAACAGATACAACAGGTTTATCTGTATCTGGATATTCTCGCAAAGGCAGCATCAAGAATGCAGCAATACCGAAAGTCACAATTAATAAGTTTAATACCGTGGCAAAAACCGGGCGTTTAACTGAAATATCAGATAATATCACTACTTCTGCCCCTCAGTTTTAACGGCAATACTTGAGCCATTTCTAAGCTTTAATGCTCCCTCTGTTACTACCGATGTACCTTCTTCAATTCCTGATATAACCTCAACAATTCCCGGCTTACGACGGCCAATGATAATAGGTGTACGAACGGCAACTCCGTCTTTGTTAACAAACACAAAATGACTGTCTTCAAATGGTATTATTGCACTTTCAGGTAATTGTAATACGTGTTCTACTTTACGTTTTATGGTAATTGCCATTAGCATACCTGGGCGTAACTTACTTTCTTTGTTAGGTATTAACGCTCTAACTTTAATCATCCGTGTCTTAGTATCTAATCGCGGTGATATACTACTTACAACCCCCTTAAAAACAACGTCAGGATAAGCAACGTTACGAGCATTTATAGATTGTTTCACATTAATAGTAGACAAATATTGCTCAGGAATGAAAAAGTCAACTTTAACCATACTGAGGTCGTCAAGACTTGTGATCACGTCGCCATTTTTTACCGATGAGCCAACACTCACATTGCGAAACCCAAGCTGTCCATCAAATGGCGCTTTAATTGAAAGCTTCGCTAATTGAGCTTGTGAATTTTTAAGGCGTGCTTGAATCGATTCAGTTTTAGCTTGCTGCTCTTCCAGTTGCGCAACAGATGCAACATCTTGTTTTCTTAATTCATTATAACGAGTCAACTGCGCACTTGATTCTTTAAGGTTAGCCTTTAACTCACGGACGTTCGCTTGCTCAGCTTCTTTGCGTAACTCAACTAATATTTGACCCTTTTTAACGACATCCCCATCATTAAAAAAAACGCCTTCAACGATATCAGAACGTTGTGAGGTAATAATGACGGCTTCGTTTGCGATGGTAGTGCCTAAAGCTTCAAATTCATCACTGAATTCAGCATCAATAACAGGTGCGGTCTTTACCATTACAACTCTTTGGAATCTACTTTTCTGACTATCGGTTTTGGGCCACTGTACATAAGCGACTAAACCAATAAGGAGAGCTGATAAAAAAAGTAAAGGTAAACGAGAAGATTTAGATTGTGCCATAGGGTAATTATCATTATAAAAATTTTGTCGTAAATATACAGTAGTTCACTGATTGAAAACATAAATAAACGTTGAATTACAATATTTACAGGTTAAATTAAACTTACCTAGAGAGTTTAACTCGAGGTATACTTGCATCATCTAACGCTTTAACTTTATAAATGGATCATCTATGAACAAACTTGCCATTCTCGCTGCAAGCTTATTAATATTTTTTGGTGCTGCTCTTTGGTATTTAGCAGCAACCGATTTAACTGGCTTTTTACGTTCACAAGTAATAACCCAAGCTTCTCTAATCACTAAACAGCAGGTTGATGTTAAACAGGTTACTTTAGCGTTAGAGCATGGTGATATCACGCTAGAGAATTTCACAATTTCAGACACTCATTCTAGTGAAAATGCATTATCAATTAAAAAAATTAGAGTAAAGGCTGATACATCAACAATTAATGCACCAGTAATTATCGTTGAATCCGTAAATTTTGATAAGTTGCACGCTAACATTACATTCAGCGCTGATGGAGATAATAATTTCAAACAAATTACACAGCAAATTCAAAGCCAATTCAATTATATTGATAGCTACACACCTGAAGAATTTAAACTGAAGAAAAAATCTAGCTCTAAAACTGCGCCAGCAACTAAAATGCAAATACTTAGCATTAATGCAACTAACTTGACCTTAACTGTAGATTTGCAAGCGGTTAATGGTGAGGTTTTAACAATAGAGATACCAAATTTGGCTTTGGCAGCAATAGGCAGAGATGCCCCTATAGATGCCAATTTTATTGGTACCAATATTACCGACTCTTTAATTAAAGCCATTATTAGCTTAGCTGATATCCATTATGAGAATGCAATAGAGAAAAAACCTAACTAATCAAACGTCGATTTATCACCTAAACTTAACGATTAAATCAGTAAAGATTAAGTTTAGGTGAGCAATTGGACAACAGTAAGAACTCTAAAACTAGCCTCGTTTTACAATTAAAAATAATACGATTGCATTAATAAGCATAATTATTGCTATATTAAGTTTGTCTTATAACACTTGGCGTAATGAGCAAACCGAATTTAATCGCAATGTCCGTACCTCCTCGTTTGAAATTTTAATGTCACTCGCTGAATTACAGCTACTCTTTGATTATGCCTATTATGGAGATACTGAGGAGAAAAAAGATCCAATAAAAGGCTGGAGTTACGTACTCTACATACAAGATTTAACGCAAACAGGTTCAACGGAAACACAAGCTAGTGCTAATGAATTACACAGAGTTTGGAATGAGAATTGGCACGATATGGACAAGCAGAAAGTGAATAGTGAAAACATTATGCTGTCTATTGAACACCTGCGTACAGATGTACTATCCACGTTAAAATCCTTACACTAGGTAAAGTGCAAGGCATCAGTCTTTGTATATTATGGTGCTTTTTGTTTTTTACTTTCTTTATAGAAAGCGAAAATATCTTCAGCTAAAGAAACTTCAGGTTGCTCAACAATACGTCCAACTTCGATATTGTTATTATAAACAATAAAAGTTGGCGTATATTTAATTTTGTTTTGCACTGCTCTCCCCTCTGGCTCTGATTTATTCATGTCTAAAGATATCATTTCTATTTCAACATCACTTTTCTTATAAGCTTTTAACAAACGAGGGAGTTCTCGTTCACTATCGTGACACCAAGTACCAAAAAATACTTTTATTGAAACGCTATCTGGCAACTGTTTAACTGCATCAACCTCATCATCAGATAAGGTGTAATCATCATAGTTAGTGCTGAAGGTAGGGTAATGATCGAGTAACTGATGCTTGCTAATATTACCAATAACATCCTCGCCAGCATGTGCTTTAGATGACATTACAGCGGCTAAAATCCATAAGCCAAATGCGATTATCATTAATAAAACTTTGTATTTAACTAAATATTTCATCACAACTTTGCGTTTACTTTGGCTCACGTGCTTTCTCCAATAAAACTTTAGACTCTTGTAAGAAACTTTGGGCATCATCACCAAACCAGTTAGCAACTTGATTAAACTTACCAATAAAATCTAGTTTTTCACCGCTTTCAACTAAATTTAGAAGCTCGACAAATCGCTCTGCAAAGCGTTTCATCATTACCACATTTTCAGGGTTGGAATAGATAATATCTGCGTACAAGTTAGGGTCTTGTGCAAACAAACGTCCAACCATAGCTAGCTCTAAGCGATAAATTGGTGAGCTCATTGCTAACAATTGCTCAAGTTCAACATTTTCCTGCATAAGGTGGTAGCCATAACATACAGTTGAAAAATGACGCATTACTTGTACCATAGCCATAGCTCGGTCATGCTCAACGGCTGTTACTTGATAATTTAAAGCGCCCCATACTGAAAACTGCTCTAATAGCCATTGATACTTTTCTTTATCACGACCTTCACAAACAATAATAGTTTGCTTAATTAAGCCTGTAACATCAGGGCCAAACATAGGGTGTAAACCGACAACCGGGCCACTATGCACGTCTAGCATAGCTTTAAGAGGGCTGTCTTTAATGCTCGTTATATCGGCTAGAATACAATCTTTAGATAATGAAGATAGTTTTTCAATTGTTGTATTTGTTAAAGTTATAGGCACTGCAACAATAACGAGTCCTGCACCAGCCAGTATTTGCTCACTATTTTGCCAATCATCTTTTTCAAGCACATCTACTTGATAATTCGAACGGTTGAATAGATCAACAAAAACACTGCCTAACTGCCCTTTACCACCAATAACAACGACTTTCCCTACACTTTTATTAATGCATTGATAGCCTTTTTCATCTTGGCTTGAATATGAGTCTCGCATGATCCGACGGAACAAATCTTCAACAAGTTGGGTTGAAAGATTTAATTTAGCCCCTTGTTGCTTAAGCTTAGTTAATAAGATTTGTTCACGCTCAGGAGCAAAAATAGGCATACCTACTTTGCTCTTAATGTCGCCAACTCGAGCGGTTACTTCCCTACGCGTTGCTAATAACTGTACTAACTTTTGATCAATTTCATCAATTTCAGTACGGCATTGCTGTAATTTTTGCTCAAAATCTTTCATCGATTCTCATTTTCAATTGTTCTTTAATTATTAATCGTATTACGCTGAAATTCGCTTAGGTAAAACACTTACCAACTTGGCCGCGGCTTTCGCAAACACTTGCTCTGTAGCCTGCCAATCGATACATGCATCCGTTACTGAAACACCATAAGCTAACTCATCTTTAGGTAAGTTAGAGCTTTGGTTTCCGGCATTTAAATGGCTTTCTAGCATAATGCCTATGATAGATTTATTACCTTCACAAATCTGATTCACCACATTCTCAGCAACTAAAGGTTGACGGTTATGGTCTTTACTTGAATTTGCATGGCTACAATCTATAACTAAAGCTTGTTCTAAGCCAGCTTTTTCAAGGCTTTGTTCACATACTGATACATTAACTGAATCATAATTAGGCTGTTTGCCACCACGTAAAATTACGTGACCATCTGGGTTACCCGATGTTTTTATTAGTGATACTTGACCGTCACGATTAATCCCCATAAAACGATGCGAAGACGCTGCTGACTCCATCGCATTGATTGCTACATCTAAACTACCATTTGTGCCATTTTTAAAGCCTATTGGCATAGATAAACCACTAGCCATTTCACGGTGAGTTTGTGACTCAGTAGTTCGAGCGCCAATTGCTGACCAACTAAATAACTCAGCTAAATACTGAGGTGAAATAGGGTCAAGTGCTTCAGTAGCAAGCGGTAAACCTAACTCAGTTAAATAGATAAGTAATTCACGAGCGGTTTCTAGACCTTTGGTAACATCAAAGCTACCATCCATATGAGGGTCATTAATTAAGCCTTTCCAACCAACGGTGGTTCTTGGCTTTTCAAAATAAACACGCATTACCACATAAAGGGTATCTTGGTATTTTTCTTGAAGAGTTTTCAGCTTACGACCATATTCCTTTGCAGCTTCAACATCATGTACCGAACAAGGGCCTGAAATCACTAATAAGCGAGGGTCTTGTTTATGAATAATTTTAGCGATTGTACTTCTTGAAGATAAAACAAATTGTCTATCTTGTTCGCTAAGAGGTAATTTATTACGTAATTCATTTGGAGTAATTAATACTTCTTCCGAATTAACATGAATATCGTTTAGTTTTCCATTTTCAGTTGCTGTTGACATAGTAAGTCCGATTTTGATTTTGTTATAAAGAATGTTGAAAGTAAGTTGTACAGGTAAAGCAAGGGATCGGTAAGTAGACTTACCAATAAAGATGGGTAAAGCGATAATATCGGAATGTGGTGTAATTAAGTTGCATGACTTCGAATTAGTACCGTTATAATTGAAAAACTCGCTTGAGTACCTTATTAATATCAGCTTTTAATTAACCTATGCAAGTAAAAGTTTAGGCCTTTATGATATTAGTTATGTAAAAAGGAGCAATTAAGCTCCTTTAAATAGATTCGACGTTAATTTTCAGTTTATTTAACGCAGTAAACGGTGTTCAATTAGTTCATCAACAACACTTGGATCAGCTAAAGTTGAAGTATCACCTAATGTGCCAATATCATTTTCTGCTATTTTTCGTAAAATACGGCGCATAATTTTACCCGAGCGAGTTTTTGGTAATCCAGGAGCCCATTGAATAAGATCAGGTTTTGAGAAACTACCTAACTCTTTGGCAACTAGAGCTTTTAACTCAAGAATTAGTTCTTCACTTTCTACTTCATCATGCATAAGTGTTACATAGGCATATACCCCCTGACCTTTAACATCATGAGGATAACCAACGACAGCAGCTTCAGAGATTTTAGGATGAAGCACTAACGCACTTTCAATTTCAGCAGTACCTAAACGATGACCTGAAACATTAAGCACGTCATCTATACGACCTAAGATCCAGTAATAGCCATCGCTATCACGTTGCGCGCCATCACCAGTGTAATAGTAATCTTCGAATTGACTAAAGTAAGTTAGGTGCGATCTTGCATGGTCGCCATAAACCGTAGTCATTTGTCCCGGCCAGCTATTTTTCATTAATAATGGTCCACGAGCTTCACCATCTAACTCACTACCATTATCTTTGTCGATAATCACCGGCTCTACGCCAAAAAATGGTAAGCCTGCAGCGCCAGGTTTCATACCTGCGGAGCCAGGTAGTGAGGTAATCAATATGCCACCTGTTTCGGTTTGCCACCAGGTATCGACAATAGGACAATTGCTGTTACCAATTATCTCGTAGTACCAATGCCAGGCTTCAGGGTTAATCGGCTCACCAACACTCCCCAACAGACGTAGAGAAGATAAATCCTTACTGTTAGGGAAATCATCGCCTATGCTCATTAATGCACGAATAGCCGTTGGTGCGGTATAGAACACATTGATCTTATGACGTTCAACCATATCCCAACAACGTCCAGCATCAGGATAAGTAGGTACGCCTTCAAAGACTAACGTAGTTGCCCCGTTTGCTAATGGACCATAGAATATATAACTATGACCGGTGATCCAGCCTGCATCGGCTGTACACCAGTAGATATCACCATCACGGTAATCAAATACGTATTTGTGTGTCATTGCAGCATATAAAAGATAACCACCGGTACTGTGCTGAACACCTTTTGGTGTACCTGTAGAGCCCGAAGTATAAAGAATAAATAACGGGTCTTCGGCATTAACCATTACAGGTTCGCATTCTGCGGATGCTTGCTGCATCGCAGTATGGTAATCAATATCGATAGCATCATTCCATGCAACGTCAGCTCCAGTGCGCTTCACCACAATAACACTATGCACATTTTCACATTCACTAATGGCTTTATCAACGTTAGCTTTTAGTGGGAACTTTTTACCACCTCGCACACTTTGGTCCGCTGTAATTACAACCTGGCAATCAGCATCTAATATTCTTGATTTAATTGATTCTGCAGAAAAACCACCAAAAACAACAGAATGCACCGCGCCAAGACGAGCACAAGCAAGCATAGCAAAGCCAACTTCAGGGATCATCGGCATGTAAATACAAACACGATCGCCTTTTTTAACACCGCGAGATTTCAATACATTGGCAAACTTACATACCTGCTGATGCAATTCGTTATACGTTATATTACGCGTATCATCGACTTCATCACCTTCAAATATAATTGCCGTTTGTTCACCGCGAGTGGCCAGATGACGGTCAATACAGTTATAGCTGACATTTAATTGTCCACCTTGAAACCATTCTACATCGGCATTTTTAAAGTCGACATTGCGCACGCTATTGAAAGGTTTGTCCCAATCAAGAAATTCTGTAGCCTGTTGTCCCCAAAACTCGTCTGGTTGCTCGATAGATTGCTTATAAAGTGCTTTGTACTTATCTTCGTCGATATAGGTCTTTGCTTTAGCTGCATCTTTAATTGGATAAAATTTTTCTAATGGATTCATTACTCTTGTCGCCTAAATTTGTATTAAATTTTTATTATTATTATTTGGTTTTACAAAATTTTGTTTGCACTATGTATTTTACATAACCATAAAACCTAACAATATTATAATTGTTTGTCATCTTAATAAGTTGTTATACATATAAAAACACATGATGACAGCGCTGTCATCACCTTTTAACAAAAAAAACATACTATTATTGAAGCCTAGTAGTTGATGTAATGAAAATAGTGAAAAAATGCGATAACATGTTATAACTTAATAATAAGCCTACAAACTTTGGTCTCATTTCATGAAAAAATTATTCATTCTCAGTGCGTTAACGTTCCTATCGGCCTGTCAGCATCAAGCTAACTTTAAGAGTGCGAACGTGATCAAACCGCACTTAGATGCTGAAATACTCTCAGAGCCAGAACAACAAAAAGTTGAAATTGAATTACAGCGGTTTGTCTACTTTGATTTTAATTCATCGCAACTATCAGCTGAAAGTAAGCTAGTTTTAGATTCTCACATCGATGCGATGAAAATCATTAAGCAAGGTAAAATAGTGTTACAAGGCCATACCGACCAAGTTGGTGATGAAGAGTATAACCATGGTTTAGCAAAACAACGTGCTACATCTGTATGGGTTTATTTAGTGGAGTCAGGTATTAGTGAAGAGCACTTAGTTGCAGTAAGTATGGGCAAAGGCGCAGAAGATAGAGAAGGGGCTGACCCAACCACAGATAGACATGTTGAGATCATGTATTAGTTATAACGCATCGACTACCGAAACTTCGCAAATTTACATTACGACATGAATGTCGTTCATTAGAGTAATGCCGGAGCTATTACCGAGGACGTAATGAAAGCAGCGTTTATAGGGAGAATGTTAGAAATTCTGTCCCTGCTCTATCGGCATAAGGCTATTAAGGGCTACAAATTTAACGCCCTCTATGGCCAAATTTGCATACCTATATTTACATACCTATATTTACATACCTATTTTTACATACCTATATTTACACGATGTAATGTATGCGATTTTCTCATGGATGAGATAAAAATCGTCATTCTGTGAGATACCGATACTTCGCTCCCGCGGTATCAGATTACGACCATCCTTGGTCGCAAAAAAAAAGGCCTGCAATTGCAGACCTTTTTTCGAACAAGTAATAAATTACTTACCCAACTTTTCCTTGATACGTGCTTTCTTACCAGAAAGTTCACGTAAATAGTAAAGTTTAGCTTGACGTACATCACCACGACGTTTAACTGAAATTTCAGCAACCATTGGGCTATGTGTCTGGAATACACGTTCTACACCTTCACCGTTCGAGATTTTACGAACAGTAAAAGCAGAATGCAATCCGCGGTTTTTCTTAGCGATTACAACACCTTCAAAAGCTTGAAGACGTTCTTTGTCACCCTCTTTTACTTTAACTTTAACAACTAAAGTATCACCAGGGGCAAACGCTGGTACGTCAGTTTTCATTTGCTCTTGTTCGAGCTGATTAATGATATTACTCATAATACACCTTTATTCCTAGAGTATACTGCAACGTTAACAAGACAATTACTTCTGCTTTATCAGCTTCAGCATTTTTTCCTGCTCGGCAGTCAGAGCTAGGTTAGTTAGTAACTCTGGACGTCGTTTCCAAGTTCTTTCTAATGACTGTTGCATGCGCCATTCGCGTATATTTTTGTGATTACCACTAAGCAAAACACTCGGCACCGATTTATCATCCAGAACTTCTGGTCTAGTGTAATGTGGACAATCGAGCAAACCGTCAGAAAATGAATCCTGTTCAGCTGATTGATTATGCCCTAATACACCAGGGATAAATCTAGCCACTGCATCAATTAAGGTCATTGCCGGTAATTCACCGCCAGTTAACACAAAATCGCCGATAGACCATTCTTCGTCGATATCCGACTCGATTAATCTTTCGTCTATGCCTTCATAACGCCCTGCAATTAAAATCAGAGATTTATGAGTGGATAATTCACGTACACCCGTTTGGTCAAGCTTTCGTCCCTGAGGTGATAAGTAGATCACATGCGCATCTTCGCCAGCAGATTTCTTTGCTGCGTTAATGGCATCCCGTAATGGTTGCACCATCATAAGCATTCCCGGACCACCGCCATAAGGGCGATCATCGACGGTACGATGCTTATCTTGGGTAAAGTCTCTTGGATTCCTAGTTTGGAATTCAATTAACCCATTACGAATCGCTCTTCCTGTCACTCCAGACTCAGTGATAGCAGTAAACATTTCTGGAAAAAGGCTTATCACCTCTATCCTCATTTTGCTGTTATCCATTGAGTTAGAAACCTGGATCCCAATCCACGTCAATTTGTTTTGAATCAAGCGATACGTTATGGATCACTTGTTCATCTATATAAGGAATTAACCTTTCTTTTTTACCAAACCCATCATTAGGGTTGGCTTTAACAACCAGTACATCATTAGAGCCGGTTTCCATGATGTCAGTAACTTTACCAAAGCTATAGCCTTGGGTGTTTACCACATCCATCCCGATCAGATCTCGCCAGTAAAACTCACCATCCGGTAATTCTGGCAATACATCACTCTCAACCACAATTTCAGCACCAGTTCTTAATTGGGCATCGGTGCGGTCGTTAATGTCAGCAAATTTGGCAATTAAACTACTACTGTGTTTACGCCATTCAGTTACTGTTACTGTTTGCTTTTTTCCACCTAAGGTAATAACCCAAGGTGAATAGTCAAAAATTGCCTGAGGATCATCTGTAAAGGAATGAATTTTCAACCAACCTTTGATGCCGTAAACAGCACCGATTTTTCCAAGGGTGACTTCTTTTTTCATTTTTACTTTTGCTCCCGCAATTTCACTAAATTAATTAAGCCGCAGTTGCGTCTTTAACTAACTTAGCTACACGATCAGATAATGTAGCACCTAAACCAACCCAATGGTTTACGCGATCAACGTCTAAACGAAGTTTTTCAGATTGACCTTGTGCAGTAGGGTTGAAGAAACCAACTTTCTCGATGAAACGACCATCGCGAGAGTTACGGCTGTCAGCAACAACCACCTGATAAAATGGACGCTTTTTTGCGCCGCCACGAGCTAAACGAATGGTAACCATACCGTCCTCTATATTTAAGTTATAAAACGAATTTTCCAGACACTTTCTAATCCACAAGGGATAGAAAAGCTCGCAGATTTTACGCTTTTGCCGAGAAAAAGCAACCTTTAATACTGATTTAAGGTAAAGATAGCTAAAAATAATCAACAAAATGCGAGCTAAAAACCAACTTGTGGGTTAAAATCCCGCCAAATATAGGATATTAATCTGCGATACAGCAGTTATTTTAGCAGTAAACTGCAACGAGAGTGGTAACAGAATGTCAACAGCAGAAAATAATAATGTTAAAGGTTTAATCCTAGCTCTCACGACCGCTATTATGTGGGGACTACTACCGCTTGCTTTGGTGAGTGTTTTACAATTAATGGATTCTTATACCATTACTTGGTATCGCTTTATCTTTGCAGCAGTATTTGTTGGTTTAATGCTTTTTAAAAACAACAAAATTCCAACCAGTATTTTTCAAAGTAAAAATTTGCTAAAGAAAATGTTACTGGCTTCAATATTCCTTTCTCTTAACTATATATTGTATTTAAGCTCATTATATTTCGTACCAGGCGAAACAGCGCAAATGTTGATCCAGATGGCGCCATTTATGATGTTAATAGGTAGTGTACTGTTTTTAAAAGAATCCTTCTCTCGTGGACAGATGGTTGGTTCAATCGTGTTGATTTCAGGCTTGGTGTTATTTTTCAATCAACAATTTAGCTCGCAAGAGAGCTTAAGTAACGATGATTTTTTAACTGGGTTAGTGATAATGATAGGCGCGTCATTTACTTGGGCTACCTACGCTATATTACAAAAGCAGATGTTGAACCATTTTAGTTCGAATCAGATCATGTGGTGCATCTATCTACTTAGCGCTGTCTTTTTCTTACCAGCCTCATCACCAAGCGATGTAATGTCACTTGATATGCTGTCATTAGTGCTATTGATATTTTGTTGCGCAAATACCTTAATCGCCTATGGCACATTTGCAGAGTCATTAAAGTATTGGCCCGCATCGAAAGTTAGTGCTGTACTGGCAATAACACCGCTATTAACTGTGTTATTTGCAACGATTGCCGAAGGGATATGGCCTAGCTTCTTTTCAGCACAAGAGTTGAACACACTCGCTTATGTTGGCGCCTGCCTAGTTGTTATAGGGTCAATGCTAACCGCATTAGGTAATAAAATATTATCTAGAGATAATATGCGAGCATTAAAAAGGATCATACTTCGTTAAAAAGTTCAGGTGTAGCCACAACTAGCATTACTAATTGTGGTTATTGCCCCATAGGTTTATTTTTTTTGCGCACTCACGCCCATCAAATGGTCGACCTTTTCTATATTTCTAAAACCCGCTTTTTTAAGTCTGCGGATAACGCCGTCAACAAAGCTGCTTCCTTGTTTTACCATCTGCGGATTTCCAGTGTAATGAAATAGTCGACCGTCTCGGCGTAGCACTCGGTAAATCTCGCGGTAAAACTCTTCACTATATAGTTCACCGGCTAGAGAAAAACGTGGTGGATCATGAATTACCGAATCAAAGGAAGTCGCAGACATAGTAGTGATTAATTCAAAGCTACTACCTTGGCGCTGTATAATGCCGTCTTTACCTAAATCTTCGGACCAAGGATTTTGAGCACGTAGCCCCATAACCTGTGGGCTTAGCTCTATAGTGGTGACTTCACTAGCTCCTAATCGATGAGCAGCGATAGCGGCATAGCCTAGCCCACTACAACAATCCAAAACTTTATCACCTGTGCGCACGGCTCTTTGCGACATTTCAGCAGCACTTTTATAAGGGTCGGTTCCTTTGGATATGTGCATCTTTACTCCGCTAATTTCTAACAAAGGTGCACCATCTGTAGGAACTAATTTGTAGTAGCCAACGCTGCGATCTTCAAGCGGCTCTATATCTCCGTCCTCACATAGGAATATTCGCTGAGTCTTCTTAACCATCTTTTTAAGTTCGGCAATTGAAAGTGAATTATCTGCATCAAGAACTAGGTGCTGATCATTTATAGAAAAATCACGTTCAGAAATATTTAGATCAGTAGATAGCCTGACACTAGATAAACCTTTATTAATAGCATCTAGTGCTTGTTGAGCATTTTTTGTATGCAGGTAGTAACTGAACATATCGTTCGCCTATCAAATTGAAAACACTGAAGCGCTATGGCTTCAGAGGTGTGAAATTTAAAATGCTTAAACTCAGTCTTGATAAAGGCTGAGTATGTTTATTAATTAGCATAATCAATGTAAGCAGGGTTTGAGTTTAATGCTCTTTGTGAGCCTTTTAATGAGAAGTTGTAATCGCATAAGCTAAAGTTGCCACGTCTAGCGAGAGATTGCACTATAGCTTCAGTATCTAAAGGCGAAAAGTTTGCATAAAAATCGCCCATACCTTCAACAACAACGTTTACAGTGCGGATTTTATCACCATTATTAAATTCAATATCAGAGCAGCTTAAATCACCAGCAGCAGATTTAAGCGACCAAATTTCACCTAATGATGTGCTATCTGATTGCCAGTGTAGAATTAGGCCATTATTTTCATCTAACAATAAATAAAAGTTATCTGGCATTTCAAGTAGGTCCGTTCGTGTGACGACTTGAGCAGGGGAATTTTCAGGATCTGTAAGTGTATTGCTTTGTGCTTCATTGCTGGCAGTTGTAATTAACGGCATCGCGATAAGTATTGCGACACTTAATACGATAACAACACTTACAACGAGCATTAACTTTTTATTTTCTGAGAACCAATAGAACAACAAGTTTGCTATTTGGTTGGTCGACCTTGATTCAACATGAGTTGTAGATTGCTTAGTGCTTTGTGGTTGAGAATTTGTCTCCATACCGACATCTTGTTGATATGAAGGATCACTATGTGCGTCTTGGGTAGATGATTCAGGGCTGAAATTATATTCATCAACTTGATTATCAGAAGCAGAACCAAATAAGCTAGGTTCAATGCGCTGCGATCTTGGTTGAGTTTCTTTTAAATTTGGGGCAATTAAGTCAGATAGATCGACCGGACCGTTATAGCCAAAGATGTAATTGACCTTTTGCTTTGCCGGTTGGGCAAATAAATAAAAAGTAGCCGCTAGTGGTAACAGCAATGCGCTATAGGTTGTTGAAAATGGCAAAACGATAACAAGAAATAAAGCAATGGCATATAGGATAGTTGTTAGCCAAGCAGCTTTAGATGAATGGTTAGCGTCTCGACAACGACGAATGGCGCTGCAGAAAATAATTAAGGCGAACAAAACTGTTAAAACCAATTTACTAATAATACTAGTTAAGATCAGCTCATTAAAAAACGTGAAGATCAGTAAACTTATTAGGCTCAATAAGATAAAACGTTCATTACTATCTGAGCCTTTAAAACAGAATAAAGATTTAATTAATTGCACTACGGTTGATCCTTCAATAACTCCCATTAAAATACTCAGGGAATTTAAGTTTATTTACTTTTGTATTTATGTTTATAGTTAATCAGTACAATAACAAAAAAACCAGAGTATAAAAACTCTGGTTTTTGGCATTATAGGTAAAAAGTCGATTAAACTTTACTTACCGAACATTCCGCCTGGTCCGCCCATGCCACCCATACCACCTGGTGGCATCATACCTTGCATTGAGCGCATCATTTTCTTCATGCCACCTTTACCTGACATTTTTTTCATCATTTTCTGCATTTGGGTAAATTGTTTAAGTAACTTATTTACGTCTTGGATTTGAGTACCAGAGCCCTGAGCAATACGGCGCTTGCGAGAACCTTTAATTATATCTGGACGAATTCTTTCACCAGGAGTCATAGAATTAATAATCGCTTCCATACGACCAGTCATTTTATCATCCATTTGCCCTTTGACTTGTTCAGACATATTACCCATACCCGGTAATTTATCCATCATGCCCATCATGCCACCCATACTTTTCATTTGTACAAGTTGATCACGGAAGTCTTCTAGGTCAAAACCTTTACCACTTTTAACTTTTTTAGCTAACTGCTCAGCTTTTTTCTTATCTACTTTTTGTTCAACTTCTTCGATAAGAGAAAGTACGTCACCCATACCAAGAATACGTGAAGCAACTCGATCAGGATGGAACGGTTCTAACGCATCAGTTTTTTCACCGACACCTAAGAATTTGATTGGTTTACCAGTAATATGACGAATTGATAAAGCAGCACCGCCACGGGCATCACCGTCAGTTTTAGTTAAGATAACACCGGTTAATGGTAACGCTTCATTAAATGCTTTTGCCGTATTGGCCGCATCTTGACCTGTCATAGCATCAACAACGAATAAGGTTTCTACAGGGTTGATTGATTTATGAAGTTGCTGGATTTCATCCATCATCTCGCCATCGATGTGCAAACGACCAGCAGTATCGACAAGAACGACATCAATAAACTTTTTACGTGCATGGTCTAATGCGTTGTTGGCAATAGTAATAGGTTTTTGTGAGATATCACTTGGGAAAAACTCAACATCTACTTCAGACGCTAATGTTTCTAATTGCTTTATTGCCGCAGGACGGTAGACATCGGCACTAACAACTAGTACTTTTTTCTTTTCACGTTCTTTTAAAAATTTGGCTAACTTAGCTACAGAGGTAGTTTTACCCGCACCTTGTAAACCAGCCATAAGAACGACAGCAGGAGGCGTAGCTTTAAGGTTTAAACCTTCGTTAGCTTCACCCATCGCAGCTTCAAGTTCACTCTGCACAATTTTTACAAATATTTGCCCTGGAGATAAACTTTTAGATACTTCTTGCCCTACTGCTCTAGTTTTAACATTAGCAATAAATTCACGAATAACGGGTAACGCAACGTCAGCTTCCAATAAAGCCATACGAACTTCACGTAATGTATCTTTTATATTGTCTTCTGTAAGACGACCACGACCACTGATATTCTTCAGGGTTTTGGTTAAACGATCGGAGAGATTCTCAAACATGGAATGCCTAAACCTTGTGGCTATTTTAAACTTAATAGCCGTTAAACTTAATTAATAATGTGCTTATTATACCTAGCAAATCAATAAAAAATACAGTGCTAATACCAATTTAATTACCTTCTAGCCATTATATAGAGTAAGAATTCACGTTTAACTTCTATAAAAATTGTAACAAGCGCTGTTTTAAGGATAATAACTACACTATTTCGATTTTACTTACGGTACAATAAGCACTCAATAGTTTTATGTATTACTTATGTTTCGAGTTGGTTATGGACTTATTTTTCGAATTACTCAACAACCTATTTATTTTGGCAAATGAAGCAAGCCCTTTCCTTATTTTAGGCTTAGTCATTGCTGGCTTAATGAAAACTTGGGTTCCCACGCAAATTTTAAGTAAACATTTAGGTTCGGGCAACAGTGCCATTTTCAAAGCAGCCTTTATTGGTGCGCCATTGCCTTTATGTTCTTGTGGCGTTATCCCAGTTGCTACACAACTAAAACGTTCAGGGGCTTCTGCGCCTGCGACATCATCATTTTTAGTTGCCACTCCAGAAACGGGCGTTGACTCGGTATCTGTATCTTATGCATTACTCGGCCCAGTCATGGCTATCTATCGCCCCATTACCGCGATAATATCGGCAATATTTACCGGCTTTTTAGTATCAACAATTAAACAAACTGAGCAGCCAGCTAATTCACTTGCAAGTACTGAGATAAAAAGTTGTTGTGCATCTAAAAGCAAAGAAGAACACTCTGAGCAACATAATGTAGTGCAAGAAAAATCAAGTTGTTGTGCCAGCAAGCCTGCAGCGAAAGTCGATTCTGCTTTGAGTAAAACTTTACTCGGCGTTAAATACGCTTTTGGCCAATTAATTGATGACTTAATTATTTGGTTATTTATCGGTTTATTATTCGCCACTTTAGTTAAAACGTTCTTACCTGCTGAATTCTTATTAAGTTACGGCAGTGGTCTTACCGCAATGCTGATAATGATTGCCATATCAATTCCTATGTATATTTGCGCAACGGCATCAACACCGATTGCGGCAGGCTTCATACTCGCAGGCATTTCCCCTGGCACCGCTTTGGTATTTATGATGGCTGGTCCTGCGACAAATATATCGACTCTTGGGGTAATAAAAAATGAAATGGGCAAGCAAGTGCTTATTCGCTATTTATTAGGTATTAGTATCTCAGCAATTTCATTTGGGTTATTGCTTGATTTAGGTTTGAACTATTTTGGTATTAATATTAATGAACAAATGAGCCATAATCACGATATGTTGCCCTTTTGGTTTAGCACTATGTGTACTGCTATTTTAGTTATTATGGCGATTAAACCAATCCGTCGATTAATAATTAAATAGTCTAAATATCATTATACTTTTAGGCTTATTGAAAGTGCGTTTATTTACGCTAATATTCTGATAGTATTAGCAGTTGTAAGAAATAAAATATAATAAAGAAATATTCTTTGAGGTTTAAATAAGTGAGTGTTGTCCTACTTTTATCATTAGCGATCATTGCTTGTTATGCATTCGCAGCGCTGTCAGTTTTCTCGAAGCTATTTCACCCTGAAGGGCCAAATCCTAAGGTGTATTTATCTCTTGGTAGCTTAGCTATTTTATTACACAGCGCATTACTTTCTCAAAGCATCTTCTTACAAGATACCGTTGACTTAAGCTTAATGAATGTTATTTCATTAGTAGCTTTTATTATCTCGTTTTCAATTACCTTAATTGCTATTCGCTTTAAAGCAAATTTAATTTTACCTGTGGTTTATATTTTTTCAGCATTGATACAACTAAGTATTATGCTTATCCCTGAAAATACTCACATGGCCATTGATGCTGGGCAATTTAGTTTGGTATTACACATTTCTTTAGCCTTAATGTCGTATGCTATTTTAGTGATTGCAACATTATACGCATTACAAGTTAGCTATATTAATTTTAAACTAAAAACTAAAAATATCGCTGCAGTAAACCACCTACCTCCTTTATTACAAGTAGAAAGCCAGCTGTTTAGTATTATGTTTGCAGGAACAATGTGTTTAGTGGTTTCACAAATTGTTGGTTTTGCTTTTGTTGATGGATTCTTAGCAAGTGAAAAAATACATAAAACAGTATTGTCATTAATCGCGTTAGTTTTATACATTATTATACTCCTGGGCCATTACCGTTTAGGTTGGCGAGGACATAAAGTGTTGATATTGTCACTAACTGCGACTGCAGTGTTAACTTTGTCATACTTTGGTAGCAGATTTGTAAAAGAGTTTCTCTTATCCTAACTTATAATGTATAACGCTATATTATAAACGACTAATGTTTACATACTTAAGGCTCCATAATTGAACGACATATCAACCAGTGCACTTATTATTATACTTTGTGTGCTCATTTTAATTTCTGCATATTTCTCTAGCTCTGAAACAGGAATGATGTCTTTAAACAGATATCGATTGAGGCATCTTGAAAAAAATAACCATAAAGGTGCTAAGCGTGTAAGTAAGCTTCTTGCTCGTCCCGATCAATTGATAGGGCTTATCCTGATTGGCAATAATTTAGTAAATATTTTTGCATCGATTATTGCTGGTATTATCGGTGCTCGCCTGCTTGATGCCGAAACAGGGCCTGTAGTTGCCGGCCTTGCTTTAACGTTTGTAATATTAATTTTTGCTGAAGTCACACCAAAAACATTAGCTGCATTACATCCTGAACGTGTCGCTTTTCCAAGTTCGATATTATTAAATATATTATTAAAGTTGTTTTATCCCTTCGTAGTTGCTCTAAATTGGATCACCAACGGCATTCTTATTCTGCTGCGCATTAGTCCAGAACAAAGAGAACAGCATAGTTTGAGCACAGAAGAATTACGTACTGTGGTAAATGAATCAAGTGCTCTACTTCCTGCCCGCGACCAAGATATGTTGGTGAGTATTTTAGATTTAGAAAAAGTTACTGTCGAAGATATCATGATCCCACGCAGTGAAATCCAAGGTATAGACATTAATGATGATTGGAAAAAAATTCAAAAACAATTGACTCAAGCCAATCATACGCGAGTTATTTTGTATCGTGACAACATTGATGATGTGGTTGGTTACGTACATATGCGTGATGCGGTTAAGTTATTATCAAAAGGCCAATTCACTAAAGCCACGCTATTACGCGCGGTAAGTGAAATGTACTTTATTCCAGAAGGCACACAGCTTAATGTGCAGCTGTTAAAGTTCCAACGAGCTAAAGAGCGTTTGGGCTTAGTAGTTGATGAATATGGTGATATCCAAGGCTTAGTTACACTCGAAGATATTCTAGAAGAGATAGTTGGTGACTTTACTACGACGATGGAGCCGGCGCCAAGTGATGAAGTAACCTTGCAGCCTGATGGCACAGTATTAGTAGATGGCAGTGCGACCATCCGTGATATCAATAAAGAAATGTCTTGGCAGTTCCCTACCGATGGTCCAAAAACACTAAATGGTTTAGTACTTGAGTACCTAGAAGAGATCCCAAAACCCAATATTAGTATGCGTATTGCTGGCTACCCAATAGAAATTATTGAGGTTGCTGATAACATGATTAAAACAGTACGAATTATGCCCGAGCACTATAAAAAGTAAAGATTACTTTTATAAATTCATTTTAAAGCCGAACTAATATTTAGTTCGGCTTTTTCATTTTCGGCTGTTTGTTGTTTCCACAACAGTATGTTGGTAAGTTACTTACCACACTTAAATATTTACATTGGAGATTATGTGCGGCAAGAATTCGATTTTATAATTATTGGTGCTGGCTCTGCAGGCTGTGTATTAGCAAATAAATTATCTTTTGATGGCTTGTATAATGTTTGCTTACTTGAAAATGGCGGCAACAACGATAGTATTTTAGTAAACACTCCAATCGGTACTGCCGCATTAATGCAATTGTCAAAGTTCAATTATGGCTTAAATACAACACCACAAAAACAGCAGAATAATAGAGTAATTTATAACCCAAGAGGTAAGGGCTTAGGCGGCAGTAGTGCCATAAATGCCATGCTATATACTCGCGGCCAAAAGCAAGATTACGACTACTGGGCTAAGCTGGGCAATAAGGGTTGGTCTTATAATGAAGTACTGCCTTATTTTATCGCCACCGAGCAGCAAGAGCGGATCAAAGATAAGTATCACAATTCAAGTAACGAGAGTAACAGCCAATCATATGGATTAAATGTAGCGGATTCTCGCTCTATGAATCCAATAGGGGCACAATTAATTCAATCAGGTCTGAATGCCGGTTATGGGTTTAACCCCGATTTTAATGGCGCATCACAAGCAGGTGTGGGTTATTACCAAGTAACTCAAAAAAATGGCAAACGTTGTAGCGCTGCCAAGGCTTTTTTAGATCCGATAAAACATCGGCAAAACCTGACGATTATAACCAATGCCAAAGTTGAAAAAATCTTGTTAGAAGATAAAACCGCTGTTGGGGTACAGTTTTGGCAACAACAAACTAAATATACAATTACCGCCTCAAAAGAAGTTATTCTAAGTGCAGGAGCCATTCATAGTCCGCAGATATTAATGCTTAGTGGCATTGGTGCAAAAAGTGAATTAGAAAAGCATAAAATCAAAGTCCAACATGAGCTAGTCGGCGTAGGTAAGAATTTACAAGATCATGTTGATGCAATCATTGTAAATCGTCATAAAGCCAACAACCTGATTACCTTACAACCTAGCAATTTTATTAATTTATTTAAAGAGCTTACTAGGTATCTTAAACATAAAACCGGAATGCTAAGTACTAGTGTGGTTGAGTCTGGCGGTTTCGTACCATTAACCCCTGACGCGCAAAGACCCGATATTCAGTGGCAATTTGTTGCGGCAGCTATGGACGATCATGGCCGAAATTTAAAGATGTTTTTTGAACGAGGCACCAGTATGCACGTGTGCTTACTTCGTCCGAAAAGTCGAGGTGAGATAACTTTACAAAGTGCCGACATTAATTCAACGCCTTTAATTAATAGTAACATGCTTAGCGATCCTAACGATTTAGCGGATATGGTCAAAGCGGTAAAGTTAACTAGAGAGTTGCTAGCGACACCACCTTTAGGTAAAGGCCTAATAGATGAAATACTCCCAGGGAAAGCAGTTCAAACTGATGAGCAAATTATTGAGTTTTTAAAAGAAAAATCAAATAACATTTATCATCCTGTTGGCACCTGCAAGATGGGTAATGATGAATTATCTGTTGTTGATGATACTTTAAAAGTTCGGGGAATTAAGGGCTTACGTGTAATAGACGCTTCAATTATGCCGACATTAGTAAGCGCGAACACCAATGCTCCAACAGTGATGATAGCAGCTAAAGGTGCTGACTTAATACTTGCGCAATATTCATAAAAAAATTTAATAAAAAAGGTAGCGATTAAGATCAGCTACCTTTTTCTATGAATTATTGTAGAGCGAGTATTTAGTAGAAAATCACTCGCCATAACCAGCTACTATCGAGTTCATCTTGGCAACTTCTTAATTGCGCGCTATAAGTTTTAGCTCGAGTTTCAACTTTGCGTGAGACTTTCAACAGCCACGGTTTTTTGTTGTAGGATTTACTTCTAAAACCACCCCAACCTTCGTGATAATTTAAATATTGACTGTAAGGGTCCCATTTAGAAATACCATTGATTTTTTGTGTTTTAGAAATAAACCAGCCCATAAAATCAATAGCATCATCAAAATCATCTCTATCAGCACCACCATTATCACTTTCTCGTATGTAGTCATCCCAAGTAAGTGTTTTCGCTTGCGCAAAACCATAAGCACTACTTACTCGGCCCCAAGGAATAAAACCAAACAAGTAATCTCTAGGAGGTAAGGCATCAGCCCTAAAAGAACTTTCTTGGTACATCATACTCATAGGAACATGAATAGGAACACCCCAGCGCTCTTTCATATCTTTAGCGCCTTCATACCAGCTATGGTGCTCACGAAATATTTCACAAATATTTTCAGGATTTTCTGGAGGTGGTGTAGTACAGCCACTTAATTGCAGCAATAGAATAATAAAAGGAAAAAGTAGCAGACGTTTCATAAATACAGCCAAGGTTTTTATTCTTTATATTGTTAGAGATTGTAGTGTGACAGAAAATGAGTTTAATTTTAATTGTTTTGCTTATTAAATTAAAAAATAATCTATATATCAAAATTTAGACAAAAAAATAGCGCGTACTACAAAAACGCGCTTTGAATCATAGAAAGTAATCCAGGGAGAAAATACTTTCATATAGTATGAGTTGTTCATATTAAAAAAGTTCAAAATATTTAAAATTAAATTTATTCGAACAATAAGTTTAATGACGATTTGCATGCTTTCATCCCTTCGCTACAAATTTAACGCCATCCATGGCCAAATTTGCATACCTACATCCTGTAGGCAAAAAAAAACGCATAACCCGAAGGTATGCGTTTAAAAGTGTCATTCACAAGGAAATAAAATGTCTTACTTAAAATAAGAGTGCTGTTATTTAAATAAGTTCAAATTAATTTAATTATTTCTAAACACATTTAAAATAATCCGCTAAAAACGCATCAAAATCTAAAGTATCAGCATCTTCAATTTGCTTTTGCTTAACAAGTGAATCAGTAGCTAGTGATTGCAAATATGCTTTATCAAATACAGTATATTGATGTTCGTTTATTTCTTGTTTAAATTTATTAACATACTCCATTGACCAACCGACAATACCTTTATCCTTAGTTAACAAATCATCCATAATTTTGGCTGAGGGGGTTAAATTTGGATTATTAATTTTAGCTAACTCCGCAGTTATAACCTCTGAATAGCAACTAACGTCATAAGCTTTATCATAAAGATCGGCAATATCTGCTAGTTCAGCAAATATCTCATTGCCCCACTGAGGAACCGTTTTATCAAGTCCTTTATCATTTAAAATTAATTCAGGATTTCGGCCTTCCAATACTACTTTATCAGTATTTATTGTAAATGCTTTCTTCTGCTCAGCCGTTATCATTGGGCTTTGTTTAAACATACAGTACGTAATGAATACATCTAAGAAGTACATCTGATCTTTACTAATACCTGTGCTAACAAATGGGTTAACATCCATAGCTCGCACTTCAATGTATTCAACACCGCCCTCTTTTAATGCGTCAGATGGTTTTTGCCCAGATTTAGCAACTCGTTTAGGGCGAATAGGTGCATACAGTTCATTTTCTATTTGCAGAATATTAGTATTCAATTGTTGATAAACACCATCAACCTTTACTCCAATTGCATCAAATTCTGGTGCAGGTAGGTTAATCGCTTTTTGTACAGCTTCAACATAGCTGTCAACAGAGTTATTACATATATGTAAATCTGACTGAGATGAGTTGGTGTAACCTAAATCGCTCATTCTTAGAGAGGTTGCATACTCTAAGTAATAACAGCCTTTTGGCGCTATTTTAAATGGTATTTTGTGTGGTTTACCCTGTAAGAAACTAGGGCATAAAGCTGGTGAACTACCAAACAAGTATGGGATCAACCAACCAAAACGTTTGTAATTACGAATAAGTGCAAAATAACGTTCCGATTTAAAGTCTTGCAATGGTTGTTGATCATCAAGGATGTCTTGCAGCGAAACAAAGAAAGCATCGGAAAATGAAAAGTTAAAGTGTATGCCCGCAATTACCTGCATCATACTACCATAACGATTTTTTAATCCTTGTCGGTAAACCGTTTTCATCTTACCCACGTTTGAGTTGCCGTAATCAGCTAATTTAATTTGTTCTTCATTTTCAACTACGCAAGGCATACTCATTGGCCAAAAAGAATCGCCATCAATGTGCTCCTGGGTAAATTTTTGCACATCTTTTAATTGATTTAATGATTCATCAATAGAAGTTGATACTGGGGTAATAAACTCTAACAAGCTCTCTGAATAGTCGGTAGTAATATAAGGGTGAGTTAAAGCGCTACCAAGGGCTTTATTATGACACTGAGTTGAAAGTTTGCCATCAGCCTGAATGCGTAAGGTCTCACGTTCAATACCACGCTGTACTCCCGTTATTGAAGTAAGGTGGTTCTTCTCAAACGCTTGAGTAAAATCAGAAATTGATAAAGTCAAAGTAGCTCCAAAATGGCTTGATTGGTTAATACTGGTCAGTATTACAATATATATAGCTATTATGTGGGGAAAAATACATATTTTTCAATTACATTGTGAAAATTATAGCAATATATTTTGTAATTTTAAGTAACTAATAAAATGATAGTGGCGACAATACGAGCAACAAATAGCTCACAAATAACAAACAACTTTAAAACAAAGGTAGCTGAAAGAGTTGAATCTGTAAAATTTATCAATGATTGGCAACTATTCTTTGAACAAACTATCATTGCAAGGTAAAGTTATTTAATAATTAATCAAATTTAAGTATTTATGTCTGATAGTGCCTTAACACTGCTTCCTCCTCTTATTGCTATTATCATTGCTGTATGGCGTAAAAATGCCATCATTGCTTTGATTAGCGGCATATTTTTATGCTTCATGTTACTCGACAGTTGGAACCCAATTAATGCAGCGGTAAATTCTGCCAGTGAAATCCTTAACGTATTTGCCTCAACGGGTAATGCTCGAATAATTACCTTCAGTTTATTAATAGGTGCATTGGTAGCTTTAATGAACAGCTCTGGGGCTGTGCAAGGATTTATTGATAGCCTAGCGAATATGAGTTTAGTTAAAAGTAAACGTCAGGCCAGTTTATTGCCAACAATAGTCGGCACGAGTATTTTTACTGATACTAATTTAAGCATGTTTTCAGCGGGTATGGCTTCACAAAAACTATTTGACCAGCACGGTTTAAGTCGAGCAAAACTTGCATTTTTAATTGATTCAACCTGCTCTCCTATCAGTGTTTTATTTTTAATTAATGGCTGGGGCGCGTATTTACTAGGCTTACTCGATGGGTACAATCTTGAAGATCCTATCGGGGTATTAATAGGCACATTAAGTTATAACTTCTATGCGATTATCGCTGTACTGTTAGCCTACTATACGGCTTATACAGGTAAACTTTTCGGCCCATTAGCGCAAAGTGAAAGCCGAGTTACCCAAGAACAACCTGATGAAACAATCACTCCAGCAAAAGCAAGAGTTATGTGGATACCGATGCTGAGCTTAATGGCGATAACCATAGGTATGCTTTATTACACAGGTAATGGTGACATTCGCCAAGGTTCAGGCTCTTTGTCAGTTTTAACTGCTGTTATTTCAGCATTAGTTTTACTATTAGGGATGATATTTAGTTATAAATTATTAAGCTTTAATGACGTAGTTTCAGGCGCAATTAAAGGCATTAAAAACATGGTCCCTGCAGTGACTATTTTAGTGCTGTCATTTGCCTTTGGTACTGCGATTAAAGCATTAGGCACAGGTCTTTATGTTAGCGAATTAATCACGCCTGAATTTCCACTAATTTTAATTGCACCTCTAATTTTCTTAGCCGCAGGTTTAATGGCTTTCTCTACAGGTACATCTTGGGGAACATTCGCTCTGCTTATTCCTATTGCGGTACCAATAGCATTAACTACAGGCTTACCAGTACCATTTTTAGTTGCTGCGGTACTAAGTGGTGGTGTATTTGGCGACCACGCGTCACCAATATCTGATTCCACAGTTGTTGCCTCAATTGCCAGTGGTTGTGATCATTTTGAGCACGTTAAAACACAATTACCATATACGCTTGTCGCTGCTGGTTTAACAATTATTGGCTTCCTTATTGTCGGCGCGTTTCATTAGCACCAATGGAACATACTTTATTTAGCCTTGTTGCTGATTTAGAACATTTTGTGGTGATCAATAAAACTGCTGACTGCAGCTTTCATGACGAAGATAAGCTTGGCTCTGGTTTACACAGCCAAGTACAATCAACATTAAAATTAAACCTATACCCAGTTCATCGCATAGATAAAATGACCTCGGGATTAGTCATTTTTGCAAAATCAGCAGACATTGCGGCAGAATTTGGCCAGCTATTTGAGCAACATAAAATAGCTAAGTTTTATGTTGCCCTAAGTAAGCAAAAACCCAAAAAAAAACAAGGCTGGGTCAAAGGTGATATGGCAAAAAGCCGCCGCAGTGCATGGAAGTTACTTCGCACAATGGAAAACCCAGCAATCAGCCAGTTTTTTTCTTATGGAGTAGATAACGGCTTAAGACTTTTTATCGTAAGACCTCTCAGCGGCAAGACTCATCAAATTAGAGTGGCACTGAACAGTATTGGCTCGCCGATTGTTGGTGACGCTATCTACAACCCTTCTGATGTAGCTGACAGAGGCTACTTACATGCGTTTGCTTTGCAGTTTGAATTACGCGGTTATAAATATGAGTTTGAAATAGCGCCCAGTTTTGGCGAATATTTTTTAACTGAAACTATGAAAGAAAAATTAGCTAGCCTAACCAGTCCTTGGCAATTAAATTGGCCTAAGAGTTAGCAACGAATACCAAGCACCTTATAGCAAAAAGCCGCAGTTAGTAATGCGGCTTTTGTAATTTAGGCTTACTCTAGAATGCTACAGTGAATGAATAAACACAGTGGCGATAGCAAGAGGACAGATGAACTTGGTATACCAAGGCCAGATCTTCCAAAATATAGTATGCTCTACGGCATCGTTACCGAGTTTCAGCTCTTCAAGTACCGAACTACGATGCCAAATCCAACCAACAAATATACAACACAGCATAGCAATAATAGGTTGACCATATTCAGTGGCAAGCATAGCAACAAGATCCAACATAAAATCAAGATTAAGAATAATCACTACACTAATGATGAAGATCAAAATACCAATTAGGGTTGTCGCTTTTTCTCGTTGCATATCATGGCGCTCAACAGCGTAAGAAACTGGCCCTTCTAACATTGAGATTGATGACGTTAATGCAGCAACACTCATTAACACAAAAAATGCGAAGCCAACAAATAGGCCGATAGCCCCCATACCTTCAAATAAAGTAGGTAGTACGGCAAAAACCATACTTGGCCCAGCGATTAATGAACCATCCTCAGCGAATATGACAACACCTTGCGCCTGAGCCACATACATTGCAGGAATAATTAATAAACCGGCTAAAAATGCGATTGAGACATCAATTAAGGTAACTTGTGCACCTAAGCTAACTAAGTTTTCTTTTTTAGAAATGTATGAACCGTATATGATCATCACACTTGTACCTAACGACAACGAGAAGAAAGCTTGTCCTAAAGCACTTACTAATAAATCAGGCTTAAATACGCGGCTAAGATCCGGGTTTAAATAAGCCTGTAGACCATCACTAGCACCGTCTAATGTCATTACATAAACGATTAAAATTACCAGTAAGCAAATCATTAACGGCATTAAACGCTTTGACCACTTTTCAATACCTTGTTCTACACCACGGCGAATAATGAAAATAGTTAAAAACATAAATAGCGCAGTAAATAGTAAATTTCGAACTAAGCCTTGGCTAATGACCCATTGCGAAGCATCAGTCAGACCAACTAGTTTAGCAACTGGCTCAACAGCATAAGACATCATCCAACCAGCAATTATACCGTAGAAACTAAGGATGAGTGCTGCACAAATAATACCGCCAAAACCCACTAAAAAAGCAAAACGTTTTTGCCATAATGAGTGTGACATTTTTTGTAGCGAGGTTACCGCATTAGCTTGTCCATAGCGACCAATAAGTAATTCCGCCATAAACGCAGGGTAAGCTAAACAAAACGCTAAGACTAAGTAAACTAATACAAATGCGGCTCCACCATTGCTAGCTGTTTGTGTAGGAAAACCCCAAATATTACCTAAGCCAACTGCTGAACCAGCAGCTGCTAAAATAAAGCCTAATCGTGAGCTAAACTCACCTCTTGACGTCGCCATATGCTTCCTATTGGAATTGTTATTATGAATACAGATTAAAGCATTGTAGAAGATTAAAGCATTAAATGTAATAGCCTATAACTATTAATTTTCTTACGTAAAATAACCCTTTAATCTTCTTGTAAGCTCTACTTAAAATATTCTAAGATAGCCCTTACTATATATTTCAACAATAATTGAATTGAAATATTCACTATAAGAATCACTATTAGTTGGCTTAACTTTTGACACAAAATATTTTTCAGCGACCGATCATTATTTTATCAGCTCCCCGATCAGGAAGTACGTTACTATTTGAAACACTGTCCCATCTAGAAAATATTTGGACCATTGGCGATGAAAGTCATGCAGTTATTGAACATATCCCTGAATTAAGTACTGTTTTTAGAGGTTTTGTATCTAATGCACTACACGCAGAAGATGCAACAGTACCTACCGTTAAGCTATTAAAGAGTAAATTTTTAGACTTATTAAGAGATCGTAATGGGATTGAATATGATAAAGAATCTAAACAACCTGTAAGATTTTTAGAGAAAACACCTAAAAACTCTTTACGAGTTGGCTTTTTGAAGAAAGCATTTCCTGATGCCATCTTTATATATCTAGTAAGAGATCCCAAAGCAAACATAAGCAGTATTATCGATGCATGGCATTCTAAGCATTTTTTAACTTATCCAAACTTGCCAGGTTTTAACGGCAAATGGTCATTACTGCTAACTCCTAAATGGCAAGATTTAAAAAATAAAAGTATTACCGAAATAGCCACACAGCAGTGGAAGGTTAGTAATCAGAGCATAATTGAAGAGTTGTCTGATCTGCCTAAAGATCGCTGGAAGATGATTAATTATGAGCAATTCATTGCACAACCTCATAAAGTATTAGCAGATATAGCTAATTTTATTGATTTAGATATCGATCCTATATTTATAGATAAATTTAAAAATGGTTTAGCATTGTCGAAATACACTTTATCTCAGCCTAATAAGAAAAAATGGCACGATAAAGCAGCTACGTTGGCACCTTATATGGCAGGTTTAAATACCCTAGTTAAAAGTATCAATGAACACCTAAGTTCGCAGCAATACTTAAGCACGAATATAGATAACCAGCTTATTGAGCAAGCAAAGAAAACTAAATTTGCCCCCGAAATTCATCATAAGCAAAAACAAGAAATTAATACCAGACAAGTTTCAAGAAACTCTCCCTGCCCTTGTGGCTCAGGTAAACGTTTCAAAACTTGTCATGGCAGCTTGAATTAATACATATACTTTGGAATGAAAAATGAAGTTAGATCACGAATTTTATAAATTGCCATTAACATTTGACATAAAAAGACTGCAACAGGAAGTACTTAAGTTTCAAGAGTCCGACTGGCATGCTCATCATGAAAATTTTAAAGGTAACTTTGCAGTTCCTTTAATTAGTGTACATGGAGAACAAAATAATGATTTCAAAGGTCCGATGCATGAATGCGATGCTTTAAAAAATTCACCATATATACGCCAAGTATTATCATCATTTAATGAAGTATTTGGTCGTTCAAGGTTAATGTCTTTGGCGCCAGGATGTGAAGTACCGACTCATAGCGATATTAACTATCATTGGTATAAAAGGGTAAGAATACACATTCCAATTATTACTAATGAAGAAGTTATATTTCATTGTGGCGATAAGAATGTCCACATGGGTGAAGGTGAGTGTTGGATTTTTGATTCTTGGAAAACTCACAAGGTGGTAAATAGCAGTAAATTTAATCGCATACATTTAGTCATAGATACATGCGGTTCATCAAATTTTTGGCAAATGGTCAAACAATCAGAAATACCTAATACACAACCAATGCAGCAAGCAATTAAGCACCTAGATTATACACCTGATAAAAAAGTCGATATATTAACTGAAAGGTACAATGCGCCAATCGTTATGTCACCAGGCGAGTTAGATAGTTTAATTACCGACTTACATAATGAAATTACTATTAATCCTGATAATGACGCAACAAGTATTGACGCATTTAAAGCCATTACAATTAGATTTAGTCAAGATTGGCGCCGCCTATGGACGCTTTATGGAGAAAGTGAAGCTGGTTGGCCTTTTTATCATAAACTGCGTGACCATACGGTCCAACTAGCAAGGAACTTTGATAACAGGCTTCTACTCACAAATGAAAGTACCGCATTACAAATGTTAATCCATTGCGTCGTTGACCCAGCGCTTAGCCCAGAAGTTAAACAAAATTTAAAATTCAAACCTAAAGCTGAGTCATCAACACCTCAAAAGCAGTCAGGACCACAGGCTAAAAACACCAAGATTAAGGCCCCAATGAGCCGGAATAGCCCATGCGAATGTGGCTCAGGTAAAAAGTATAAACAATGTTGTGGTTCACTGTAATAATGATATTAACTAAGAGTTAGCTTAAGTTATTGAACTAACTCTTTTGCTTTAATCTTTATTTGGCTAAATTTATCTAAAAATGGAGTTAATGACTGCTGGTATTTTTTCCACGAATCTATCGATTTATTATTGATAGGTTGGCGAACTTGATTCGCGCTAGGCGTGAGAACCACACGATCAGATTTATGAAAGTTCAAGCAGTCCATTTCAAATTCAAGTTCACAGTACGCCAATAACTTTTTTATGTTCTGTTCAGGATGTTCGACTAAGTCTGCATAATCTAATTGATAAATATCTTTATTGAATAATTTTTTCCAATGAAACATTAATGATAAATACCCCTGCCAATAGAAAATAATGCCAGGTATTGAATAAGAATAATCATGGCCATTACTAAAATACTGTTTATAAACACTCATGGCATTATCTGCAGGGTCGCGTATTACATTAATAATTTTAGCTTTTGGAAATAACCTTTTAATAAGGGCTATATGCATAAAGTTATTCGGATTTTTATCAATAAATACGCCTTCATGTGCGGTCAGATAATTACTGGCTTGCGCTAAATATTGCTTGGCGGACTCCTTCGCCTTATCATCACTCATTGATAGTAGGTTGTTTACGTACCCACCCTTCATTTCCATATCTAATGCAATTCTCTCGATATAAGGGAGTTCATCCGTTGTTGCTACTTTTGAGTGACTTGCCAGAATTTGCTCAACCAAAGTAGTGCCAGAACGTGGCATACCAACAATGAATATAGGTTGCACAGATGTTAACTCTAGCGGTTCTTTGCAAGGCTGATTATATTGACTAATAAAACTTTTAATCAAATGCGCGAATGGCTCAGCTTTAAAGGGTCTGTATTTTGAAATTATCTGGTTCGCACTAGCCATAGATTTAAACGATGCTTCATAATTTGAATTTTGCCCGTATGCAATGCCAAGAGCAAAACCTAAGAATGCTCGATTACCTTCTGATAACTGTGCTGACTGCAGCAAGTTTTCAAGTGCTATGCATTGCTCATGACTAAATTTATAATCTTTTAAGTCCGCTAAGCTCCAATGACCCAAGCCAATTTGAGTTGGCTGAGTATCAATAAATTTTAAATAATGTTTAGATGCAAGCGCTGAGTTACCTTTTGCTTTATAAACATGTCCTAAATTTAATTGTAAAAATACTTCTTCAAAATTTAATGCTTCGCATTGTAAGAGTAATTTTTCGGCATCTAAGATTTGACCCGAAGAAATTAAGTTTAATGCTTTCTTGTAGAACAGATGTAAATTTTCTGGATCCGTTTTTAGTAATTTATCAATTAGAACTACGGCCTGAAAGTACAACTCTTTAGCTTCTACGCATTTGAGTTTTGCGGTCAACGCTTCATTATGATGGGGTTCAATAGAGATTATTTTATCGCTGTATACTTCTACATGATGCAACTGGTTATTTTGTAAAAAATAAGTCAGCATCACTTCATTTAGAAATAAATTATCCGCATTTTTTTTTAATATTTTTTTAGCATAATTTGCCGCAGATGAGATATCACCAAGTTTAAAAAACTTATCGACTTCTTTCATCAATAATTGATTACGTGTGTCCAATGATATCTTCCATTGCGTATTTAGAATAATTCAAAATCAGTTAATTATTTAAAATAATTAATCTTTGAAACTTAATCTTTGAAATTATTAAATTGGAAGGTTTGTTCCAATTCAGCATTGCGAATAAGTTGCATTACAGCTTGTAATTCATCTCGTTTTTTACCGGTAACTCTAATCTTTTCACCTTGAATAGAAGCTTGAACTTTTAATTTACTGTCTTTGATTAGTTTTACAACTTTCTTCGCTACAGTTTGTTCTACACCAACTTTAAACGTTACTTCCTGTGAGAAAGTTTTACCCGCATGATTAAAATTACCAACGGTCATGGCTTTAGAGTCAATATTTCGTTTCGATAATTGAGTGCGTAGCATATCTAACATTTGCTTAATTTGAAAATCACCTTCTGCTTTAACGGTTACATTGGGATTTTTAAACTCAAAAGAAGCGACAGCGCCTCTAAAATCAAATCGAGTGCTTAACTCACGAGTTGCGTTGTCTGTGGCATTTCTTACTTCTTCTAAATCTACTTCAGAAACAATATCTAATGAAGGCATAATTTTTTCTCTAAAGGTTGCGTTGTTATTACGGTATAGATTACCAAAGCTCGCCATTTAGAGCTAGATACAATCGAGTTTTGCAGAGAAAAACTTTAGTAATTGATAATTTATTTTAAAAGACATGATAAGATAATAAAAAATAATGAATCGTAATTCCAAGTGAAACTAAAACAAAGCCTCTACCTTATTATTACCCTACTTAGTATTAGCTTAGTAATCATTAATGATTTGGCGATCATAAAACTCTTATCTCAATACCACATCCTTGACAAGACAGGTCACTTTATTGGCTTCTTTTTATTATCTTGGATATTGGATACGATATTAAAATTGCGAGTAATTACTAGTATATTTAGCATTATCATATACGCGGGTTTGACCGAAGTAACACAAGAATTCCTTGGTTTTAGAAATGGCCAGTTAAGTGATTTTATAGCTGATGCGCTAGGTTGTTTATGTTACTTCTTATGCTTAAAGCTATATAAACTAACAAAAGTAAGGAGTTGATATGAACATCGTTGTTGTTGGCTCTGGTGCTATGGGCTTGCTATTTTTAAAGCAATTAAAACCTAAATCAGAAGTCCACCTCAAGCATCGACGATTTGAAGATGTGCATTCATCTTATATGTTTACTGACATTAACGGCTTAACCTCTGAAATACATTATAAAACATCGGATCAAAGCTTTTTACGAACTGCAGATATCATATTAATTTGTGTAAAATCATTTCACATTAAAGATGTAATTTTAGATATTGAACACTTAGTTAGTCCAACTTCAATAATTATCTTAATGCATAATGGCATGGGTGTTGTTGAAGAGTTGTCGCTTGAAAAAATATCTAAGAATCCAATTTATACTATGCTTAGCACTCAAGCAGCTCGTAAATTATCACCTAAGCATTTACGACACACCGGCTTAGGAATAAACCAAATAGGTAATGTAGTTAATCCTATTTCTGATAGTAAAATAGAAAGTATTTTAAATAATTTATCATCTGCAGATATTACTTTTGAGTTTACTCAGGACATTTCTCTACAGCAATGGAAGAAGCTATCAATAAACTGTGCAATCAATGCATTGACTGCTATTAATGATGTTGCTAATGGCGATTTAAGTGCCCCACAATATGACGAGCTAATTGAAAAGGTGACTAGAGAAGTTGTTACTGTTGCGCAATTAGAAGGGGCATCGTTAAATTTAGCAGACTTACTGCATACAATTAAAACTGTAATACACAATACCAGTGCCAACAGTTCTTCTATGCGTGAGGATGTCTTAAATAAACGTAGAACAGAAGTTGAATATATTAATGGTTATATTCATAAACTGGGGGTAAAGCACGGTTACTTAACCCCAAGTAATACACAATTATTTGAACAAATAAAAAATATAGAGGCGTGTTATTAACATCCCTTTATAACATCACTTTTAAATTATCAGCTCTATTTATAGCTATTAGCTATCCTCTTTAAGTACTTCATTTAACATGGGTAATAATTTGGCTTTTAAGTTGTCGAGTTGTTCTCTCGTATAAGGTAGTAAAGGCAACTGTCCCCAAATAGGTTTTGGCCAACAAGGGTCGTTAACATACCGAACTACGTGATGAATATGAAGTTGCGGTGTCATATTACCTAACGCTGCCACATTCATTTTTTCGCCGTTAAAACACTGCATTAAAATCTCAGATAAAGCACTCGACTCATTTAAAAACTGTTGTTGATCGTTCCAAGAAAGCTCGTACAAGTCCTTAACACCAGCTATTTTCGGAACCATAATGAACCAAGGGTAATTACTATCATTACATAATAATAATTTACACAAAGGTAAATCAGCTATTTCAATGCCATCTCTTTTTAGATCTGGGTGTAAAGTAAATTCTTCAGTCATCTTAGTTCCTTATTTACCGCTTTTTTTCTTTTTCGGTTTGTTCTTACGACCACGACCACGCGCTTCTTTTTTAGCTTCTCGCTCAGCAATTCTTTTCGCCTGTAACTCTTCGAAATAAACATTCTCTTTTTCAACCATATCAGGTGTTTCGAAGGTTATATTTCCAAGTGTTTTGTCTCGAATTTCATTGATAAGTATTTCAGATGCTTTATGAAAATCAACATGCCCACCACCTTTAACACATCCACGTTTACGACCCATAGCTTCTAAAAATTCGATTTCAGTATCAGGAATTTCTGTTAAACCATAGCGATCTTTTAATAATTCAGGGTATGCTTTAATTAGGTAATCAGCGGCAAAACAAGCAATGTCTTCATGATCAAATGCCGTATCTTTAATGCCACCGGATACAGCTAGACGATAACCACTATTTTCGTTAGCAATTTTAGGCCATAACATTCCAGGTGTATCATATAAATAAACACCTTCTTCCAGACGTATACGCTGTTGAGCTTTAGTAACCGCAGGTTCATTACCTACTTTAGCTTTTACTTTACCAACTAAACTATTAATCAGTGTGGATTTACCAACGTTAGGTATGCCCATGATCATGGCATTTATTTGCTTACCATCTTCGTCTTTATTTGGTACAAGCTTGCGTATTAACGCGGCAATATTTTTTGCACCACTCGGTTCATCAGTTGTTAAAGCAATAGCTCTTACATTCTGTTGAGACTGGAAATAATCAATCCATACTTTAGTTAACTTGGGATCTGATAAATCACTTTTATTGAGAATTTTAATTAACGGTTTATCGCCCCGGATCTCGGTGATCATAGGGTTCTCACTACTGAAAGGTAAGCGAGAATCACACACTTCGATAACGACATCGATCATGTGGATAATTTCTTTAATTTCTTTTTGGGCTTTATGCATATGCCCAGGGAACCAGTTAATAGCCATTAATGTATTCTAATAAGATAAGTTGTGTGTATTTTAGCAAGGAAATGAATTTGTTACATAACTATTTAAGAAAAGGTTGGCTGATAGTTTCAAGTTGATCTGACCCCCTTGATTTAAGTTAGGGCGCGATGTAAGCCTGAAATGAGTGGTTCGAATATACGCACACTGTCAATTTAGGGGGTCCCGCATAAAAGCACTGCGGGATGACGGTGTATTTTTTCTAAGTTAGTGCGTGCGCGATGTTGGTTAGAAGCACACTGTCAATTTAGGGGGTCCCGTATCTCGTTTAAACTCGTACAGGATGACGGCGTATTTTTTCTAAATATAGTTGGGTATGCGCGGTGTTTTTACTTAACGTTGATGCGCGATGTTGGTTAACTTACACCACGTCATCCCTGAAGAGCTTTAGCGATATCAGGGACCTCCTGAGGCAGTGGCGTGCTTGAATTAGATGCGCTGTGTTATGCCAGAAAAGGATTGAACTTTTAGAAACACGCTGTGAATTAGGGAGGTTCCATCAAAAGCATGATGGAATGACGGTTAATATTATCTAAGTTAGTGCACTATGTTGGTTAATTTACATCACGTACATCTGTGGGTGTATTCGTTAGAAGCACGCTGTGAATTAGGGAGGTTCCATCCAAAAGCACGATGGAATGACGGTTAATATTATCTAAATTAGTGCGCGATGTTGGTTAACTTACACCACGTCATCCTTGAATCGCCTAAGCGATATCGGGACCTCCTGAGGCAGTGGCGTGCTTAACTTCGATACGCGGTGCCATGTCTACAACGGAGTACTAGCACATGGATGTGCGTAGATAGAATAACGCAGGAGCAGTTATCGAGGTCATTGCACGGCTCCCAAACGAAAAAAGCCCTCTGCGTATGCAGAGGGCTTTTCGGAATGGGAGCCTAGCGATGACCTACTCTCACATGGGAACTCCCACACTACCATCGGCGCTACTGCGTTTCACTTCTGAGTTCGGCATGGGATCAGGTGGGGCCACAGTGCTATTGTCGCTAGACAAAAACTTGTTACAATTTTGAAAGCTGGATATTAGATACTGACCTTCGTCAGCATGACGTTTTAGTGACTTCGTCCTGTCTTCTCAAGTATTCTTTATTTTATGCGTGATTTTATCAGACCATACAAAAACCTTTTGGGTGTTGTATGGTTAAGCCTCACGGGCAATTAGTACAGGTTAGCTCAATACTTCGCAGTACTTACACACCCTGCCTATCAACGTTGTAGTCTCCAACGACCCTT
>JAQWHD010000044.1 GCA_029237915.1 Thalassotalea sp. | reverse complement strand
ACCGATAAGCTAGACAATAATGCCTGCTCGCCATCTCGTAATGTGGTATCAAAAATTTTAACTGTATTATCCATGACTTTGCCTTTGTCTGTTTGCAACGATTACAAGAATAAAAAAACCCGCAATTATCGTTGCGGGTTTATGTAAATCGTTAAGTTATTTTAAACAATCGAAAAACGCCCGCTGAATGAATCTAGCAGGAGGTTTAGTGAAATACGTTGTTTTAAATAGTTATTCATATTTAGTTTATATTTATTTAGTAATGTGTGTTTTAAAGCTATTGCTCTACACTAATTTCTTTACCCTTAGCTGTCAACCTAAAATTTAAGAAATCGAGCGTCTATCAAGCTATCATTTAAATTAAGTGTTTAGAGATCTCTTTTAATTTGAAAAAATAAGTTGTAGTCAGTTTCAGAAGGTAAATCGATGAAACTGGACTGGCTGACACTACCGCCAACTTTATAAGTAAATTCAGCTAAGCGCGTTTGGTAATCTGCCGACAGCATTATTACGTCTTCAGATATTTTACTTACTGAATTACCTTTATTCGGATCGTTTGGAAATAAATCACTATTATCATTATTTAACTCTAAAAAGCGAACTTTAGCACTTAAAACGGTGTCATTAAAATCTTGAGATATAAGACCTGCAACAAGTGAAGTGGTATCATTATCATATATATGACTTATATTTCGGCCTTCATAGCGCATCCCCGATTCATAAATATAATGGTCATAAAAACAATCACCAGGCCTTGGTCCCGGCCCTTGCCAGTTATTTGTGTTTGCACAAGTTTGAAAAGTATCAGCATATTCAAAGTAGACCTTCTGGTATTGGTCAAACCAATGAAAGCTCATATCACCACCAAATTGTAAAATAGCTCTTGATACAAAGAAGTTTTGAGCATCACCGCTGTCTTCACCGTAATAGTTACCATACAAGGTGACCGGTTTGCCAGAGATATTGAATGAATAACGCATATCGATACCGGCTTGCTGATTACCCGGCTCCACTGCTTTAGATTCAGTACCACACTCAAAGTTACCTTGACCACAGTTATCATCGCCGATTAATACATCAATAAAAGTATCAAAATCACTAGGGCGGCCATCACCTGCCCACTGTGCTAATCGAGAGACGGAAAATTCAAAATTGTCGAATGGCATAACTGTTGCCCTAAACCCCCATAAAAGAGTATTGGGTATATGCCTCTCTTCTTCCATTTGTGCCATGAAGGTAGTGACAGTCCATGGCAATTGATATTCAGTAAATGGCAGGTGAAATGGTATAGCTTCAGTACGGCTTAGTGTAATTGCAGGCATTGGACGAGCATTATTGGTTAAACCCAAGTTACTATCCCAACCAGCACCCCACCACTTATCCTGCATCCCTATGCTCAAATTCCAGTTACCTGCTCGAAACGCTAAGTAGCTTTCATCAAAGCTATATTGGTCATCACCATTAAAAGTTGATGTAGTTACTGCTGGTGCAAATTTTACCGCAACATGATCCCATACCCCACTGACTGAATATTGGGCATTATTCTTATTACGAAAACTATCACCAAAAGAGTGGAAACGATTATCTTTTGTGGCGCCATTAATGCTTAATGTCGCTCTTTTTTTACTGGCATTTTTGTACTGTTGCTTGATATACAGGTAGGCACTTAAATTATTACCAGCTAATGACTCTTCATCTACTTCATTCATGGCTCGGTTAATTTCAGGCCACATCATAGGGTAGGTAGTCGTCATTGTTTTTAAAATACCTTGCTCTGTCAACAGCTGAATATTAGCTCTTAAGGCAAGATTGTCTGGGGAAATGTAGGGCTCAGCAGTTGAGTAACAACTTATAAGTAGCAAAGTTGAGATAAAAAACGATTTTATTTTTATTTTTTTCATAAGAGTAAGTTCTATTTGGTTTAAGCTTATTGTAGAACATTGGATAGCTTTTGCATAAGAGTTACAGGTGTTTTTCACCTTTAATTAACACTTTTTTGATGGAGACGGGGGAACGTTTATCTTATTTTGATTTGCAGGTTAGTATGTTTGCTTGAGTTTTAGGTTTTTCTTTTTATCATAATGTTTTGAATAAACAATTTTAGTCTATGCCAAGCTTCATTAGTTGAGAGGCTTGGCAAGTATGGTGATAGGTGGATTATTTTATCCCCAAGACGAAGATGAGTAGCTTTTCTTAGGGATTAGTTTAGGGATAATTAAGCCAAGTAATAAACCAATAACTAAAACAGATGCGCCGTAGATAAACCAAGTTTTTTTAATTTCAAAGTCTTGTTCATCCAATACCGAAGACGCTTCAGCAAACTTCTGTGAAATTTCAGCCTTGTCTTTTTGCTCGCTAGTTAATTGTTTTTTAGCACTAATTAATGCTGAAGAGGTTGTACTTAACTTATCTGTTAGTTCAGATATTTTTCGACTCTTATCTGCTAATTCTTCGTTCAACTCAGCCAAAACAACACGCAAACCTTGCTTATCAGATAAAAAAGCCGCGTCAATCCAGCCTTTACGGTTTTTAGCATCTTGTATTTGAATATAACCTTCTTCTGCGTCAGATATAACTTGAACTTCTTCTCCAGCATTTATGCTACCGAGGATGCGATACTGAGTGCCAGGTCCAGCATGAAAATAGATGAATAGATCATCGCTAATAAAACCTATTTTGTTCTCTGATGCTTGTTGAGCGTTTGCAGAAAAAGTGAACGAGACAATGGCGATGCAGAAAATTTTAAGTAAGTTTTTCATGAATATTGCAGAATTATTTTTTATTAATACATAGCAAAGATATTAGGTGTTTGTTGCGGTGATTTCAAGGTTAATGACTGTTTTATATTGTTATTTTTATCCCTCAATTGTAGTCGTTGGTTAACTTTCTAACTTTAATACTATTTATTGATTGAAAGCTATACCTAGCTTTTGTAAAGTGGTTAGCTGAAATCACTATTAAAAGTAAGCTAATAAAATTAAATGGAAACTGAGATAGAACTGAAGTATTTAGTTTTAGGTGACGATATTGCTGAAGTTATTACTAACCTATTAAACCAATCTAACCTGCCTTTTCAAAGCCAAGAGCAAGAGCTTGGTAATAATTATTTTGATACATCTGATCTGCTACTGAGAAAAGCCGATATTGGTTTTAGAATACGCCATAGTTCAATTAAGCCGAGTGAGCAAACCGTGAAGACTTCAGGCAAAGTGATTGGTGGCTTACATCAAAGACCTGAGTACAACACTGCTATTAAGGGAAATACTCCTGATTTAAGTTTATTTGATCCTAGCATTTGGCCTGATAATTTTAATATCAATGCCTTATCTACAAACCTGATTAGTTTATTTGAAACCAACTTTAAGCGCTTTACTTGGTTAGTGACATGCGCCGATGGTAGTGTGGTCGAACTCGCCTATGACTCTGGCAGTGTTTGTACTAAGTCAGAAAGTGAAACTATTAATGAAATTGAATTGGAGCTTGTCTCTGGTACAACGGATTCTTTATTTAGCTTGGCTAAAATCTTATTTAGTAAATTATCTGTAAGACCTGGTTTAGCGAGTAAAGCTGCACGCGGCTACGGATTGGTTTTTCCTAAAAAGCCTAAATCAATTGACGCCAGCGATATCGTGCTAAAATTATCAGCAGATATGGCGCTAATGAGCTCATTTAAAATGGGTTTTGAAGAATGCTTGGGTAATTTACAGCGCCTCGTTGAGCTATTTATCACCACCCCAAATTTGTATACCTTAAAAGACATTAGTAATGCACTTGCTCTTACTCGTCATGGTTTATGGCTATATAAAGATTATTTAGATGAAGAATTTAACTGTGCGTTAAGAGAAAATATAAAAGTAATTTTAAATGAATTATCTTGGGTTGATACTGCCATCCAAGTGAAAGAGTTAATTACTCGAACGGGTAAATATCGAAAGAAAATTGAAAATAGTGAAAGTCTATTACTTGAGTTAAAAGGTGCTAAGCATGGTAAACAAGATTTAGACAATGCTGTGCACTTGTTTCATCGAAAAGATTTTAATTTAATACAGTTATCTATGTTGCAGCTAGTGTTATCTACTTTTGATGACTCGGCACATCAAACCTTATTGACGGATTTAGCCCCAAGTTGGTTAACGATAAGTTTGGAAGAATTACGTCAATCACTGACTAGTAAAGCGGAGTTTAATGCACAAGATTATGCTGGCAAACACTCGTTATTAATTCGAAGTCTGCTCACCGGTTGTTGGTTTGCAAGGTTATATGACCATACTGGTAGAAACGAATACAGAGGACCTTGGCTCGATCTACATCACGGCATTGAAGAGTTAAAAATATTGCTGTTATTGAAAGAGCACTTGCAAAATATTCAGCAACAAGTCCCACAAAAGCTGATTGATTGGTTAGATAATAAGATTGAACACTTAGTTGCTGCATTAGAGCAATGCAAGTCTGCTGCTCTTACCTTACAGCCATATTGGTTAAAGTAATAAGGTAATAGGGTTTAAGGGAGTTTTACCTCCAAAGTAGGTAAGGTGATAAATTAAGCTATAAAATTTACTTGTTGTAGAGTTTAATTTTTCACTTTTTCTAAAATAGAAATTAAACTATCTACTTTTCTTTCTAGCAATTTATTACGTTCAAGTATCTCCGCATTTTGCTTTCTTAGCTCCCGGTTTCGCACATTAGTGTTAGTGAAGCCAATAACCGAACCAAGTATTTTAGTCACAATAAAGCCGACTAAACCAAAGCCAACAAAGAACATAATTCCAGTCACCAATCGACCACCGTTAGTCACTGGGTAATGGTCACCAAAACCTATGGTACTAGATGTCATAAACATGGTCCAAAGGGCATCGGAAAAGTTATTGATATTAGCGTGGTTGCTTGTGGCTTCAAAATGCAAAAGCGCAACAGAGAATAGGGTCATGCTGGTGATTAGGAGGAGCAGGGCTAAAAATACTAAGAATGTATTGTGATAATTCCTGACGCCAAACTCATCAACTTTATAAATTCTTAATTTACGTATAATTAATATCATCACTCGACCTTATGCTTATACCGACTGGTGTCTTTGGCATTTTTCATCTAAGCATGGTAACAAATTTATGCTCATAGCAAGGTAACGAGTTGTAAACGTGGGATATTAATTAGCTATACTATTTTTCACTGACAAAACTGATTAAATCTTCCATAAGTTTACGTTTGATTTCAAGTTGTTGACTAGGCTCTAGCTGATATTTTTGGGCGAGTAATTGGTAGTCTTCAGCATTCAAAGATACGGTTAATCTCGGACGTTTAGGTTTTTTATTAACGGGTAAGCCTAAAATTAATCGGATTTTATCAGAAGGGCTTAAATTGGCTTCAACTGCCGATTTTCTTATCTCCATCTGGACTTTTTCATCCATATCAAAAGCTACTTGTACCGCTTTAATAGCATTAACATTTGACTGCCATTTCTCAGGCACTTTACGATTAGTCATTTTAGCTCCCAGGATATAAATCTTTAATGTCACTAGTTGGCCTATATAGGTTTAAGAATACGTCGGTTTCGCCATCTTCCCATACCTGAATATCAATAGAAAACTGTTCGTCATTACCGCGTAAACTATATAATTCGAACGCTTCACCTTGATCTTCTTGAACATTATCTTGGCGATTATCGCGACGATGAAAATAACCTACTTTGGCATAGACATGTTGTTGATACTGCTCACAACTCCAACCATCATGGTTTGCGGTGTCAGCGTTTGTATTGATTAAGGCGTTGCCTGGCTCGGCAAAAATTTCAGAAAATTCATCAAGATCAAAAAGCTGCTCCACACACTCATCGGTAATTTTTATCGAGAGTTTTAGGTAAGCTTGTTGACCTTGCTCAAGGGACAAATAGATTGGATCATTATTTGAACCAGTAAGTTGCCATTCAATGAGCGATTTAGCCTCAAACTCGTGAGTATTTATGTGCGATATTTGGAATTGTTGCTCTCGTAAATTTGCGGGCAGGGCAAAGCTATCGCTAAAAACAACAATATCATGACAGATGAGTTGCGATACTTTTGTTAATTCCCTTGGCTTTGCTTGGTCTCTATTAAATAATTTTTTTAAGAAATTCATTAATACTCTTTATGTACAGCATCGGTGCTCAATACAGTTCAATAATAAGGCACCAATAATGGTGCCTTATTTAACATTAGCCTTGTTTGGCTTTAATACGCTCTAAAACTGAATTAGCACTATTATCTTGTTGACCAATTCCTGCCGCTTTTAGCTGGGCGTCTAATGAATTGTCTGAATTTTCAGATTCAAGTACTTCGGCAGCCTTAAGCTGGTCATCAAATTTTTGTTGCTTAGCTTTAATGCGCTCAAGAGAGTCTTTTGCACTAAGTAGCTTTGAACTACTCGACGAAAAATTATCAGTTATAGCCGATGTCGCTTTTTGTACACTGTCAGTGGTCTTAACCATAGATAACTGACGTTTAAATTCAGCTACTTGTCGTTCACCTTTTTTGACTAGCTCTTTTAGTCTATCGGCATTTGCACTGAAACTATCTAGTGCCTGCTGCTGAGTTGCTAGCTCGCTCTCTAAATTAGCAATTTTTTCAGCAACTTGCAGGGCAAGTGCTTCATTGTTTTTTGCTAATGCTTGAGTTACGTAACCTTCGTGTTCAGCAATATCGCGCTTTAATCTATCTACGTCTCGATTAGCTGACATTTGCTGAGCCATAACCGAAGTTAAATCTCGCTTTGCCTTGGTAAGGTGGTGTTCTGCATCACGTATTTCTTGCTCAAAAATTCTGGTCGAATTGGCATCAACAATACCTTCGCCCATTTCAGTTGCTCCGCCTCTAATTGCGGTCATGATTTTTTTAAAAATACTCATAATTACTCCATTAAATTGTTAACTAAGTTAGTTACTTACAATTTAGATTTAAATTAAAAACTCATCCATATCATCGATGACTTCAATGGCATTGTTACTTAAAACGGCTAATTCGTGCTCTATATCGGCAAAAGATGAACTAATAGCAAGTGCCCCGAAAATCACATATTTATCACCAATTTTCGAAAATGAAGAAAGTGGCATAGGTATGCTCATTTCTAACATGGCTTCAAGCATAGCTACGCGTTTGTCGGCTTTAACTTCTTGCTCACCCCAAAGATAGGTAATGCATAATATTTGATCGTCAGTAACTGAAACAAAAATAGGTAACTCTTCTCTATTCGCGATAGTTATCTGCAAAACATCAACTTCGCCTGAAATTGGTTGGCAATCAAAAATCAAACCTGTTTCTGATGCATCAGCGAGTTCGTTTAAATGGTCGGCGATTTTATGGATATTCATTGTCTTCCTTATGTTTATTAAAATAATATGTATGGGCTTATAAATTCAGACATATTATGTCAACTAGTAGTTAATTTAGCATAGCGACATAATATGTCAAATATTTAGTTTGATAACTACTAGTAAAAATTTAATTAATCATTTTATTTTTAAAGCATTAAAGCACTAAAGCATCAAAGCCGTTAGTATTAGCGCGATAGATATGCTTACTGCCATTTCTATACAGGCAACCCCAACATTATGTTGCTGGTCAACTTCTTCTGCCATATTAATACCCCAAAGTACAATACGCTTCGCGATACTAGTTAAAGCCGATACTACAACCGTCATTATTAAGCCAAATACTAACCAGCCTAGTAGATTTTCGACAATAGTTTCAGGGGTATAAACTAAGAAAAAGCTTGCCGCGGTAACAGCCAATGAAGTGGAAATAATGTGGCCACTGTAACGAATGGCTATAGCAACTTGACCATCGGTTAACGCTTCTTGCATGCAATCTTTTTGATTATTTTTAGAAAAATGAGATTCTCTAATTCGAGTGACTAAAACTAAAATGATTTGCGAAACAACAAAGCCACTGGCAATCGCAATAAAGGTATAGGCATCAAGTCCATCAACCCAGATCAAAACCGCACGTATAACAATTGCGGTAGCAATAACACTAGCGGCATCAACAATACCTACTGATATGTTTCTTTTTTTAATTTCTGCTACTTTGTCTAAACGCTGTAAGGCAAATTTATCATGAATAATTCGGCCTAGTTTTATTAGTAACAAACCAAATAAACCATATGAGAACATGCCAATAGCTTCTACTTCATAACTTACTGAGTGCTCACCTGTAATTGCCCCTGTTAATACAATGCCTAAGGCTGCAACGCTACCTGCGACACTTATACCAAAAGCAAAGTTATCTTTGACTGCGAGTTCTTCGGTGGTATTTACTTTCGCCGTTAACCCTGCAATGAAACGCATGGCTGATAAAAGTAGAATAGCGATGGCAATATCGATCGCTAAAATAATTAATATATGCTGATCAATGGCAGCAAATTGTAATATGTTTTCCATTTTTTGTTCCTGTTATCTACGACGTCTAAAACTGCGTGATATAAATGATTTTCTCTTTTGGCGAAAACGCGGTTTAGTTTTTTGTTGGGCATATTTTGATTTGTTACTAAACTTTGATTTTGCTGGTGAGTTACTGCGAAATTTACTTGCTGATTTTTGGGCGTACTGGCTTTGTTTTGATAAGCCTGCAGAGCCGGTCCTATTTTTACTATAGGCGCTGGTAAATTTTTGCCCTTTACTGGCAAATGATTTTTTGGTGCGACTTTCTACTTGGTTTTGTTTGCGAAAGTCTGTCGGAGAGGTATAGCGGCTGCGTCCATAGTCATTATAATAACTGTAGCCTCTGTTGCGTCCCCAACGATCATAGGAAATACGGTTATTACCAAAGACATTGCCCATCATTGAATACATACCGTACCAAGCCCAAAAAGAGGTGCCTGAACTGTTTGTTTGCCACCCGCCATAAGATGGGTTACCCACAAGTTGAGACCCTACGCCAAAGTCCTGGGCATTATTCGCTGCTAAGCTCTGCTCTTTATTTAACGAGTTGATCCTTGGCAAGGTACCATCAGACATATCAGCTAGTACATTAAGCGGATCACTTAATGCGTCAGAATACATCACAGGATCTGCCGCCTGATAAATATTTAATAGCTCTTGATAGGTTGCTTGGTTGCCCTCAAACATCTGCGGTTGAGTTTTAACGGTTTTTATACGATCAAGCAAAGCCAAATACATAGGGCCTTGCGTGGTTGCATCTTTTTTAAACTCATTAACTAAGCTTGATAATTCAGGTTTTAATGTTAAAACTTGGATGGCATACTGATTGATTAAATTAGCGTTGCGTATCTGACCATTATCTAAAGCTTGGCTTAATTGTAAGATACGTTGCTCAGTAACCGGGGTTTGATCTGTTACCTTTTGCAGATAAGGATCGCCACAGGCACTTAAACACAGTAGGCTAAAAAGTAGTACTAGTTTTATTAATTGCATTTCTGCTCAATTTCCTTCAAAAATGCTAAAGTGAAGGCGATATTAATAACACTTCTGACATAATATGTCTATTGTCTGTTTTATTAATCGATAAAAATTATATCAATAAATGGAAATTTAACTGTTGTGAAAAATTTTGACTCCATTGTTTTAACATCTGTAGTAACTTCTGAATTAGCGCCTGCTTTAGCAAGCTGCAAGCAGAGCTATTGGCAACGCTTTAATGAATCATCACCCGAAGTTGTTGAGCAACTTTCTGCTCAGCAAATTGATCATTATAAATACGCATTTACTTTAAGTGACTTTGTTTTCACCCAAATATCTAGCACTCCACTTTGGGCGTTAGAGCTATTAGAAATTGATTTTACCAAAACAGTCGATTTCAACACTCTGTTGTCAGCAAGTATCGAACAATGTACATCTGAAGATGAGTTAATGAGCTGCTTAAGATTATTTCGCCGTAAGTATTTAACCGCAATTGCCATTGCAGATTTATGTCAAAAAACACCTCTGCCAATTTCATTGGTAAATTTATCTGAATTAGCCGATTGTTTAATTGAAGGGGCGCTTAATTGGCTGTCTACTTATTGTAAATCTTTGTGGGGAACGCCACAAAATAGCTTAGGCGAAGAGCAGCCATTACTGGTATATGCAATGGGAAAACTTGGCGGTAAAGAATTGAACTTCTCTTCTGATATCGACCTTATTTTCGCTTATCCTGAAAGTGGCGAAACAGTTGGTCATCGTCGTGCGCTTGATAATCAACAGTATTTTATCCGCTTGGGACAAAAGCTTATTAACGCTTTAAACCAAGTTACAGCTGACGGTTTTGTCTTTAGGGTTGATATGCGCTTACGTCCTTTTGGTGACAGCGGTCCTTTGGTGATGAGCTTCGCGGGCTTAGAAAATTATTATCAAGACCAAGGTCGAGATTGGGAGCGTTATGCCATGCTCAAAGCTCGATTAATCGGTAATAGTTGTTATCACGATAAATTGAGCACTATGCTTCGACCGTTTGTTTATCGCCGCTATATTGATTTTAGTGTGATCGAAAGCTTTAGACGAATGAAGCTGATGATCTCACAGGAAGCTCGACGTAGAAAATTACAACAAAATATTAAATTAGGTGCCGGTGGTATCCGCGAAATTGAATTTATTGTGCAAGTGTTTCAATTGATCCGCGGTGGACGCGAAGCTGAGTTACAACAACGCAGTTTATTAAAAGCTTTACCGTTACTTACCCAATACGATTGTATTTCCGGTGCAAGTGAACAGGTTTTGCGCCAAGCCTATGATTTTCTAAGGCGAAGTGAAAATGCTATTCAAGCATTTAACGATCAGCAAACCCAACAACTACCTGATGACGAATTAAACCAAGCAAGATTATCGCATTATATGGGCTGTAGTAACTGGCAAGATTATATTGGTAAATGTTATGCCCATATGGAGTTAGTGAACTCAGAATTCAATTTGTTAATTGGTGAGGAGAGTGAACAAAGTAATGAGGCTGATGAGCATTGGGTAACGTTTTGGCAGGCTAATTGGCAAGATGAAGAAGCAATAGAGTGGCTAGAGCAAACTCAGCCTAATTGGCCTTGCAAAAGGATTAATCATTTAGTTAAGCATTTTAAGCTTGATGCTAACAAGCGCAGTATCGGTCAACGGGGGCAGATTATTTTAGATAAACTACTACCTGTGCTGTTAGATTTACTAACTAGTGAGGATGATCCTGAAATCACTTTAGAGCGTACCTTGTTAGTACTATCAAAAATCACCACAAGAACCGCCTATTTAGAATTACTTTATGAAAATGCGCCCGCATTTAAACAATTGCTTAAACTCTGCCGGGCAAGTGAATGGATAGCAGAATATCTAGCTAAATTCCCTATACTTTTAGATGAATTAATTGACCCTAAATTACTTTACGCGATCCCTGAATTATCAAGCTACTCTTGGCAAATCAAAGAAGCATTAATGCGCATCCCCGAAGATGATTTAGAAGCACAAATGGAAGGATTGAGGCAGTTTAAGCAGGTTAAACAATTAAAGATAGCCGCCGCTGATATCACCGGCATATTACCTGTGATGAAAGTTAGTGATCATTTAACTGCTCTAGCACAAGCTATTGTCGATGAAGTTGTCAATATGGCTTGGCAGCAGATGGTACATCGTTATGGTCAACCTAAATCGACAGTCGGTAGCATGGATAAAAAGTTTGCGATCATAGGCTATGGCAAGCTCGGTGGCATCGAGTTAGGTTATGGCTCTGATTTAGACTTAGTGTTTGTCCACAATTGCAAAGATGAAGAAACCGACGGTCAAAAGTGTATTTCCAGTCTGCACTTCTATTTGAAACTTGCACAACGTATTCAGCATTTATTCAACACTCGTACAGCTAGCGGCATTCTTTATGAAGCTGATATGCGCTTAAGACCTTCTGGTGATTCAGGTTTAATGGTGGTTCATATTGATAGTTTCAATAAGTATTTACATGAAGAAGCTTGGACTTGGGAGCATCAAGCATTAGTTCGAGCCAGGTTTATTTGTGGAGATGAAAAATTAAACCTCGAGTTTAATGATATTCGTAATAATATTTTACAGCTTAAGCGTGAACAAAATTTGGTTGCTAATGACGTTGCAAAAATGCGAGAGCGTATGCGCAATCATTTAGATAAATCTAGCGAGCAATATTTTGACATTAAACAGTGTGTAGGAGGCTTAGCAGATATCGAGTTTTTAGCTCAATATTTAGTATTAGCTCATGCACACAAAATGCCTAATCTTAGCGAGTTTACCGATAATGTAAGGATCTTTGAAGTCTTGATCACCGTCGGTTTACTTAGCCAAGAAAAAGGTCAAGAACTTATTAATAGCTACTGTGCCTTACGTGACTTAGGGCATTCATTAATCCTGCAGAATAAAGCGACTCTAGTCGATGTTGATAAGATGCAAAAACAGCGAGAAACAGTTTCGGCTATTTGGAATGAATATTTAGGAAGTTAGGCGCTAGGCAAGGGAGATGAAAATCTCCCCTTATCACGCTGTAAACTTAAGTGTAGAATTTAGGGTCGGTTTTATTTGGCCGGGTTTTAAAGCGGCGGTGCAACCACATGTATTGTTCTGGTTGTTTACGTATTGCTGCTTCAAGCTTTTGATTAACTCGGGCGATATCTGCTTCGTCATCACCGCTAGGGAAGTTATCGAACACCTCACTTATTTCGATATGATAGCCACTATCATCAGGTAAGCGACTAGGGATAAGCATCATAGTTTTTACATTTTTTACTTTCGCAAAAAGCATAGTACCAACTGTTGAAGCGGTATCAGGTACAGTAAAAAAAGGTACAAAAACAGATCTGTTACGACCATAGTCCTGATCTGGAAGGTAAACACTGGTTTCTCCGTCCCGCAGGGCTTTTATCATGCCCTTTACATTTGTTTTCTCAACCATATACTTATTAGAACGAGCACGACCCTTATGCTGGAAATATTCCATCAATGGATTATGATTTGGTCGATAAAAAGCTACCACAGGGTTAGCACAGCCAGTGGCACGACCACAAAATTCAAGTGATAAGTTATGCATACTTAATAGTAAAATGCCACTACCATCTGCTCTGGCTGCTTTTAACTTTTCAAGACCAGTAACTTTAGTTAAACGTTTTATGCGCCAACCTGGCCACCACCAACCCATGCCAGTTTCAAATAATGCGATCCCCGTATTTTCGAAATTCTTAACTAGCATATTATGCCGTTGTTGTTCATTGAGTTCGGGAAAACAAACGTCTATGTTCTTTTTGGCAATAGTTAAGCGGGTACCACCAATTTTCATCATAATACGGCCAACAACTCGGCCGATAGCTAATTGCAACTTAAAAGGCAGCCAAGTAATTGTCCACAAAACAATGACACCTAACCAGGTAAGCCAATATTTAGGAAGAAAAAAACTGATCTTAAAATCAGTTTGTAGTGATTTGTTTTTACTCAAGATTATTTAACTCATTGATAAATATGTTTTATTTGCATTGTTTGGTCGCTAGTTAGTCGCGAGCGTGTAAATAAAAACCATATTTTAATAAACATCTATACTTATTGTAAGCTAAAGATACAAATTTAAACGTTAAATTATAAATTTAATATATTTGGAGCCTGCCATGAAAGTAAACATCCCTAACTTTAATGAAGCTAGAGTGATGGTTATAGGTGATATTATGGTTAATCGTTTTAGATCTGCTGAGATAACAAACGCTTCTGTAAAAGACCCTACTGCCACTGTTCAAGTTACTACTAAATATGAACTCCCGGGTGGCGCGGCTAATGTTGCTCTTAATATTGCTAGCCTAGGTGGGCAAGTGAGTTTATTCGGTATAACGGGGGATGATGATATTACCCAAAGTCTGGATGATAAGCTGTCTACACTAGATATCATTTGCCATTTCTACCGTAAACAGTCTATTTCCACCCTTACTAATTCACAAATAATAAACCACAGGAAGCTGATAGCAAATTTAGATATTGAAGACTTGGTTACTGAACTTGATAAATCAGATATGTTAACAATTATTGCGGATAATATTCCTCAACATCACATCATTTTACTGGCTGATTATGACAAGGGCACGTTATCTGATGCGCAGTCTATTATTACTTTAGCACGTAAAAACGATATCCCCGTTGTCGTCTATTCTCAAGGTACTGAGATAAGTAAATATCACGGCGCATCGTTAATTATCCTCAATATAGAGCAATTACACAGCCTAGTGGCTAGTGTTAACGATGAAATTGAACTTGTTGATAAATCTAGAAAGTTATTAGCAGAGCATAAAATTAATGCTTTGCTACTCACCCGCTCTGAGTATGGTGTCACTCTGATCAGGTCTAATGAAGACGTTTTTCATATCCCAAGCCAAGCACAAGAAGTTTATGATGAAAATGGTGCTGATGATACCCTTGTTGCAACCGTTGCATTATCAATAGCTGCTGGTTCATCAATTGCACAAGCAAGTGCCTTAGCAAATATTGCTGCAGGTATTGTATTTACTAAGTTAGGTTCAGCCAGTGTTAGTGAAGTAGAGATTATACAGGCTTTAGCTTCTGGGCAAGCTGATGGATCAGGCGTTGTCAGTGAGCAGCAATTAAAAATGATCATAGAACAAGCCAAGCTACGTGGTGAAAAAATAACGTTAACTAGTGGCTGTTTTGATATTTTAGATGCCGGGCATTTATCTTATTTCGCTGAAGCTGCACAACTTGGTGATAGGTTAGTTGTTGCTGTAAAAGATGATGATAGTGTTAAACGTTTAAAGGGCAGTGGTAGGCCAATAAACCCTCTAAATAGGCGAATGGCTTTATTGGCGGGCATTGACTCTGTTGATTGGGTCGTTAAGTTTAGTGAAGATACTCCGCATCGTCTTATTGCTAATTTATTACCTGACTTATTGGTTAAGGGCAATGATATTGAGGTTAAAGATATTGCTGGTGCAAAAGAGGTTATCGCTAACGGTGGTGAGGTACAAATACTTAATTTTGCAGAGGATATTCCTACTAGTGAAATTATTAACACCATTCGCTTAGAGGATTAGTCTTTTGCTTTAAAACCGTTGAATTTAATTGTTCTCACCGCAATAAATAAAAGACCCTGATTATTAAAATAATCAGGGTCTTTTTAAAACACTAAGCGACAATAAATTATAGCGCTACTTTATTTGGCAACTAAGCCTTTGTTTATTGAAGCAACATCTTCTTCAGAAATCGTACCTGAGGCTTCTTTTAAACGTAGCATGTTAATCACGTATTGGTAACGAGTCGATGAAAGGTTACGTTTAGCGTTAAACAAGTTACGAGTACTTTCTAGTACATCAACAATTGTACGAGTACCAACTTCAAAGCCCGCTTCGGTTGCTTTTAATGCACTTTCTGCTGAAATCACTGATTGTTCAAATGCTTTTACACCTGAAATTGTAGCAACAACATTGTTGTATGAATTACGAGATTCACGAATAATACCACGGTAGCTCAATTGCATATCTTGACTTGCAGCAACATAATTTTGTTGGGCGGCACGTACTTGTGAGCTGGTATTACCACCAGAGTAGATAGGAACACTCAGTTGGATACCAATTGAAGTGTTGTCCGTTTCTCTACCATCATAATCAAGAGCTGTTGCAGGATCTCGTTCCAGATCTTGTTCGCTTGTGCCAATGCTACCAGTTAAACTTAATGTTGGTAGATGACCTGAGCTAGCAATATCAATATTCTCTTTAGCAATATCCATACTGATTTTTTGCGAAATTAAACGTAAGTTTTTCGCTTCAGCAAGTTTTTGCCATTCATTAGCACCTGAAGGCATTGGCATAACTGGGGTGAAACGATCTGTGTTTAATACACTTAAATCACGAGGATAAGCACCAGTTATTTCACGTAAAGCTTCTTCAGATTGATAAACATCGTTTTGGGCTTTAATTTCTTCAGCTACCGAGTTGTCATATTGAGCTTGTGCTTCATGTACATCGGTGATTGCGGTAAGACCAACAGAAAATCGTTGCTTGGTTTGTTCTAATTGACGTTCAATCGACTTTTTCTCTGCTTGCGCAAATTCAAGGCCGTCGTATGCTGCTAACACATTGAAATAACTTTCAGTTACGCGAGTCACCAATTGTTGTTTAACAAATTGGTAATTAATATCACTTTGGTGCGCTGTTTTCTTAGAGGTTTCTAATGCTAGCCAGCTATTGTGATGATACAACTGCATATTCAAATCGAGACTTACGCGGGTAGTGGTAGTGTCGGTTGTTAAATCATCAGTTTCTGAAGATTGATCAGTATAAGATGCATTCGCTGCAATTTGAGGAAGCAATACAGAGCGAGCTTGTTCGATTTTTTCTTGGGTTGCTCTAAATTGCGCTTCAGCTTTTAATGCCGTTGGATCGTTTTGTAACGCCAACTGGTAAATTTGCTGTAAATCTTGAGCTGTAGCCATTTGGCTACTGCTTGCTAAAACAATCCCCACAAATAGTGAGTTTAATCTTTTTGCCATGAGTATTGGTTCCCTTAATTACACTTTACTTTTGAAAGCCCTTAAAGTGTAACGATAATTAATGCTATGCTGAAACTATATTTTAGTATTAGCTTAAATAAAGTGTAACAGAATTTTTTCCTAACACATTGTAATAACTTAAAAGAATTACAAATTATGACGAATTTATACAATATACAACAGTTTAGCGCGACAGATGCATTGGTCAAGTCGCGAGATATTAAATATCAAGGTTTTTTTCGTATTGATCAATATCAAATACAGCACAGATTGTTTAATGGTGGCTGGAGTAATGAGTTTTCCAGAGAAATATTTGAACGCGGTGATGCGGTAGTATTAATTCCTTACGATCCGGTATTAGATAAAGTGGTACTAATAGAGCAATTTCGCGCTGGTGCAATTCGAGCAAGTAAGTCTCCTTGGATGTTGGAGTTTATAGCCGGTATGTTTGGCGAGAATGAAAGCCCTGTTGATGTTGCAATCCGTGAAGCCGAAGAAGAAGCTAAGTTACTAATTGATAAAGACAATGTTCAGCATGTAATGAACTTTTTATCAACGCCAGGCGGTTGCAGTGAAAAGCTGTTCATGTATCTCGCAATTATCGATGCCAGTGAACTTTCATCAGGAGAAGTGGCTGGGTTAGAGTATGAAAATGAGGATATTTTAAGTCATGTTGTCTCTCGCCAACAAGCACTCGATTGGCTTGCCCAAGGTAAAATAGAGAATGCATCAACCATTATTGGACTGCAGTGGTTAGCTATGAATTATCAACGTTTGGTTAAAGAGCAAATAAAATAGATTAAAACATAATATGGCAAAATATAAACCGAGTTTAAAAGGCTTAATCAACAGTTTTGAAATTAACTATATGTTACTTACCCGATTACTTGCCGATCTGGATGAAGTGAATCAAAGCCGAGAATTTTTTATCAATGAACATTTATCTTATCAATTAACCGTTAAAGAAAAGTCTAAATATACTCATGTGATTGAGTTCAAGCAGGTTGACATTGATGACAAGCAAGCAGCGAGTAAACATTTTGCATTTCCTTGTATGTTAATTCGTATTTATCATGATGCTCGCTTAGCTGAAGTAATTGAGAGCCAGCATATTCGACAAATTAAGCCCCGTTACGATTATCCAAACCCTAAAATGCACCAACCAGATGAGAAACAGCAAAATCATCACTTTTTGACACAATGGTTACAGCTATGCTTAAGTCAGGGGCAAACTCCTGTTAAACTCTGTTAATTAGTATGTAAACTGGAACTCAGATTATTAACTCTCAATCTCCACCAATTGTTATTGCTCAAATTAGTGATTGCCATTTGTTCGCACAAACGGATGGTGAGCATCATGGCGTTTTGGTTTATCAAAATTTATTAAACGTGCTTAATGCGTTATCTGTTATCGATGATTTAAATTGTATCGTGTTTACTGGCGATCTAACTCAAGATCATTCAATCGAGTCTTATCAATTATTTCAACAGGCATTTAGCTATGCAATTGATAATTTCGATTTAGAGTGCGATCTTTACTGGCTTGCTGGTAATCATGATGAGCTTGAGTTACTGCAATTACACTTAACCCATGATCGAATAAGCGCAGCAAAAAACCTTGAACTTGAACATTGGCAGTTAATCTTAGTGAACTCTAAAAGTGATACCCCTGCAGGTTTTGTTAATAACCAAGAGTTATCGCGCATTGAAGGTTTAAGTCAAAATAAAAATAGCTTAGTGTTTATGCATCATCATCCCATTGATGTGAATTATTTTATCGATAAGCATGGCTTACTAAATAAAACAGAGTTTTGGCAAGTTGCAAATCAATGTAAAAATATTAAAGGGATTTTTCATGGTCATATTCACCAAGGCCTGACTATTGACAAGAGCAGTGAATATTCTATCCCAGTACATGCTTGTCCTGCTACGTCGATACAGTTTGATCCTAACTCAACAACTGTTAGCGCACTAAGGCAAGGACCTGGCTATAGGCTAATCAATTTATTTAACAATGATAAATATACTACTGAGCTATTTTATCTTGATAAATAAGCGCAAGTTGAATGTTTTTACTAATTTTAAAGAATAGTTAACCCTAAATATGAGTAAGAAAAAAATATTAGTTATCCACGGTTTTAATAGTTCACCGCAGTCACTAAAGGCGCAGTTGACTGTGCAATATATGCAAGACAATTACCCAGAAATTGACGTTGTTGTACCACAATTATTATCAACCCCAGAGCTAGCGATTAAACAACTTTGCCAAATAATTGAAGCAGAAAATAATATTGACTGGTATTTTACCGGTTCATCACTTGGTGGATATTTTGCAACCTACTTAGTGAGTAAATATAAGCGTCCTGCCGTTCTTATAAACCCTGCTGTAACCCCTTATCTTCTGTTAGCTGATTATATTGGTGAACAAGAAAATCCATATACTGGAGAGGTTTATCAAGTAACCAAAGAGCATATGCAACAATTAAAGTTAATAGAAAGTGAAATTTGCCAACAAAAAATGTTTTTTGTTATGGTACAAACAGGGGATGAAGTGTTAGATTATCAACAGGCGGTTGCAAAGTATGGCAACTGTAAACTGGAAGTGCAGCAAGGTGGCGATCATAGTTTTATTAACTTCGAACAAATGCTTCCTAAAATTTCTAGTTTTTTCCAGTTTTAAGACTAATAAACTTATACAAAATTAATAACAATAAAGTTAACCACAAAATTAATGGCCAGAATAATTCATGACTGATCAATATAATTCCGAATCCATCGAGGTCCTAAGTGGCCTAGATCCTGTTCGTCGACGTCCCGGTATGTATACCGATACCATGCGCCCCAATCATTTAGGGCAAGAGGTAATTGATAACTCTGTCGATGAAGCGTTAGCGGGACATGCACAAAATATTTCAGTTGTACTGCACGAAGACCAATCTTTAGAAGTTTCTGATGATGGCCGTGGTATGCCGACTGATATTCACCCAGAAGAAGGTGTACCCGGTGTTGAATTGATCTTTTGTCGATTGCATGCGGGTGGTAAATTTTCTAATAAAAACTACCAGTTCTCCGGTGGTTTACACGGGGTAGGTATTTCGGTTGTAAATGCTTTATCTAACCGAGTAGAAGTTAGTGTTAAACGCGACCAAAAAGTGTTCGAAATGGCGTTTGAACATGGTGAAAAAGTATCTGACTTAACTGAAGTCGGGACTGTTGGTAAAAGAAATACCGGTACAACGGTTCATTTTTGGCCTGATGCTAGTTACTTTGATACGCCAAAATTTTCAGTTTCAAAAATGCTTCATATTTTAAAAGCCAAGGCCGTTTTATGCCCAGGTTTAACCATTAAATTTCATGATAAAAACACCGGTAATAAAGAAACTTGGTGTTATCAAAATGGTTTAGAAGATTATCTAAAAGAAGCCATTTCAGGATATGTAAATCTACCAGAACAACCATTTGTTGGTGCATTCGCAGCTAAAAATGAAATGGTTGATTGGGCGGTTAGTTGGTTACCTGAAGGTGGTGAAAGTATTGGTGAGAGCTACGTTAACCTCATCCCTACTATTCAAGGCGGTACACATGTAAACGGTTTACGCCAAGGTTTATTAGATTCGATGCGCGAGTTTTGTGAATTTCGTAACTTGATCCCAAGAGGTGTTAAATTAACGCCTGATGATATTTGGGATAAATGTTCTTATATTTTATCGGTTAAAATTCAAGACCCACAATTTGCCGGTCAAACGAAAGAACGCTTGTCTTCTCGTCAATGTGCGGCATTTGTATCCGGTGTAGTGAAAGACTCTTTTAGCTTATGGTTAAATGAGCATACTGATATTGCCGAAACGCTTGCTGAATTTTGTATATCAAATGCACAGCGCCGCATGCGAGCCAGTAAAAAAGTTGTTCGTAAGAAGATAACTCAAGGGCCAGCATTACCGGGTAAGTTAACCGATTGTGGCTCACAAGATATATCTCGTACTGAATTATTTTTAGTAGAGGGTGACTCTGCTGGTGGTAGTGCTAAGCAAGCACGAGATCGTGACATTCAAGCAATAATGCCACTACGTGGTAAAATTTTAAATTCGTGGGAAGTCGATTCCGGACAAATCCTGGCATCGCAAGAAATACATGATATTTCAGTGGCACTTGGTATCGATCCGGACTCTGAAGATTTATCAACATTACGCTATGGTAAAATTTGTATTTTAGCCGATGCCGATTCTGATGGTCTACATATCGCGACTTTACTGTGTGCTTTGTTTACTCAACACTTTTTACCACTTGTACAAGCTGGGCACGTTTTTGTTGCTATGCCTCCTCTGTACCGAGTCGATATCGGTAAAGAAGTTTTCTATGCCCTAGATGAACAAGAAAAAGACGGTATTTTAGACCGAATTGAAGCTGAGAAAAAACGCGGTAAAGTCAATGTTCAGCGCTTTAAAGGATTGGGTGAAATGAACCCTCTACAACTGCGTGAAACAACGATGGACCCAAATACTCGTCGTTTAGTACAACTTACTGTTGATGAATTCGATACCACCATGGAAATGATGGATATGCTTTTATCTAAAAAACGTGCTGGCGATCGCAAAGAGTGGTTACAAGAAAAAGGTAACTTAGTCGATTTCGATTAAAATCAGTTAGCTTTAAAAACCTCCTTCAGATTGATGATAACTCTCTTAGTAGATAATACTAAGGGAGTTTTTTTATGTCTTTTAATTAGCATGAAGCTGGTTACATAATTACTACAATTTACTAACAGTTTTACCTCAAACAAAGCCTATATATTCTTTATACTAAGATTTAACAAAACAAATACATTATTTAGTAAGTCACTATCTATAATTTTAGGATCTTCCCATGAAAAGAATAAGCGTAATCTTGTTAGCCCTGCTTTTATCTGCATGCTCTACTACAGCGGACAACCGTATGCAGATAGCAAGCCAACATTCTAAAATCTTAGGTGATATTGAACAAGTTAGCCCAGGTACACTGCATGAAATTAATGATGCACCAGGTTTTGCAATTTTTAGTGCTGCCGAGGTAAATTTAGGTTTAATATCTACAGGTAATGGTCATGGCGCGGTTTATAATAATTTGACCTCCGAAAAGACTTATATGGAAGTGATTGGTGGTGGCATTGGTTTAGGTGTTGGCGGTCGCGATTTCAGAATTGTTTTTGTGTTCAAAACAGAAGAAAAAATGCAATCATTCATCAACGAAGGTTGGAGTTTTGATGAACGTGTTGAAGCGACAGCAATGAACTCTATGATTGATGGATTAGTCATTGGCGATATCACAGTTTATCAATTTAATAAAACTGGTTTAAGTATGCAAGCTATGCTTAAAGGCATGAAATTTAGTATGAATGAAGAATTAAATCAGTAAGTAGCATTTCATTATCTAATTATAGGGCAAGAGTTATCTTGCCTTTTTTATTACAGAAATTTCAATAATCTTAAAGTTCCATTGCCAACCATCCTTTAAATACATAATATAAAACGAGTTAAAATCCCAAGCATATTAGGGCTTATATTTATGTTAAACCAACAAGATAAAACCATTTGCCACCTTTCTATCGGCAGCAATGATTTGCCGAAAGCGATTAAATTCTATGATCCAGTGTTAGCTACGTTAAATATCAAACGGGTGACCAATCACGAACAAGCGGTTGCTTATGGCAAAGGCTACCCAACTTTCTGGCTACAAATTCCTTTTGATCAACAATCTGCAACGGTTGCTAATGGTTCTCACATTGGTTTTATGGCAACGAGTAAAGAGCAAGTTGATAATTTTTATAAGGTGGCAATAGCTGCTGGGGCAAAGTGTAATGGCAAGCCCGGAGGTCGAGCTGAATACGGTGAACCTTATTACGGCAGTTTTGTTATCGACCCCGAAGGTCATAAAATTGAAGCAAGTTTTTGGGATATAGCGTTAGCGGATAAAATTTATAGTAAGAAATAAGCTATTTACTAGTTTTAATACAGAAAAGTTAAATAAATTGTTAAAAGCCTATTCAGTGCTAGGCTGTTTTGGGCTAAAGTAGAAGTAATTAAAAATTATAATAATATTGGGCGCTAAGCGCTCACTTTAGGGAATCACCATTTATGTCTGATGCAGTCGAATTTAATCTTGATGGCGTTGAACAGCTACCGCTTCGACGTTTTACTGAGGATGCCTATTTAAACTATTCTATGTACGTGATCATGGATAGGGCTTTGCCGCACATAGGTGATGGTTTAAAACCAGTACAACGCCGCATAATTTATGCAATGTCGGAACTCGGTTTAAACGCAGGTGCAAAGTATAAAAAATCTGCACGTACTGTCGGTGATGTGTTAGGTAAATTCCATCCGCATGGAGATTCGGCCTGTTACGAAGCTATGGTATTAATGGCCCAACCTTTCTCTTACCGTTACCCTTTAGTTGATGGTCAAGGTAACTGGGGTGCTCCCGATGATCCTAAATCGTTTGCCGCAATGCGTTATACCGAAGCAAAATTATCAAAATTCAGTGAAGTATTATTATCTGAGCTAGGACAAGGAACAGTCGATTGGGCGCCGAACTTTGATGGCACCATGAAAGAGCCAAAAACCTTACCCGCTCGTCTTCCTCATATATTATTAAATGGTATCACAGGTATTGCTGTTGGTATGGCAACGGATATTCCGCCGCATAACGTTCGCGAAATTGCCGATGCATGTGTGCATTTAATTGAAAAGCCTAAGGCTGAAGTTACCGATTTACTTGAATATGTCAAAGGCCCTGATTACCCGACAGACGCTGAAATAATTACTCCTAAAGCTGAAATCAATAAAATTTATGAAACCGGTCGCGGTAGCATTAAAATGCGCGCTGTTTATGATGTGGTACAAGGTGATATTGTTATTACCTCTCTGCCACATCAAGCCGCAGGTGGTAAAATATTAGAGCAAATCGCTGCACAAATGGTCGCCAAGAAACTGCCTATGGTAGTCGATTTACGTGATGAGTCAGATCATGAAAACCCAACTAGATTAGTGGTAGTTCCTCGTTCTAATCGCGTCGATATAGAACAATTGATGCAGCATTTATTTGCGACCACAGACTTAGAAAAAAGTTATCGTGTGAACATCAATATGATTGGCTTAGATAACCGCCCAGCAGTTAAAAATTTAAAAACAATTTTAGCTGAGTGGTTAGAGTATCGCCGCGAAACCATTCGCCGTAAATTACAATACCGCCTTGATAAGGTCTTAGCACGCTTACATATTTTAGACGGCTTATTAATTGCTTATCTTAATATTGATGAAGTAATTGCCATTATTCGCGAATATGACGACCCTAAAGCTGAATTAATGTCACGTTTTGCGTTAAGCAAAACCCAAGCTGAAGCAATTCTAGAAATCAAACTTCGTCAATTAGCTAAGCTTGAAGAGATAAAGATTCGAGCAGAGCAAGACGAGTTAGCAAAAGAAAGAGATTATTTAGAAACAACGCTTGGCTCTAAAGCGCGTATGAATACGCTAATGAAAAAAGAAATATTAGCCGCAGCTAAAGACTTTGGCGATGACCGTCGTTCTCAAATCGTTGAGCGAACTGAATCAAAAGCGTTAAATGAAAAAGACCTTATGCCATCAGAGCCTGTCACTGTAGTAGTTTCTGATAAAGGCTGGGCAAGGGCTGCTAAAGGCCATGATATTGATGCTAATGCGTTAAGTTATAAGTCGGGCGATGAATATCTATGCTCCGCCAAAGGGCGTAGTAATAGCCCAGCGGTATTTATTGATTCATCAGGTCGCGCTTTTGCAACCGATGCACACACCTTGCCATCAGCAAGAAGCCAAGGTGAACCGCTAACCGGCCGCTTTAATTTGGCTGCAGGTGAAACATTTACCAATGTGGTTATGGCGGATGACGAACAAAAATTCTTACTCGCCAGTGACTCTGGTTATGGCTTTATTGGTAGCTTTTCCGATATGGTTAGCCGTAATAAAAATGGTAAAGCGTTATTAAGTCTGCCGCAAGCGGCAAAAGTATTATCACCAGTACAAGTTAATAATATTGAAGAGCAGCTTTGTTTATCCATTACCACTGAAGGAAGAATGTTAATCTTTCCTTTAAAAGATTTACCGCAACTAAGTAAAGGTAAGGGTAATAAGATAATCAACATTCCAACGGCTAGAGCAAAAAGCCGAGAAGAATTTGTCACAATTTTAAGTATTATTAACGCCGAGCAAGCAATTACTTTATTTGCAGGTAAGCGCAAACTTACCCTTAAACCATCTGATCTTGAACATTATCGTGGAGAGCGAGGGCGTCGAGGCAATAAACTGCCTAGAGGTTTACAGCGAGTAGAATCAATAAAAGTTGGTGAAGACGAATAGCAATTATCACTAGCTAGGCTCGTTGCGAATTTAAAAAAACCAGTTATTTTAATAACTGGTTTTTTTGTATATGCGCTGTAAGCTAACTTTGTGTATAATTGCGCCTTTATTATTGTTTATCGATTTTTTTGAAGAATTGGTAAATAAGTTTTGTATTTATTCTACTTAAGCTTTGGAGATTGTAGTGTTAGCTGTAGTTCGTATTATCTTGGCAACGATTTTAATTTTTGTCATTAGTTTATCTTCAATTTTACTTTGTATGGTTAGACCAAAAAGTAAAAACAATGCTCATACAACGGCTAAATATATGGGTAAACTGGCCAAGTTATTTGGCATTGATGTTGAAATAAGAAAGCCGACCGGTCAGCAAGAAGAAGGGCCTGTAGTATATGTCGCCAATCATCAAAACAGTTATGACGTGTTTACTATCAGTGCAGCATTACCTGAGCGAACAGTAACCATAGGTAAAAAGAGTCTGCGCTGGATCCCATTTTTTGGGCAAATGTACTGGTTTACCGGTAATATATTAATTGACCGTAGCAATCGCTCTAAAGCACATAATACCATTTCGACAGCTGCTCAAAAAATGCGCGAGAATAAATTGTCAGTATGGTTATTCCCTGAAGGTACTCGTAGTTATGGCCGTGGTCTACTACCTTTTAAAACAGGGGCATTTCATACTGCAAAACAAGCCGGTGTGCCAATTGTGCCTATTTGCGTAAGTAATTCGCATGACATGGTTAAATTAAATCGTTGGAATAACGGTAAAATGATCGTTGAATTTTTACCGCCAATTGAGTTAAATGATGATTCAAATACTTCAATACGCCACGTTGCTAATAGTACCCATGAATTGATGTTAGCAAAGATTAATGAAATCAGTGATGAGGCAGGTAATCCATTTACTGTTTCTGATAGCAAAAAAGCAGGATAAGATAATGACAGAACAAACAACAAGTGAAGAGCAAGTCCAAGATCCTATCACCACAGATGACCCAGAATTACAGCAGTGGTTTGATCATACCGACGAGCTAGTTAATGAGCTTTTAGAAGATGGCTCTAATGATGATGCATTGCATACCATAGAACATCACTTTGCTAGCAGTAACTTCGATGTACTAGAGAGCGCGGCTATTGCTGCATTTAAACTAGGCTTAGAAGTCGAAGAGCCAGAAGAAGCTGAATTAGAAAATGGCGCTCGTGTATTTGCTTTTGATATCGCTACCGAACAATACTTAGATGAAGAAGATATTAAAGCTGAAACCAAAGTTATGTTTGAATTTGCCAAAAAGAATAAAGTTGATTACGATGGTTGGGGTACCTATTTCGAAGAGTAAGACTCATTAATCATTACTTAAAAGTGTCAGGAGTTTAAATGGAAGCTTTATCTAGTGTGTTAAAACCCGAAATACTGTCTTTACTGATACCTATTGTGGTGATTATTGCTGTGTTTGCAAATAAAGCCTTGAAGTCTCATCATCAACACACAGAACGTATGGAAAAAATACGTAATGGTATTGACCCGGATGCGAACAAATAGCGAAATCAACATCGAGCAGTTTCAGTTTTATAAAATCAAAAAAAAGGACATCAATTGATGTCCTTTTTTTTGTCTGAGTTTTGGTATATTAGCAACTAGAAGCTATAAGTCACACCAACAACTAATACGTGATCATCTTTTTCTGGAAAGATACCATTTTCATCAGGTGTCGGTTTTTCAATTCTATCGACAATAAATTTAATAGTTAAATCAAAATCACTGATTAATTCTATATCTAGGCCGGTCTCTAAATGATGCAATGCAGCGCCTGATTGCTCATCAACAAATTTAACTGTGTAGTCTAAGAAGTACTCAATATCGGAAGTAAGATCTTTATTCATTCTAGAACCAAACTCGATAACTGGTGAGGTATGGTGTTCATCTTCGCCAGGTAACACTTGATCATATTGAGTGTATAAAACGCTAGGACCTGTGTGCACATCCCAGGTGAAATCCGCTTTGTCGGCCATAACGTAACCAATAGCGACACCAAGAGTTAGCTGGTAATCTATATTTTTAAATTCGTCAGAATAGTATTCAAAGCTTGGTATTCTAAAGAAAACACGGCGAGAGAAAAACCAATCATAAGATGCGGTAAAACGTCTATTCTCTATTGTTTTGAGTTTTTCTTTGGTTTCCGCATCTTTGGTTGCTGAGTAGTTGGCAATTAGATTAATATAAATTCTGTCAACAGCGGTTAAGCGTCGTAGTTTAAGTTGTGAGCTGTAATCAAATTTTTCAGTATTACCGTCTTTATAGTTAATACCTAAGCTAATTTCGCCACTCCATAGGCTTTCACCACTAGCTTCTGAAGGTGCAATAGCAAGAATATTTTTGCGAGGAAATGTTTTACCTGGGTGTTCTACAAATGATACGGTATTATTGCTAAGTACCATGCGGCCTTCAACCACACTGTCGTCTTCAAAACGTATGCTCATGATTTGCTTGCCGCGCAGCTGGGCAATATCATCCATATCTATAGAGATAACACCGACTTCATCAGAATCAAATTCCATACTCTCCTGATACATGGTTTGCACTTCACCTTTGAATAGTTCACCATTTTTAAGTAACAGCCAGTCGTAGTCTCTCGGTACGTGCGGGACATTTACCTGCCATGGATCAACATGGGCTTCTTCAGAAGTTGTGTCAACCTGACCTTCCATTACTTTCTGCTCTTCTGCCGCGAGTGCGACTGAACTAGATAGTATAAGAAGGGCAAAAAGCACTTTAGACAGCTTAAACACTTTGTACATATTTCCCTAAAATAATATTTTTTTATTATACCTAACAGACTGTAAAAAAATTCCTAGAAAATAGCTAGCGTTAACTTGGCTTTTCTAGGCGTTTTACCGTTAGTCGCTACAGGTTAGCAATCGTTTGTTTTTGCTCTGCTAATGTAGCAAGCATAGATTCTGCATCTGCTAACTTTTCTTGCTCTTTGGCAATTACCGCGTCAGGTGCTTTACTTACAAAGTTCTCATTGCTTAATTTACCGCGAGTACGCTGTACGTCTTTTTCAAGCTTCTCCATCGCTTTAGATAAGCGTGCAAGCTCGGCATCAACATCAATTAAGCCAGCCATAGGAATAAGTACGCTCATATCACCAATAACGGCAGTAGCCGAAGCTGGGCCTTGTTCATCAGCATGTAATACTTCGATACTTTCTAGCTTGGCTAGGGCACTTAAAAACGACTTGTTGTTCTCGAGACGACGTATATCATCAACCGATGAGCCTTTTAAGAATACAGGTAATGGTTTGCTTGGCGCTATGTCCATTTCGCCGCGAATATTACGAATAGCGATAACGAAGCTTTTCACCCATTCTAAATCACTAATTGCTAGTTCATCTAGTTGGTTTTCATCAAATTGTGGGTAAGTTTGCATCATAATGCTATCAATGCTTACTTGTTGTGACGTTAACGGTACAACACGCTGCCAGATAGTTTCTGTAATGTAAGGCATGATAGGGTGCATCAAACGTAGTAATGCTTCTAACACAGTAACTAGTGTATGACGCGTAGCACGTTGCTCTGCTTCATTACCTTTAAATAGTACAGGTTTAGTAAGCTCTAAGTACCAATCACAGAATTGATTCCAAGTGAATTCGTATAACGCCTGCGCGGCCAAATCGAAACGGAATGTATCAAAAGCAGTATGCACGGTTTTAACCGTTTGTTGGAATTGACCAATAATCCATCTATCGGCTAAAGATAGCTGCATTTCACCGCCATCTTTTCCACAATCATGCTCTTCGGTATTCATTAATACGTAACGACTCGCGTTCCATATTTTATTGGTAAAGTTACGGTAACCTTCAAGGCGCTTCATGTCCCAGCTAATGTCACGACCGGTTGATGCTACAGCGCTTAAGGTAAAGCGCAGGGCATCGGTACCATGAGCTTCAATGCCTTCTGGGTATTCTTTGCGAGTTAGCTTAGCTATTTTTTCTGCAAGCTTAGGTTGCATCATGTTGCCAGTACGTTTCTCTAATAAATCTTCTAAAGAAATACCGTCAATCATATCTAAAGGATCAACCACGTTACCTTTTGATTTACTCATCTTATCGCCATTTTCATCACGAATAAGACCGGTTACGTAAACTTTTTTAAATGGTACTTGAGCCTTACCATTTTCATCTTTGTTAAAGTGCATGGTCATCATGATCATACGCGCAACCCAGAAGAAAATAATATCAAAGCCAGTCACTAACACATCTGTTGGGTGGAAGTTTTTCAAGTCTTCGGTTTTTTCAGGCCAACCTAATGTAGAGAAGGTCCAAAGCGCAGAAGAGAACCACGTATCTAGTACATCATTGTCTTGCTTTAATACTACTGATGCGTCTAAGTTATGGTTATTGCGAACGTCATCTTCAGTTCTGCCAACATACACTTTACCTGATTCGTCATACCAAGCTGGAATGCGATGACCCCACCAAAGTTGACGAGAGATACACCAGTCTTGAATGTCGCGCATCCAAGCAAAGTACATGTTTTCGTACTGTTTTGGTACAAACTCAATTTCACCATCTTCAACCGCTTTAATAGCAGGCCCAGCTAGTTTTTCAACACGTACATACCATTGGTCAGTAAGTAATGGTTCGATAACAACACCTGAGCGATCGCCATAAGGAACGGTTAAGTCATGATCTTTAATTTCTTCAAGTAAGCCAAGCTCTTCAAATTTACTAACAATCGCTTTACGAGCTTTAAAACGGTCAAGGCCGGCATATTCACTTGGTAAGGTAGTGTCGTAATCATCACTGAGTTCACCGTTAGTATTGTAAACTTCAGCATCTGCTAATATCGCAGCATCTTTATCAAGGATATTGATCATTGGTAAGTTATGACGCTTACCCACTTCGTTATCGTTAAAGTCATGCGCAGGAGTGATTTTTACACAACCTGTGCCTTTTTCAATGTCAGCATGGTCGTCGCCAACAATAGGGATTAAGCGATTTACTAATGGCAGTAAAATATTTTTACCAATTAAATCTTTATAACGCGGATCTTCAGGGTTAACAGCAACACCTGTATCACCCAACATAGTTTCAGGGCGAGTTGTCGCAACTACTATGTAGTCTTTACCATCTTGGGTTTTAACGCCATCAGCAAGAGGGTAGCGGAAATGCCACATGTGGCCTTTCTTATCTTTATTTTCTACTTCTAAGTCTGAAATCGCAGTATGTAATTTAGGATCCCAGTTAACTAAGCGTTTACCACGGTAAATCAAATCATCTTCAAATAAACGTACAAACACTTCTTGTACCGCCTCACTCATGCCATCATCCATGGTAAAGCGTTCACGAGACCAATCGATAGAATTACCTAAACGACGCATTTGCTCGCCAATGTTGCCACCAGATTCTTCTTTCCATTCCCAAATTTTATCGATAAATGCATCACGGCCGTAGTCGTGACGAGTTTTATCTTCTTCGGCTGCAATTTTACGCTCCACTACCATTTGCGTGGCAATACCAGCATGATCAGTACCAGTTTGCCATAAGGTATTTTTACCTTGCATGCGTTGGTAACGAATTAAAGTATCCATAATAGTCTGCTGAAAGGCATGACCCATATGCAAGCTACCAGTAACATTTGGTGGTGGAATAGCGATACAATAGCCATCGCCTTCGCCGGTTGGACTGAAGTAACCTTTTTCTTCCCAAGAAGAATAAAGTGCTTGCTCGATTTGTGACGGATTAAATGTTTTTTCCATGATTTCTTACTTTTGTCTTACGCTGCTTGTGTGGTTTTTTGAGTGTCAACTTTAAAGCCGAGTTGTTGATATTCGCGATATCGTATACGGGCAAGTTGCTTTAACTCTTCATCACCAGGCACAAAGTCTATGATTTGAGAAAACTGACGGCTAAAGTCTGCAACTTTATCCGTCAAATTAATTAAAATATTTCTGTTATTCGTTGGCGCTTGCCAACTAACTTCAACCGGTGAACCAGTTTTTAAGCCTTCACCAGGAAGGTTATGCGGTACAAAACTATCGCTATCAAACGCCCAAAGTAATTCATCAATTTGATGAGCTGACTTTTGATCAGCTACGTAGATAAATACTCGATGATTTAGGCGGTAATGATTAGCCGCTTGCTGACAAGCAACTTGCAGGTGTTCCTGAACACTTGATGATGGTGCTGAGTTATCGTCAGCCATTAAATGAAAGGTTACCTGCGCCATAATTACTCGCCTTGCTCTTGACCACTGCGGTTAATTAAGTATTGCGTTAACATACTTACTGGGCGACCTGTAGAGCCTTTGTTAGCGCCACCGCGCCATGCAGTTCCTGCAATGTCTAAATGTGCCCAATGATACTTCTTGGTAAACTTAGATAAGAATAACCCTGCTGTAATAGTACCGGCTGCGCGGCCACCTAAGTTAGTAAAGTCAGCAAAAGGGCTTTCTAACTGGTCGGCATAGTCGTCCCATAAAGGTAGGCGCCATGCTCTATCACCACTTTGCTCTGATGCATTTAATAACTCATGAGCCAGAGGATTATGACTGCTTAACAAACCGGTTGCATGTGCACCTAGAGCAATAACACAAGCGCCAGTTAAGGTTGCTACATCAATAACAACATCTGGGTCGAAACGCTCAACATAAGTTAATGCATCACATAACACTAATCTGCCTTCAGCATCGGTATTTAATACTTCCACTGTTTGCCCTGACATAGTTGTTAATATATCACCAGGGCGATAAGCATTAGCATCTGGCATGTTTTCACAACCTGCAAGAATGGCAACAACATTGATAGGTAAGTTAAGCTGTGCAAGAGAATTCATCGCACCTAACACACCAGCAGCACCGCCCATGTCATATTTCATTTCATCCATAGCTTCGCCTGGTTTTAATGAAATACCACCTGAATCAAAAGTTAAACCTTTACCAACTAGCACGATAGGTTTTACGTCTGCACCAGCACCATTATAAGTAATGACACTCATTAATGATTCATTGACACTACCACGACCAACGGCAAGATATGAGCCCATACCTAAGCTTTCCATTTCGGCTTCGTTAACCACATGAGTCGTAATTCTTTCATTATCAGCGGCAAGTTTATGAGCTTGCTCAGCTAAATAAGCAGGGTTACAAATGTTTGGCGGTAAATTAGCCACGTCTTTACAAACTTTAATACCAGCTGCTATGCCTAAGCCATGAGCAACTGCACGTTCACCTAAAGGTAATTCTTTACGAGTAGGGACATTAAATACTATTTTACGCAGCGGACGGCGAGCTTCTTCCTTGCGAGTTTTTAAGCTATTAAAGGTGTATAAACAATCTTGAGTTGCTTCAACTGCTTGGCGAACCTTCCAATAAGTATCTCGGCCTTTAACGTGTAATTCTGATAAGAAACATACTGCTTCCATAGAACCCGTTTCGTTAAGGGTATTAATCGTTTTACTGATTATTTGACGATATTGACGTTCGTCTAATTCACGCTCTTTACCGCAACCAACTAATAAAACACGTTCACTTAAAATATTTGGTACTTGATGAAGTAATAACATTTGACCTGATTTACCTTCTAAATCGCCACGGCGAAGAAGGTTTGAAATATAGCCACCGCTTATTTCATCAAGTTGCTCAGCTACGGCAGATAAACGGCGTGGCTCATACACACCTACTACGATGCAGGCACTGCGTTGTTTTTCTGGACTGCCACTTTTTACACTGAACTCCATGAATACTCCTAATAATATGTTTAAATAGTTGTTTTTGGCTTGGTATAGTTAGATTAGCTTGCTAAAATCCAACTTAAGAAGATACAGAAACTTATACAATCAATGTCGCTATAAGCTATTATTATAGCCAGATATATTTGCTTTACGATTGATACGTTTTGGATGCCAAAATTAAATTATATATAAAAACGGTAAGTTTACTTAAAAAAGCACCCGTTGTCAGAAAAAAACTAAGTTTTTTGGATTAAATCAGTGATTATTTTTCGATATTTGTTCGGTGAAGTTATTCGCACCCAGCTAGGCGTTTTCCTAGTGCTAATGACTATTTTTATCAGTCAAAAATTTGTTCGTATTCTTGGTGATGCCTCAGAAGGGGGCATACCTGCGCAAATGGTATTAACCTTTATTGGTTTAACTATTCCTCATCTTATCGGCATTATGCTGCCACTTAGTTTATTTCTTGGTATTTTGCTCGCTTATGGGCGAATTTATGCTGAAAACGAAATGAGTGTCCTTCATGCCTGTGGTGTCAGTGAATGGTATGTAGTTCGAGTCACTTTAGTTGCTGCATTGCTAAATGCTCTGATCACGGGTGCATTTACAATTTATTTATCACCACTATCAGCCGAACAAGAATATGTAGTTAAAGAAGAATTGTCCAAAGATGTTGGTTTATCTGCATTAGTTGCTGGTCGCTTTCAAAAAACAAGTAATGATGAAGCGGTTGTGTTTATTCAAAATATAAATGAAAAAAATGAACTCGATAGAGTTTTTGTGGCGCAAATTCCAGATAAAGAATCAGCAGGCGAAAATCGAGTTAATTTGATCTATGCGGCTAAAGGTCAAGTCTATGAAGCTGAAAATGGTACCCAACGTCTTATGCTAGAAATGGGTAATCGCTATGAAAAAAACGAACAAAAAAATGAATATCAAACCATAACCTTTGCTAATTATGAAATGGAAATTCAGGATAAAAAAGCGAAAGAAAAACGTCGTAAACTTGAAGCTATTCCCACTTTGGAATTATGGCAAGATGATTCAATTGAAGCGTTGGCTGAAGTACAGTGGCGTTTATCATTCCCGTTAGCCGTGATCATTTTAACTTTAATCGCTGTACCTTTGAGTGTGGTTAATCCTAGACAAGGTAAGTTTGCTAAAATGTTTCCTGCGTTAATGCTATTTTTAGGCTACTTTATCTTTTTAACAAGTGCTAGGTCGGCTTTAGAAGACGGCGTTATTGCACCTGCAGTTGGCTTATGGCCAGTCCACATAGTGGCGTTGTTTCTAGGTTGGAGTTTATTACTAAAAAGCCGAAAAAGCGGTAAAAAGATGAAAGCTAAGTTTAGCCGAGGCCAAAAGTAATGCGCATTCTTGATATTTACATTGGAAAAATAATTGCGACTACTACCTTCTTAACGCTTGCTGTTTTAGTGAGTGTCAGCACGATCATAAAGTTTGTTGAGCAAATGCGTTATGTCGGCAGAGGTAACTATGAATTAATTCATGCGGGTCTATTTTCGTTATATTCTGTCCCAAGGGATATCGAGATATTCTTTCCTATGGCAGCACTTGTTGGTGGTTTAATAGGCCTAGGCATGATGGCAAGTAATAGTGAATTAGTGGTTATGCAAGCCGCAGGCTTATCTAAAGTGCAAATTATCAAATCGGTAATGAAAACCGCAGCCATTTTAATCGTGATGAGTATGTTGGTTGGTGAATTCCTTGCTCCAAAAGGAGAGGCTACAGCTAGAGAGGTTAAAGCTAAAGCAATTTCTAGTGGCAGTTTAATTTCATCAAACAGTGGGGTGTGGGCAAAAGACGGCGAGTTTATTGTCAATATTACTGAAGTTCAAGATACAGGTACGCTAAAAAATATAGCTATTTATAAGTTTAATGACAACTTAAAAATGCAGACTTGGTTAACCGCAGAAAAAGCTAACTTTATTGGTGACCATTGGTTGTTACATGGCGTTAGTACAGCGCATTTTAGTGATGATAGAATTAACACTGTTAGCGAAGATAGTCGAGAATGGAAGTCTTCATTAACACCAGATAAATTAGGGGTAGTAACCGTTAAACCTGAATCATTATCACTTAGAGGTTTAATTAGTTACCTTGATTATCTTGATAAAAACCAACAAGACAGCAGTCGTTATATGTTGGCATTTTGGCGTAAAGTAATGCAGCCCCTTACCGTTGCAGTTATGTTGCTTGTTGCACTTTCTTATATTTTTGGACCATTGCGTTCTACCTCAATGGGAGCAAGGATCATGATGGGAATAGGCACAGGTATAGTTTACGATTTTGCTAATCGAATGTTTGGCTCAATTACTCTAACCTTCGACCTACCTCCATTTTTAGGAGCTACACTACCTAGTTTATTGTTTGTTGTTGTCGCGGTTTATTTACTGCAGCGTAAAGCTTAACCCTAAATACAAGACATTTAACTTTCACAAAAAAAAAGGTCCGTTGCAACGGACCTTTTTATGTATTGGCTTTAGCTTAATTTATTCTAAATTTTCTATATTAGCTGCTAATGAGAAAACCACCACTTCCGTATTCGTTAATCTATCTTGTAATGACAATTTATTTTTTCGGTCAAAAATAACCAGTAAATTACCTAAACCTAGTAAGGTAAATAGTAAGCGTTTTATTGCGGTCTTTGCTGAAATTAAACTCCCATCAGTATTTTGTACTTTCAGGCGCCAAGCTCGCATACCAATGGTTTGGCCTTTTTTAGACCAAAAATAGATAAAGAAATAACTCACCCAAACTAAATTCCAACTATGAAATAGTATCTGGTAAAAAATAGGTGTTTTATGCCAATCAATTTCGAAACTATTGCGCACTATATTGATTATTCCTAAATGGTCTAGGTAAATCATAATACCGATACCTATATAGCCAACCATCATAAAAACAGCTAAAGCGATTAATGCATCATAAATATAAGAGCCTAAACGTCGGCGAAAGCCCGCTCTGGGGAAATTTGATTCAATAGAAGACAAAACAATATACTCACAATTTAAATTAGCGCTAGTCTAACATTACTCAATTAAAAGACAAAAACTATCAGCATATTTGCCTGTATTCTAATTAATAGATTAATTTTGTGTTTTTTAATTGTACAAATCTTCGGCATATAGAGCGAAAGCTTGAGAAAATGCTTGCTTGCCAACTTTAGTTTCGTATAATGCCAAGCATCAAATACATTTGTTTTGACTAAGTTACTTCAGTTGAAGCAATACCGTACTTTGGCGTTGTGGTGAAATTGGTATACACGCTAGATTCAAAATCTGGTTCCTTCGGGAGTGTCGGTTCGACTCCGACCAGCGCTACCAAAATAAATAAACCTCGCTAGCAATAGCGAGGTTTTTTTTATGTCTAAAATAAGGGTAAATAATGACTATCGAAAGAATAGAAACTAAACAAAGAATGAGCCGTATTGTAAAACATAACGGCACTATTTATTTATGCGGGCAAGTTTGTGCTGATGCAAGTAAGGGGATTACAGAGCAGACCGAAACTATGTTAGCTAAAGTAGATGACTTATTGATAAAAGCGGGTAGCTCAAGAGAGCATATATTATCGGCTACTATTTACCTTAAAACGATGGATGACTTTTCTGCCATGAATGTAGTTTGGGATAACTGGGTTCCACAAGGCTTTGCCCCAGCTCGTGCATGTGTAACCGCAGATATGGCTCGCGAGGTATTACTTGTTGAGATATCGGTTATTGCAGCTGAGGTGGTTGTTTAATAGAAATGCCGTCTACAGTTTACTTAAAGTGAACTTTACAATAAATTTACAGTGTTTTTTTATTATATTGAGCGATGTTATTATATTATTAATCGTTTTTAAGTTTAAATTGGATAGCAAATGAATAAAATAATAATAACAACATTAACGTGTACAGCATTAACGAGTTTAAGCTCGTTTGCCGAAGTTAAGCCTGCGACATTATTCACAGATAATATGGTTATTCAGCAACAAACAGAGGCTGCAATATGGGGCTGGGCAGAGCCGCAAGAAAAAGTTACTGTTTCTGCTAGTTGGGGAGATAGTGTTACAGTCACTGCCGATAAATCAGGTAAGTGGCAAACTACACTGGCAACACCCAAAGCTAAAAAAAATAAGCCAACCCCATACAGTATTGAATTTAAAGCCAACAATACCGTAACCATTAATAATGTTTTAGTCGGAGAAGTATGGTTGGCTTCAGGTCAGTCTAATATGGAATTCACGATTAAAAAATTAAAGCTCTCAAAAGAGCAACTTGGTGAAACTGATTTTCCAGAAATAAGAGAGTTCAAAGTAAAGAGAACCCCGTCTAAATCGCTTGCAACTAACGTAGTTGGAGAGTGGTCGGTTGCTAATGAAACTAATGTCCCTGGTTTTTCTGGCACAGCTTATTTTTTTGCCATAGAATTACATAACACCTTAGGCTTACCTGTTGGTATTGTTAATTCAAGTTGGGGTGGTACACCAATAGAGTCGTGGTTATCAACAAGTGCACAATCTCAACATAAATAAACGCAGCAATCTATTGCTAAACTAGATAAGTGGGCTGCAAACTATAACGATCAGCAGCAACAAGCAAAATACCAAGAGAAACTAAGTAAGTGGAAAGCGGACAGAAAACAAGCCAAGGATACAGGCAATAAATTTAAACAGAAAAAACCTAAGCAACCTCAGCATCCACATACAACTCAACGTTACCCAAGTAACTTATATAACGGCATGATTAATCCATTAATACCTTATGCGATAAAAGGTGTTCTTTGGTATCAAGGTGAAGCTAATTCTAAATCAGTTGCAAAAGGAAATTTTTATCAGACGCAATTAACTAGTCTTATCAATACCTACAGAGCTGACTGGAATAATGCCGATTTAACATTTTATGCCGTACAGCTAGCAAACTTTAAAAAGCCACAGGTTAATCCGGTTGAAACTGAGCAATATTGGCCGAATACTCGAGAGTCAATGCGCAGAGCAACACAAGCATTAGATCACGCAGATATTGCCGTAGCAATTGATATTGGTGCTGCTGATAATATCCACCCGCAAAATAAAATGGAGCTGGGCCGACGTTTATCACTACTTGCTTTAAAAAATGAATATAACAAAAATGTAGTTTCTTCGGGCCCAAGCTACCAATCAGCCGAGGTTGTTGGTAGTACAATAAAGCTTAAATTTACCGAAGTAGGCTCTGGCTTAACAACTAATAATGGTAAGCCATTAACGGGTTTTGCTATTGCAGGCTCTGATGGTAATTATGTTTGGGCTGAGGCTAAAGTATTACCAGGTGTTAAAGATAATACCCAGTTTATTGAAGTAAGCAGCTCTAAGGTTAGTGATCCTAAATCTGTTAAGTATGGTTGGGCAGATAATCCAAGTAGTATCAACTTATATAATAAAGAAGGCCTGCCAGCATCACCTTTTAGCAGTAACTAAGCTTGTATGTATCTTGTCAATTAACCGCTTAGTTTCTAGATAGAACTAAGCGGTATTTATTCCTGTCTTACAAAAAATACTATGTTGCATATCATTCGATCCGGTAACTAATAGCAATTTACTGCAAAGCCAAAACGGTTATTGTTTTAGATAGATTGATTCGAATAATCCAATAGTTTTGCTAGCTGAAATTACGCTACTGATACCATTGTTGAGGAGTGCATCGCGTAGTTTGGCTAACTCTTGATACAGATTTATTTGGCCGTCTCTATCGCTTGCCAAACTAAGTAAATCATCTAATAAGTACGCAAATGCTCTTAGCTCGATTATCTCTATATAGTGTTGTTGGGCTTGTGGTAATGCTTTGAAATTAGAGGCCGCGCCAAAGTCGCCAAATAATAAATCGCAGTCTTGATTAACTAAAATGTTGTGGGCGTAAATATCGCCATGACAAATGCTCTTACTATGCATATGGATAATTGCATTAAGCATAGCCACACATATACTCTGAATTTCTTGGTTATTGTACTGTTTGCTGCCATCGAAAGTATCACGAGTACAACTGACTAAAGAGGGAGGACCGCCTAAATTATAATAACTTGTTGGTATTAAATTCATCACTAAACCTAATTTATCCTCGGCTTTTAGTAAAGCAGTAACCGAAACTAAATTAGGATGAAAACCTACTTGCAAACAAGCATCAAGCTCATCATCTGGAGAGCCATCACTGGTAATACTGCCTTTAAATACTTTTACTGCGATTGGGGTTAGGTTATTAATTAATGAACTTGGCTTATTCAGCCAGTTTGCTTGATAAATAACACCGGATGCCCCTTCGCCAATGCATTTGCCAATTTCAATATCATCACCTTTTACTTGCGCAATATCGTTAACATTTGTTTCTGGATATGCACTTATAGGATTTCCTGAAAAGGCCAACCAAGCAAGTTTAGGCAGTTGTAATAACCAATTAGGTAGCTGGCTTAAACGGTTCTCTGATAAGCGAATTAACTCTAAGTTTTTACATTTAGCCATGCTTTCGGGTAGTGACGATATCCGATTGCCGGCAAGCATTAATTTTTGTAAATTGCCTAAATCCCCCATGGAATCGGGCAATGCTGAAATTTTATTATCAGTTAAGATTAACCAGCGAGTTTTTTCTGGTAATGAGTTTTCTGCAACAGTCGTTATTTTGTTACTTTTAAAGCCTATCATCTCTAAATTTGGACAGTGCTTTAAAATTTCAGGGAATTGGCGAAAATTATTCTGTGATAAAAAAAGTATTTTTAAACGTTTTAGGCAAGAAAATTCGTCGGGTAGCTCTGACAATTGGTTGTTTGACAGATCTAACACTTCTAAAGAATCGGCTAAGGTAAGTATTTCTTTTGGAAATACCGTTAAATTCTCAACTAACTGTAATCGCTTACTATGTTTTAACTTACCCGAGGTAAGTTGCGCTAATGTTTGCACCTAAAGCCTTATTCACGTTTATTCATAACTGCTGTAATGATAAAGCAAGTTAAGCTAAAGGGTAAACCTTAAGGTTTAAAATTTGAGTGTTAAATCTATTTGCTAAAGTTTTTAAGCTGCCTTTGGTATTTGTTATATCAATTTTATGTTATTGTGGGGGCATTATTAACCGTTATTTTTCTTGATCATTTCTATGTTGTATCACAAATCTTTTTTGCATCCAGATAGCTCCGAATGGGTCGTTTTTGTTCATGGCGCAGGCGGTAGTTCTAATGTTTGGTTTAAACAAATAAAAGAATACAAAAAACATTTCAATTTATTGTTTATTGATTTGCGTGGTCATGGCAAATCAAAAGCGGTTTCATTCAAAGAAAAACTACAAAAAGGTTATACCTTTAAAGATGTGACTTTAGATATAGTGCAGGTTCTTGACCATTTAAAGATATGCTCTGCGCATTTTGTTGGCATTTCACTTGGTACTATCATTATTCAAAAATTAGCTGAATTATTTCCCAAACGAGTCCAATCTATGGTGCTTGGTGGGGCGGTAACACGTTTTGATTTCCGTTCTAATTTCCTGGTTAAAACGGGTGACATGTTCAAGCATGTTATACCTTATATGTGGTTATATCGTTTATTTGCTTATGTACTTATGCCGCAAAAAGGCCAAAGTGAATCTAGAGGCTTGTTTATAAAAGATGCCAAAAAACTTTGTCAAAAAGAGTTTAAGCGTTGGTATAAATTAGCCGCGGATGTAAATCCTCTAATGAAGTATTACAAAAATATTACTACAAGTACGCCAACTTTATATCTAATGGGTGGTAATGATTACTTATTTCTTCATCCAGTAAGAGAAATAGTCGCTCGTCAAGAATCAAGTCAATTAACCGAAATACTAGATTGTGGACACGTTTGTAATATTGAAAAACCAGATGAATTTAACTTTCATTCGATAAATTTTATTAAGAACATTAACTAAATTAAATATAAACGATTAATATTTCACAAATATTTTGACAAGGTTGTCAACTAGGTTGATCAACCTAGTTGTAGTGATATAGACTGTTGTTATTAAATAATAATAACAATAGTCTAATCAATGAAAAAACTTATCTTATCTGCTTTAGCCTTTAATCTTCTTGCCTGTTCAGAGCCAGCTTTACAAACTGAAATTTCCCCACCAGCTACAGAATTAGTAAGTAAAAAGCCCAATGTTTTACTGCTTTATATGGATGATTTGAGGCCGCAACTGAACTCTTATGGCCATGAACAAATTATCTCGCCAAATATTGATGCCCTTGCAAGTCGTTCAGTACAATTTACTCAAGCGTATAGCAATGTTTCTGTTTGTGGTGCCTCTAGAGCGAGTATGCTTACTGGTATGCTACCAACTAAAACTCGTTTTATTGATTACAATACCCGAGTTGATGTAGAAACACCTAAGCAAGTGACCTTACCAAGATTACTAAAAGATAACGGCTACACTACTATTTCTAATGGCAAAATTTATCATCATTTAGACGATAGAACCTCTGATTGGGATGAAGTGTGGCGCCCTTATGCATTTGATAAAAACGAGCAAGGATTATCACCTCTAAATTATTGGCAGTCATTGTGGAAAGACTACCAGCTTGCTGAAAATATCGAATTATATAAAACTACAGGTACAGGGCCTGCCTATGAAAATGCTGATGTCAGTGATAATACTTACATCGATGGCATGCTCACCGATAAAGTTATTGAAGATTTAAAGCGCTTAAAAACCAGTGATAAGCCGTTTCTATTGACCGCCGGATTTATTGCACCGCATTTACCGTTTAATGCGCCAACTAAATACTGGGATATGTATAAGCGCGAAGAGATAAAGCAACCATACAATAACTACGTTCCTAAAAATGCACCTAAAGTATCGATCAGCCAATGGGGTGAAATGCGTGCTTATACAGATATTCCTAAGCAAGGCGGGGTGACAGATGAAACTGCTATCTCACTTATTCATGGTTATTACGCGACAGTAAGTTATGTTGATGCGTTAATCGGCCAAATAATGACTACGTTAACCGAGTTAGAGCTAGACAAAAATACCATAGTGATCTTAGTTTCAGATCATGGTTACAATCTGCAAGAGCATACTCAATGGGCTAAATACACTACGTATAGAACATCGACCAGAGTACCATTGATGATCCATTTGCCAACAATGGCACAAGGCAGCAAAACGAATGCGTTAGTTGATTTAATTGATGTTTACCCAACGGTTGTTGAGCTTTTAGATCTCGAGTTACCTAAACATGAATTAGCTGGCGAAAGTTTAGTACCTGTACTGAATGATCCTAGCCTTGATGGTAAAGAACACGTATTCTTAAAAAATGGTAAGGGCTATACCATACAAACCCAAGAATATAGCTATACCGAATTCATCAATGACAATAATAAAACCTTTGCTCGTATGCTTTATGATCATAGAACCGATGGTGATGAAAATATCAATGTTGTCGATGAAGCTGATTATGCCGATGTCGTGACACAGTTGAGTACGCTTTTGCATACCCAGTATGCCAATAATATTAACCCAGAGTAGTGCTAATATTAGTGAATCACTTTTAACTGCGAGTGATGACTCATTATTACTCGCAAGTTTATTGTGGCGATAAATTAAAATAAGAAAGGCTGAATTCTAAATGCAGAACAATACATTATCGAGTTTGATATTAAGTTTTAGCCTTTTACTTTTACCTTTCTTGGCAAGTGCTGAAGCCGCTCATTCCCTAAAAGTAGCTTTTGCCAACGACTTTTATATTGGTGCGTCTTTAAAATCTGACTTTGTCGTTGCTGACAATAACCCGCAAACACAGTTAATTAGTAGCCAGTTTATTAACAGCCAATTTAATAGTATAACTTCAGCTAATATGCTCAAGTGGGGACCCTTTAACCCGAAACCACACACCTTTAATTTTAACGACGCAGACAAGTTTGTTGATTTTGGTGAGGTAAATAATCATTACGTAGTTGGTCATGTATTGTTTTGGCATAATCAAACCCCTAAGTGGGTTTTTCAAAAGAATAAATCACAATCATTAAATAATAAACATGTGAGTTATGAACAGCTAAACCGTGAACAATTACTGCAAAGGATGCAAGAAAGAGTAAGCCAGTTATCGCAAAGGTATGGAGATAAAATTGATGCTTGGGATGTGGTAAACGAAACCATTTTAAGTAATGGTCAATGGCGAAAATCGAAATGGACAGAAATTATTGGCGACGACTTTGCCGAGCAAGCCTTTATTATTGCCGATAAATACCTACCTAAAAATATCGAGCTACTTTATAACGATTTTGGCATGACAGCGCCTGGGCGCAGAGATGCCGTTGTAGATATGGTAAAGAAGATGCAGGCCAAAGGTATACGAGTTGACGGCATTGGTATGCAAGCTCATTGGGCGCTTAACTCGCCTTCTATCGCCGAGATTGAAAAGAGTATTATTGCCTTTGCAAATTTAGGGGTAGATGTACACATTACTGAATTAGATATAGATGTGCTGCCAAGAGAAAAGCGTCAATTTGGTGCCAATACTAAGTTAAGATTAGCGATGACAAAACAAAATAATCCCTATGTAAACGGGTTGCCTGAAAATATCGAACAGCAATTAGCCCAACGTTACAAAGAAATTTTTGAGCTATTTTTAAAGCATAACAATAAGATCAAGCGAGTGACCTTTTGGGGCGTAACTGACCAAGACTCATGGTTAAACAATTGGCCCATTAAGGGCAGAACAAGTTATCCGCTGCTGTTTAACCGTGCAGGCAAAGCAAAGCCTGCTTATGAGGAGGTGATTAGATTAAGTAAGTCACTTTCAGATAAGTAGTGATGAACTAACAAAGCCTCTTTGCTAGTTCATCTATCTGCTTAAGAGTACACGTACTGGGCAAGTAGAATCGTGAGTAAATAGCCAACCGTATAAGCGGCCAATAGTGCAGGAATGTAGCGCAGATAAGCAAAAAAAGTTAATTCTTTCATTTTACTCATCGCAATAATACCTGCCGCAGAGCCGATAACTAATAACGAACCACCGACACCAACCGCGTAAGTTAGACCTAGCCATTGTGGTGTATTTAAAATAGGCTCAGCTTTTAATAACGCAGCGGTTAAAGGAACATTATCTAATAACGCAGATCCAATGCCGGCAAAGTAATTTGATATGTTAGGATTGTAATGTGCGTATAACTGGGTAACAAGCTCGAGCACGCCAATTTCTTTAAGCATGCCAACTAAAAGTAAAATTCCTAAGAAAAACAATAAAGTATCAATTTCTATTTTACGCACATATTCCAACATTTGCGTTTCTTCATCATTAGTTCGATAAATACGGCCTACTAAGAACATAATTGACAAACCGGTTAAAAACGTAAGTACAGGTGGCACACTAAATAGCACATTCATTAGCATGGTCATGATTATGGTAGTAAAGAAAACTGTGGCGATTAGAATATCAACACGCTCGTAACTTTTATCAACTTGCTCAGTTACGACCTCTCCCTTAGCCCCCGTTGATAATATGATTGCTAAAAATAAAACACTAACTGCTGCTGGGATTGCTAAAAGTAGTAATTGTGACATTTGAACATGACCATCTAAAAAGATCATTAATGTTGTCACATCACCGGTGATTAATGAAACTCCGCCTGAGTTAACAGCAAACACAACAAGAATTGCCATTTTTAGTTTCGTTTTTTTGGGTAGGTTAAATGACTCTAACAAGGTTAGTGAAACTAAAGTGGCAGTTACGTTGTCACATATAGCTGATAATATTAAAGAGAAAACTGCAACTAAGTACATTAATCCCCTTACAGATAATTTTTCTGGAAATAACTTTTGTACCGCCATTTGAATTACCCCTTTAGCATTCAAGTAAGCAACAAAAGTCATGGTCGACATTAAGAATAACCATAGTACAGATATTTCAAGGAGGTTATCTTCTAAATTATGATTAATGTCTTTATATTGCAGAGGGTCTGCACTGATGAATAAGATTACCCATGACAGACAGCCTAAAAATAGTGTGGTTGTAGCTTTGTTGATATGAGTAACTTCTTCAAAAACAATACTGAGTAAAGCAAGTATTGCGATTGAAATCAGGGCAAATTCTAGCATGTTTATTCCTTATTTTTTTTTATAGTTTGAAAGGATAGCTATAATTTATAGATATCTATTTTTATCTAGCTAAAATAAGTTAAGCATTATTGTCTAATAAAATCAAAGTTTTATGCTTTTAAGTATGGTTATTTATATGTAGTTGGGTTTGCTGCCTGTTGGCTTCATTGTAGTTTCATTGTGGTTTACTCGACTAAATTGCATAACTTAATCCTAGAAGGATCAGTAGTACGCCAAAAGCTTTACTGAATAACTCTCCTTGAGGTAATGATTTTTCGACAATAACCATCAGGGTTAACAGTAAAATCCAATGTAAATTCATGACTCCTGTAACAAACAATATTGCCATCAAAGACCAACAACAGCCGACGCAGTATTGACCGTGTTTTATGCCAAACTTAATTGCATTTAAACTGCCTGGCATTAGTTGTTTGGAAATAACCGATAAAGGCGAACGACATAGTTGTAGGCAGCTTTTTTTTAAGGGGCTGAACTGATAAAGGCCGGCGATAATTAAAATAAGCGCACTGAAATTTTGGCTATTGCTTATCATCATAGGGCTAAGTAATGCTAAATGATGGAGCCACCATTGTAAGAGAGTAATAGCTAAACTATAAACCGTCCAGATAATGATATAGCCAAGAGCGAAAAATAGGGTGGGGGTGTAGGTATTCTCTTGGCGTTTACGATTACTATTGATTTTATCAATCAGTAGGATTACGGGAACTATAGAAGGCAGCATCATGCCCGCCATCATAATAGCCCACATCATGAATAATAAGGCTATGTCCGCACTCGTCCATGTTGCCACTGGCTCCATGTTCATGGTCATGCCATAAATCATGTAATACCAACTTAAAAAGATGATAAAAACTAAGGTAAATAGGTTAAATAATCTTTTTAAATAAAATGGCAACAAAAAAACTTCTCCGTTCAAGCATTAGCTTGTTTTATTTATACAATAAAACTTAAGCGTTAGGCCAATTAACAATCGCTTTAGCTGCAAACGTGTCTTTATAATCAAACGCTAAGTTGCCGTGATTGACTTTAAGCTCTGTGGTTTTGCCAATAAAGCCATCGTTCCACATAAAACCGCCCTCAGGGTAGGTTATGTGAACTCTGTTTTCTAAGCCGGTAACAGGGTTGATATGTGGGGTTTGACCTGCAGCTAATACGCCTGAAATGGATACGGTCGAGGTATGATCTTGAGGATCCATAACAATGTCACTAATAATTGGCCCTTCAAATTCGGTAAATAAACTAGCAATAGCTTCAACAGGCATACCTCCAGCTTGTCCTGACATTATGGTTGCTAATGCAGTAACTTGCTCACTTGATGCACTTCTATCAATAAACAAAGCACCTTTACCATTACCGTCATGCATTGCTTTTGGCCACATAGCAACAAACACCATTTTACAGCCACTTAAATCGAGTTCGTTAAAGTGGCCTTTAATTACTTGAAAACCTAAGATGGCTTCACAACCACCGTTAGCACTATCGGGAAAACCGCCAAACTGACAACCGCAGCCGTGACTACAGCTACAACTTTCAATTTGGTGCATGGATAATGCCCAAGAATAATCATTAGACATAATATACACCTCCTATAAGGACCTTTAATTATAGACCAAATCCTAATATATTCCGGTTTACCCTAGGGGGTGTTTGTTGTTACTGTAGCTATATATCTTAAATATAATATAGGTTATTGAAATGCTTAAACCTTTTACATTAATACTAATTTTTATCATTACTCTACCACTTACTGCAAAGAGTGCTGATTTTGAAGCCGGACCTGTAATAGCAAATTATGGTAAAAATGTTGCCATTGAAAATGGCTTAAGTAATCCAACACAGCAAAAATTTAAAGTAGTTTTTGATGTGGCTAAGATTAATGAACAAGGGAAAGTAAATGGTAACTTCGATACCGTTGCACGCTTTATCAATATGCACGTGCGAGCGGGAGTACCTGTAGATAATATTGAGGTTGCTTTAGTTGTGCATGGTAAAGCTGGTTTTGATTTATTAACAAATTCTAAATACCAGAAAAAATTTAACAAAGAAAATAAGAGCGCAAAACTAGTTGATGAACTTTTAAAAGCTAATGTTGATATTTATTTATGTGGACAGTCTGCAAATTATTTAGCTATTGATAAAGCCGATATAAATCCAGGTGTGCAGATGGCGCTATCTGCTATGACTGCCAATGCATTACTGCAACAGCAAGGTTATACACTGAATCCGTTTTAAACTTTATGGAAGGATAAATATTGAAGAGCTTATCCGACCTGTTTGTAACGTGAGCTAACTTCGCTAATTATGTAGTTAACTACTAGTAAAGTTGGCTTGTGTTGATATACTAAACGATGAATTTTCATCTGAATTATTTATTTTTATGCATATTGATAAACTTCTCGATCAAATTAATCAGCAAATTTCTGCACAATGTAATACCGCTGCTCTCACCATTAGTAAAAGTTGGGCGCAAGGTCGAACCGTCTTTGGTGGTATTTCTGCTGCGTTAGTTTACCAAGCGATACGCAGGAAGGTGAGTGATGATCGAGTTTTGCGTTCATTAACGACTAACTTTGTCGGACCGATTGCGGTAGGTACACCTTTGACTATTGAAGTGGAAGTACTACGCGAAGGAAAAAATGTAAGCCAAGTTATTGCTAAAGCCATACAAAATGACAAGGTTTGTGTTATGACGCAAGCTGCATTCGGCGTTGCTAGAACCTCTAAAATTTCCGTCACTAATCTTGATTTTCATAACATGCCTAAACCTCAAAAGGCTAAATACATTCCTCAAATACCTAAGTTGGTACCAAAGTTTTTACAGCATATTGATTTAAATGTAATTGAAGGTGGTATGCCATTTTCAGGTAATTCAATATCGCATGGTCAAGGCTGGTTGCGATTTACTAAGCCGCCTAAGCAAGTAACTGACGCACACTTGATTGCATTAATTGATGGTTGGCCGGCACCAGTAATGCAAATGATGAGTTGGCCAGCGCCAGTGAGCAGTATGAGTTGGAATGTTGAGTTTATTCACCCTCATAAGCCAGTAGAGCCCACAGATTGGTTTGCCTTTCAGGTCAAAACTAGACAAGCAGCGGATGGTTATGGTCACACCGAAGCTAATATTTGGGATGCTGATGGTGAGTTAGTGGCGATCAGTCGACAAACTGTCGCCATATTTGATTAAGACTAAGCCTAGGTTGTAGCCTTAAAGTAATTCATGCCCTGCGGGTAACTTCTTATGTATCCATAAAGCCAGTTTATGTTTCATATCGAGTAAACCTTCTTGGTCTTCAGGCAATGGGTGCACCATCTTATCTTGTACTAACAATCGATACAGGGCTTCAATTTTTTGCTTCGATGCATCTGTCGCTTTAAAGCTGTTATAACCACGGTTTATGGCATATTTTTCGCCAACACTTAACGCTATTTTCAATAATGCCGACTCATTTTTTAATTTTTTCATACGTTTCGCTTATCAATTGGAAATGAATTCAGCTCGCGATGCCGAATTAGTTTTAAAGCAGCCGCTCAGTGCAGTGGTAGTGGTTGATGAATTAGAATCCATCACGCCACGAGCTTTCACACAATAATGCACGGCATTAATACTAACAGCAACATGTTCTGTACCTAATAATGCTTTTAAGGCGATTAAAATTTGTTTAGTAAGACGTTCTTGTACTTGTGGACGTTGTGCAAAAAATCGTACTAAGCGATTAATTTTCGATAAACCAATCAGGGTTTTATTAGGAATGTAAGCGACCTTTGCTAAGCCATCGATAGTGACAAAATGATGTTCACAAGTACTAGTTAAATTAACGTCTTTAACCATGATCATTTCATCGTTGGCCATTTTATTTTCTATGACGGTTATTTTAGGAAAATTACTATAATCTAAGCCTGAGAATATTTCCTGCACATACATTTTTGCTATTCGATGTGGTGTTTCCTGTAAACTATCATCACTTAAATCTAAGCCAAGTGCTTCACTAATATCGGTAAAGGCGGCTTTGATTTTTTGATACTTTTCATCGTTACTTAATTGCGTACCACTGTGCATAGGGGTCTCTAAGCCAGCGTTAATTAATGCTTGTTGCACTAACTTTGCTTCAACACTTGTTGCTGTATTGCTAGTGATTGATGCTAATTTTTTTGCTTGTGCTGTATTCATAAATTATCTCAGAGTATGTAATTAAATTGCAGTTAAGCCATTTAAATTAAATTTCTACCACCATTTAAGTGTAGAGTATGGCCTGTAATATACCTACTATTCAGTAAATACTGCACCGCTTCTACGCCTTCAATTGCTCCTGGTGCTATTTGCATTAAAGACTTCTTTAAGGTCTTTTGTTGGTACTCTTCGCTGTCATCATCATTAAACATTAGCAAAGATGGCGCAATAGAGTTTACCTTTACTGTAGGCGCGAATTTTGCTGAAAATGATAGCGTTAAATTCGCTAGTGCTGCTTTACTTGCTGCGTAAGCAATATGCTTCTTACTACCTTTATCTACGATGTAATCGGTTAAATGGATTACATCTGCAGGTGTTTTATTTTTTTGGGCGTAATTTTTTAACAAGGTTTGCAGTGATAAATTTAGCTGGTATGGAGTTTGCACATGAATTTGCAGCATGGAACTCATGATATCAACTGGATTTATTACATCGTTTTCAGCAAGCCAATCGGAAGCGTTATGAATAATTGCTCGCAGTGAAGAACATTTTTCTTGTATCTGCTTACTAAAACTCTCGATGGCTGCATTAGTGGAGAAATCTGCCTGTATACAATCAATCCCTAAGGCTTGTAATTCACTGATACTTTCTCGCATCGTGCGATAGCTAACTATCACAGGTGTTGCATCACTATGTAGTGCTTTAGCAAGCTCAAAGCCTAAGCGTTGACTCGCTCCGGTGATAACTATTGCATTAGCAATCATATTAATTTCGCTTGGCACTAAGAGTTAAAGATACTGAATCTGCAAAGCGCAAAGCGTGTGGTTTTTCAACCGTAACTTTAGCAAAGGTAACTAATTCTGAGCCCATGGCTATTTCGAGTAAGTCAGAGGTAAGCTTTTCTAATAACTTAAAGTGGCCATCTTCCACGTGAGTGATCATTTTTTTAGTAATGGTTTTATAGTTCAGAGCTTGAGTTTCTTCATCAGTACTACAAGCGTTACCGGCAGGGTAGGTAATTTGGGCATTGATGACGATATCTTGTTGTTTAGTTAATTCATCAGGATTAAAACCAATGAAGGTTCTTAATCTTAAATTAATAATATTTATGGTCGCTTCTTCGATGATAAACGAGCTATTACTGCGCTGAATATTTTCTACGTTTTGCATTCCATTTCTCTACTACATTTAAGGTATTAAAATTAGTATAACAAGGCTTTAGCCAAATAATACGGTTAAGTTAAATAAAAAGTTTACAAAATTGAGTAAACTTTTTATTTAAATATTGGCATTAAAGTTAACTTGTGTATAATGCTTAAAAGATGTTTAGACGTCTAAACATCCAAATTAACATTTAGTTATCATTAACAATTATATTGTATTAGCCAATAGGTAAAGAAAATGCGTTTATTTGACATATTAGGGGTTCTGTATGAACCAATTAACACCTTAGATAATCATGATCATTTGCTGAGCTATGTTGAACCACAATTAAATGATGACGGCACATGTCCTATCTATAAAGTCCCAGGCAATACCTATGACTTATTACAATACGTGGATAGTGAAGAGCAAAAACAGAACTTACTCGATTTGCTGGCTCGTTTAAATCGATTAGTACGCTGGATCCATTTAAAGACGGATGTACTTTGGTTTGGTATTTACTTACGCCATGGCGATAAACTGGTTAAGTATGTATATAACGGTGAGATGTCGAAAGCGGAATTTGAGATCTCAGAAGAGAACTTGAAAAAATCAATTAACACTCGTGTGATCATGGAAAAGCAACAGTATTATATTGCCGACGTCGACAACCATGATGGGCCTTATTATCGTTGTGATGCCAAAGTTAAATCAGAATTATGTTGTCCTATATTTTCTCCTAATGGCGAAGTTATAGGTATTTTTGATTCAGAAGACCATCGCAAGAATTTCTTTGATGATAAAATCGATTTTATTAGCAATAAAGTTAAAAGGGCGATAGAGATCTTCTTAGAAGATCATCCTTATATAACCAATTCAAAAGAGTTTGATATCGCGCAGGATAATTACGCGCAAAAGATTTAAATAATATAAATGATCCAGCGAGTATTACACTCGCTGAATAACCTTGCAATTAGCCTAAGCTTTTAAGATCACATTTTATAAAGCTGTTCAATATAATCTTTAATACTGCTTTGCCAATAAAACCGCTGTTTTGTTGCAGAACTCTTAATATGTTGCCATTGAGAAGAGTTTGCTTGTATATCTCGTAAAGCGAGATCTAATTTTTGCTTAAAGTCAGATATTTGATCGTCAAAAGTTGCCCCTGAAAATAAATAACCAGACTCTAAATGTTCAATGGTATCGGCTAAGCCACCAATTTTATGGGCAATGCAAGGCTGCCCAGCTCGCATGGCTAACATTTGTGAAATGCCACAGGGCTCAAATGAACTTGGCATAACAAATAAATCACCATTAACATACAAGTTTTGTGATAAATTGTCGCAGTAGCCATTGATAAACAACAAGTTGTTATTGCGTTGCATAACTTGGGTAACGATATCTTCAAGCACAGGATCGCCCGATCCTAAGATGATCAATCGGGCGTTATATTTATTAAGTAGCTCTAGCAAACTATCAAGGACAAGTTTGTCATCCTCTGCCAGTAATAACAGTTTTACTTTTTGCTCTGTTAGTCGGCCAATGCTGACCAGTGATGGTCCATCACTAGGAGTCTTTAACCAGTGTTGTACGCGGTTGCTCGCGATTTTATGAACTTCACGCTCATACTTTTCATGACTTGCCATACTCTCTATGGTATCTACAATTTTATGCAATAAATCAGCATTGCACATAGGTTTTGGCTGAATAAAATCATAATCACAACCATTAATAAAACCAAACAATCGTCCTTGTTTATTTGCTTTGATTAAGTCTTGCTCTAACCATTCACCGCCAACAAAGCCATTGTCATGATCACTAGCTTGCATTACTTCTTTTGCATAGTTTGGTGAAACCACATGCACAGCATCGGCTAAATTAATTGCGGTGCGAGTTGGGTTAATGCAATGGGTATAACGAGGATCGTTAATTGTTTGTTTATCGTAATTTAATGTGGGAAACCAAGACTCTAAAGAGGCTTCATCACCTTCGAGCGGCCGGGTGCCTTGAATGGCCAAGTTATGGATGCTATAAACTAGTTTTTTTGATTTTAATTTTACGTATCTAGGCTCGTACTCACGGAGCAAAGGTACAAATGCGGTATGCCAATCATGTAGATGCAATACATCAATCTTATTAAACCATGCCGTACACATTAACTCGCAAACTGCTGCTGAAAATAAAGCAAATTTATTTGAGTCGCTGCAAAATGGTTTGTGCGGACCATCATCAAAATATATTTGTCCTGGCTCACCAACACAAAATTCACTATGCTCGAACACCCACTGACAAACATTTTTGTTGGCGATATTATTTACTTTAAACAGCTCTACGCGTTTAATTTCGCCGTGAAATGGAACCTCAAGGGTAAGTGCTAATTCACAATCGTTTACTACAGACTGATACTGATAGCTTGGGACTAGCACATCAACATGAACATTTTGCTGTGCTAAAAATTTGGGAATATCACGAATTACATCGCCTATACCACCGACCTTGCCTTTGGGTAGGGCATCGTTTTCTGAGGCCGCCATTAATACTCTTAACAAAATATGGCCCCTACTGTACTTGTTTACTTAGGTAAGCATCAATCATCTCACGTGTAACAAGTACAACACCTTGTTCCGTTACACGAAAGCCGTTGGCCCTATCATCGTCATGGTTTACACCAATTTGCATATCTACAGGAATTTGAACACTTCTATCGATAATCGCTTTAATTATCTTAGTATTACGGCCAATAATTGCACCGGGAAGGATCACTGATTTTTCAATATAACTAAACGAATTTACCCGCACTTGTGAAAACAATAAAGACTCTTTTACTGTTGCACCCGAGACAATACAACCACCTGACACTGTCGAATTAATCGCACTACCGCGGCGGTTCTCTTCATCCCAGACAAATTTTGCCGGAGCGGTTTGCTCCTGATAAGTCCAAATTGGCCATTTAGGATCGTACATATTAAGCTGAGGCTCTGCCGATACTAGTTCCATGTTAGCTTGCCAAAATGAGTCTAAAGTACCGACATCACGCCAATAAGGTTGGCCGCCGGTGTCAGGGTCTTGGAAAGGAAAGGCGAATACATTATGCGACTTTATAATTTCAGGAATGATATCGTGACCGAAGTCACCACTAGAGCCTTCTTTTTCATGATCGCGTTTTAACTGCTCAAATAAAAATTCAGTATTAAATACATAGTTGCCCATCGACGCTAAAGTAACACCAGGTTTACCCGGTACTTGTGATGGTTGCTCGGGTTTCTCATCAAAACGGCATACTTTATTACTTTCATCAACGGTCATTACGCCAAAAGCACCTGCGGCTTCTTCTGTCGGAACTTCAATACAACATACCGTCATATCGGCACCAGTTTCTACATGTTTAGCGATTAAGTCACCATAATCCATACGGTAAACGTGATCACCAGATAAAATCATTACGTATTTTGGCAGCTCGTGGCGGATAATATCGATGTTTTGAAATACTGCATCCGCAGTACCTTCATACCAACCTTCGCCATAACGTTGTGATGCGGGAAGGATCTCCACTGACTCGCCCATTTCTTTTTTAAAGTGGCCCCATGCGCGGTTGATATGACGAATAAGCGAATGAGATTTATATTGAGTCGCTATACCTACTTTGCGAATACCAGAGTTAATACAATTAGATAATGGAAAGTCGATAATTCTGAATTTACCACCAAAGAAAGTCGCTGGTTTTGCGCGCCAATCGGTTAATTCGTATAAACGAGAGCCACGGCCACCAGCTAGGATTAGTGCGTAAGTGTCTCTGGTTAAATTACTTATATAACGATTTGATGTAATTGGCATGGCGTCCTCGGAATGCTTAGTATTATTAATTTATATATCTAGCGTATAGTTATAGCTGATATTGATGACAATGATAAGAATTTTAGAGTTAATTAATGTGACGTATTTGTCACATTAATTAACCTGTATTTTAAACGGTAACAACAATGCTATTGTCACTGCCAAAATCATTCGGCAGGTATTGGTCGGCTTTGTAGTCATTTTCCCATTCATTATCATTAATTAAATATCGAAATTGGAATGTTTCATTTTTTGGTAAACGAACTTTAGTTTTGAATACCTTTTGAGTTTTGTTAAATTTCATTGCAAGGGGCTGCCAGTCATTAAAATCGGCAACGAGTTCAATTTTCTCAATGTCATCACGTTGAAATTCAAAAGTTATTTCGGCTTCATCTTTGGTTTTAAAAAATTTCTTAGTAAGCATGATTTATTCCCATAAAATATTATTAACAAGTTATTTTATAAACTAAATATTGCGCAATTAAGGTGCATTAGTATTATTAGAGTGCACAATCTATATGCAAATAAGCTTATAGTTTAGTGAATTAACTCACTAGACTATAAGACTGCATAAACTATTCCATTATTTTTTAAACGATAAAATTAATTAATTTAATGGTAAGGATAAGGTAAATTTAACGCCGGTTTTATCGACAAGATTTTCAGCTTTAAGGTTGCCTTGGTGAAACTGGCTGATCAGTCGGCAAATATATAGGCCAATGCCAAGGTGCGGCTGTTGCTTTTGCTCATCGCTTCTTAAAGATACCATGGCATCAAAGATGTTGTTTTCCATACCCGCAGGTAAGAGTGGACCTTTATTAATAACTGTTAAACGAGCTACATTGTTTTTATTATCGCAATCTAAACTAATCATAATCTCTTGTTCATTTGAGCTAAACTCGACTGCATTGGCTATAATTTTATCAAATAATTGCGCGATATGTTCATCACTACCACTAATGAATAAAGGCTTTGTGGCAATATCGACAGAGAACTTTTGTGGTTTATAAATTTGTTGGTAACTTGAACTACAACCTTCCACTAATGCAGCTAAATCAAACTTTTCAAGTAATGATGTTTGCAACGCTTGCTCTAAATGACTGGCTTCACTCATCGCCAATAGCATTGAGTTTAAACGGTTAATACCATTTTTAGCTCGTTGCATATAAGGCTTAGTTGATGCAGGTAAACTGTCATTCTCCATCATTTCTAATGAAGATCGCACTACTGAAATTGGCGTCTTTAGCTCATGTGATAATCTTGAGGACATATTCTTTAAGTAATCATTATATTGACCAAGTTCACCAATAATTTTATGTAGGGTACGCGATACATCACCGATCTCATCGTTACTTTTAAATGGTGTTATATTGGCACTAATACCACCTTTATCATCAACCGCCGCTTCTACTTGATTACTTAAACGTCGAATTTTTAGTGATATCCAAAGGGAGTAGAGGAATAAAAATACAACACTGAAAGCAATTAATGCACTCGTTATGACAATACCTTCGACTGCTTTGTTGCGAATATTACGAACTGCATGTGTTGTTTCTTCTACAATAACTACCCCCTTTACTTTATTGTCTAAATAAATAGGGTGTGCTGCCGATAATATAACGGCTTTATTGTCTTTTGATAGCCACCAATGGGAGTCTGGTATGCCCTTTAATGCATTTTTTATGTAGTTTTGCTGTTTACGATTAGCAAAATTTTCACTTTCGAATTGCTTCGCCGGTTTTACTAAATACAATTGATAAAGAGGCTCGAGTAAAACGCTTTTAATTTTTTCGAAAGCCGATGTTTCTTTATTTGAAATATCTTCGTTTAGCCACTCACCAGTAGCTTCTTCTAATTTCCCCTTTTTAAACACAACCCTATTGTGTTGGTCCATGACTCGAATGGTCGAGTGAGTGCGCTTACTCGCGGTTATTATCTTTTCAATGCTTTTTGAAGGTACGGTAAAAGTGCCCAGCGACTCGATTGTATCAGTACTACTGGTACCAATATTTACTGCGTTTGCTGGTTTGACAGAGCTATCTACATCACTGATATGAAATGAAAACTTTTCACCAACCAGCTCTTTGGCAATTCGCAGCTCTAAGTTATATCCAGTTTCGGTTAAACGCATTACGCCCTGAAAGCGATTTTCTGGTGTAGGGAATACTAGCTGATTAGTGCTACCAGGCATAAGGTAAGCGCTATTCCAGCCGGGCTTGAAATTGCTAAAGACATAACGCACCAATTCATTATCTTGATTGATGGTGGCAACTTCTAAATGGTCGTTATCCATAACAGAAAGAGCATTTGATCTACGAAACACAACCTGATCATCGGTGACTTGAAAAAAGGCATAAACAAATTCGTTAAAACGACCGATATTAGTTTCGTAGCTTAAAGTTACAGAGCTTGGATTTTTTAATTCAAATTGGGCCTGAGCAAATTTCTTTATTTGGTTTTGACCATCGTAACGATTACTATTTTTAGTGTTGATAAAGTTTTGCCAGTCGTCTTTTTTACCATCGAGTTTGATAAGGGTATTAATTTCAGTAGGGAAAAAATCCTTACCTGTGGTGAGTTTATCAAGGAAGCTTGCGTGCTTATTAAATAGGTTAGGTCTTTCATGCAAGGCAGTGGCTAACCCTCGAGCATTACCCATTAAATTTTGTTCTTGGCCTTTTCTTAACAACTCCTCCATATCATCAATGTAGTCATAGCCAACAAAAGGTATTGCCATCAGCATACTCGCCGCTAGCATTAATTTAACTGTAAGGTTAAGTCGTAATTTTTTCATTAAATTATTGCTCTACTTACCATCATTCCAGCGGTAGCCCATGCCATAGGCAGTTTCGATACAATTAAACTCGCTATCAAGGGCAATAAACTTCTTACGGATACGTTTAATATGAGCCGTAACAGTATTGTCATCGACAAATATTTTGGCATCGTCCATTAGTTGTTGTTTGCTTTTTACATGGCCAGGGTTGAGTGCAAGTGAATGCACCATCCAAAATTCAGTTATGGTGCTATTCACTAATTTATTTTGCCAATGCACCGTAAGTCTATCTAAATTAATGGTTAAATCGCCACGCTCTATTAATTTATCAACCGGTTTTGGGTTACTCATCGCATCTAAAAATTTAAAGATGGTATGAATGCGAGCACTAAGGTTAGCAAAACTCATGGTTTTACTTACGTAGTCATTTGCGCCTAGCCTGAGGCCACTAATAATATCAGCGTCGCTGTCTCGCGCCGTTAAAAATATGATAGGTAAGGTCGCTGACTTTTCTCTTAGGTATTTGCACAAATCAAAACCACCATCAAACTCATCTTCTAAGCCTATATCTAAAATAGCTAAATGGGGCAGCGCTAAGTCAAAAGCATTTATCGCTTGTTGTTTATTACGATAGGTTTGCACGATAAAGCCTTGATTACGCAAGGCATCTGCATAGTTTTCTCTGATAGCTTCATCGTCTTCAACGATGGCAATACGTTTAGTCATTATGGGAAATATCCATTCTTATTGTTGATTATGTGCTTACTATAACGATAAAGCCGCAATCATTTTATCATAACAGGCAAACAATCATAATTCGTCATAATTGCGCATTAACTCTCCATTTTTCTAAAGCTTTATTGTCACTTTTTTACGGTTTAATAACACCATCAAAAACAACAACCGAAAACAACATTAAGGTGAATATTATGAAACAAGCAACACTAACTAAAAAAACACGAGTAAGCACAGCAGTAAGCGCAGTAGTTCTTTCAACATTATTATTAAGCCCGGTATCAATGGCCGCGCAAGAGACCATGGACGATGAACTATCAACAAACGAAACCGTCGGTATTAGCGTAGGCGCAGTGGTAGGTGGTATTTTTGCAGGTCCGATTGGCGCAGTAGTTGGCGCATTAACAGGAGATTTTTTTGCTAAAAATGTTGACTATGAAGAGCAAGTGGTAAAACTTGAATCAGAAGTAACCAGCAAAGAGCTTATCGCTAAAAATCAGCACAATAAGCATCAAGCCGAAATAAAGAAATTAGAACAGCAATACCAACAAGAAGTAATGACCATTGCTAGCAGTTATGAACACAGCGAGAAAGCCCAAGTTGAAAATATCTTAGTCAGCCTTATGTTTCGTACCGGCTCAACTCAAGTAGAGCCTCATTATCAACAACAAGTAGAGGCATTAGCACAAGTACTAAAACGCTCGTCACATTTAAATATTGATTTGTCAGGTTATACCGATAAGCAAGGTGATGAAGAGTTAAATAATAAACTCGCTCAAGAGCGAGTGGCCAATGTTAAACAAATTCTTGTAGCACAAGGGGTTGATGAACATAGAATTATTGAGAATGCCTTTGGTGAACTTGAGCCTATTGATGGCAACTTAACAACCGAGGTTAATTACTTTGATCGCCGAGTTGAACTTAAATTATTAGTAAATAGTGAGGAGGTGGCAAAACAGGCAAACTTATAACATCCAATAATCATTAAGCAAGTCGATGCAAAGAGCTATCTTTTAAAATAGCTCTTTTTGGGTTCTGTTACAAAGCAACATTATCTAGCAATTAGACTAAGTTATATTTTTGTTATTCCACTTGGTATATATTAAATATTACTTTTAACTTGTGGAATTAATATGTCTGAACTTTATATCCCTATTGTACTTTTTATCATTGTCGGGATTGTTGCTGGTATGTACCTTTATTTTAATTATAAAAGTAAATTAGAAAGTCAAAAAACTATGCGGTTAGCGATAGAAAAGGGCGATATGATTTCACTTGATACAATTGAGCCGATGCTATCTAAGGGGAAGGATCCTTTGGTTGATCTTAAGCGGGGTGTTTTATTAATATCACTCGCATTAGCATTTGCAGCTTATGGCTTAATTGCTCAACAAGGTGACTTAGACATCATCGGATTATCTTTTTTTCCTTTGGCTATTGGCATTGCATTTTCATTAATGTGGAAGTTTTCTAAGTAAATTCCTGTACCCTTCATATGACTTAATCACACTCTGATTAGCTAACGCTTTGGTTTTTTTAAAGAACTTTACACTCTCCATTTAAAGTTACAACATTTATGTTGTCGATATTTAGTCGACTAAAAAGTCAGTGAGATAGAATTTATTTCTCGGTATACCTTATGGTTTTAACCCATGGTTATACACAAGAAATTACAAAATGAGTGCATAAAACCTAAACGTGCACAACAAAATGTGATAATCTGTGCATATGTTCGGTATATGCACAAAAAAGAAGGTATTTTGTGAACTGTAATTATAACTTCACTCCATTAGAACAACTTGGTGATATAGAGACTAAGGCAGTATTAAAAGCTACAGCAAAAGCACACCAAGCTTTAGGTGAATTAAAAGGGCTGGCGTTAACGATGCCTAACCAATACCTTTTACTGGCCACGCTTTCACTACAAGAGGCAAAAGAAAGTTCTGAAATTGAGAATATCATTACCACTCAAGATGATCTTTATCGAAGCCACTACTCTAGCCAACAGTTTATTTCTTCTAGCGCAAAAGAAGTACATAAGTATGCTAAAGCTTTAGAAAAAGGTTTTGAAAGTATCACCAGTACAGGGCTCATTACTAACAATACAATTATCGAAATTCAGCAAATTATTGAAAACAATAATGCGGGTTTTAGAACACAAGGCGGCACTCAATTAATTAACCAACAAAATAATAAGGTTATTTACACACCACCACAAACCTCTCAACAGATTAACGATTTGATGCGTGATCTAGAACGGTTTATTAATAATGATGAACTTAGCGATTACGATGATTTGGTGAAAATGGCTTTAATGCACCACCAATTTGAAAGTATTCATCCATTTTATGATGGTAATGGTAGAACGGGCCGAATCTTAAATATTCTATATCTTAGTAAACAAAACTTACTAGGTACGCCTATTTTGTATTTGTCTCGTTATCTTAATCAAAACAAAGCAGACTATTATCACTTGCTACAAGCGGTAAGGGACGATAATGATTGGCAACCTTGGCTATTATTTATGTTAAAAGCGCTAGAAATTACTAGCAGAGATACACTAAATACTATTAAAGGGCTAATTGCTTTGATGCAACATCATAAACAAATAATAAGACAAAAGTTGCCTAAGATTTATAGCCATGAACTTATTAATAATCTGTTCATACATCCATATACTAAAGTTGAATTTTTAATTAACGATTTAGGTATTCACCGTAATACAGCTAGTAAGTATTTAAATCAATTAGTGGCTATTGGGGTTTTATCGAAGCATAAATTAGGCAAAGATAATTATTACTTAAATGATGGGCTTTATAATTTATTATCTAATTAGGTAATAAATCACTCACTCTAATTTGACATAATAAGCATTAATGCATTTAATATATCGAATAAAGTTCTTTAAAAACCAATGTTTTAGCTCATCCGTGTGTGGTTAAGTCATATGAACGTTCGGATCTATGTTCCATAGTTTATAGATATTTGCCATAAGACTTTTATCAAGATTACAGTGGGTGGCTACGTAATAGTTAGTGTATTGCTTTTTAAAGGATTGTTGTTTGATGATGACTTTAATCAATTGGTTTGTGCATATAATTAAACGTTGCCATCAAAAAAGTTTGCGCTATATATTTCATACGATTACAATGTAGTTATGTAACTACATTTTTGGTAAGGAAGTATTCATGAGTATCCAAACAGTATCTAGTCGAGAATTTAATCAAGATCCTACGGCAGCGAAAAGAGCGGCTCTTTCATCTCCTGTTCAAATTACTGAACGAGGAAAAGTTTCTCACGTCTTGATTTCTATTGAAAAATACCAAGAACTAACAAACTCATCAGATACAATCGTTGATTTACTGTCGATGCCTAACACAGGTGACATTGAATTTGATGCTCCAAAATTTAATGCATCAACATTGAAAGTGGCGGATCTTGATTAATGTTTTTACTAGATACTAATGTTATTTCCGAACTTAGAAAAGCATCTACGAACAAAGCAGAAAAAAATGTAGTCGAGTGGGCTACACAACAATCAGTTGGTTCAATGTTTATATCTGCAATTTCTATATTAGAAATAGAAATGGGTATTTTACAAAAGGAAAGAAAAGACCCAGCTCAGGCAGCTCTTTTAAGAACCTGGCTTAATAGTCATGTGTTAAAAGCATTTTCAGATAGGATATTACCTTTAGATACGAGCGTTGCAATACAATGTGCAAAGCTTCATGTACCAAACCCAAAATCAGAACGAGATGCAATGATTGGCGCTACCGCTAAAGTTCATGGAATGACTCTCATTACACGCAATATTAAGGATTTTAGACACATGGATTTAGATATATTCAACCCATGGATAACTTCATAATTAAATCACTACTAATTGACAAAATGAGTAAAAACAACTTTAATAGCTTTGCTTAAGTTAATTAAAAATCAATGGGTTAGCTAATATGTATGTGATTAAGTCATACGAACGTTCGGATCTATGATCCAAACCTTGGCCTTTTCATTTCTTTTCGTTTATCTCACCATAACTAATAATCCTATCTACTAATTTATCTAAATTGTGAACAATCATAATTGATCACAATTGCTCTCGAATTTGTCAGAGTTGCTGATAAATATAGTCACTTTAATAGGTTTTAATGATGTCATAACCAAGGAGAATTGTTATGTCATCAACCCCCATTTATAAAACTTTCATGATAAGAAAGTATATTACTACCATAGCACCATGGCTGTGCTATCTACTGCTAGGTCAGTCGCTATTAATGAGTTTTTTGTTATATGCCAACCCTAATGAAGTTAGCAGTGAGTTAAACAGTGAACAGTTACCACAAAAAATTGAGTTATCTGAAATTAGCTCAGGCAGTTTATTTTTAAAAAATACTCAAGGCTATCAAAACACTTTAGTGTTAAATACTGATTATATCGTTGATGTTAACGGGCTAATGGCACGTACAACATTAACCCAGTCATTCAAAAATACATCTAAAGACTGGATGGAAGGGGTTTACGTTTTCCCTCTAGCTGAGGGGGTTGCAGTTGATGCTTTGCAAATGGAAATTGGTGAGCAAATTATTGTTGGCGAAATTAAAGAGCGTCAACAAGCAAAGAAAATTTATCAAAAAGCAAAATTAGCAGGCAAAAAAGCAAGTTTACTCGAACAAGAGCGAAGTAACCTTTTTACCACATCGATTGCAAATATTCCTCCGGGTGAAACGGTAAAAATCAAGATCAGTTACTTACAAGTTTTACCTTTCACAAATAATCAATTCAGTTTACGTTTACCTCTTACGATCACTCCTAGATATATCCCAAGGGAGCAGATTGAATTAGCGTTAAAGCAGCAAGTTGAGTTTGAGTCAGACTTACATAAGCAATTGATCGAGCCAAGTAATGAAAGCATCAATATTAATCAAGGTAATGGTTGGTCACTAAATACCAAAAGAGTTGTTGATGCATCAAGAATAACGCCGCCGCAGATGCACCAATCATTAGCACAACAAGCCAATATAAAAGTAAATTTGAATGTTGGTTTGCCTTTGGTTGATGTCAATAGTTTGTACCATCAAGTTAAGCGCCAAGGTGATGAGGTATTGCTTGCTAGTAAGAAAATTTCTATGGATCGTGATTTTGTATTAACTTGGTCAATTGGATCGGAGTCTATCCCTAATGGTGCCTTCTTTAAAGAAAGTAAAGGTGGTTTTGACTACGGGTTAGTTATGCTTAATCCGCCACAACTACCACCATCAGTTGTTAAGATGCCCAAGGAAATGATTTATATCATCGACACTTCTGGCTCTATGGCTGGCGAAGCTATCCGCCAGGCTAAACAGGCATTAGACTTCGCTATAAATCAGCTAGAGCCACAAGATTTATTTAACATAATTGAATTTAATAGTGTGTATTCAACTATTTATTCTCAATCTAAATATGCAACGGCAAGTAATGTTGCGCAAACCAGTCGTTGGATAAATCAACTGCAAGCCGATGGTGGCACTGAAATGTTGCCTGCGTTGAATGCTGCATTAGGGCAACACTCAAAACCTGGGTTTATTCGTCAAGTGGTGTTTATCACCGATGGCAGCGTTGGTAATGAAGCTGAGTTATTTAGAGTGATTAACAACAAACTATTTAATTCAAGACTGCATACTGTCGGTATTGGTAGTGCTCCTAATAGCCATTTTATGCAACGCTCGGCTGAGCTTGGCAGAGGAACCTTTAGTTACATCGGCAAGGTGTCAGAAGTTAAAAGTAAAATGTCTGAATTGTTTACTCGTATTAATCAGCCACTATTGACTGATATTACCATTGAGTGGCCAAGTGAAAATGTTGAATTACTACCAGAGCGCGTTGCTGATTTATATGCGGGCGAACCGTTAATTATTAGTGCACGCTGGCCAAGTAAAGATAAGGGTAGTGTTGTGGTCAAAGGTAATATTATTAACAATGAGTGGCAACAAACATTAAAGCTTAATCAAGTTAATGAACATTCAGGAGTTGCTACATGGTGGGCCAGACAAAAAATAAAACAGCTTAATTATAAACTTTATAAAACTAATAGTACTGAGCAAAAACAAGTCCTTATTAATTCAATAACAGCAGTAGCGTTAGATAATCATATCTTGTCAAAATACACCAGTTTAGTTGCCGTTGAACAGCAACCTAGTAGAAGAGTTAATGAATATTTAAAACAACAATCACTAGCAAATGCTATGCCTAAAGGATCTTTACAGAGTATTCCGTTAGCGCAAACGGCAACCAGTGCCAAAATGCAATTGTTGGTGGGCTTAATCTTAATGTTTTGTACCGCGATTTATATGCTTGCAGAGAGATTTGTACTAGTAAAGAAAACTGTTGGAGAAAATGATGAATTACACTAGAAACCCGGTAGAGCAAGCATTTCCTAAGGTAGAATCAAAGCCAGAAATTAATAAAACTAAGGATTTATTTAAAGGGAAATTGCGTAAAGTTTTTATTATTATCGCCGTGTTATTAGTAGCTAATAGTGCTTTTATTCACTTTAAAGCTTATGCCGCGCAGTATTTGTTGAAGCAAGCATGGCAACAAACGGAGGTAAATAAAAATATAAAACCTTGGCCTTGGGCTGATACCTGGCCGGTATTAAAGTTAGGTTTTCCAAGCCTTAACGAAAAGCAAATTGTACTTGCTGGTGATTCCGGTAATGCGTTAGCTTTTGCTCCTGGATTAAGTTATGCCAGCGTTTCTCCTGGAGAAGAGGGAACTGTGCTTATTTCTGCTCATCGAGATACACACTTTTCTGTTTTACAACAACTGAACCCTACGGAGGAAATTGTGCTAGAGGATACTCAGGGTAATTTATTTACTTATAAAATTACCAATATAGAGGTAATCAATATTAATGAGCAAGAGATAACTCAAACTGATTTTGAACGTTTATTGCTAGTGACTTGTTATCCATTTGAGCAAGCACAAAGTCAAACGCCACTGCGCTATGTTATTGAAGCCTTGCCAGTTAGGTATACAAAAAATGCGCAATATTTAGCCAAAGAAAATAGTCAGAACGTCAGTCAGAGAGTTACGTTTAATTTTTAATTTTAGATGAGGTAAAAGTGGTTTTATTTGTATTTTTTAAGGTTAGTTGCTAACGTAGTGTAAGCGCTTACATTTACACAGTGAATACTATGATAATAACAAAAAATATAAAACCATTTACCACCAAAGAAAGTGTTGGCTACGCCTGTGGAGACGTAGCTTCAAATTTTTACTGGCGAGTATTTGACGTATTCCTATTTATTTTTTATACCGATGTCTTTGGCCTATCAGCAGGGGCTGTAGGTACTATGATGTTAGTTACTCGTTTGATTGACGCCTTTTCTGACCCTCTAATGGGAGCTTTGGCTGATAGAACAAAAACACGCTGGGGGAAATTCAGGCCTTATTTACTTTGGGGTATAATTCCAATTGTTGCCGCAGGTGTTTTAACCTTTACTGTGCCCGATCTAGACGATAGCGGTAAACTCGTTTGGGCTTATGCTACTTACATCTTTATGATGCTAGCTTACACGTTTATCAATGTTCCTTATGGGGCTTTACTTGGTGTTATTACAGGTAATAGCCAGCAACGTACTTTATTAACAAGCTTTAGATTTATTGGCGCATTTTCTGGTGGTAGCTTAGTTGCTTACCTTACACCTGAATTAGTGCAGTGGTACGGAGGTGACAACGAAGTGTTGGGTTGGCAACTTACTATGCTTACTTACGGCCTTGTTGCTGGGCTATTATTTTTTATCAGTTTTGCCTCTACTACTGAGCGTATCCAACCGATAAGTACTAAAAGTACCCCTGTGAAACAAGATATAAAAGATTTATTTGCTAATAAACCTTGGCTAATTTTATTTTGCTTAGCGCTTATCATTATGATGACAATAACTCTTAGAGGTAGCTCAGGTACGTTTTACTTTAAATACTTTGTTGAGCGAGAAGATTTAATTGGTAGTTTTAGTTTGGCCTATATGTTGTCATTAGGTGTCGGTGCTGCCTGCACTCCTTTAATGACTAAGTTTTTTGACAAGCGTAAGTTATTATTTATTTTAATGTGTTGTGTCACCGTGCTATCAACGGTGTTTTATTTTGTCGACTCTGATCAATTGTGGCTCATTTTTGGTTTGCAAATCGGCATAGGTTTTTGTTTAGGCCCTAAATCGCCATTGGTTTTTTCTATGTATGCCGATACGGCAGATTATTCTGAGTGGCAAACTGGGCGAAGAGCCACTGCAATGATTTTTTCTGCCGCTGCGTTTGCACAAAAACTTGGTGGTGCTTTGGCCGGTGCTATGATGGGCTGGGTACTCGCCAGTCTTGGTTATATTGCTAATCAAGCGCAATCTCTCGACTCCCAAAATGGTATTGTACTATTGATGACTTTATTGCCTGCGGTGTTTGCTTTGATTTCTGTTTTTATTATTCGATTGTACCCATTAGCTGATGAAGACGTTGTTAGCTTACAGGCACAATTTGAACTTAAAAAACAAAATGAACTTAAAGAGCAGGAAGCGTAACTAATGAAATTTGACAGCAAAACGCTATTGTCAGTAGATACAGAGCAACATCGATTAACGTTAAATTCGCCAACAAAAATGCCTGAAGCGGGAAGCTTTTTGTGGAATAAAGTTATGATGTTGCAAATGAATTGTCGTGGCTATGCTGTTGGTCAGTTTATGCAACCAGAGCCGAGTAAGTACTCTTTTGCGCCTAACCTTGAAGCTAAAACTTTCATGCAACCCGAACATGCTTATTATGAAAATCACCCAGGTAGATTTTTTTATATCAAAGATGAAGAAACCGGTGAAATATTTTCAGCTCCCTATGAACCAACAAAAACTAAGTTAGAAAAGTTTGAATTTTCTGCTGGGCAAGCTGATATCAAATGGCGGATACAAAACTTAAATCTAGAAATAAATATTACCCTTAGTTTAGCAGAAAAAGATGCAATCGAGATGTGGCAGTTATCTGTTACTAATCTTGATGACAAACCAAGAAATATAAGTATTTATCCCTACTTCACTATTGGCTATATGTCTTGGATGAATCAATCTGCTGATTTTATATCTGAGCATAATGCAATTATTGCCACTTGCGTTTCGCCTTATCAAAAAGTAGAAGAGTATTTTCAACGCAACGAACTAAATGATAAAACGTATTTTATCGCGGAAATATCGCCTGATGCTTGGTGTTGTAACCAAAAATCATTTGAAGGCGAGGGCAGTATTGCTAACCCTGATGGCGTTAATTGTGACTCTCTCGATAACATGGATGCACTTTACGAAGTCCCAGCTGCAGTGATGCAATATCGAGAAAGTATCCCTGCAGGTGGTAGTAAAAGCTACCGCTTTCTATTTGGCCCGGCCAAAGATAATGTGCAAGTTGTTAAGATCAAACAAAGGTATTTTGATAAAGATGAATTTGGTTCTCAATGTAGTACCTATAATGACTATATAGCTCAAGGACAAGGTGTTTTAAAAATAAAATCGAAGGACACCATATTCGACGAATACGTTAATCATTGGCTACCAAGACAAGTTTATTATCATGGCGATGTTAACCGCTTAACTACCGACCCACAAACTCGTAATTATTTACAAGATGCTTTAGGAATGAGTTATATAAACCCTGCTAAAGCAAGAGCTGCCTTTATCACCGCATTGAGTCAGCAAAGTATAAATGGCTCTATGCCTGATGGTGTTTTAATTCATCCTGAGGCAAGGTTAAAATATATAAACCAAGTACCTCATACTGATCATTGCGTATGGTTACCTATTTGTTTACAAGCATATTTAGATGAAACCAATGACGTTGATCTTTTAAATGAAATTATCACCTTTGCCGACAGTGAAAAAGTTGCCAGCCTTAAAGATCATATAGAATTAGCGCTTGATTGGCTCATTAGTGCATGTGATGAACGAGGGTTAAGTTATATTGCTCAAGGTGATTGGTGCGATCCAATGAATATGGTGGGCTATAAAGGTAAAGGAGTTTCCACTTGGCTTACTTTAGCAAGTGCATATGGGATAAATTGTTGGCTTAAAATTTGTGATATTTATCAATTAGATTGTAGTTCTAGGTATTCAAAGGCAGCTGAAAAATTAAATGCAGCTGTTAATCAACATTGCTGGGATGGGCGATGGTATAGCCGTGGCATTACCGATGATAATGTCAGTTTTGGTATTAGCGCTGATTTAGAAGGTCGAATATTTTTAAACCCACAGTCTTGGTCATTACTATCAGGTGCAGCAAGCAAGTCACAAAAAATTGAAATATTAGCCCAAATCGAGCAACAGCTTGATACGCCCTTTGGCACCATGATGCTGGCACCAAGTTATACTAAAATGCGTGAAGATGTAGGACGTGTCACCCAAAAATTCCCTGGCACAGCTGAAAATGGTTCGATATATAACCATGCTGCCGTATTTTATGCTTATAGTTTGTACCAGATAGGTGAGGGAGAACGCGCTTATCAAGTATTACGTAAAATGCTGCCTGATGATGATTTACTTAAGCGAGGTCAATTGCCTAACTTTATTCCTAATTACTATCGCGGTGCATACTATCAGCACCCAGACCGAGCAGGGCGCTCAAGTCAGCTTTTTAATACTGGTACAGTGTCTTGGGTATATCGATGCATAATTGAAGGTATGGCAGGTTTACAAGGGCAGCGTGGTGCATTACAGATCACACCTCAATTGCCAAATGATTGGCAAAGCTTATCGGTAACTCGTCAATATGGTGGCGCAACATTTAATGTTGAATATAGTAAAACAGCAAAGGTAACTGAATTAACCATATCTGTGGATGGACAAGTACTAGCGAGTAATATTATTGATAATATTGAGAAAAACAAAGTCTATTCGGTTTGCGTTTCTATCCCTGATGTTTCGGATGTAAACAAGTCGTGTGATAAAAACCTGCTCATCATTATGGGAGTTAGTGGCTGCGGAAAAACAACGGCTGCAAAAACCATAAGTCATAAATTAAATTATACATACATCGAAGCAGATGATTTTCATTCTCAACAAGCAAAAATGTTTATGCAGCAAGGTATTGCTTTAACTGATGAGCAAAGGTTGCCGTGGATTGAGTCAATTTGTACTGCTCTAAAAGAGCAATACAACGAAGGCAAACACTGTGTTTTGGCTTATTCCGGTTTACGCGCAGACCACCGAGAAAAATTTAAACACCTAGGTTTTAATTGTCAATTTATCTATTTAAAAGCTGAGCAGAGTGTTATTGCAGCAAGATTGGCAGAGCGAAACTCACACTTTTTTAATCCTAAGTTATTGGCAAGCCAATTTGATAGCTTACAATCACCTGAACATGAGGTTGGGGTGTTAACATTTAATGCGAGTCAAACACCTGATACTCTTTGTCAGCAAATATTAGCTGTAATCTCTAATACAGCTGCAAAAGGAAAATAATCACAATGTTCTTTAGTAAATGCATATTATCAACATTAATCCCGCTAGTTTTACTTTCATCAAACATAGCTTATGCAAATGGGGATACTATATCGGTTAAACCGGCTACTAATGCAATCACTGTTGACGGCATGGCAAATGAGAGTGCATGGGATGCTAGTAATTGGTTGCCTATCGATCAACATATGATTGGTGAGTACCCAAGCAAAGAAGACTTTTCAGGTCGCTTTAAATTACTCTGGGACCAAGACTATTTATATCTTTTAGCTGAGATTACTGACGATGTGTTAGTTGATAAAATTGCCGACCCATTAGACAGATATTGGGATGATGACTGCTTAGAAATATTCCTAGATGAAAACGCTTCTGGTGGTAATCATCAGTTCAATTTTAATGCCTTCGCGTATCATGTTGCTCTTGATAATCAAGTAGCCGATATTGGTCCAAATAATGCGGATGGCAGTACGAATTTTATCTTGTTAAATGATCATGTGAACAGTGTTTGGAAAAGAGACTCGGCAGCTCCACATAAAGTTTATTGGGAATTGGCGATCAAAATTTTTGATGATAGTTTTAAACTACCGGCACAAAATCCTGCGAATATTCCACTAAAACTTACAGCAGATAAAACCATGGGCTTTATGTTGGCGTATTGCGATAACGATACCAGTATTGAACGTGAGCACTTTATCGGCTCGCAAAAAATAACCCCAGTTAATGGAGATAAAAACTTAGGTTATATAGATGCGAGTGTATTTGGGAAAATAAAGTTAGTTAAGTAACTATACTCTGAGCTGAGTCAGTAACGCCTTGGAATTAATTATTAGGCGTTAGGGGTTACTGAATTTCGGCAAACCAGTTTTGGCTCAAAAACATTAATTATCTTTGATATATTAAGATTCTTTTGCTTGTAAACATCTTTTAATATGATGTCGGTTGCCATTTTACCCATTTGATATGCACTATTATCAATAGTGGTTAATTCAGGGTAAAGGTAACTGGCAAACATATTGTTATCAAAGCCAATAATGGATAAATCTTTAGGTAATATTAAACCATTTTCACGAGCGGCTTTCATCGCACCCGATGCCATCTCATCATTACCAAAAGCTATTGCGCTAAAATTTATACCGCGAGATTTTAATTTGTTGAAACTTTCATAGCCACTATTTTCATTAAAATCACCTTGATAATAAAGAGCCTCATTAAAAGTTATGTTATGTTCTTGTAATGCCTTTTGATGGCCCACAAAACGGTCATGGGAGTCAACTTTCCAATCGGGTCCAGCAACATAGGCAATGTCTGTATGGCCTTGCTCTAATAGATGTTTAGTGGCCAAATATCCGCCATATTCATTGTCCAAACTAATACAGCGTTCGGCAAGAGTGTCGACCTTTCTGTTAATTAACACAGTAGGAATAGCTTTTGATATCTTGATCAGCTCTTCATCACTTACAGAGTCAACTAACAAGATTAAGGCGTCGCATTTACGGCCAATTAAAAAATCGATTGCTGACTTTTCTTGTCCTTCATCACTATGGCCTGTGGTGATAATGATGTGCTTATTGGCTAAGCGCAATTCGCTTTCAATCCCGTTCATTACCAAACCGAAGAAGCCACCATGTAATTCTGAAACTAACACGCCAACACTATTAGTGACATTTGAAGCTAATGACTGCGCAATAGAATTAGGTCGGTAACCTAATTGAGTCATTGCATCTAATACTTTTGAGCGGGTTTTATCGCTCACTTTAGCATTATTATTCATGACCCTAGAAACTGTCGCTAACGATACCCCAGCGAGTTTAGAAACTTCATAAATTGTGGCCATTATATTCCTTTATTAAATCAATTGATTATTATTCAGCACTTCTTCGTTGAACTAAATCATCACTCATTTGTTTGTTTTGTTGGGTTGATAATGGGTAATACATCATCAATATTGCCGCTAAAATAGCGAAGCCTGCGGGTATCCAACTCATCAATAATTGCATACCAGGTAATGATGCAGCAATGGTACTTTCGTCCATACCATCATAGCCATAACCTGCTAAAACGATTAATACTAATGCCCCAGCAAAGCCGCCACCAGTTTTTTGGATAAAGGTGCCTGCACTATAAATTAAGCCAGTTGCTCTGCGGCCATTTTTCCACTCAGAGTAATCTGCTGAATCGCCTAGCATGGTAAAAAATAGCGTAGGCATAATAGCTGAGAAAAACTCTGTACTGCAACCTAATATAAATATGGCGGTAATATTACCTTGTGGCACCCAATAAAAGGCAATGGTTAAAATTGCACTAATTAAAAGTGCTGCTATAAATAAAGGTTTTTTACCGAATTTTTTAGATAAATAGCTAGTCGATAAGGCCCCTAGAATAGAAACGATTAATAAACCGATAAAATACTTACCAGCCATTAATTCATCACCGACATGATATTTAAAATAATAAGCAATAACACCATATTTAATGCCATTAAACATCATGGTTAAAAAACCAATTCCTAATAATATCAGCCATGGTTTATTGGTTAATAAGTCAACCATATCCCTTTGTGTACCAGTTAATTTATCTGATGGGTTGGCTAACAAGCGTTTTATCAAAAACCACATCGCAATCATAACTAGGGTAAAAAATAGACCGCTATACAGCTCTCGATAATAAAAGAATAAAGTAATCGACAGTAATGGAATAATAATGAAAGGCAGGTTTTTAGTTAAGTCTTTAACTTCACTTTTTAGATCACTACCGTCATCAATTGTCGGCACAACTCTTTCTTTCGTTGTTGCAAAAGTTATTAGCATTAAAACGATTAATAAAGCTGCAAAAGCATACATAGTATATTGGTAACCAAGCGCATCATTACCATCACCTAAATATGCGACTAAATCAGGAAGAAAGCCCATAACCAACAAACCACCGGCAAATGCACCAGCGAACCTAAAACCAGATAAACTTGTACGTTCGGTGTCGCTAGGCGTCATAACGCCCATTAAGGCTGAGTAGGGCACATTGTTAACCGTATAGGCTAAAGTTAAGCCTATGTAGGTTGCATAGGCATAAATTAATTTATTGGTTTCACTAAAGTCAGGTGTGGTAAAACACAACACCATAAAGAGCGCAAGGAAAGGGGTTGACCACAAAATCCAAGGGCGAAACTTGCCCCATTTAGTGGATGTTCTATCCGCAATCATACCCATAATAATATCGGTAACACCGTCAGATAAGCGTACAACTAAGAATAACATTGCAGCCGCTGCTGCACTGATACCGAAAGTATCAGTATAAAAAACAGCTAAATAGGCTAGGGCACCACGCCATACTAAGTTTGCGGCTGCGTCACCCATAGCGTAGCCAACTTTTTCATAAAACGGGAGTTTCGTAGTCATATTGATTATCGTCTTTTTATTATAGTTTTATTAACGGTCAAATTGTTATCGCAATTTAATCAACTTGATATATGTGTTTATCGGTGACTAATTAATTCTTTATACGCTTCGCCGCTCGCCTTGATTGTACGCTTCTGTGTTTCATAGTCTACATAAACAATGCCAAAGCGTTTACTGTAACCAAGAGCCCACTCGAAATTGTCCATTAAGCTCCAAGCAAAATAACCTCTAACATCGACACCTTGTTCAATCGCGTTGTTTAAGGCATTGAGGTGGCTATTGTAATACTCGATACGGTTTACATCATTGACCACATTATCATCAATAGTATCAGGCAAGGCACAACCGTTTTCTGTAATGTAAACCGGAGGCAAGCTGTAAAGACTATTTAATTTAGTTAATAAATCAGTAAAGGCTTGTGGATATATTTCCCACCCCATATCGGTAACAGGGACATCTTTTGGTGGTACAACCATAAATGGTTCGTTAGCATCGCTGCGAAAAACCTCTCTGGTGTAAAAGTTGACACCTAAAAAGTCCATTTTTTTACAGATAATATCCATGTCGCCATCTAAAATATCGGGTTTATGGGCATCGTCTAACAGGTTGATAGTATCTGGGTAACAGCCATCAAATAATGGTTTTATATACCATTGATTATTATAATCATCAGCAAATTTGGCTGCAGCTAAATCTTCAGCTGAGTCTGTTAAAGGGTATGCAGGGGTAAAGTTTAATACTATGCCATTCATACTACTCGGAGAGTTTTTATTAATAACATCTAGAGCTAGGCCATGAGCTAATAAAATATGATGTGCAGCTTTACGGCCGTACTCTTTACCAACCAAACCGGGTGCATGTACACCAACTTCATAGCCTAAAAATGCACTACAAAATGGTTCATTAAAGGTAGCGTAAGAGTGAACTCTATCGCCTAGCGCTTTAGTAATTAAATCGGCATATTCTTTAAATTTATAGGCAGTTTCACGGTTTAACCAGCCGCCTTGATCTTCAAGGTGTTGTGGTAAATCCCAATGATAAAGAGTAACGAACGGTTTAATACCTTTGGCAATCAAACCATCTAATAAGTTGATGTAAAAATCGATACCTTGCTGGTTGGCACTCCCGTCTTGATTCATTACTCTCGGCCAAGAAATTGATAATCGGTATGCGTCAACGCCTAATGAATCTATTAATTCGATATCATCTTGCCACAATGAATAATGGTCACAAGCGACACTACCGTCACTTTTATCTGAAATTTTACCTTCCTTCGCGCAAAAAGTATCCCAGATACAAGGTAGGCGATCATTGATACCACCTTCAATTTGAAACGATGCGGTGGCAACGCCATAAAGAAAGTCTTTCTTTAGCATCTTCGAGTTAGTTGGTAGTGTAATTTTCATGTTAGACAGTATGTCCTGTTATTATTCATTGGTTATTAAGTTGCGCTACTATTGTAATTTTTTTCTTGCTCTGAGGCTAATATATGTTATAAATGTAAGTGCTTACATTGGCAGGTTAACGTTTAATTATTTAAAGGTCAACAACATTGGTGATTTTGGACAACATTAATACTACAAAAATACAACAAAATATAATTTCAATGTAACTAAAATATACAACTGACAAATTGATATTTATAGACTCGCTTTATAAATACACTTTTTTAAGCGATTCATAAAAACAAAGGAAAAATTTATGGCTGGTGCAAACTTCGCACAACAAGGCTCTCATACATCGGAACCTTCTGGTAACTATTCGTTCGCGTTAACATCGTTAACGTCATTATTTTTTATGTGGGGCTTCATTACCTGCTTAAACGATATTCTAATCCCACATTTAAAAGGTATTTTCGACTTAAGCTATGCGCAAGCAATGTTAGTGCAATTTTGTTTCTTTGGTGCTTATTTTATCGTTTCAATTCCAGCCGGAAAAGTCGTTAAAAACTTTGGTTTCCAACGCGGTATTGTCATTGGTTTAGTTATTGCGGCTATTGGTTGTTTAGGTTTTTATCCTGCTGCATCAATGCATAGTTACCCTGTTTTTTTAGTTTCCTTATTTGTTTTAGCTTCGGGTATTACCTTATTACAAGTTTCAGCTAACCCTTATGTAAGTAGCTTAGGTAGCCCTAAAACTGCGTCTTCTCGTTTAACTATGACGCAAGCATTTAATTCATTAGGTACAACGGTAGCTCCTTATTTAGGTGCGTTGTTTATTTTAAATGAAGCCGTTGAAGGTTTGTCTGCACAAGAAAAAGCCGCCTCAGTTCAAATGCCATATGTAGCATTAGCGGCAATGTTATTAATTTTAGCTGCAGTTTTTGCTTTGTTAAAGCTTCCTCATATCGCAGCAGAAGAAGAAACTGAAGAAGAAAAACAACAGGTAGATGGCAGTGCTTGGAACTACTCACATCTTGTTTTAGGTGCTGTAGGTATCTTTGTATATGTAGGCGCTGAAGTATCGATAGGTAGTTTTTTAGTTAACTTTTTTGGTGACCCTGATATTGCAGGTCTTGCTGAATCTGAAGCTGCAACATACTTAACCTATTACTGGGGTGGTGCTATGGTTGGTCGCTTTATTGGTGCTGGCGTTATGCAAAAAATTGCTGCAGGTAAAGTATTGGCCTTTAATGCGGTAGCTGCTTGTGTCCTTATTTTAATGGCTATATTCGGTTCTGGCGCTTTAGCTATGTGGTCTATCTTATTAGTTGGTTTGGCTAACTCAATTATGTTTCCAACTATCTTTAGTTTGGCTGTTATTGGTTTAGGTAAGCATACATCACAAGGGTCAGGTATTTTATGTATGGCGATTGTCGGTGGTGCATTAGTACCAGTTTTACAAGGCTTTTTAGCCGATTCAATGGGTGTGCAAGCATCATTCTTTTTACCGATCATTTGTTATGCATTTATTGCTTACTACGGTCTGGTTGGTTCAAAGCCAAAACCAATTAATAAATAAATTAATAAAGTATATTCAGGGAAATATAATGAAAGTTCTTAAAACAAATTTTTTAGCAAAGCATGCTAAATATTTGATGTTATCGAGCATTACGCTTGCAACTCTTGGTTGTTCGCAAGAGCAATCAGCCGAAAATCATAATGTGGTAGCTACAGAAGCAACCGGTACGTTAAAGCATAATATTGATATTTGGCCAGTATTAGACTTACCAGTCAAAAAAGATGCCGTACTTGAGCAAAAAATCAAGGACATCCTATCTGGTATGACGCTTGAGCAAAAAGTTGCGCAAATGATCCAACCGGAAATTCGCGATATCACAGTTGAAGATATGCGTAAATATGGTTTCGGCTCATTTTTAAATGGTGGTGGTGCTTTCCCTGAAAATAATAAACATGCAACACCGGCTGACTGGATCAAATTAGCTGAAGATTTATACCAAGCATCTATTGATGACTCTATTGATGGTTCAACCATTCCAACAATTTGGGGAACGGATGCGGTACATGGCCACAACAATGTTATTGGCGCGACATTATTTCCTCACAATATTGGTTTAGGTGCTGCGAATAATCCGGACCTAATTGAAAAAGTTGCTGAGATCACTGCTACAGAAGTTATGGTTACTGGTATTGATTGGGTTTTTGCGCCAACTGTGGCTGTTGTTCGTGACGACCGTTGGGGACGTACTTATGAAGGTTACTCCGAAGACCCAGAAATAGTCCGTAACTACTCAGCTTCAATCGTAAAAGGTTTACAAGGTCATGCGAATAAAGACTTTTTAGGTGACACTCGTGTTATCTCTACGATTAAACATTTTATTGGTGATGGCGGTACTGAAAATGGTGATGACCAAGGTAATACCTTAGCCTCAGAGCAAGAGTTATTTGATATCCATGGTCAAGGTTATGTTGGTGGTTTATCTGCTGGCGCACAATCGGTTATGGCTTCATTTAATAGCTGGCATGGCGAGAAAAACCATGGCAATAAATACCTATTAACGACTGTGTTAAAAGATAAAATGGGCTTTGATGGTTTTGTTGTTGGTGACTGGAACGGCCACGGACAAATACCAGGTTGTACTAATGAGAATTGTGCACAAACGGTTAATGCTGGTTTAGATATCTTCATGGTACCAACCGATGCATGGAAGCCTCTTTATGAAAACACTATTGCACAAGTTAAGTCGGGAGAAATTCCACAAGCTCGAATTGACGATGCAGTAAGCCGAATTTTACGTGTAAAACTACGTGCGGGTATTTTTGATAAGCCAAGTCCTGTAAATCGTGCTTTATCTGGTAAAACACAATTGATTGGCGCACAAGCTCATCGTGATGTAGCTCGTCAAGCCGTGCGTGAATCGTTAGTTCTTCTTAAAAACAAAGGTAATATTTTACCATTAAACCCTAACGCTAATATCTTAGTAGCAGGTGATGGTGCTGATAATATTGGTAAACAGTCTGGTGGTTGGTCTATTACTTGGCAAGGTACGGGTAACACCAACGCTGATTTCCCTGGCGGCAGCTCGATTTATAAAGGTTTTGAACAAGTTGTTAATTCAGCTGGTGGTAATATTGAGTTAGCCGTTAATGGCGATTTTAAAACAAAACCAGATGTTGCTGTCGTTGTCTTTGGTGAAGAACCTTATGCAGAAGGTATCGGCGATATTGATAACCTAGATTACCAACGTGGTAATAAAAAAGACTTAGCTCTACTTAATAAATTAAAAGCTCAGGGCATACCTGTAGTATCAGTATTTATTTCTGGTCGTCCTATGTGGGTTAATGCTGAATTAAATGCTTCAGATGCGTTTATCGCGGCTTGGTTACCTGGTAGTGAAGGTACTGGCGTAAGTGAAGTGTTATTCACTAAAGCCGATGGTTCTATTAATCACGACTTTAAAGGTAAGCTATCTTTTTCATGGCCAAAAACTGCAATTCAAGCAGTGGTAAATCGTAATGATGCAGAATATTCACCTCTACTACCTTATGGTTTTGGTTTAGCCTATGGTGAAGAAAATACTTTAGGTGATGACTTAGATGAGACAGTAGCTAAATCTGCAAATGCTGACCAAGCTATGGTGTTATTTGAGCATGCAGTTAAAGCGCCGTGGGCAATGACGTTAACTTCTGGTGAAAAATCTTCAGGTGTTGACAGTTCTATTATTGAGCTTGCAAGTATCAAGTTAAAAACTATGGATAAGGATGTTCAAGAAGATGCTCGTACTATTACCTTTAGAGGTACCGAGAAGGGCATGGTTAGTCTAAGAAGCATTTTTGCAGAAGACTTGCGCGCACAACTTGAAAATAAATCGGCACTTACTGTGCAAGTACGTAAAGAACAAGCATTCTCAGATAAACTATTCTTAGAAATGTACTGTGATGAAGATGGTTGTCAAAAAAACATTGATATTACAGATGCAGTTGCTAGTTTTACTGATAATCAGTGGCAAGAGCTTAGTGTTGATTTAAACTGTTTTGCAGAGCAAGGGGTTAACCTTGCGCGAGTAACATTACCATTTGGACTATCAACGGCGGGTAGTGGTAAGTTGTCATTTGCGACAATTAAATTGCAACCAAACCGAGCCCAAACTGCAATGATTAGCTGTCAGTAAATAGCTATCTAGTATTGCTGTTATAAAAAAGACCATTCATATTATTATGAATGGTCTTTTTCTTATGAGGTAGCCAAATTATAGCAATAACTTTAATTAGCCGATATTAGCAGGGCAAAATTGTTGCAAAAATGCTCCATGGCTAGGTAACTGCCCGACAATGCCGCTAAGGTTATTTTCAAGGTGTGATAAAAAGTTTTGTAACTCTTGCTCTGACATATTATCCACAATAGGGTGATAACTCTTAGGCTCCAAACCTTGTCCTATCATTACCTGCATCCATGAATCATCGAATAATTCATTATTCACTCGAAATACCCTACCTGTGTCTTTAAATAAGGCAATCTTATGGGCTAATGACGCTGGAACGTCTAAATTTTTACAATGTGACCAATAAGTTGAATCACTTCTATCTGTTACTTTGTAATGTAGAATAATAAAATCACGAACACTCTCTACTTCGAAGCGCATTTGTTGATTGTATTCATCTATATCGTGCTGAATAATCCCATTTTGCGGAAAGATCCTTAACAGTTTAAGTACTGATTGTTGAATTAGATGAATACTAGTTGACTCTAGAGGTTCTAAAAAACCACTAGATAAACCTATTGCGATACAGTTTTTATTCCAATGCTGTCGACGTGTACCCGTTTTAAATTTAATGGTCTTAGGCTCTGTTATCATTTCCCCTTCGAGGTTATTTAATAACGTCTGCTTAGCCTCTTCATCACTGACATGCTTACTGCTAAAAACTATGCCATTACCTACTCTATTTTGTAGAGGAATACGCCACTGCCAGCCAAATTTATGAGCTATGGAACGAGTGTAAGGACGAGGGGCTTCTACTGCTTTTGTTTGCACAGCTATAGCACTGTCGTTGAGTAACCAGTGAGACCAGTCTTCATATCCTGTGTGTAATGCTTGTTCGATTAACAGGCCCCGTTGGCCTGTACAGTCGATAAATAAATCACCTTCAACGTTACTACCATCTTTTAAATCTAATGATTGAATATGACCATTCGATGAATCTAAGTTAACTTTATTGATAGTACCTGAAATACGCTTTATACCATGCTGCTCACTTATTTGACGTAAAAATTTGGCGTAAAGACCTGCATCTATATGGTAGGCATAATTCAATCCATTATTAGGTAAATGGGCAAACTTTTGTTGTTTAGCTGCTACTTGCTCCAAACAATAATTGCCAAAATCTTTAGCTATACCTAGATCTCTACCTCGTTTCCAAAAGTGCTGAAAACCTGCAGCCCAACAATCTTTACCGGTAACACCAAAAGCATGTAAATAATGTTTATCAATATCATGCCAATGTTCAAAATTTATACCTAGTTTATAGGTACCTTGTGTTGCTTTTAAAAAGTCAGCTTCGTTGATGTTTAATAATTGATGGTAATAAACTAACGTTGGAATCGTAGCTTCGCCAACACCTACTGTTGGTATTTCATCTGATTCGATGAGACTTATTTCAAGGTTTTTGCCTAGTAGCTTAGTTAATGCTGCTGCAGTCATCCAGCCAGCAGTACCACCGCCAGCAATTACAACTTTTTTAACTTTCTTAGTATTCATGTTTATGCTCATTATCGATTTAATTTTTGTAGTAACATTGCTCTAAGGTATCTGGCCTTATTATCATCAATATTTGCTAATACACCGCGTGATTCTTGCGGTATATGAGAATAGCATGTGTCATTTGAAAATATATAATGTTCAAATAAAGCCTGCCATGCTTTTTTTTCATGTTGTGGTAGCTCTTTAATATTTAAAAGAGTATGGAAAAAACTGTCCATAGGATCACCCATAAAACTTGGGATATCTTTCCACCAAAAATTGATGAGTACATTAAAGGGATCTAAACCCTCAACATGATGCCACCACATGCTTGGAATAAAAAGCGAGTCGCCTGGTTCAAGATCAAATATATAGGCATGCTTTAGCGCTTCTTTAAATTTAGGATGTTTTATAAAATCAGGTTGGTCAAAATCAACCAAACTAATTGGTTGGCCAGCAGGGGTATTATCTAATGGACCAATATATAAGTTACTAATCTGCTCAGGGGGAAATAAAGTAAATCGGCGTTTACCTTGAATACAACATGCGATATTTAGAGGGCTATCTTGGTGAGCTGCAATGCGACTTTCATTACCTAACCAAATACTTGTTGTTGGTTTGTATTTGTCTAATAGTTTAAGTTTATTTTGTTGTTTTAAATTAGGAAAAAATTGCTCCATATTCGCAGAGCCAACATAAATACTTTGTTCTATTTTTTCAGTCAAAAACTGTGTTAATACAGTTAATATATTCAGTGGTACTTTTGTAAAGTTAAATCCATTTAAATTTGGATTATAAAAATACCGACCGTTAATTTCTTTCTCAGCTACAAATGCATGTATCTGTTGATTACTACAGTCATCTATTAACTGTTCAATTACAGTTTTTTTTCCTGTTAATAAAGGCCAGTCGGCAACTAAACCATCAAGCTTAATAGGGAACTTGGAGCTTAATATATCATCAGATAATTTATTCATGTTTTAATGCCATTAGATGGTTCGTTTATGCGTTCTTCAAAGAAACCAATTTTGATATATTAGCTAAAGATGCAATAGTCATATAAATCAGCATTAAAAAACCCGAACGATTTAATTCACCAACAATCTCGCTATCTAAAGCATATAGATTTTCTTGGTTTATAGTGTAATAACCACTCAATCTATTAAGGTTACCATCGTTTAATTCTATATCTAAATTGAAAGGCTCTAATAAAGCATATTGTTTAAGCATATCAAAAAATACTTTCGTCGATTTTGAATTTCCCTCAATATCATTTAATACATCAGACACCCTATTCAAATATTCGCTATTCCCACCATGAGGTAAAAATACAGGCTGTCCTTCGCCTTTATTAACTCTAGGTGAACTCATATCAATATGGATCACTGGCTTTTTAATTAAAGCTCCGCTTTCTTCTGTCTGTTGATAACCAATTAAAAAAGGATCACGCTCAATCACTGCTGGAATATAGCTAACTTGCCAGTTATTATTTTTAATAAATAAATTTTCACCTTTTTCAAAACCCAAAAGAGCTACAGCTGAATAGTTATCACTGCTAGCTTCTTTTCTGAAAAAGATAGGGTAGTGAGCTTGTAATTCTTTGAATTCAAAAGGGAATGCTAGGGCATGCATGGTATTATTACCCATCTCATTAGACATATCTAAATTGATGGTAAGTGCTTTATGATCTTGATTATTAAGTAATTCGTGCTTGCTCATCTTTACCTCTATGTGCTTATTAATTTTTATTTGCCGATACAACTTGTTTTATTGAGTTGATTAACTGTCTATTCGTCGGTAATCCCGATTGATATTTTGTAATTATTCTAAGGTTTTTCTCATACAGTTCTTGTGCGATCTTTAAGTCATTATATTTAGATGAGGTAGAGCTTTTCTGAGTATTAAACCCCATACCATATAATATATATTGATAACTTGCTGATGGGAAAATTTCTTCTATTTCGGTGAAATCATTATAAGATGGCGGCTGATATTTCCACAGCTTTAATAGTTGCTGTAAACGTTGTGGAATAGAACGCTCGTTTCTATTTGCTTGCCAGTATGGCGATGTTCTATTTGACAGCACATAATGTAATTTTAAGAATTCGATAATTCTTTGCCAGCGATAATGAAATCTGGTATTAAAACGCTGTGCTGCTAACTCCATTATGTCTCTATGGCTTGGTAACTCTTTTGCTAGCATTTTTGCGCTTAGTTCAACTAAAGCTAATGCTGAAGCTTCTAGTGGCTCAATGAAGCCAGAAGCCATACCTATTGCAACACAGTTTTTATGCCAAAATTTTTCTCGATAACCAGGTTCAAATTCAAGTTTTTTAAACTGTAATTCGCCAGTAGTTTTACTATCTAATTCTTGTCTTATATGTTCTTGAAGTATTGACTCCGCTTGTTCATCGCTACAAAACTCACTTGAATAAACATGACCCATGCCTCTGCGAGAAGAGAGCCCTATATCCCATATCCAACCAAAATCTGTTGCTGTAGATATTGTATGAGATTTTATTGGCGCAGAATCTGCAAAGTAGGGTACTTGTGTCACGATAGCGCGATCGTTAAAAAGAATATGTTTTTGTTTAACAATTTCAACGCCATAATGCTGGCCTAATAGCAAAGCCCTTGAACCCGAACAATCAACAAATAAGTCAGCCTTAATATCACCATTTACATTGGTCACAACATAATCAATAAAACCATTATCATCATTAACTGCATGACTTACATGGTCACTTATAAACTTAACGCCTAAATTTGTTGTCGCATGTTGCTTTAACAATTGCGCGAATTTACCAGCATTTAAATGATAACCATAATTTGCTACAGCAGCATACTCAGGTGTCTGGATTTGCTTAGGAGCGAGGTTTTTATGACATAAATGTGGTTGGTAACTTAAAAAATCAGCAAAGGTTACTTTAGTCGAGTTAGATTTCCAAAACTGGTGCAAGTCACATTGACCGTGACCTTCAGGAGCAACAAAAGGGTGGAAATATCTATTATTTTGAGCGGTACTTTTATCAGTCTGCCAATTAACGAATTCAGAACCTTGCTTAAAAGAGGCTTCACAAAAAGCAATAAACTCATATTCGCTGATGCCCACGCTCTCTAATGAAGATCGCATAGTTGGCCAAGTACCTTCTCCTACACCTACGCTCGGAACATCTGGTGATTCAATCAAGGTTATTTGCACGCCATTGATATCATAACTCATGTGTTCTTTTGCTAAAATAGCTGCAGTTAGCCATCCCGCGGTGCCACCACCAATGATTACTATTTGTTTAATACTACTGTCCATTTGAGGTTGTATTTTGGGGTTAAAATTTAGCTTTAATTTTTTAGATAAAAAGTTAAAGCTAAATTTTAAAAGTATATACAATATATAGAGATATAAAATAAAAGCCAAGCAAGTATTGGCACATACTTGCTTGGCTTTAGTCGTTAGATATTAAAATACATAGCGTGCGCCAATGTTATATCTAGGACCTGTTTGTTCAACATTCACAAGCATAAAGTCATGTCGACCATGTTTACGAGAATATTCATCAGTTACGTTAATACCTTCAGCAAAAACAGTGAAGTTATCATTAATCGCGTAGCTAACATTGACATCAAGTTGTCCATATTCTTCAACATAAACAGGGTTAGGACCATCACCATGACCGTCACTAAAGCCATCTAAAAACTCATCACGCCAGTTATAAGCTAAACGAGCTTGAAAACCGTCTTTCTCATAAAAGGCTACTGCATTGGCTGAATCACTTAAGCCTAGTAGTGCGAATTGACCATCGAGCGAACCATTATCATACTCAAGATCACTGTCTACATAAGTATAGTTTACAATGACACCAAAGCCTGAATTACCAAACATGTGTTGAACTGCAAACTCTAATCCATCAAGTTCAGCTTCATCTTGGTTTACTGGTTGTGAAAAGACTACGTCAAGAATATCATTTTCTGGACTACCATAAATAATTGCTTGAATGCCTGCGGCTTCGTCTGCAGGAACAATGTTTGGATCACCAGGGTTTTGAGCAATGATTTCATTACGAATAGCTACGTTATCATTTCCTCCGACTACTGCAACCGCATCATCAAAGCGCTGACCTGTTGCTGGATTAGTTATATCAACTGGAGAGTCGTTTACAAACTCAGTGCCAACAAAGTTTTCAACATCTTTTTTGAAATAGCCTAATGAGATATAACTTGCATCACCGTAGTACCATTCAGCTGAGATATCAAAGTTAGTTGACTCTATTGGATTTAACCCAGGATTACCTCTTGAACCATTTGCATTTACGACACTTACGCCATCGATACTTTGACCTGCAATGAGGTTATTATAACCAGTACGAGTAATAGTTTGGCTAGCAGATGCTCTTAAAATAACATCTTCAACAACCTCAATATCAAAATCTATGCTTGGTAATATATAATCATAACTACCTGAACCATCATAAAAAACATTGTTGCCACGCTCTATTGAAAATTCATTAGCACTAACCCAACCAACTCTAATTACATCTGGTAGTAATGTTTGAGATTCAACGTCTGTCTCTTCCCAGCGTACGCCAAATGAAACATTAGCTGGCATATCAGCAATTTCAAAGGTCAAGTTTGCCTGTACAAAGGCACTATTAGATTCTTCAGTGGTTCTATTATCAGTTGTATACGCTGTTGGTGCACATACTTGTGTACCACAAGGCCAAGCAGCATCACCAGGTGTGCCATCAGCATTTAAAGGTACACCATAATTGTCGCCAATTATATCTGCAAAGGTTTTAAAATCAACATTGAAAAACTCATCAATCATGTTTGACTTATCACCAGGTAAGTTATCAAAATTTCCTTTCATGCCCGACAAACTATCAATTAATATTTGATTGTCAATATCATCAACCGAACCAACACCGCCCCATGTAGGACGTTCAGCCATAGCAAAAGCTGTTCTATTTTCTGTTTCCGTTCTAGCAACACCAAAATCAATGCTCTCAACAATACCGTCATCAAACACGTATTTTCCCGTTAGCTGTAATTGGTCAATTTCTGACTTCATATAGCTATTTCGGAAGCTTGTACCAGTAGTTCTTACGCCTTCAGGATTAGTACTTGATACATTTGGTAGAGGATTTGTTGTACCTGCTGGATAATCAGCTAAGTTAACTTCCGATGGAAACATTACTGAAGCTACCGGGAAATCAGAACTAAAATCGATGCTAGTGGCAGCTCGGACGTTTGTCGCCATTTGAATCGTATTACTATTACCATAAATACTATCTGGCTTAGCTTCTGCTGAAGAACTATGTAAATCTAAACCAAAAGAAAGGTTATCATTTACATCATAAGCTAAGTTTAAACCAATCGATTCATTTTCATTAACCTGTGCGCTTTCTTCTACTTGAGAAACTAAATCTGCATAGTTCAAAGCTCCAGTGTCATTATCAACACCGGTGTTATTCTCTGTTATGTAAACAGGAGCTCTTACACCATCAGAATTAGGATCTGTCCACTCACTTGCTGAATGGCCGTGGTTCATCCATACCGAGAATATATTTTGGTTGGTTTCAGTTTCAAGTTTTGAGTAGGTGTAATCTAATGTAGCGGTCAAAGCATCAATTGGTTGATATTGAAGTGTTACTTGTCCGTTTGTACGAGTGCGCTCAATTTCTTTAAAACCGTATAGTAAATTTTGTGGTACAGCATAAACATCACCCATTTGTGGGCGGTTCATATGAGGATCTGCAGAACCATCGGTAGGAGCTGATGGAAGAGATCCCCAGCCGCCTTCACCGTTTTCTTCAAAACGACGCCAACCGCCATCTACGCCAGCACGCGCACTGCCACTTTCACGTACTTGGTGTGATGCAGAAACTGCAATACCAAATTTATCGTCAGCAAAAGTGTTACTAAAAAGACCTGATATTTCTGGAGTCAGCTCAGAACCATCTTCTGTAGATGTGTCATGCACACCTTTAATTCCAATACTTGTTTTTAAACCTGGAGAACTTAATGGCTTCAAAGTGATTAAATTAATGGTAGAACCAATACCGCCTGTTGGTACAGAAGCCTTACCTGTTTTGTATACTTCTACAGCACTTACGCCTTCAGAAGCTAAATTTGCAAAATCAAAAGACCTTGAATCATTAGCACTGGTTGAATTAATGTTTGCTGTCGGCATTTGACGACCGTTTAAAGTAACTAAGTTATAGTCAGGGCCGAAACCACGCACAGTTACTTTACTACCTTCACCATTATTACGGTCAATTGAAACACCAGTAATACGTTGTAAAGATTCAGCTAAATTAGTATCTGGAAATTTACCAATATCTTCAGCTGAGATAGCATCAACGACACCTTTAGATGAACGTTTTACATCTACAGACTTAGTTAACGAGCCTCTAATTCCTGTAACTTCAATTACTTCAATTTCAGATTCAGTTTCTTCTGCTGCGTAGGCTACGTTCATTGCTGATGCGCCTAATATTAGTGACAAGCTAGTCGCTAATTTTGATTTGTTAAACGTTTTGTAATTCACTTTTCTCTCCCCAAGATTAGTTTTATTATTTGTGTGTGACGTTTAATTCAGTATTTTTTATTTAATGCTTTTTGTAAGCGCTTACATTTTATTTTGTAATAAAATGTAAGCGCTTCTATTACCGTAAGTCAAAATCGGCTTTAGGTCAACAATAAATTTACATTAAGGTTGCAGAAAGTTACAAATGGTTGCTTGTGGGTTACATGGTTTTGTGGTTTTTAGATATTGATTTTTATAACAAATAACAATGTTTCACTGCTTACATTGATATTAAACTAATGGCTGTATTTATAAATTAGATAAATTTAATAATGTGTAGATAAATTAAATTTTTATATAAAAAAAGGTCTGAAATTCAGACCTTAATATTTAATGGTGTTTTTACTGAAGTAGCGATTAGGGAGCTAATCAATTATAAGCGTTATGCGTCAACGATTAACTTAGCAAGCTCAATTGCATCAAGCTCGGCACATTCGCCTTGAATTTGCCATTCTACGCCAAGTAAAACGCCATCTTCATTTAAGTCGCCAATCCATTCTTCTAAAAATTCTTCTAACATAATGCTGGCAGCATTGTAGTCATGCCATTCATCAACACAAAATTGCTTAGCAGTGTCTGCATTTGACCAAATTGGCATTACATCAGCACCTTCAAACTCGGCTGAGTCACATACAACCCAATCGCCATCGGCATTTTGTAATGCCCATATTTTTGTTTCTTCGTTTACAGCAGCTACAAAAGTAGTAAAGTCTTGATTAACTTCGCTCATTTAATTTTCCTAGATTAAAATTCATTGCAGCTATTATATAACGAAAACAACAAATAAAGTGTTTATTAGTGTTTATTATTTAGCCTAAGTTAAATAACTTGCTAAAATTAAGATAGTTTAAAATTTTTTAAGGCACTTATATGCAGCGCTCCGTATGGCACCTATTAACACTGTGCTTTTCATTTATGTATTTATATTCCTGTGCATCTGATGATTTACCCAGTAAAACGCAAGATGAACTTAATTCGATCACCATATTAAAGCCTTGCTCTGAGCAATGGTTTATTTATGTTGAAGATTATATTCCTACAGGTGATGGTGCTGGGCACGGACCTGATTTAGGAAGTGCTGAATGGATGTCGGTGATTGAATTTAAATTAGGATTACGTGACAATAGTGACGTACCCAAACTTGGCAGTGAAGATTGGTGTGAATATATAGATGCTAAAGTTACTAGCGAACATAACTAATTCTAAAATTAAAATAATAACAAGTTGGAATAATAACAAATGGCAACATTCAAGTTAAAACAAAAATTTCTGTCGTTAACGGAAAAGTTTGAAATTAAAAATGAGCAAGATGATATTGTTTATGTCGTTGATGGTAAGTTCTTTAGTATCGGCAAACGTTTTACTTTATTTGATAACAAAGAAAATAGCTTGGCTGAAATTAAGCAAAAACTGTTCAGCTTCAGGCCGCAATTCCATGTCCTATTAAATGATGGTTCGCATGCGCAAATTATCAAAACCTTCCTACCACTTTTTAGTAGCCGTTTCTTAGTCACATTTACTCAACCTGGTGCTGGTGTTAGAGAATTAGAAGTAACCGGTAATTTTTTATCTCATGAGTATAACTTCAGCGAAAATGGCCAAGTAATCGCGCAGGTGAGTAAGCAATTGTTTTCATTCACGGATACCTATGGGCTAGAGGTTCATGACGAAAGCTTAAATGAATTATTGGTTAGCTTACTGGTTGTTATTGATGCTATTCATCATGGCAATGATAAAAATTAACATCGTCAAAGCATTTAGATATTTCAACAATCTCGACTTGTTATTTACTAAGCTTGCCCATATTAATTAAGCAATTAGTGCTTAACGGCTTTGCCTCTCCATTTTATAATCAGGACGCTTTTTAATGTCAGACAATATTATTCATATTACTCCCGAAAATTTTCAACAAGTGATCCTCGAACAATCCAAAACAACTCCGATATTGGTAGCATTTTGGGCTGAACAAATTCCAGAAAGTGTACAATTAAGAGATAAGTTAGCGACAGCTGTTGCACCGCATAAAACGCAAATCATTCTTGGTTTGGTTGATTGTCAAACACAACAAGCAATAGCGCAGCAATTTGGCATTCAAAGTTTACCTACTGCTATATTAGTAAAAGATGGCCAACCTGTTGATGGGGTAACCGGTCCACAAACTGATGAAACATTAACAGTGTTTTTAGATAAGCACTTACCAAAAGCGGAAGATGGTTTGTTAATGCAAGCATTACAGCTATTGGAAGCGGGCAATGCAAACGATGCTTTGCCTTTATTACTGCAAGCCCAGCAATTAAGTGCAGAGCGTAGCGATATTAAACTCGCATTAGCGGATGCTTATATTGTCCTTGGTAAAATAAGTGATGCCGAGCAGTTACTAGCGACTATTTTTATGGTTGATCAAGACAGTTATTATCAATCATTAATGGCTAAATTAGAGCTAGCTCAACAAGCATCGAACTCACCAGAAATTCAAGCACTAGAACAGCAGCACCAAGCTGAACCTGAAAACACCGACGTTGCCCGATCTTTAGCCGTACAATACAGCCAAGTGAATCGCCAAGAAGAAGCGCTTGTTCTTTTATATGCGTTAATGTTGAAAGATAGAAATGATGATGACAGTAAAAAGATGCTGTTAGATGTTTTAGCTGCATTACCTGATGGCGACCCTTTAGCAAGTAAATATCGCCGCAAACTCTTCTCTATGATGTACTAATCTTAGTTGCTAAGTATTCAGTACAAACCATCAAGGTGTCTGACACCTTGATGGTTTTTTTATTTTAATTTATCAGCAAATAAATGTTCTAGCTTGGCAAGCTTAGGGCTGATCATTATCTGGCAGTAGGGCTGATTTGGATTGTTATCAAAGTAATTTTGATGAAAGTGCTCAGCAGGATAAAAAATTTGCTCCGCCTCTAAAGTGGTAACGATAGGTTGTGGCCAAATTTGCTGCTTATTTAGTTGTTCTATATATTGCTGTGCTAATTGCTGTTGTTGCTCATCTTGATAAAATATTGCTGAGCGATATTGCGTGCCGCTATCGTGGCCTTGACGATTTAATTGCGTTGGGTCGTGAATTGCAAAAAACACTTCAAGGAGCTCAATAAAGCTAATAACACTTGGCTCAAATTCAATTTTTACAACTTCTGCATGGCCTGTAGTGCCACTGCAAATTTGCTGATAGCTTGGGTTATCTACCTCGCCACCTATATAACCAGAGATAACTGACGTTACGCCCTTTAGCCTTTGGTATGGCGCTTCTAAGCACCAAAAACACCCACCACCTACAATTGCTGTTTGCATTAAGCTTTCCTAAATACTTATTTATACCCATCTTACGTAAATTATGGGAATATAGTTTTATTATTTACGCATTTTATTTTAGATCAAGAATGGACCAACAAAAACTCCTAGAAGCCATCAATATGGTTATGCCATTTGGCAAGTACGCTGGCAGAAAATTACTATTTTTACCGGAGCCTTATTTAGTCTGGTTTCA
>JAQWHD010000040.1 GCA_029237915.1 Thalassotalea sp. | reverse complement strand
CGTGCTTATTCAGATGGGCAACATGTAAGTAGCTGTTAAATGCTTGCCCGTCTTTACTGGCTAAATCTAATACTTGGTTTACATACCAAGTGAGTATTGGTGTATAAAAAGGGCGCTCTAGGCTCTCACTGGGATGACAGAGAGTCACCATTCGATCCTATGCTGGCAAAACTAAGTGAAATATCAAATGCCCCTGATGCTCCTTTAGCACTGCGTATGTTTGGTCAAGCAGGTACCGCTTACATTGATAAGTACGGCGCCAACCCTGACATTTTCGGTAAGGTTTCCGTAAAAACTCGTAGCCATGCGGTAATGAATCCTTACTCATTATTTGAAAACACATTGACCTTAGATGAAGTAATGCACTCTCCTAGTATTTATCCTCCTTACTTAACGCGTTTTATGGCTTGTCCGCCAACGTGTGGAGCAGCTGCTGTTGTAGTGTGTAGTGCCGCCTTTGCTAAGAAACATGGCTTAACTCATGCCAATGTAGAAATAGTTGCCCAATCTATCGCAACCGATATTGCTGATACCTGGACTGACCCGATGCAATTAATTGGCTCAAAAATGACTGAGAAAGCTGCCAATGAAGTATATGAGATTGCAGGTCTTGGACCAAAAGACGTACAAGTCGTAGAGTTACATGATTGCTTTACCCCGAATGAAGTTATTACCTATGAGGGTTTAGGTTTATGTGAAGAAGGCGGCGCAGAGAAGTTTATAAACGATGGCCAAAATACATACGGCGGTAATTTTGTTGTAAACCCATCGGGCGGTTTAATGTCAAAGGGTCACCCAATTGGTGCTACAGGTTTAGCACAATGTACTGAACTGGTATGGCATTTACGCGGCAGCGCTGGCAAACGCCAAGTAGAAGGTGCTAATGTTGCTCTACAACATAACCTAGGTTTAGGCGGCGCTGCAGTAGTTACTATGTACCGTAAGCTGTAACTAAAAGAAAAGCCGTCATCTTAAAAGAATAAGATTGCGGCCGTCGCCACAACGACTCGTTATCTTGAACATGACTCGTTATCGAGAACAAGGATCGTCATCGAGAACCATACTCGTCATCCTGAACTTGATTCAGGATCTTAAAGAATAAGATTGCGGCCGTCGCCACAATGACTCGTTATCTTGAACAAGACTCGTTATCTTGAACATGACTCAGGATCTTAAAGAATAAGATTGCGACCGTCGCTACAATGACGCGTTATGATGAACACGACTCGTTATCTTGAACATGACTCGTCATCCTGAACTTGATTCAGGATCTTAGTCTTTCGTATTTAATAGAGAAAACAAATGTTAGATAAAACAAAAATAGGCCATCAATTTCAACCATTTACTATTGAAGTTGAAAAGGGACGCTTAAAATTTTTCGCTAAAGCAATAGGTGAAACTAATCCTATTTACTTTGATGAGCAGGCTGCGATAAAAGCCGGACATAAAAGTATTTTAGCGCCACCAACCTTTGCATTTACCATAGATCTTGATGGGCCAGAGTTATTACCGGTTTTAAAGTTATTAGATATGGATATAGGCAAGGTGCTACATGGCGCGCAAGAGTTTGAATACATGGCAAACATTTATGCTGGCGATAATATTACTGTAGCAGTGAGTATTAAAGATATGTTTGACAAAAAAGGCGGGGCACTTGAGTTTGTTGTTTTAGAAACACGTTTTTGTAATCAAGATGATGCCTTAGTTGCTACAGCGCTTAATACCTTAGTGTACAGAAATTAATAGGAGGCTTTATTATGTTAAATTCAACCACCAATACATTGCAGAATATTAATGAAGACATTAGCGTAGGAACAAAATTGCCAGCGCTAGTCCTTCCTCCTATCACTCGCACCACTCTTGCTTTATTTGCTGGCGCTTCAGGTGATCATAACCCTATTCATATTGACAGCGACTTTGCTAAACAATTTGGCATGGAAGATGTATTTGCCCACGGCATGTTATCTATGGCGTATTTAGGCCGCATGCTGACTAACTGGTTGCCACAGAGTAACTTAAAAAAGTTTGCTACTAAATTTACCGCAATAACACAGTTACATGATGTTTTGACTTGCTCAGGTGAGGTAATTGAATTGTTTACCGATAACAATGAGTCGTTAGCGAAGGTGTTAATTAAAGTTGAAAACCAAAATGGCGTAAGTACACTCGTTGGTGAAGCAACTGTAGTAATCTCTAGTTAATAGTTAATCAGCTCTACTTAACTCTATTTATTCGTACACCAGTCTAGTTCAATCTTCCGCTACTTTGAAATGATATGTACCTTGTGCATATCATTTTTGAATGTAAGTAATTTGTTAAAGTAGCTTTAACTCTTTATCATTCTCCCAAGTTTTAATTTAATTTATTTTAATTTTCTAAACCTGAATATATAGTCTATTTTTAAAATGAATAGATCATATATATCAAAAGGAAGGGTGTGTTTTTATGTTGAAGAGTTCATTTTCAAAGTCAGTCTTGTCGTTATCAACCTTATCGCTATCACTGCTTAGTTTATTTGCTATGCCAGTTATTGCAGAACAAGACAATTCAAAACCTAAGCTAGTACTACAAATTACCGTTGACCAATTACGTGGCGACTTACCATTTCGCTATCAAGAGCGCTTTAGTAAAAACGGTTTTAACTACTTATTAAACCAAGGTACTGTTTACCGTGATGCACATCATCCGCATGCAAATACAGAAACTATTGTTGGCCATGTTACGTTAGCAACAGGTGCTAACCCTGCAAATCACGGCTTAATTGGTAATATGTGGTACGACCGTAAAACCGGTAAAGTTGTTTATAACATTGAAGACAAAAACCATAAACTATTATCAGCGGGTGCTGATATAGATAAAAGTACTGAAATAGACCCAACACAGAAAGCAGCAACGGTAGATGGTCGCTCGCCAATGAACATTCAAAGCTCTACCTTTAGTGATGAAATGGTCATTAGTTCGAACGGCAAAGCGAAAGTATTTGGTGTTTCTGTAAAAGACAGAGGCGCGGTATCACTTGCTGGCCACGGCGGTAAAGCGTTTTGGTTCTCGAAAGCCAGCAGTGAATTTATCACCAGTGATTATTACTACAAAGAATACCCAGAATGGGTAACTAATTGGAATAAAAAGAGGTTTCCTGATCAATTCTCTAATAAACGTTGGGAATTAATGAATGATAAATCAACTTATCTTTTTGGTGAAGATGACGATAGCCCATGGGAGTTTAAACTTGGTGCTTACGGTATAACATTTCCGCACGCGTTTGGTGATAAATCTGATAAGTACTACAGCACTTTATTAACCGTTAGTCCTGTTGGCGATGAGATGACTGTAGACTTTGCTAAAGAGCTTATTGTTAACGAAGATATGGGTAAAGATGATATTACTGATTACTTAGCCATTAGCTTATCTTCAACTGATTACATAGGTCACTTTTTTGGCGCTTCAAGCCTTGAAAGTGAAGACAACATGCTACGTTTGGATAAAACTCTTGCTGACTTATTTGCCTATGTAGATAAGCACGTTGGTTTAGAAAACACCGTTATTGTGCTATCAGCAGATCACGGCGGACCGGAAGCACCTGGCTACTTACACGAACATAAAATTAATGGTGATTACGTAACGGCTAAAAAATGGGATGAACTTGATGTCATTACTAAAGTTAAGGCTGAATTAGGAATAACTGAAACGTTAATTGCTAATTACTCTCAACCTTATGTATACCTTGATCACGACGTTATCAAAAAACATAATTTATCAATTGCCGATGTGCAGGATAAAGTCGCTAAGGCATTATTTTCGATGGATGATGTGTTCTTAACCGTAGCAAGTAATCGTTTAGCAACGGGGGATTTTCCTGATACTAAATTACACCGTGCAATTTTGAAAAACTACAGCCCGAAACGCTCTGGCGATATTTACATGGTGTATAAGCCACAAGACTTTATTAATAACTTAGACGGCTTAAAAGTTGCTGTAGTGCATGGTTCGCCTTGGACATACGACACTTTTGTTCCTGTTATCTTTGCTGGTAAAGGCATTCCTGCACAGCATATATACCGTAAAGTAGAGACAATTGACGTTGCAGCAACATTGTCAGCAATTATGAAGATTAGACAGCCATCGGCTAATGAAGGCTTAATTTTAGAAGAAGTGTTTATTAAAGAGAAAGAAGAAGAGAAAGGCTTCTTTGATTAAACCGAACTAAATATAACTGTTTAGTAATTACCCAAAAGGGCCGAATAGATTAATAATCTATTCGGCCCTTTTTATCTTTCAAGTTGATCTGACCCTCTTGATTATCAAGGGGGTCAGATCAACTTGAAACTTATAATGTCATGGTTGCCATTAAGCGTTGTTTAAACCATTGATGAGCAGGACTTGCTGCAACACGCTTATGTTCGATTAAATGTAAGTCAATTAAGTTTTCTGGCGTTTGTTCAAACTCATAAATTGGCTCAAGCACTTCTTTTAACTCTGCTGATTTCATTAATACGTCTGGTCCTATAAATAACGCATCAGAAGATTTTAAAAACTCAAGTAGCACAAAAAGCTGACTAGTTCTTAATACCACATTACGCTTTATTTCATCACTAGAGATAATATTATCAACGGGACTTTTAAATTGTATGTTGTCGTCATTATCTAAAATGAATGCGGCAAAATCATATTCTAAACAATCTGCAAGTTGTACTTCTGTTTGTTCGAGAAGAGGGTGGCCTTTGCGTCCATAAATAACTAACTTCAACTGTGTAAATGGCGTGGAGATAAAGTGCGCATCATCAATACTGTTTAAATTAATAGAAAAATCTAATGCACCACTTTCTAACAGCGGAAAAGGGTTCACTTTAGCTGTATGATCGTTGAGCTTTGTCTTAGGTGCTTTAATTTGCAAATCTTTAATTAAAGGTAAAATTACCGATTGAGTAAGTAGTGTAGGTAGTGATATTGCAAAAGTTTGTGTGCATTGTTCAGGAATAAACTCTTTACTTGTGACTAAATCATTTAAAGAATCGATAATGTCAGGCAATACTTTCGCTATTTCTAAGGCTTTAACCGTAGGTGTTATGCCTTTAGATGCTCGGATAAATAATTGGTCGTCAAATACTTCGCGCAGGCGCTGTAAAGTGCGACTCATTGCTGATTGCGATAAAAATAATAACTCAGCTGCTCGGCTAACGTTTTGCTCTTTTAGCAACACACTTAAAGCAATTAATAAATTTAGATCGATTCTCGATAGTTTTTGCTCAACTAAACTCATGTTATGTATCAGCCGACTAATTAGTTAGGTAATAATTTCATTTCAACACATATCACTAAAGATTTAAACCGCTTTAAATGTTATGGTTAGACCATCAAAAGTGAATGAATTTACAAATTAATGTCAAAAATTAACTACCTTGTTGCCCAGGCTGCTCCATTAAATCAATTACAAGAAATCGCTCCTAAAATATTCTGGCTACGCTTAGCTATGCCTTTTGCACTCGATCACATTAATCTTTGGCTAATTGAAGATGATGAGTTTTGGACAATTGTTGATACTGGACCCGATGTTGAGCAAGCAAGAGCGAGTTGGTTAGAGGTAATCAATAACCAGTTAAAGGGTAAACCAATTAAACAAGTGCTTTGCACGCATTTTCATCCTGATCATTTAGGATTAGCGGGCTGGTTATGTAAAGAGCATGAGGCCGAATTACTTATATCGAAAGGTGAGTACGATATCTATCATCATTTGTTTAGTGAGTTAAATCATACTGACAGAAGCACTATAGAAGCTTTTTATCAATCAATAGGTGCCAGTGAAAAGCAATTGGCCAGCTATGAAAAACACATCACTATGTTCAGCAAAATAATTCATCCTTTACCTGAGCAGTATACTGCCCTTAAAGATAAGCAGACATTAACTCTTGGTGGTTATGAATGGCTTCTAGTTACGGGCAAAGGCCACTCGCCTGAGCATATTTGTTTATACAACCAAGAATTAGATTTATTTATTTCAGGTGACCAGCTACTACCAACTATTTCATCGAATGTTAGTGTGTGGCCAACAGATCCGTTAGCCAATCCAATGCAAGATATGCTCGACTCATATCATTATTTATTAGCCACAATAAATGATAATACCAAGGTGTTGCCTGCGCATGGTTTACCATTTACAGGTGGTTTAATACGCACTAATAAGTTGATTGTAGATACAGAGCAAGATATTGAAAATTTACTCAACCATTGTCATCAGCCAAGAAAACTGGCAGAAACTTTCTCGGTGTTATTCAAGTCAGAAATTACTAAACATAATTTGATGCTGGCGTACGGTGAAGCGTTAGCCTGTATTAATTATTTAAGGGTGAAAGGTAAGTTGTCGGTGAACGAAGTTGATGGTGTAAATTATTACCAGAGCATTTGATTTGAAATTAAAGTTAATCTCTTAGGGTCATATTAGTAAGAAGAAGATACAGACACAGGTTTTCAGTGCCAGACAAAACCTAAGTAGCTACGTATATTTAGGCATTAAAAAAGCACCTAAAAGGTGCTTTAATTAAAATTTATAAATTCAGCAAGCTAAAAGCATAGATATTAAATCTTAGGGATAGAAATTTTTCTTTCCGCAGATTCTCGGTAAATTACTAAAGTTTTACCAATTGTTTGTACTTTAGTTGATTTAGTTTCTCTTACAATAGCGTCAACGATAAGTTGTTTAACTTCTCTGTCATCTGTAGGAATTTTAACTTTAATCAACTCATGGTGGTTTAACGCGTAGTCTATTTCTGCTACTACTGCTTCTGTTAAGCCATTATTGCCTAATAACACTACTGGTTTTAGGGAATGAGCTAAGCCTTTAAGGTGTTGAATTTGTTTGTTTGATAGATTCATTTAAAAAATTTCGTTTAAGTTACTTGAATTCTAGACATTTTAACGCCATCTTGTGATTAATACTAATTTAAATCTAAAAAATATTATGTCAAATCCCAAAAAAGGCAGATCCGTAAGTTCAAATCGATGGATGCAAGAGCATTTTGATGATGAATATGTAAAAAAAGCGCAAAAACTTGGTTTACGCTCGCGTGCTGTTTTTAAAATTGAAGAAATTAACAATAAAGACAAGATAATTAAACCTGGTATGAATGTCGTCGATTTAGGTGCAGCCCCTGGTGGTTGGTCTGAATACGCGGTAAAAGTACTTAACGATAAAGATATTGTAGTTGCTTGTGATATTTTACCTATGGAGCCATTACCTGGTGTTGCTTTTTTACAAGGTGATTTCAGGGAAGATGATGTCTTAGAAGCTTTATTAAGTAAAATTGGTGGTCGCAATGTAGATGTGGTTTTATCTGACATGGCGCAAAATATGAGTGGTAACGAAGCTACCGATCAACCAAGAAATATGTATTTGGTCGAGTTAGCGTTAGATATGTGTCATCAAGTTTTAAAGAAAAACGGCAGCTTTGTTGTAAAAGTTTTTCAAGGAGAAGGGTTTGAGCAATATATGAAAGATGTAAAAGCATGTTTCAGTACGGTTAGAACCAGAAAACCAGAGTCTTCCAGAGCACGCTCAAGGGAAGTATATATAGTAGCTACTGGTTACAAACTGTAGTAAAGTTAATGTTGTTTTATGTCTATACTTAAATAGGTATAGCAAATGTCATCGCAGTATTTTTAAAATAGAGGTTCTCAAATTGAGCGATATGGTAAAAAATCTTATTTTATGGTTAGTAATAGCCATTGTTTTAATGTCAGTATTCCAGAGTTTTACTCCCGGTAACACAGCTGATTCCCAGTTAGATTATACAACTTTCATTAATCAGGTTAACCAAGAACAAGTTAGCGCAGTTGAAATTGAAAGTAACGGTGTGATCACAGGTACGCTAAGTAATGGGCAAAGCTTTACCACACTTATACCTACTCAATATGACCCTAAATTACTTGATGACTTAATTAAGAATAACGTTAGTGTTAAAGGTGTTCCACCAGAAGAGCAAAGCTTACTAGCGAGCATTTTCATTAACTGGTTCCCGATGTTGCTATTAATTGGTATATGGATTTTCTTCATGCGCCAAATGCAAGGTGGCGGTGGTAAAGGTGCAATGAGCTTTGGTAAGTCAAAAGCACGTTTACTTAGTGATGATCAAATAAAAACTACTTTTGCTGATGTTGCAGGTTGTGATGAAGCGAAAGAAGAAGTTTCTGAGTTAGTTGAATACTTAAAAGATCCGACAAGATTCCAAAAACTAGGTGGTCGTATCCCATCTGGTATTTTAATGGTAGGTCAACCTGGTACAGGTAAAACATTATTAGCAAAAGCCATTGCTGGTGAAGCTAAAGTACCATTCTTCTCTATTTCCGGTTCAGATTTTGTGGAAATGTTTGTTGGTGTTGGTGCATCTCGTGTACGTGACATGTTTGAACAAGCGAAAAAATCTGCTCCTTGTATCATCTTTATCGATGAGATTGATGCGGTAGGTCGCCAACGTGGCGCTGGTATGGGTGGCGGTCATGATGAACGTGAACAAACTCTAAACCAAATGTTAGTTGAAATGGATGGTTTTGAAGGTAATGAAGGCGTTATCGTTATTGCTGCAACTAACCGTCCTGACGTATTAGATCCTGCATTACTTCGTCCTGGTCGTTTTGACCGTCAAGTAACTGTTGGTCTACCAGATATCCGTGGTCGCGAACAAATCTTAAAAGTACACATGCGTAAAGTGCCTCTTGGTGATGACGTTAAACCTGACTTAATTGCTCGTGGTACACCAGGTTTCTCTGGTGCTGACTTAGCAAACTTAGTAAACGAAGCTGCGCTATTTGCAGCCCGTACAAGCCGTCGTGTTGTCGGCATGGTTGAGTTTGAAAAAGCTAAAGATAAAATCCTTATGGGTACAGAGCGTCGCTCTATGGTTATGAGCGAAGAAGAAAAAGCCATGACTGCTTATCATGAAGCAGGCCATGCCATTGTTGGTCGTTTAGTACCTGAGCATGACCCTGTTTATAAAGTAAGTATTATTCCACGTGGCCGTGCGCTAGGTGTAACTATGTACTTACCTGAGAAAGACCGAGTGAGTCATACTAAGCAACACTTAGAAAGTATGATTTCATCACTATACGGTGGCCGTATTGCTGAAGAAGTTATTTACGGTGCAGAAAAAGTATCAACGGGTGCTTCAAATGATATTGAACGTGCTACTGATATTGCTCGTAAAATGGTTACACAATGGGGCTTATCTGAAAAAATGGGACCTATGCTGTATGCTGAAGAAGAAGGTGAGGTGTTCATGGGACGCACTTCAGCTAAATCATTACATATGTCAGACGAGACAGCTAAAGAGATCGATGCTGAAATACGTGTATTCGTTGAACGCAACTATACTCGTGCTGAAAACTTGATCAAAGATAACATGGATATACTTCATGCAATGAAAGATTGTTTAATGACGTATGAAACCATTGATGCTCATCAAATTGATGACTTAATGGCACGTGTTAAAGTTAGAGCTCCTAAAGGTTATGGCGATGAAGATACAACAAGTACTCCACCAAGTAGTACTTCAAAACCATCAGTAGACTCAACTAAGCCAGACGATGTTCCAGCTAGCTAATTGAAAGATTTTTTAAAAACCCGCTAAGCGGGTTTTTTTATAGCTAAATTTTAGTAAAAGAGTGTTTAACTTTATTAGCCGAACACTATATTTATAGCCATTCATCCACTATAATACTGCGATAAATCAATAGCTTTTAGCGCATAAGTCTCTACTAAATATGACTCACACTTCTAATTTTATACAATTTGCAGACAAGCAACTCGACCTTGCAGATGTACAAGTGATGGGCATTTTAAATGTAACCCCTGATTCTTTTTCCGATGGTGGCAAATTTTCCCAAATTGATAATGCACTAGCGCAAGTGGCTAGCATGATTAAAGATGGTGCAACCATTATTGATATAGGCGGCGAGTCCACCAGGCCGGGTGCTAAAGACGTAAGTTTGAATGATGAACTCGATAGAGTAATTCCTATCATTGAAGCAATTAAACAACGCTTTGACGTAGTGATTTCTTTAGATACAAGTAAATCAGAGGTAATGGGGGCGGGCATAGCGGCTGGTGTTGGTTTAATTAATGATGTGCGAGCACTACAAAACGATGGTTGTTTAGCGGAACTTGCAAACTCAAATTTGCCCATTTGCCTTATGCATATGCAAGGCATGCCAAGAACCATGCAAGCCAACCCTCAATATAAAGACGTGATAACAGATATTATCGAGTTTTTTGAGCAAAGAATTTCAGCCTGCGAGCAAGTAGGGATAGCGAAAGAACGCCTAATTTTAGACCCAGGCTATGGCTTTGGCAAAACCTTAGAGCAAAACTACGAGTTGCTAGCTAGACAAAAAGAATTATCAGTATTAGGTTTACCTATACTTGCCGGTATCTCACGCAAGTCAATGATAGGGAATCTATTACAGCGCGATGTAAGTGAGCGCCTTGCCGGTAGTTTATCTGCCGCGATGTTAGCAACCATTAATGGCGCTAAAATTATTCGAGTGCATGACGTTAAAGAAACCGTCGATGCATTAAAAGTATTAAATGCTACGCTTAAACATGGATTATAATTTCCTGTATAGCGTTTTGAAAGAATCAATAAAATGGAGTTAAGATAAGTGTCTAGTAGAAAATATTTTGGTACCGATGGTGTACGCGGATTAGTTGGCAAAACGCCAATAACTCCTAAGTTTGTAATGAAGCTTGGTTGGGCTGCAGGTAAAGTATTAGCCACTCAAGGCACAAAAAAAGTATTAATAGGTAAAGATACTCGTATCTCTGGCTATATGCTTGAATCAGCTCTTGAAGCCGGTTTTTCAGCTGCTGGTATAGATATTGGCTTAATGGGGCCAATGCCGACTCCAGCTGTTGCGTACTTAACAAAAACGTTCCGCGCTGAAGCTGGGATCGTTATTAGTGCATCGCATAACCCATTTTATGATAACGGCATTAAGTTTTTCTCAACCTCAGGTGAAAAATTACCTGATGACATTGAGCACGCTATCGAAGCTATGATGGATGAAGAAATGGATTGCGTTCATTCAGCCAAGTTAGGAAAAGCTGACCGCATTGATGATGCAGCAGGGCGATACATTGAGTTTTGTAAAAGTAATTTTCCGTCAGAATACTCTCTTAAAGGCTTAAAAATTGTTTTAGATTGTGCCAATGGTGCAACTTACCATATTGCCCCTAAAGTCCTTCGTGAGCTAGGCGCTGAAGTTGTTGAGTTCGCTTGTACGCCAAACGGCGTAAACATCAATGATGATTGTGGTGCTACATCAATGAAAAACATCTGTCGCTTAGTGTTAGAGCACCAAGCCGATTTAGGTATTGCACTTGATGGTGACGGTGACCGATTAATGATGGTTGACCAAAATGGTGATGTGGTTGATGGCGATGAAATTATTTTTATGATTGCTAAAAATGCGCAGTACCACAACAAACTGAAAGGCGGCGTAGTTGGCACGTTAATGAGTAATATGGGCTTAGAATTAGCACTGCAAGACTTAGGCATTGAATTTACTCGTGCCAAAGTTGGTGACCGCTATGTTATGGAACAACTTAAAGCCAAAGGCTGGCAGCTTGGTGCAGAAAACTCTGGCCATGTTATTAACCTAAACTGTACTTCAACAGGTGATGGTATTGTCGCTGCATTAAACGTCTTAGAAGCAATGTGTCAATCAGGAAAGAGTTTAACAAAATTACGTAAAGGTATGACCATGTTGCCACAGGTATTAGTTAACGTAAGATTTAGTGGCGAAAACGATCCATTATTAGATGCAGCTGTTATTGCAAGCGCTGAAGAAGTTGAAGCCGAGCTTGCAGGTAAAGGCCGAGTATTATTACGTAAATCAGGTACTGAACCATTGATCCGTGTAATGGTAGAAGGTCCAGAACTAGATAATGTTACAGCCTTAGCAAATAAGATAGCTGATAAAGTGAAACTGGTTAAATAGTTGAACATTTGAGCGATAAATAATCAAATAAACGGGCAAGTTATTTAATTTCTTGTATCTTGCTTTTAACGCAGGTAATATCTCGCCCGTTTAAATAAGAGAATTAACATGAGTAGACAATCAATTGTAGCCGCTAATTGGAAAATGAATGGTAGCTTAGATCTAGCAATAGAAATGTGTAAAGGTTTGAACGATGAAACTTTTAAAGAAAATCATCAAGTAATTATTTGCCCTCCTGCTCCTTATTTATCAACAATACAAGCAAATTTGCAACACCCGCAACTTGCCTGTGGTGCTCAAAATATAAACGAAAATGAAAAAGGTGCCTATACAGGTGAGATTTCAGCTTTAATGCTGAATGATTTGCAGGTACAATACGTAATTCTCGGGCATTCAGAACGACGAGCTATGTTTGCAGATAGCTCAGAAATCGTTGCTGAAAAAGTTGCTTATGCTTTAGCAAGTGGCTTAAAACCAATCTTATGTATTGGTGAAACTGAAGAAGAGCGAGAAAGTGGTGAAACTGAGTTAAGACTTAGTTATCAACTGGCTCCAGTTATTGCAAAAATTGGTATTGAAAGTTTTAAAAATGTTGTTGTTGCCTATGAGCCTGTTTGGGCTATTGGTACAGGTAAAACAGCATCAACAAAAATGGCTCAAGAGACTCACGAATACATTCGTAGTTACATAGCAAGTTTTGACGCTAACGTCGCACAGCAAGTACCTCTGTTATATGGTGGTAGTGTTAATGCAACTAATAGCAAAGAATTATTTGCACAAGCAGATATAGACGGTGGTCTTATCGGCGGTGCAAGTTTACAAATTGAAGAATTTAAAAAAATCTGCCTAGCAGTATAGGATTTAAAAAGTATGTTGTATCAAGTTTTAATCGTTGTTTATTTAATTGTTGCATTAGTCTTAGTTGGTTTCATTTTAATTCAACAAGGTAAAGGTGCTGATATGGGCGCTTCATTTGGTGCTGGTTCATCAGCTACTGTTTTTGGTTCAGGTGGCTCTGCTAACTTTATGACCAAAACGACTGCCATTTTTGCTGTATCATTTTTCGTTATTAGTTTGATTTTAGGTAACTTAACGACACAACAAACTAAACAAAATAGTGATTTCGAAAATCTATCTGCACCAGCTGCTGAACAAACACAAAGTGCAGAAGCTCCAGCTGCTACTGATGTGCCAGCAAGTGATAGCAAAAAAGAGAACGACATTCCAAACTAGTTCTACCAAATTCGCGGATGTGGTGGAATTGGTAGACACGCAGGCATGAGGTGCCTGTGCCGCAAGGCGTGAGAGTTCGAGTCTCTCCATCCGCACCAAAATTTAAAAGCCAGCTTAATTAAGTTGGCTTTTTAGTATCTGAAGAAAGAGTTCGAGCCTTCAACATGCCGCATCAAACATATAAAACCAGCTTAATTAAGTTGGCTTTTTAGTATCTTAAGAAAGAGTTCGAGCCTTCAACATGCCGCACCAAGCATATAAAACCAGGTTAATTAAGTTGGCTTTTTAGTATCTGAAAAAAGAGTTCGAGTCTTCAACATGCCGCACCAAACATATAAAACCAGCTTAATTAAGTTGGCTTCTTAGTATCTGAAGAAAGAGTTCGAGCCTTCAACATGCCGCACCAAACATATAAAACCAGCTTAATTAAGTTGGCTTTTTAGTATCTGAAGAAAGATTTCGAGTCTGCAACATGCCGCACTAAACATATAAAACCAGCCTTGTATCTGGTTTTTTATTGCAGTGTAAAGATATGTAAAAAGAGTCGAACTGGCTGTTTATCTCTCCATAATAGATATCCTTATATACCTTTCATATATTTACATGTTGATTGGTGATTTTAAGCATTAATAGCCAATATCTTTGGATCTCAAATATGATTTTGTTACGAACCTTTCTTTTTTTCATCGCAGGAATAATAACTTTAACGAGTTGCTCTTCTGGTGACCCGCAAACATCAGGCGCGAATACCTCCAAACTGCAGGGTCCTGCTTTGCGAGAAATTATTGCCGATAAGCATTTCGACAATTTATATATAGGTGCAACGACAGGCTTTAGTGATTGGGATACTGATATTGATGATCTTCTTAATCGAGAGTTTAGCTACATAACGCCGAACAATGATTTTAAGCAATCTCGAATTCATCCTACTTTTGGTGAATGGGACTGGCAGGTTGCAGATGAATGGGTAGCAAGAGCTAAGCGCAACAATCAAGTTGTTCGCTTACATGCACCGATCAGCCCGCAAAGCTCAAAATGGGTGCGTAGAGATAACCGCACGCCTGCAGAATTAGAAAAAATGCTTGTTGAATTTATGACGGCTATCAGCAAACGTTACAATGACGAAGAACATGTAGTTTGGTTAGATGTGGTCAATGAAACCATTACTGAAGAAGGTACTTGGTTTGGTCCTAAGCCTGGAGTAAAGGAGTGGGAGAATCCATGGCCTATTATGGGCTTTGAAACCGATATTCCTGAGCAATTTCCTTTATTGCAAAAACAAGGTGTGCCACTATATATTATTAAAGCTTTTGAAGTTGCACAGCAACATGCGCCAAACAAAAAATTACTGTTAAACCAACATCGTATGACAACTCCTGAGTCTATTGCGTTAGTTAAAGAATTAGTGCTTTATTTACGCTTTAGAGGTTTAAGAGTCGACGCTTTAGGTTGGCAAGCCCACATTAAAAAAGAATTTGCTGATTTTGCCAAAGCTAACAGCAAAGCTTTACAAACTCTTGATGGCTTAATTAAGTGGTCTCATAGTCTTAATATTGAATTTCATGTGACTGAAAAAAACATTCATCAACCCAAAAATAAAATTTATGATCAGCAAGATATTGCCGCGGTATATAGCAATATTATGCAAACCTTACTGCAAAATAGAAAGACAGGCGTTGTTGGTTGGAATTTATGGAATATTAAGGACGATCCTGATTTTTCAACACGTTCAATTTCTCGGAATACTAAACGTTTAAGCTTATTTGATGTAAATTTAAAAGCCAATATGTCCTATGAAAGTATTAGGCAGTTGCTACTAGATGAGGCTAAGTCAAAACCATAAAGGTTTGTGGCGATCATCTAACTAATAAAACATACACACTCCCCCTTAAATGCAATGTAAAAGACTAATGTCAGTTGCTCTTTAAGGTGTTAATAAAAATAATAAAGGATTAGCTATGCATAAAAAATTAGTACAACTAAGTATCATACTTACCTCATTGTTTTGCTCAGTTTCTTTTGCAGCTGACGAAATATCGTCAGTTAAGCAAACCAATATACTTTGGATAATTGCTGAAGATATGAGCCCTGACTTTCCTATGTATGGTGTAAAAGGTTTATCTACACCTAATATAGATAAGCTTGCCCAGCAAGGAATGCGTTTCGATAACGTGTATATGACCGCGCCTATTTGCTCAACCGCTCGCTCATCATTTATGACCGGGATGTATCAAACAACAATTTACGCACATCACCATAGAACCAATACTAAATTTAAAAAAATGCTACCTGAAGGTGTGGATGTACTAACAAACTGGTTTCATGATGCGGGTTTTTACACTTCTAATTTGCAAGATTTGACAGGCAAAGGTAAACAAGAAAAGTTTTTAAAGGGTACAGGAAAAACTGACTGGAACTTTAAGTACACACCGAAAACAAAAGGCACGGGTAAAGTCACAGGTTTTGATGGCAGTGATTTCGCTGATTTAAAAACCAATCAACCTTTTTTTGCACAGGTTAACTTTTCTGAAACACACCGAGGCTCTAATTGGTTAAACTCGTATAAGCATATTGATAACCCGGCAAATCCAGAAGATATAGAGTTGCCTCCATATCATCAAGATACCAAAATTGTTAGAGAACAATGGGCTAATTACTACAACTCGATAATGGCCTTGGATAAGAAAGTTGGCTATGTGCTTGATAAATTAGAGCGAGAAGGGCTAGCTGACAATACCATAGTGATATTCTTTTCTGATCATGGCCGAGCAATGCTGCGCGGTAAGCAGTTCTTATATGAAGCTGGATTAAAAGTACCATTACTGGTTCGTTTGCCTAAAGGTTATAAGGCACCGCCTGGCTTTGAAGTTGGCGGCTCAAGTGAGCGATTATTAGAGGGAATTGATATTTCAGCAACAACGCTGCAGTTAGCGGGTATTAATATTCCAGAAAACATGCAGGGGCAAACTTTTTTACCAGCAACTCAACCTGAAAGAGAGTACGTCTTTGCGGCTCGAGCACGAGCTGATGAAACCGTCGAATATATTCGTTCAGCCGGGAATAAAAACTTTCGTTATATTAAAAACTATATGCCAGAGCGCCCTTATGCACAGCTAAATCGTTACGTAGCAATGCAATACCCTGAATTAAGAGAAATGCATCGCTTAAAGGCTGCTGGCAAACTTAATGCTGCGCAATTACAGTTTATGGCGGATAGTAAGCCTGAAGAAGAGCTGTATGATATTGTTGCTGATCCGCATCAAATAAATAATCTTGCCTATAATCCCGAATACGCTAAGCAATTAAAGCAACTACGCTCAGCATTGGGCTCGTGGGAAAATAGTACGCTAGATCCACAACGAGCAAACCCGACAGGCGATGCTCCGCAGTTGTATTTAAAAAGAGCACAACGTAATGACGCTAAGATCAGGGAGTTACTTAAAAGTGAAGGTATGGACTACGATGTACTGCTGCAAAAAGAGCAACAGCATATTGAACGTTTAAAATAATCACACATTGGCTAAACCCATTTGATTAAGTTGTCATAGTAAAAGGCTCTTATTCGTACGGGCCTTTTGCATTATATTTGAGGGGGAAGGAGCGGGAATTTCAATCGTTATTAAACAACGTTTATATGAAAGACTCTAAACGAAGCCCACAAAAAAGGCCAAGAGCTTACGCACTTGGCCTTTGACTAAATTACTATCATTTTATTCAGCTTTAGAATCTACTAGGTAACCAGGGCGTGTATAGCCTTGGTTTTGTAGTTTTTTAAAGTTGTTTTTCATCGTTTCTAGTCTTTCAGGCTGCTGTTTAGATAGATCTTTTTTCTCAGCAGGATCATCTTCTAAGTTATATAGTTTGTAAGTTATCGTCGGTTTTTCAGTCTTTCTTTTCTTTTTTGACTTTCTTTTGTGAGCTTCAATTAACTTCCAATCGCCTTCTCGATAACCAAAACCTCTTGGCCCTGCGTGCTGAATTATACTAGCGTGGCCTTCGGCATTTTCCTTGCCTAATAATACGTCCAGCATGTCTAGGCTGTCTGCTGCTGCGTTTGCTGGTACTGGTTGGTTAAGCAGTTTCGCAACACTGGTTAGTAGGTCGGTGGCACTTACTATAGAGTCAGACACGCCTGCTTTGATTTGGTTAGGCCATGTTGATATAAATGGCACTCGAGTTCCACCTTCGTTTGGTGAATATTTAGAGCCTGAAAAAACGCCAGCAGGGCGGTGATTCGTTTGTTTATTTAACTCTTCTGCCTTGTCTTTGTAGCCATCGTCTAGTACTGGACCGTTGTCGCTGGTAAATATTATCCAGGTATTGTCACGTATGTTTAACGCGTCCAGAGTATCTATTATTTTACCTACACTCCAATCGGCAGCGAGTATGGCATCGCCCCTAGGTCCTAGGCTACTTTTACCTTGAAAGCGTTTATGTGGCATACGCGGTACATGTATTTCGTGGGTTGCAAAATATAAAAAGAAGGGTTTGTTAACTTTCGTTTGTTGTGACTCCTCAATAAACTTTACCGCTTTTTGAGTAAAAGCGTCGGCTAGGTCTTCGTCTTTCCAAAGGGCCTTGATACCACCTGACATATAGCCTTGTCGGCCTATACCATTGTGTATACTGTGATTATGATTGCGTGACCAGTCCATACGTAAAGTATCTCGGTTGAGTTTACCTGTTGGCTGGTTGCCTATGCGGTTACGACTTACGGTAATTGGATCGTCTGCATCTAAATTTACTACGTGATGATTCTCAACATATACCGACGGTACACGATCGCCAGTGGTTGGCAGAATAAAACTGTAATCAAAACCAATTTCAAGCGGACCAGGTTTTAATGCGCCATTCCAATTAGGCTTTGGATCGCCTAAACCTAAATGCCACTTACCAATAACTGCGGTTTTATAACCTGCTTGTTGGGCAATATTCGCTATGGTGAGAGTACCCGGTTTTATTATGGCAGGGGCCGATGGTGGGGCTATGCCGGTACCTTCAGTTCTAAACGATGATATGCCTGTTAAAAACGAATAACGTGATGGTGTACAGGTTGCTGCCGATACATAGCCACTGGTAAAGCGTAAGCCACTACTGGCAAGTTTATCTATATTGGGTGTGCTTATTACCGGCTCGCCATGTTTTTCGACGTCCACATAACTACTTACGTCCCCGTAACCTAAATCGTCGGTCATGATCACTATTATGTTTGGCTGTGATTGAGTTGAAGTGCTCGCTTGTACTGGGGTAATTACACTTATAATTATCCCTATCGTTAACGTTATTGCTGGTAGTACTTTATTATTCATAATTTTTTCTTCTTATTTTTGTTTACTAAGCCTAGCAACCCAACCACCATTTTTGGCTAACTTTATCGTTAACTTATTATTTGGGTTAATTGTTTTTGTTTGTATTTTATAGTCTTGTGCATATTTATTAGCATTAATACCATCAGCAAAACTTTCTAAACCATACTGACTGTTGCTATCTAAAAATGATAAATCTAAAGTAAATTGACGATTTTTCTTATTACCCATAGCGCCAATAAACCATTCATCACCAGAGCGTCTGGCTAAAATAATATGATCTGAAATCTTTGCAGATAACACGAGCGTTTCATCCCATACTGTCGGAATATTACTTATAAATGATGTGGTTTCATGTTCACGTAAATAGTTTGACGGGCTATCTGCCAGCATTTGTAATGGGCTTTCAAAAACAACAAACATGGCTACTTGGTGTGCGCGTGTCGTTTGACTCATAGGTCGATGAAACACTATTCTAAAACTGTTGGGTTGGCTATTCACCATAGCGCCTGGCGTATAATCGATAGGACCTGCTAATTGGCGAATAAAAGGTATGGTTAAATTATATTCCGAGGTTATGTAATCACCCCATTTATTATGCTCTGCTCCTCTAACACCTTCGCGAGTAATTGCATTAGGGTAGGCACGGCGTAATCCCGCGGGTTTATAAGAACCATGAAAATCGACCAATAGCTGGTTTTTAGCTGCAACTTCGGCCACTCGCCAATAATACTTAACCATCGACTGGTCATCACGCTGCATAAAATCTACCTTGATGCCGGCGGCGCCCCAGTCAGCAAACTCCTTAAGTGCACCTTCAAGGTTTTTGTTTAATGTTTTCCAAACAACCCAGAGGATAATATCGACGTTTTTGCTTTTACCGTAACGAATCACTTCTTTAATATCGAGCTCTTCTTTTACGTGCAAAACATCATCTAAATAAGACCAACCTTCATCAACAACTAAGTATTCCAAGCCATATCTAGCTGCAAAATCAATATAATGTTTATACGTCTGGGTATTAAATCCTGCCTTAAAGTCAACGCCATGCAAATTACTTGCATTCCACCAATCCCACGCCGATTGGCCAGGTTTGATCCAAGAAGGGTCGATTTTTAATTCATCAGCCAGTAAATAAGACAGCTGGTTGGTAAGTAGATCGCCATCCGTTTGACCGATAGCAAAGATGCGCCAAGGAAAATGTCTTCCCGCTTGTTGCTTGCTTATTTGTGTTTTAGATAAGTAGGTTGCACGCTCTAAGATCACTTGATTTCTATCGGGACCTTTAGGTTTTAGTATTTCAGAGTCTTTAGCTTTTAACACATCGGTAGGGAACACTGCATTGAACGACGTATCGCCACTTCCTTTTACCCACATCCCCGGGTAATCACGTAATCCTGTTTCAGTAATGACTACCTTAATGCCGTCAACATTGACCAATAATGGCAAACTGCCTAGCTGCTCAGGCTTAATGTCATTTAATGTGGTTGGCGTGTATAAATTTTCATTGTGTGAAATAAAACCTTCTTCTTCAGGGAATAACACCGAATGATTTTTGCTAAAGTTAAATGCTGCTTGCTCTGATATAACTTCAACATTGCCAGTTAAACTGGTACTAAATCGATAGGCCATGCCTTGGTCAAAAACTCGAAAGCTAATACTCTGTTGATTACTCAACTGCAATACAATTTCATTGTAATGCTCAATCACTTCGGCTGACTTTTGTTTTACGTGTGGTGTTAGTATGTTATTGACCGTGCTGTGTTTAACATCAACCACGCTGATGTTGTTGCTATCAAGGCCTTTAATGTTTAACGCAGCAGAAGATTGAGCTAAAACGGCTTTGCCTGCAACGTTTAATGAATAATTCAATGTTTTATCTTTATTTGAATCTATCGACAGCTCAAGTTGCCCATCTGGTGACTTAACAAGGTAAGTCTTTGCTTGTGCAATACTTACGTTTAATAAACTCATTAATATTAAAAGAGTAAACAGTGGTTTGTTGTTCATATTTTAAATATCCTATTTAATATTGACTCTGCTACAGGTTTAAGTAATTAAACTGCTGGCTCAATATCAATTATTTTATGGCTTAATTTAGCGATGCATTTAATAGACTAAGGCCAATACAGTGGTATCGGCCTTATATTTATTTGCTGTTACACCTTGTTCCTATTCTTTTTGTTTTTGTTTTTATTTTTCTTACTGGCATTCGGCAAGACTTCTAAAGGATATTCAGGGTTATCACTACGAGCATTTTTAATTATTTTTAATAACTGCTGAGTAACTTCAGGATGCTTTTTAGCCAGGTCATTTTCTTCGTTAATATCATTTGCTAAGTTATATAGTTGATCTGACTTGTTATGAAACTTAATCAACTTCCAATCATCCTTTATAACGGCCTGCATAGGGCCTCTTTTACCTTCGTTAAATTCCCAGTACAGGTAATCATGCTCTGCTTGGTTTTTATCACCTAGTAATGTTGGTGCGAAAGATACGCCATCAGTTACTGGGCAGTCAGAGCTACCCGCAAGTTGGCAAAATGTTGGCATGTAATCCCAAAACGCCGCCTTATGATCGCTGGTACGTTTTGTTGTTATTTTATTAGGCCAGTAGGCAATTAAAGGTACTCTTATGCCACCTTCGTATAGGTCGCGCTTATGACCCTTTAAAGAGCCACTACTGTTAAAAAAGCCTCTGTCATATTCATGGCCATTGTCACTGGTAAATAATATTAGGGTGTTTTTATCAAGGCCTTGTTGCTTAAGAGTCGAAATAATTTTACCTATATCTCTATCCATACGAGATACCATCGCAGCATAAGTTACATTACCTTCGGCGTCGTTACGGTAATGACCTTCTGTATTTAACATACGTTTAGGCCAGCCAAGGTCTTTGTATTGCTCTTTGGCATCTTCTGGCACAGTTAACGCAAGGTGCGGGATGGTATAAGCAATCTGCATGAAAAATGGCTTTTTGTTATCTTGCTCAGTAATATAATTCAGGGCTTGCTTGGTAAAGACATCGTGAGTGTATTGACCTTGGTTTTTACGAAAGTCATTGCCTTCTAATTCATACTCCTCATTATTTTTATACATGGTTGGCCAATAATAGTGATGTGCCGAGCCGTGAGTTCTATAGCCAAAAAAATAATCAAACCCTTGTGCTAGCGGCATGTTACTAAGGTTTACTTGTTTGTTTTCTGATAATCCCCACTTGCCAATAAGCGCCGTTTTATAACCATTACCTTTTAACATCGATGCAATAGTGTCGCCATTCTTTGGTAAATTAACCGGCTTACCACTCTTACTCCACTTGGGGTTGGCCCGTATTGGACTATTACCTGTATGTAATCCAGTTAAAAGACTCGCTCTCGATGGGCCACAAACAGTAGAACCAGAATAATGTTGGGTAAAGCGGATCCCTTGTTCAGCCATTTTATTTAAATGAGGGGTTTTAATGTACTTTTGCCCATACGGTTCAATATCGCCATAACCCAAATCGTCTGCGATTATCACAATGATATTAGGCTTTATAGCGGGTGCTTGCTTAGCCAATGATGCTTTAACGCCTATAAATGGTGATACTACTATCGCTAAAACGGGTAGTAGTAAACTGTTAGAGTATTTCATTAAACGTCCTATTAGAGGTTTTATTATTATTTTATATTTTTAAGAGTCAGTTAAGCATTAGTTTAAAAGCTTTAAACCCTTGCTATTAGCGCGTAATTGTTTTGCTAATTGTGCTAAATTCTTACTACTTGTTGCTTGTGTAGCTAAATTCACTTTTTCAAGAGGATCATTTTCTAAATCATATAGTTCGGTATATTCGACATTGCGGGTTTTTACGTTTATCCATTCGCTATAGCGGTAGCGCTCTGTTCGCATTGAATAAACGCGGCTACTCATACGTTTGAACACACTAATAGCTCCATCACGAGCCGCAGATTTTTCACCGCTAATAACTGCAACTTGGCTAACCCCTTCAAGCTCTGGAGTTTCAATACCCGCTAACTCAGCTAAGGTAGGGAAAATATCAGTCAATTCGGCAACCGATGAAACCATCTGAGCTTTTTCGCCTGGTACTTTAAAATATAACGGTACTATTAATGCCTGCTCCATTGCTGTGTGTTTGCCCCACATACCATGGTCACCTAAATGAAATCCATGGTCGCCCCAGAAAACAACTATGGTATTATCGGCTTGGCCGGTTGTTTCTAGTTTTGCCATCAATTTACCAACCTGAGCATCAATAAAACTGGTACATGCGTAGTAACCATGTAATAACCCGCGTTGTTCAGATTCGGTAATATTATTGGCGTCATATTTAACCCCGACGCTTTTACGATAGCTTTTTACTAATTCTCCGCTATTGAATGAAATATATTCTTGCTTGCCACCTTTAGGCATATCTTGAAACGGGGCAATAGGTAAGTTAGCAGGATCATATAAGTCGAAGTATTTTTTCGGGCAAGTAAATGGTAGGTGTGGCTTTTCAAAGCCTACAGCAACAAAAAATGGACTGTCTTGTTTAGCTGCTTGTTCAAGTAAATCAATACCTCGCTGTAAGATACTGCCATCAGAGAAGTCTTTATCTAGCGCGTCAATAGAAAGTACAGCAAGACGTTTATCAGTATCCTTTATATGCTTACCAACTTTCTTCTTAGGTAGTTCGTAGGCTACCGACCATGAAGGTGCATCTTGAGCAGCTTTACTATCAGTATTACGACTGTCAAATATCTTCCCCGATGCAGCTGTGAAATAACCATTTTTACGAAATAGCTCTGGCATAGTCACCACATTTGGATTGACGATGCGTAGCTTATCTTTTAGATTCATAATACCGGATGATTCAGGACGCAATCCGGTTAGTAAACTCGCTCGTGATGGACCGCATACTGGCCATTGTGTGTAAGCATGTTGAAATACCGTACTTTCATTAGCTAATTTATCTAAATTTGGGGTGATAACCTCTTTTATCCCATAGGCACCAATTAACGGCTTCAAATCATCCACTCCAATAAATAATATATTAGGGCGTTCTTGTGCTTGCGCTGTTGCGCAAATAAAGACGCTAATGAAAGTGAGTAAACGAATAAACATTGTTTAACCTATTAAAGAATAAAGTTTTTATTAAATTAATAGTAATGAGTGATTAAATATAATTAAACAATAAGCGTGTAAATTTTGTGTAAAGTTTGCGTAAGGCTTATGTGGGGCACCTGTGTGCCTGTCATAGATAGCTCTGTGAGGCATAAATACTATGTGTTGCAATAAATTTTATAACTATCAATAAGGTAGTTAAAAAATAATCAATTAAGTGTTTCAATTTTGTTAAAGGTGTACTACAGTTAATTTAACTGCTTCTACGTTAAGTGGTTTTTATGATGTGAATCATATGCTTGCAAAGCAAAAACTTTAACAATAATGACCTTACAGGGAATATCCTTATGAAAAAGATTTTAATTACAGCAGCTTTATTAACTATGTCATCATCAGCATTTGCTGGCGCTCCTGGTGGTCCTAACTGTGGTTGGGGCAACATGTTATTTAAAGGCCAAACGGGTACGCCGTCGCATATTATGGCTTCATTAACAAATGGTTCTACGGGTAATGCTACTTTCGGTATGACTTTTGGTACAAATGGTTGTTCTACAACTGGCGCTCTTTCTTACGGTGGTAAGGAAATGGTTGACGTAAGTATGATCATGGACGAGTTCTCTGAAGATGTAGCTCGTGGCGACGGTGAAGCAATGACTGCTGTTGCTGTATCTATGGGTGTTGAAGAGCAAGACCGTGCTAACTTTAACCGTACATTACATACTAACTTTGACCGTATGTTCCCTTCTGAAGATGTAACTACAGAGCACGTTGTTGCTACTATGTTTACAGTGATGGAAGAAGATGAAAAATTAGCGAAATACACTGTCGCACAATAATTTTTATTTGAAATTCTAAAAAGGGGCTTATTAGCCCCTTTTATTTTGCTTAAATTAATGTAAAAGTAATGTTAGCGTTAATGTTAGCGTTAATGTTGGCGTTACTAATTAGCCACTTGTTTAATTACTTGCTTGGTTAGTCTTAAAATAAAAACTATAAATCGGTATTAATGAATTTATGAAAAAACAATTAGCCTCTCTTTGTGCTGTGTGGGGTATGGTGTTTTTTGTACAAGCCGAACCTGAAGCGAACTCAACCACCCCAACAATTGTTACTAAACAAGCTGTTTTTCTTTCTGCTAAACAACAAGCGGTTGCTAGTGATCCTCTTTGGTTAAAATTACTTTATTACAAAGGTGATATAAACGAAGGTGATGTAGAAAGCTTTGTTGATGATGATCGTTTCTTTTTTGCTGATAACGGTAAGTTTGATCCACAGGCGGAATTTATCGCCACACTCAAGGCTTTTAAAAATGAAGCTAACTCTCAGTGTCTTTTTCCTGCTCGAAAAAAGTGGTTAGCAACACAACTACCTGAAGTTATTAATAGCTTGCCCAATACCGATTGTGCTGAATATGATGAATGGCGCAAAGACTTAAATACCGAATCGGTGGTTATGGTTTATGCATCAAGCCAACTTAATAGCCCATCGTCTATGTATGGTCATACATTTATTCGCTTTGACCCATACAACGTTGAAAAGCATTCTACCTATTTATCGCATGCGATAAATTTTGGTGCCAACATTCCTCCTGATGTAAACAGCTTAGCTTATACCATTAAAGGATTAGGCGGTGGTTATCCAGGTAACTTTGCATCGAATCCTTATTTTGAAAAAATCAAAGAATATAACCGTGCTGAAAATAGAGATTTGTGGGAGTACAAGTTAAATCTAACGCCTGATGAAGTTGATCTTATGCTTGCTCATGTGTGGGAGCTTAGAGGCATAAACTTTGATTATTATTTCTTTGATGAAAACTGTGCCTATCGCTTACTCGAGCTAATTGATATAGCAAGACCGAGCAGTAATCTGATGGCAGAGTTTCCAGGTGTAGTTATCCCTATTGACACCATCAGAGTAGTTCGTGACAAAGGCCTTGTAGATGGTGAAGTTCATTATCGCCCATCACATCGAACTCATTTAGATAATCAATTAAATCATTTGCCCAAAGCAAATAGAACGTTAGCAGTAAACTTGTCTGAAGATATCAATGTCCGAGAAACGGATGAATTTAAAGAACTAAGTATTGAACAGCAACAAAAAATTGTTCATGCAAGTTATCGTCTCATTCGCTATTTAACCAATAAAGAAGAACGTTCGCCTGAAGTATCGAAGCGCAGTTTTCAATTACTTAAAATGATCCGCAAGCATTCTAGTATTTTACCGCCAGAGCCAGAGCAACCATTTAGGCCGGATTTAGGTCATGAGACCACGATGATGTCTGTGCAAGTCGGTGAAAGTAATGATGAGATCTTTACTGATATTACTTACCGCGCCAGTTACCACGACTTACTCGATAATATTGATGGCTATGATAATGGCATGTCATTAAATATGGGGACAATAACTTTACGTGTCGTTGATGACTCTGTGCAATTACAAAAAGCTGAATTGCTCGATATTACGTCATTATCACCAAGAAAAGATTACTTTGCTCCATGGTCATGGCAAGCCAATATTGGCATAGAGCGTCATTGGTACCAGCAAGAAGAAGACTTAGCCGTGCAAGCAAGTGGCGGTGGTGGTGTTAGCTGGGAGTTATTCCCCGAAGACCGCTTATATTTTATGGCCACAGGTCGAGTGGAATACAATGAAGGTTTAGATAATAACTGGTCTGTTGCTCCTGGTATTGAAGCGGGCTACTTATTAACTTCGCCATTAGGTAAATCAATATTCAAAATATCTCAGCAGGTATTTATTGATGGTATTACCCGCATCGGCTATCAATTTGAGCACAGTATTGCCGTTAGTAGTGAGTATGCAATAAGAATTCACGCTAAACGCAATAATAATGACGATGTAGATTATGATGAGTTTGGCTTGTCAGCTAGAGTTTACTTTTAAATGGTAAACGTAAAGCGAGTCTTGCTATGCTTAATGATATTAATATTAAGTGGTTGCTCTACTTTATTCTTTTATCCTGAAAAACAATTGGTAAGAACTCCTACCGATGTAGGTGTAATCTACCAAGACGTCAATATTAAAGTGTCTGAGGATGTGGCTTTACATGGTTGGTTTTTACCGGTTAATGATAATGCAGAAGTAAAGGGCACTGTGTATTTTTTACATGGTAATGCGCAAAATATCAGTACTCATTTACGTAGTGTTTATTGGTTGCCCGAGCGAGGCTATCAAGTATTTTTAATTGATTATCGTGGTTATGGTAAATCTACCGGTGAGCCTCTTATTCCAGATGTTTTTCATGATATTAACGCTGGCTTTAGTTGGCTCATTAAGCAGCCAAGCGTACAACAAAAGCCTATCTATTTACTAGGGCAAAGCCTTGGCGCGTCGATGTCCGGTTATTTGGTGGCAACCCAACCGGAAATGCGTGACAAACTCTCGGCAGTTATTTTAGATGCGGGTTTTACTTCTTATGCTGATATAGCACGTCATATTGCTAGTGATAATTGGCTTACTTGGTTATTCCAATATCCTGCCTCTTGGACTATGCCAACAGATTATGACTTAATCGATGTGGTACAAAAGATTAGTCCAACGCCATTATTGATAATTCATGGTACGCAAGATCAAGTGATACCTTATGAGTTTGGTAAAAAGTTACTTGCAAAAGCAAAGCAACCAAAAGCATTTTTAAGTTATCAAGGTGGTCATATAGCCACATTTAATGATGTTGGTAATCAAAACTTGTTAGTAGATTTTATGCAAAAATTTAAGGCGGTTAATGTACACAAGCAATAGATAAACTTCCTTTTTAACAAAGGTTTTTATTGCGATTTTTGTTAAGTCGATATATAATTCGCTCGCTTTGACGTGAAATCTTATTTAGCCTACAACTCTAAGGTAAATAATTTCAGTATTTCACGTTGCCATTACCAAGATTTTATCTAGTATTGGTTACACAAGGGGTTCATTTGCAAAGCCCCATGTTAAAGGGGCTTTTTCGTATTTGAAGGTTTATAATTCGAATGAGCTTATGGATTCATATCAATGAAGTCATTGGTATTTTTAATGGGCTGAAAGCCCTTTTTTTGTTTTTGGAGAAAGTGATTGAGCAATTTTGAACAAAAATTAACTGAAATGTTACGTCCATCTGTTGAGATGACAGGTGTGGAATTGTTAGGCATTGAGTTTATTAGTGCAGGCAATAATTCAGTATTACGTTTGTATATCGATCATGAAAACGGTATCGACGTTGATAATTGTGCTGACGTATCGCGTCAAGTAAGTGCAATTTTAGATGTTGAAGACCCAATTAGTTCAGAATACAACTTGGAAGTATCATCTCCAGGTGTAGATAAACCATTATTTGAAAAAGCTCATTATCTAGCGGTAGTGGGTGAAACAATAGAAGTTAAACTTGGTATGCCACAAAATGGTCGCCGTAAGTTTAAAGGCTTATTAGAAGCTGTTGAAGGTGACACATTAGTAGTTGTCGTTGACGGTGAAGATTATGAGTTGCCTCTTGGCAATGTAGACAAGGCTAACCTTGTAGCAAAATTATAGCAGTATTAAGAAGCGAGGCTTAAAAGGATGAGTAAGGAAATATTACTAGTTGTAGATGCGGTTTCTAACGAAAAAGATCTACCACGTGAAAAGATTTTTGAGGCGATGGAAGTAGCCCTAGAAACAGCAACAAAAAAGAAATACGAAGGTGAAATCATCGTTCGTGTTGAAATTGACCGTATCTCTGGCGAGTTCGATACATTCCGTCGCTGGTTAGTTGTTGATGATAGCGAAGAAGGTGGTGTTGAAAACCCTTACGCTGAAATCGGTTTAGCTGCGGCTCAATACGATAACCCAGAAATTCAACCTGGTGATTATTCAGAAGACCAAATTGAATCGGTTAAATTTGACCGTATTACTACGCAAACAGCTAAACAAGTAATTGTACAAAAAGTTCGTGAAGCTGAGCGTGCTAAAGTTGTTGAAGAATATGAAGACCAACTTGGTGAGATCATCACTGGTGTGGTTAAGAAAGCTAACCGTGAAAGCGTTGTACTTGATTTAGGTAATAATGCAGAAGCTGTTATTTTCCGTGATGAAATGCTTCCTCGTGAAGTGTTCCGTCCAGGTGATCGTGTTCGTGGTTTATTGTTTGAAATTAAACCAGAAGCACGTGGCGCACAATTATTTATGAGTCGTGCTAACCCTGAAATGCTAATTGAATTATTCCGCGTTGAAGTACCAGAAATTGGTGAAGAAATGTTGGAAATAAAGGGTGCTGCTCGTGATCCTGGTAGCCGCGCTAAAATAGCTGTTAAATCAAATGACAAACGTATTGACCCTGTCGGTGCTTGTGTTGGTATGCGTGGCTCACGTGTACAAGCGGTTTCTAGCGAATTAGCTGGTGAACGTGTTGATATCGTATTATTTGATGACAACGCTGCACAGTACGTTATCAATGCTATGGCTCCTGCAGAAGTTGCATCAATTATTGTCGATGAAGACACTAACTCGATGGATATCGCTGTAGAAGAAGGCAATTTAGCCATGGCCATCGGTAAGAGTGGTCAAAACATCCGTTTAGCTAGCCAATTAACTGGTTGGGAATTAAACGTGATGACTGTTGAAGACATGAAGTCTAAGCATGAAGCTGAAAATGATAAAGTACTTTCATTATTCACTGAAAAATTAGATTTAGATGAAGATTTTGCCACTATGCTTGTTGAAGAAGGGTTCTCTACTCTTGAAGAAATCGCATACGTACCTATGGCAGAGTTATTAGAAATTGATGGTTTAGATGAAGACACCGTTGAAGAGTTACGTGAACGTGCAAAAGCAGCGTTAACGACTCAAGCATTAGCTTCAGAAGAAACCTTAGAAAGTGCAGAGCCTGCAGAAGATTTATTAAATCTTGAAGGAATGGAAAAACATTTAGCGTTTGTATTAGCAAGCCGTGGTGTTATCACTCTTGAAGACTTAGCAGAGCAAGGCGTAGATGATATCGCTGATATCGAAGAGCTTAACGAAGAGCAAGCGGGCGAGCTAATTATGGCAGCACGTAATATTTGCTGGTTCAATGAAGAGTAAGCTCTAGCAAGGAGAAAGAATTAAATGACAGATGTAACAGTAAAACAACTTGCTAGCGAAATTGGCACTGACGAAACTCGTTTATTGAGCCAGTTAGCGGATGCAGGTATTAAAAAGAGCGCTAGTGATAGCGTAACTGAGCAAGAAAAAGAAAGCTTGCTAGTACACCTTAAAAAGCAGCACGGTGATGATACTGAGGGTAAGCCTCAACGTATGACATTAAACCGTAAAACGAAATCTACACTTTCTGTTGGCTCTGGTAGCAAAGCTAAACAAGTTCAAGTAGAAGTTCGTAAAAAACGTACTTACGTTAAAGCAAGCGACGTTGAGCTTAAAGCTCAAGCTGAAGCTGAAGCTAAAGCCGCTGAAGAAGCTCGTATCGCCGCTGAAGCTCAAGCTGCAGAAGACGCGAAAGCGGCAGCTGAAGCGAAAGCTAAACTTGATGCTGAAAATAAAGCAAAAGCTGCAGCAAAAGCTGCTGCTGATGCAGAAGCTAAAGAACGTGCTAAAGCCGCTGCTCAAGCAAAAGCTAAAGAAGCGCCAGTAGCTCCTAAGCAAGAAAACGAAGAAGAGAAAAAGATTCGTTTAGCACAAGAAAAAGAAGCTGCTGCTAAAGCTGAAGAAGAAGCTTTAGCTTCTGCTGAAGCTGCTAAGAAACTTGCTGAAGAAAACTCTGAACGTTGGAAAGAGCAAGAAGCTGAGCGTAAGAAAAAAGAAAAAGAAGTTGTTCACGTAACATCTTCTAAATACGCACAAGAAGCTGAAGATAAAGTTGATGCGCAGGACGAAGCTGGACGTCGTCGTCGTAAGAAAAAATCAAATAAAAGAGATGACCGCTCAAGCCGCAGTCGTGGTAAAGGCAAGCCATCTTTGAATGCACCAACATCTTTACAACATGGTTTCACTAAACCTGCGAAAGCGGTTGAACGTGAAATTCGCATTGGCGAAACTATTTCTGTTGCTGAACTAGCCGATAAAATGGCAGTTAAAGGCGCAGCAGTTGTTAAAGCTATGTTTAAGATGGGCGCAATGGCAACTATCAACCAAGTTATCGACCAAGAAACTGCAGCATTAGTTGTTGAAGAAATGGGTCATAACGTTGTTTTAGTTAACGAAAACGCTCTTGAAGATGCTGTTCTTGAAGATCGTGGTAATGTTGGTGCTGAAATTACTCGTGCACCAGTTGTTACTATCATGGGTCACGTTGACCATGGTAAAACATCATTACTAGATTACATTCGTAAAGCGAAAGTAGCTGACGGCGAAGCTGGTGGTATTACTCAGCATATCGGTGCTTATCACGTAGAAACTGGCCATGGTATGGTTACTTTCCTTGATACTCCTGGTCATGCTGCCTTTACTGCAATGCGTTCTCGTGGTGCTAAAGCTACAGATATCGTAATTATTGTTGTTGCTGCCGATGATGGTGTAATGCCACAAACAGTTGAAGCTATTCAGCATGCTAAAGCATCTGAAGTGCCAATTATTATCGCTGTTAACAAAATGGATAAAGAAGGTGTTGATACTGAACGCGTTCGTAGTGAGTTATCTCAACATGGCGTATTATCTGAAGAATGGGGCGGCGACGTTCAATTCGTTCACGTATCAGCTAAAACTGGTTTAGGTACTGATGAGCTTTTAGATGCAATCTTACTACAAGCCGAAGTATTAGAATTAACCGCTGTTGTTGATAAAATGGCAAACGGTGTTGTTGTTGAATCTAAACTTGATAAAGGACGCGGTCCTGTTGCTACTGTTCTTGTTCAACAAGGTACATTGAAGCAAGGCGATATCGTACTTTGTGGTTTAGAATACGGACGTGTACGTGCTATGCGTGATGAGAATGGTAAAGCTATTACATCTGCTGGTCCTTCTATCCCTGTAGAAATCCTTGGTTTAAGTGGTGTACCACAATCAGGTGATGAAGCTACCGTTGTTAAAGATGAGAAGAAAGCTCGTGAAGTTGCATTATTCCGTCAAGGTAAATTCCGTGATGTGAAACTTGCTCGTCAACAGAAGTCTAAATTAGAGAACATGTTCTCTTCTATGGAAACTGGTGAGGTTTCAGAGTTAAACTTAGTAATTAAATCAGATGTTCAAGGTTCACTTGAAGCAATTTCTGATTCATTAGTTGGTCTTTCTACTGAAGAAGTTAAGGTTAAGATTGTAGGCTCTGGTGTAGGTGGTATTACCGAAACTGATGCCTCTCTTGCTGCAGCATCAAATGCTATCGTAGTTGGTTTTAACGTTCGTGCAGATGCTTCTGCTCGTAAAGTTATCGAATCAGAAAACCTAGACTTACGTTACTACAGTGTTATTTATGCACTTATCGATGAAGTTAAATCTGCAATGAGCGGTATGCTTGCTCCAGAATTTAAACAAGAAATCATTGGTCTTGCACAAGTACGTGAAGTATTTAAATCACCTAAGATTGGCGCTATCGCTGGTTGTATGGTTACCGAAGGTATTATCAAACGTAGCGCACCAATCCGTGTATTACGTGATAACGTGGTAATTTATGAAGGTGAATTAGAGTCACTTCGTCGCTTTAAAGATGACGCTCAAGAAGTTCGCAAAGATACTGAATGTGGTATCGGTGTTAAGAACTATAATGACGTTAGAGTTGGTGACCAAATCGAAGTATTCGAAACTGTTGAAGTTAAGCGTACGCTATAATCTTAATAGTTTATTAAGTCTTATCAAATAGGGGCTTAGCCCCTATTTTTATTTGTGGAGTCGAACATGGCTAGAGAATTTGCTCGTACAGACAGAGTATCACAAGAGATACAAAGAGAAATCGCTGTTATTTTACAGCGTGAAATTAAAGATCCACGTCTTGGTATGTTAACGGTTTCTTCAGTAGAAGTTACCCGCGACTTATTATACGCCAAAGTATTCGTTACCTTTTTTGATGACGACCAAGAAGTGATTAAAACGTCGATCAGCGTATTAAATGATGCGGCAGGTTATATACGTTCAATTTTAGCTAAAAGCTTACGCGCTCGTATTATGCCTAATTTACGTTTTGTTTATGATCAATCATTAGCTGAAGGTATTCGTATGTCTTCACTAGTAGACCAAGTAATTCGTGATGATGAGCGTAAATCTAATCAAGACGAAGACGCTGCGGATAGTACTGACGACAGTACCGATAAAAGCAAGGAAGATTAATCAATGGCTAAGCGTAGAAAAGGTCGTCAAATTGATGGCATTTTATTGCTTGATAAGCCATATGAAATGTCTTCTAACTCAGCATTACAAGTGTGTAAACGTTTGTTTTTTGCTAATAAAGCAGGGCACACCGGTGCACTTGACCCATTAGCAACAGGCATGCTGCCAATTTGTTTTGGCGAAGGTACTAAGTTTTCTCAGTTCTTATTAGATATTGATAAAACTTACCTTGTTACTGCTAAGTTAGGTATACGTACGACAACAAGTGATGCTCAAGGTGATGTAGTAAGTGAAAAACCAGTAAATATTACTGATGCACAATTACTACCTGCACTTGATTCATTCAGAGGTCATTCAAAACAAGTACCTTCAATGTATTCAGCGTTAAAGCATCAAGGGCAACCTTTATATAAGTATGCTCGTGAAGGCATTACTATTGAACGTGAAGCTCGAGACATAACGGTATTTAATCTTGAATTGTTACGCTTTGAAGGCGATGAAGTTGATTTAGAAATTCATGTTTCTAAAGGCACATACATTCGCACCATAGTTGATGATTTAGGCGAGCTGCTTGGTTGCGGAGCACACGTTAGTATGTTGCGCCGAACTAAAGTAGGTCCGTATCCGGTTGCTAAAATGGTGACATTAGATCATTTAAAGTCATTAGTTGAAGATGCACAGGCGAAGGAAGAAGACCCTTATGCTGCACTTGATCAATTACTCGTTCCTATGGATACCGCGGTATTTGAATTAGATGAAGTTAACATAGATGCCGAGTCTGCTCGATTTTTGCGCTTAGGAAATCCTGTGTCAGCTCCAGCTTTACCTGCAACAGGCTCTTTAATGAAAGTTACCTTAGGTGATGAAAAAGAATTTATTGGAGTAGGCGTTGTTAACGATGACGGTATGTTAGCGCCAAAACGGATTGTTGTTGACCACAAAAACCCTATAAATAATGCGTAACTAATCAAGGTGTCAGAGTCATTGAAAATCAACGACTCTGACACCTTGACTGTAAACAGCAAATAACACTTGCAAAGCCTGTGGTTGCTGTTAGAATACGCGCTCTTTTGTCGTCTCGCTGAATTAGTGTTTGGCCTGACGGGATTTTAAACTAAAACACTAAGGTATATATTATGTCTTTAAACGCTACTGAAAAAGCTGCAATCGTTGCAGAATACGCTCAATCTGAAGGTGATACTGGTTCTCCAGAAGTACAAGTTGCTTTGTTAACTACACAAATCAACCACTTACAAGGTCACTTCAAAGAGCACATCCATGATCATCACTCTCGTCGTGGTTTATTACGCATGGTATCTCAACGTCGTAAATTACTTGATTACTTAAAAGGCAAAAACGTTACTCGTTACACTGCTTTAATCGGTAAATTAGGTCTACGTCGTTAAGACAAGAACTATTCAAGAAAAAAGAGCCTTACGGCTCTTTTTTTTTGTCTGTTTAATAGCGTAGCAGTGGCAACATTAATCATGGTATCAACGCCGCTTTAAAAGCTAGTGAATAAAAGTGAGCAACCGTGCCGGTAAATTGCACATTTAACTCGATGTAATCACTAGCATTCACAGTACAAATCAGTATAATTAGGCGCGACTATACCAATTGGATTAATTATCTGTCATATGATTGACACATACTTAACCCAATTGGTATTTAACGATGAAATGAAATAGGGCATGGGCCCTTATAAAGAGGAATATATAGTGACTCCGATTACTAAAACATTTGAGTACGGACAGCATACAGTAACACTAGAAACTGGTGTTATCGCTCGTCAAGCAACAGCAGCCGTAATGGCAAGCATGGATGATACATGCGTATTAGTATCTGTAGTAGGTAAAAAAGAAGCCAAGCCAGGCCAAGACTTTTTCCCACTTACAGTAAACTATCAAGAAAAAACATATGCAGCAGGTAAAATCCCTGGTGGTTTCTTCAAGCGTGAAGGTCGTCCTTCAGAAGAAGAAACATTAACATGTCGTTTAATTGACCGTCCAATCCGTCCATTATTCCCAGACGCATTCACTAACGAAGTACAAGTAATTATTACTGTAGTTTCAGCTAACCCTGAAATTGCCCCTGATATCATTTCTTTATTAGGTACTTCTGCAGCATTAGCTATTTCTGGTATGCCATTTAGTGGTCCAGTTGGCGCAGCACGTGTTGGTTACTTAAACGACGCTTACGTTTTAAACCCTCTACAATCTGAACTTGCAGAAAGCAAATTAGACTTAGTTGTAGCTGGTACTGAAGCAGCTGTATTAATGGTTGAATCAGAAGCTGACGTTTTATCTGAAGACGTTATGCTTGGTGCTGTTGTATACGGCCATGAGCAATCTCAAACTGCAATCAATGCAATTAGAGAATTTGCTGCTGAAGTTAACACTCCTTTATGGGATTGGACTGCTCCAGCTAAAAACGAAGCATTAACTGCTAAAATTGCAGAGCTTGCAACAGCTGAAGTTAACGACGCTTACCAAATTACTGAAAAAGCGGCTCGCTACGAGAACGTTGCTAACATCCGTAATGCTGTAATTGAAAAATTATTAGCTGAAGATGCTGAACTAAACGTTCAAGAAGCAAAAGATTTGTTCCACGACTTAGAGAAAAAAGTTGTACGTGAACGTATTACATCTGGCGCACCTCGTATTGATGGTCGTGATCCTGAGATGATCCGTGCACTAGACGTGATGACTGGTGTTCTTCCTCGTACACATGGTTCTGCTGTGTTTACTCGTGGTGAAACTCAAGCATTAGTTACTGCAACTTTAGGTACACAACGCGATGCACAACGTGTTGAAACTATCTTAGGTGAGAAAACTGATAACTTCATGCTACATTACAACTTCCCTCCATACTGTGTAGGCGAAACTGGTTTTGTTGGTTCTCCAAAGCGTCGTGAAATCGGCCACGGCCGTTTAGCTAAACGCGGCATGTTAGCTGTTATGCCTACAGTTGAAGAATTCCCGTACTCTGTACGTGTTGTTTCTGAAATCACTGAGTCTAACGGTTCATCTTCAATGGCATCTGTATGTGGTACATCTTTAGCGTTAATGGACGCTGGTGTTCCAATTAAAGATTCTGTTGCTGGTATCGCTATGGGTCTTGTTAAAGAAGGTGACAGCCACGTTGTTCTTTCTGATATCTTAGGTGATGAAGATCACTTAGGCGACATGGACTTTAAAGTAGCTGGTACTAAAGACGGTATCACAGCTCTACAAATGGATATCAAGATTGAAGGTATCACTAAAGACATCATGCAAACAGCGTTAACACAAGCTAAAGGCGCACGTATTCATATCCTAAGTGTTATGGATGATGCTCTTAACTCAGCTCGTGAAGATATCTCGCAATTTGCACCTCGTATTCATACGCTTAAAATCAACACTGATAAAATCCGTGACGTTATTGGTAAAGGTGGCGCAACAATTCGTCAACTTACTGAAGAAACTGGCACTACGATTGAAATCGAAGATGATGGTACAGTTAAAATTGCTGCAACGTCTGGTGAGCAAGCTGAAGATGCAATCAATCGCATTAAAGCATTAACGGCTGAAATCGAAGTTGGTACTATTTACACTGGTAAAGTAGTACGTATCGTTGACTTTGGTGCGTTTGTTAACGTATTACCTGGTAAAGATGGCTTAGTTCACATTTCACAAATTGCTGAAGAGCGTGTGAATAACGTGACTGACTTCTTAAAAGAAGGTCAAGAAGTTACAGTTAAAGTACTAGAAGTAGATCGTCAAGGTCGCGTACGTTTAAGTATGAAAGAAGCTGTTGAGAAATCAGCAGAATCTTCAGAAGAAACACCTGCTGCTGAGTAAGCTTTCAAGCTTATAAGTAACTAATTTTCTTTTGTTACATAATACTTAATAAAAAGGGAGCCGAATGGCTCCCTTTTTTATATACTGTATTATCCCATTACCAAGTTACTGAAATTGGTATAGACTATGATATATAAAGTATTTTTCCCTTAGGAGCTTTTGTGAAGCTAAAATTACCTGCTGTTTCTGCATTACTTTTCTTATTTTTACAAGGGTGTGCAACGACTAAAGAGTCTGATGTTAACCTTGCTAATTTAATTATTACCGAGCCTTTACCAATCAATCAGCAAAGCGAAATTGCGTTAGCACGCTTGTCAGAAATTTTAACTCGAGTTGAAGTAACTCCCGAACAAAGAGCTAAGTTATTTTATGACCGAGGCGTTATTTATGACAGTGTTGGCCTGCGAGGTTTAGCTAGTTTTGATTTTCAACGAGCGATCCGCTTGCAACCAAATTTAGTTGATGCTTATAATTTTATTGGTATTCATCACACCCAAAGACAAGACTTTTTACAAGCCTACGAGGCATTTGATTCTGCCATTGAACTTGATCCTATGCACGAATATGCCTATTTAAACCGAGGTATTGCTCTTTATTATGGCGCTCGTCCGAGTTTAGCGATTGCTGATTTGTCTCACTTTAAAGAAGCGCAACAGCATGACCCTTATCGTATTGCTTGGGTTTATTTAATTGAAAACGATATTGACCCAATTACAGCTAAAGCTCATTTGCGTACTAACTTAGATGCCATTGATCATAATAGTTGGGCTAATAACGTATTAAGGTTATTTTTAGATGAAATAAGCGAGCAAGAGTTTATTGCGCAACTAGGTGTAGGCGTAACTAGCCATAAAGAGTTAACCAATCGTTTATGTGAAGCTTACTTTTATCTAGGTAAATATCACTTACTTAAACAACAACCAAGTGTAGCTGCTAAATACTTTAAACTAGCCTTAAGCACTAATGTTTATGAGTTTATAGAGCATCGCTATGCGAAATTAGAGTTACAACTGTTAAACTCAACAGTTGGCCCACAAATTAATTAAACAAGCTGTATTGTGAATCTACGACTCGTTGTTGTCCTGTTATTGAGCTTGTTGCTATCAACAAGCTCTTTTTCATTAGTAAATCGCTTAAATGCATTATTAACTAGCACAGAATATACGCTAGAGCCGCAGAGGTTTAGTGAGCAATATTTATTAAGCTTAAAGTTAGGTTTACCCGAAGCTCGCTATCAACAGCTTAAAGAGTTGGAGTATGGCTCAGCAACCTGGCAAACTGCCGCACAAATGCTAGCAAGAAAAGATGCCGAGATAGCTTGGCAACTTGCGCAATTCTACAAAAGTAAATCGCAGCAACGAAATCATCAATACTGGTTTAACAAATCGCTAGAGCTTGGCTCAACTGATGCCTTAATTGCTAGTCTAAAATTAAATTTGCAAGGGCAGACTAATCAGGATGATTATTTAAAGGCTAAAGCTATATTGACTTCGTTAATAAATAGTAATGAAGAGGCATTACTCCTAAGTAGCCATTTAGCCATTCAATACAATGATAGCGCCCAGCTTAGTCATAATATTGCACTATTGAATACAACAAAGGGTAAGCAACTCCTTAACCTTATCCAACGTTATAAAGTATTCGGGGGCACTTCATCTACATCTCACATAATTCCAAGCTCGAATATTAGTTTAGATTCATACCCGCTTGCTTTGCAAACGAGCTTTTCTTGTCAGAATAAAATACAGTTTTTTGCAACATCAATTAAAGCTCTCTCGCAATTAGACCAGCACATTTCCTCACTGGCTGCAGAGCCCTTTTTTGGGCAACAGTTTTGTTTTTCTACTCCAAGATTTATTGCTGAGTCAGAGCTCAATTGTTCACACTCGAATAAGCAGAGAATTGAATGTGATGAGTCTATTTGGCAAAAACAAGGTTTAGGAGCTGATGTGAAATACCTAGGTGTGCTTGTTGAAAGTGGAGGGGCTAATGTTAATCATGGTATTTTATACGTAGACCAACAAGACACTCAGCAAGTGATAGAACACGAGTTAATGCACTTGCTTGGCTTTGTAGATGAATACTCGTTACATGCCAACCATGATGCGTGTAGTGAGCCTACTAGCTCAGCCATAGCCAATAACGTATTGCTAAGCCATGAAGCGTTTTATGATAACCAACAGCAGGCTAGGGCAGTATTACTTGCCAACCTTCCTTGGCGGGAGTTAATTGCTAAAGATACACCGCTGACAGCTCCGGTTAAAATAAATAACACCATTAAATATAAAATAGGTACGCCTAAATCACATCAAAATAAAGTTGGTTTGTTTGCTGCGAAGACTTGTAATAAACAGGGCGTATTAACGTTTAAGCCATTGCACTCATCGACTAAGCTAGAATACTTTGAAGAGGATTTACCTAAGGAATATCAACAATTAAGTTTAAATGCTGATGACAACTATAATATGCCTTCATATCAATATAACATTGGCTTGGCTTTAATTCTGCAGAAACAGCAAGAGCAAGCACAGCAGTGGTTTGTTAAGTCAGCTCAATTAGAAACTGATCAACATCGACAAAAAGTTATATCACAAGGTGGGTTTTAACTAAGCTACAGGGGATCGTGACTAACTTTCTGCTTAGGTATGTAGATAGTTTGGCTGTCTAAATATTACTGCTTAATAATATCTTCTTCATCCGTTAGTTTAGAGTGTTCGACTAAAGAGTTGGTAAATTTAATTTTTGCCACTGGCCACATTGATATTTGCTGCAATGCAACTGGCTTTATCGTGATCACTTTTTCGTTAGTGGTTTCATCTATACGGTTTAACCAAGAAAATAAAGTCATAAATTCCTCTTCCCTTTGTTATGTCTTAATTATTGTTTGGACTTTAAGTTATAGTAAACAAACTAAAAGTTTGCCAAATTTATTGTGATTTACGCACTAAATATACGAATATTTATTTGCTAAGCTAGGTTATAATAAAGCTAATTCCCTTATTAATTTGTCAAAAATATAATTTTATGAATACCTTTTCTGTTGCTGAATTTAGAAGACAATTTCCTATTTTACAAAAGCTTAATAAAGATTCTGGACTCATTTATTTTGACAATGCAGCGACTACGCAAAAATATAAAGCTGTCATAAAAACTTCACAAAATTTTTATCAAGAAAGTAACGCTAATGTTCATCGTGGCTCACATTTTCTTAGTGCGAAAGCGACAAAGTCTTTTGAAATAGTGCGCTTACAAGTACAGACATTGATAAATGCGTCATCTGAAAAGGAAATCATTTGGACCAAAGGGACAACAGAGTCCATAAATTTAGTCGCTCAATGTTATGGCCTTAGCAACTTAAAATCGGGCGATGAAATTGTCTTATCGCAAGCAGAGCACCACGCTAATATTGTGCCGTGGCAAAACCTTGCAAGCCAAACCGGCGCGGTTATAAAAGTCATTCCTTTAGATAAATGTGGTCGTATCGACCTAGTGCAGGCCGAGCAAGTTATTACCTCAAAATGTAAAGTATTGGCTGTTAACCACATTTCTAATGTCATTGGTAAACTTAATCCGATCAAAGAGCTTATCGCGTTAGCTAAAAATGTCGGGGCTAAAACTTTAATTGATGGCGCTCAGTCTATTGCTCACAGCAGCATTGATGTCAAAGCGTTAGATTGTGATTTTTACGTGTTTTCTGCTCATAAAATGTATGGCCCAACCGGCGTTGGCGTACTTTATGGTAAAGAGCAGCTACTAGAGCAAATGCCGCCGTATCAGTTTGGCGGAGAAATGATAAAAAAAGTCAGTTTTACTGGCACCACTTACAATAGCTTGCCTCATAAATTTGAAGCCGGAACACCAAATATCGTTGGTGTTGTTGGTTTAGGTGCCTGTTTAGAGCTGTTTTCAAAATCATTACTTAGTGACTTACAAGCATATGAATTGAGCTTGTGTGAATATACTTATCTAGCCCTTAGCAAAGTTCTAGGGCTTAAATTTTTAGTTGATCAGCAACCAGACATACCTTTGTTTAGCTTTACCATTGAGAATGTACATCATCATGACGTAGCCACATTCCTCGACAGTAAAGGCATTGCTGTGCGTAGCGGTCATCATTGCGCCATGCCGTTAATGGAGCTATTTGATCTTGATGGTAGCGTACGAGTGTCGCTTGCTCCGTATAATACATTTGCTGAAGTCGATGAACTTATTAAGCAATTACAGCAATTTTCTTTAGGAGAAAATACTGAGAAATTACCGGTATCCACCCAGCCATCAGCTGATAATTTGACCACGATAAATCAAGATGAAATATTAAACTTATTTAGCAATGCAAAGTCTTGGGATCTAAAACATCGACAAATTATGTTGCTTGCCAAAGAGTTGCCTAGAATTGATAAACAATTACGAAGTGATAATGATTTAGTTAATGGTTGTGAAAGTAGCGCCTGGCTTAAGGTGAGCATTAATGAAACTAGCCATCAACTTTCGTTTGTTGCTGACAGCGATGCCAAAGTTATCCGTGGCTTAATGGTGATTATCTTGAGTGTTTACCAGCATAAAACAGCTGAGCAAATCATCGCTTTTGATATCAACGCCTACTTCAGCCAACTCGGCTTAATGCAACATTTAAGCCCTTCCAGAGGTAATGGCATAAAAGCCATTGTCGAGCGCATTGAGCAACTTGCCGCCACCCACCTCTAAATCATAGCTTCTAATCAAGAGGGTCAGATCAACTTGAAACTATTTGCTTAAAATAGTTTGCTTAAAATAGTTTTCTCAGTTGAGTTCAAAAGGCTAAGTTGAATTCAATGAAGATACAATTGTCTGCATAGCTATATGACAAATCATTAAAACCTAACCAATCACCTCTTTGTTATCAAATGCTGTTTTTATGATAAAGTTTTGTTATGGTTATAGTGTCAATAATAATGAGAGTAGGTAAATGCTAAATAATAAATGGTTGCATACATTCTATGTGTTAGTTGAAGTAGGGCACTTTACTAAAACCGCTGAAAAACTATTTATGACCCAACCTGGCGTTAGTCAACACATAAGCAAGCTTGAGGCGCAATTAGATGTCGCTTTAATAAACCGTATAGGTAAAAGCTTTGAGTTAACCGAGGCCGGTAAAACCTTATATGACTTTATAAAGCTGCAAAAGCAGCAAGAACAAACTCTTAAAAATAGCATTAAAGAAGACTCTGAATATAAAGGTATGTGCTCTCTTGGCTGCTCAGGAGCTGTAGCAACACTTATTTATCCGCACCTATTATCTAGGCAAGCTCAATATCTCGATCTATCTATTCATCTGCAGGCTGATTCTAATCAAGGCATTATTGATAAAATCACTAAAAACAAAATAGATTTAGGTGTGGTTAGTCAGCAATTACCCTCTACAGAATTACATTTTGAAAAAATAGCCAATGAGTCTTTTTGTTTAATTCTTCCGGCAAGTTATAAAGATAAGCAAGTGAGTTTTAGCGAGTTACTAAGGTTAGGTTTTATTAACCACCCTGATGGCCATCAATATGCAGAGCGACTATTAACAGCAAATTTTAAAGGTGAATTTAAAAGCATTACACAGTTTAAGCAAAGTGGTTTTGTAAACCAGCTGAATCAAATACTACTACCTGTAGCGTTTGGTCTTGGCTTTACCGTTTTGCCTGAATTCGCTGTTAAGCAATTTAACGAACCAAACAAGCTATTTACTTTACCGTTAGCGCATCCAATTAGTGACGACTTGTACCTTGTTCATAAAGCAAATAAAGAACTGCCACAACGATATAATTGGCTTAGATTAAATATAGGGAAGTTTTTAGCTGTTAGTTAGGTGTTTTTAAAGCGGTACATCAAGGAAATAGCAATTAAAACAAGCAGCTATAAGTAGATTATATTTCAAGTTGATCTGACCCTCTTGATATTGTTGGTAATTTTTAGGCAAAAAAAAAGGCAAAACCTAAGTTTTACCTTTATCATCAAACCAGTTTAAACTGGATTGCTCATTTAAAATTAAAGAGCTTTGATGTTTTCAGCTTGAGGGCCTTTTTGACCTTGAGTTACAGTGAACTCAACTTTTTGGCCTTCAGCTAGAGTTTTGAAACCGTCACCAACGATTGAACGGAAATGAGCGAAAACGTCAGGACCATTCTCTTGCTCGATGAAACCAAAACCTTTTGCTTCGTTAAACCATTTTACTGTACCAGTTGTAGCAGACATATTAAATTCCTATGTATTTAAGAGTAATTTGAGTCTTCAAAATGAAGACAATTTTTGGAAGCACACTATATTACTTATAAACACATCGCGATATCTGTAAAGGCATCGATTTAGCAAAGATAAATATTTTGTAGAACTTTCAATTCGAGGCTCATTATATAGAGGCCTATGAGCAAGTCAATATAATTTTGATAGCGTTAGTAAATATAATACAAATTAATTTCTTAATTACCTGTATTTAATGAAAATTATTAAAAACTAGCAAAGTGTAGTAATTTGTACTAACGGTTGGTTAACGCAATATTAACCAGGTGTTTACCTATTTAGGTACGTAAATTTGCATTTCTTCGCTAATTTGTTTACGCATTTCCATTAATTTTTTAGCTGTTTCGTATTGTTTTATATCTTCTTCTGTTTGTGGTTCCCATTGCGGTATGCCAACAGGTTGTCCAGATTCATCGACCGCAACCATAATAACGATACAATGTGTGGTTAAGCGTCGGTTCATCGATTTCGGGTCACAGGCATTAACCTCTAACGCGATATGCATTGACGAGTTACCCGTGTAAATCACTTTGGCGTTTACTTCAACTAAGTTACCCACATGAATAGGTGCAACAAATCGAATACCACCAGCGTAGGCTGTAACACAATAACGACTGCTCCAACCTGCAGAGCAGGCATAGGCTGCTAAATCAATCCATTTCATTACAGCGCCACCATGAACCTTGCCGCCAAAATTTACATCTTGTGGTTCAGCTAAAAATCTTAAAGTTAAATCTCTTTGTGGTTTATTCATGGCATTCTCTTGTTCATTGTTATCATTAAATATTTATTATTATAAATTCAGTTGAGTAATTACTTTAATTAGTAACGATACCCACTATAGCTACAAATCGCTGAAATGAACAACGATCATTTGTTCCCCGGCAACGTAATACTGATTATTTGCTATATCTTTAAGCTCTAGTAAATTATTTTCAGGAATAATGTGTTCTGCATTGTCAAAACTATTATGCAAGGTGATGGCTGATAGAGTTGGATAAATAAAGCACCGAGTACAAGGCAAAAGTGTGAATTTATCACCTGCTTTTATAGTGTGTATAGATAAATCGTGTTTATTGGAGTCATGAATCACATTAAAGTCGGTTATGGTGCCATTTATTAGCTTACCAAAGGTTCTTGCATCGCCATCAAAGGTTGCATAGCTTAATTTATCTATTAATGTATGAGCGAGTACCTGCTTGCCTTCAATATCGGTATGTGAATTTGTATCGTAGGTAAGTTCGACACCTGCGCCACTTAACAGGAACAAATTACGCTGTAATCCACTAAAGTTAGAAAACAATCCATCCTCACTTACTGTGGCAATGCTCAATCGATAACTAAAGTTAGTTAAGTCGCCATTGCTATTAATAGCAAGTTCAATGGTTTTCCCTTTGCCATTTTTCCATGGGGTAGTTTTAAACTGCTGTGGTGGTGTTATTTTCATAAGCGACATTTTTATCTTAAAGGTTATATATGGTTCAGTGAGAAAGGCTAAGTATATCGGTTAAATTCATCGCAAGTAACTAAATTAGTAATGACATTAGTAATGACATTAGTAACGATATTATTTAGTGTTATTGGCGATTGGTGATATTCTAAGGTTATCTATTTAGAATCGATGAATACACTTTTCCTGTTATGCAATCACATCAGTTATTAGAACAATACTTTGGTTTCACCGACTTTCGTCCTGGGCAACAGCAGGTTGTTGAAAATATTTTGTCAGGGCAAAGCGCAGCAGCTATTTTTCCTACCGGCTCTGGCAAATCTTTATGTTATCAACTCCCTGCAATTGCATTACCAAATTTAACCTTGGTTATTTCGCCATTGCTTGCTTTGATGCAAGACCAACTAGCATTTTTAAAAGAACGTGGCATAGCTGCTGCTAGTATCGATTCGATGCAATCTAAAGAGCAAAGCCAACAGGTTATGCATGGTGTTCGCTCTGGTGAGATTAAAATATTGATGATCTCGGTTGAGCGTTTGAACAACGAACGTTTTCGTCAATTTTTACAACAAATCCCTATATCATTATTGGTTGTAGATGAGGCGCACTGTATTTCTGAATGGGGTCATAATTTTCGACCTGATTACCTCAAATTACCTAAATATAAAAAACAGTTTAATATTGCGCAAACTCTACTCCTAACGGCAACCGCAACTGAAAAAGTTATCGCTGATATGGGCAGTAAGTTTGATATAGCCACTGAAAACATTACTCTAACCGGTTTTTATCGTAACAACTTAAATTTGCACGTGCATGGTATTAGTCAAAATGAGAAAGACAATTACTTAGCGCATTGGCTTGGCGATAAAACCACACAAGCTGGTATTGTTTACGTTACTTTGCAACAAACCGCAGAAGAGGTGGCACGTACCTTATCAGCTAGAGGCTATAATGCTAAAGCTTATCATGCGGGTATGGACAGTGATTTACGACAATCCATTCAACAAGATTTTATGAGTGGTAAAGTTAACTTAATTGTTGCGACCATTGCCTTTGGCATGGGTATTGATAAAAGTGATATTCGCTTTGTTGTTCATTATGATTTGCCTAAATCTATTGAAAACTATGCACAAGAGATAGGCAGAGCAGGGCGAGATGGCTATCAATCTGAGTGTTTGGTACTTGCTAATTACGACAACCTTAATATATTAGAAAATTTTGTTTATGCTGACACCCCTGAAGAGGCGGCAATTAGCTATGTGATAAATGAAATTAGCAATTCGACACAGCAAGCCACTAACCAAGAACCTCAATCATTCACCAGCAAGCCTAATCAGTGGGAAGTGGTCCTTAATAGTTTATCTAGTCAGTCGAACGTGCGCTTACTCAGCTTAAAAACCTTATTAGTGTATTTAGAGCTAGCGGGTTTAATAAAACCAGCTTACAGCTACTTTGCCGAGTATAAATTTAAGTTAAAAGGCACAGAACAAGAGTTAATTAATAGTTTTTCTGGTGAAAGACAAACCTTTATTAAAGCGATATTTGATTCATCCGATAAAGCTAAAATTTGGTACACAGTTAATTTTGAAAAATTGCAGCAACTCTACCCAAGTGACCGCAATAGAGTGATCAGCGCTATAGAATACTTTGATGAAAAGTCTTTTATTGAATTGCAATCTAAGCAAATGACCGAAGTCTACCAAGTAAACCCAAACTTAGTCGATTTGAGCGGGTTGCAATCTAAAGTGTTTACCAAGTTCAAACAAAAAGAAGCGAGTGAAATTGCTCGTATAGAGCATTTGTTAGCCTTTTTTGCCTCTAATACCTGTCTTAGCCTGCAATTAGCTAATTACTTTAGTGATCATCGTTTACAGCGAGCTTGTGGTCACTGTTCTGTTTGTTTAGGTAATGTTGCACAAATGCCGCCTGTTGTTGCGTTAACCCCTTTAACTGACTTTAACTTTAATCAATACGCACAAGATATTATGGAAAAGCTGGCACAGCACACGTCAGCAGCACTGATCAGCCGTTTCTTTTGTGGCTTAACTACACCCATGTTTACTAAGTTACGAGTAAGAAAATTAACGGGTTTTGCCGTGTTTGAAAATTACCGTTATGGTGATGTACTGACTTGGGTTGAATCGAACCTAAGTAATTAATCAAATAGGTATAAGCCGACAATATTGGGTGAAGTATTGGGTGAAGTTATTAATTTATTTGCCCTTTTACATTATTCCTCTAGATTTAAAGGTGAGTATTTGGCAGAATCGCGCCATAGTTTTTATGCTTGCTTTTTGAACAAGTGAAATAAACAAAATTAACTGAACAATACTAACCAAACGAGATAACACATTGAGCCAATCAAAATTTTCAACTTTAGGTTTAAAGCCTGAATTAATAACAAACCTTGAATCATTAGGTTATCACGAAATGACGCCAATTCAGGCCCAAAGCTTACCTGATATTATGGCCGGTAAAGATGTGATTGGCCAAGGTAAAACTGGCTCAGGTAAAACTGCTGCGTTTGGTTTAGGTATGCTGCAAAAATTAGACGTAAAACGTTTTCGCATACAATCCTTAGTTCTATGTCCAACTCGTGAATTAGCAGACCAAGTAGCGAAAGAAATTCGTAAACTTGCTCGTTCAATTCATAACATTAAAGTATTAACTTTATGTGGCGGTATGCCTTTTGGTCCGCAAATTGGTTCATTAGAGCACGGTGCACATATTATTGTTGGTACGCCAGGACGTATTGAAGAGCACGTTATCAAAGGTACGTTAAATTTAGAAAACCTAAATTTATTAGTGCTTGATGAAGCCGATAGAATGCTAGATATGGGCTTTCAGCCAGCCCTTGATAATATTGTTAAATACTCGCCGGAAGACCGTCAAACCTTGCTTTTTAGTGCAACATTTCCAAATAGAATCAAGCAAATTTCAGAACGTATTATGACTAAACCAACTATGGTAAAAGTTGAATCACGTCATGAAGATAGCACTATTTCTCAGCACTTTTATAAAGTTGCTGATGTTGATGAACGTATTCAAGCACTGCGTTTATTACTATTAGAGCACCAACCTGAATCATGTGTGGTTTTTTGTAACACCAAAAAAGATGCACAAATAGTTGCTGATACTTTAGTTAATTATGGTTTTAGCACCTTGGAATTACATGGCGATTTAGAGCAGCGAGACAGAGATCAAACTTTAGTCCGTTTTGCCAATAAAAGTGCCAATGTTTTAGTTGCTACTGATGTCGCTGCTCGTGGTTTAGATATTGATGCACTCGATTGCGTAATTAACTTCCATATTGCTTTAGACACTGAAGTTCATATTCACCGTATTGGTCGTACTGGTCGAGCGGGTAGTAAAGGTATTGCCTGTTCATTATTTAGCGAGCAAGAAGGGCACAAAGTTGCATTGCTTGAAGATTACCTTGATAGAAAAATTGTTGGTGAAACATTACCTGACTTTAATACCTTAAGTAACCCAGTAATGCGCCCAGATATGATCACTATTCAAATTGATGGTGGTAAGCGCGATAAAGTTCGCCCAGGCGATATTTTAGGGGCTTTAACTGGAGATAAAGGCATTAAAGGAGACCAAGTTGGTAAAATTAATGTTTCGCAAAACTTCTCTTATGTTGCGGTAAAACGCGCTGCACACAAAGTCGCTTACAAAAAGCTAGAGCAAGGTAAACTTAAAGGCAGAAACTTTAGAGTAAGAGTTATCCGCGGATAATATTACTTTAGCTACAAATAGCTGCAAATAGGAGCAAACTTTGCCTAGGTAATGTTTGCTTTTTTTTATTTTATTTTATTTATTTTATTTATACTAATATTCCATCTTTGGTTTTTTATGTTACTCTGGTGTTAAGATGTTTTTACAATAAAATTTTGAGGATTACCATGAAACCAATCTTATTACTGTTAACTGTATTTAGTTTTTCTAGTGTTGCCAGTGAGTCATTATCAACGGATCAAATTAACAGCGTACAAAATCTTCTTGCCGAAGCCGGCGGAAAGTCTTTATACGTTACTGAGCTGTGTGACAAACCAATTGATCCTGAAAAATTTAAAGAGCTAGCTAAAATTAAAGCATTTAGTGAAGGCTATGAAACTATTGAAGGCATCAGCTGGGAAGTAGTAAAAGATAAAGCTCATAAGCAATTTGCCGAATTAAAAAAACAAGCACCAGAAGGCCAGTTATGTGAAAAATATTTAGCAGACCTAAAAGGCAATTACCGTTTCCTAAAAGATACAGATGCTAAATAATTTAACTTTTATTTAAAAGTTAATTGTTAATAAAAAAAGGCAGATAATTATTATCTGCCTTTGTTTTTTCTAACATTATAACTTCTAGCTTTTATCTTCTAGCTGAGCGCTAGTTATATCAACGTTGCTTTTTAGCTATATATTTTGTCATTACTCTACTCACCGCAAAAAATGCAAAACTCGCTGTAACATGGGTTGCTGCGCCAAAACCACCGCTGCAATCTAAGCGCATTGCGCCATCATTACTTTGCTTGGCCAAACATACTTCGCCATCATTGGTCGGATAAATTAACTGCTCAGTAGAAAACACCGCATCGATAGCGAACTTTCTTTTTACATTCCTTGGAAAGTTATACTCACGGCGTAATTGGTTTTTAACTTTTGCCAAAAGCGGGTCTTGATAAGTTTTACTTAAGTCAGTTATTTCTATTTTAGTTGGGTCTATTTGTCCACCCGCACCGCCTATGGTGATCATAGGTAGTTTTTGACGCTTACAGTGAGCAATTAAAGCCGTTTTTACACGAACTGAGTCAATGGCATCAACTACGTAATCAAACTCGCTATTGATAAGCTCAGCTAAGTTTTCCATAGTAATGAAGTCTTCTACTTCATTAACGATACAATCTGGATTAATTTGTTTAATACGCTCGGCCATCACTTCCACTTTACTTTCACCGACAGTATCTGCAAGTGCATGGATTTGACGATTGGTATTAGTAATGCAGATGTCGTCTAAATCAATTAAGGTGATTTGGCCAACACCATTGCGAGCAAAGGCTTCAGCAACCCAAGAGCCAACGCCACCTATGCCTATAACGCAAAAGTGAGCTTGTTGAATGTGTTTAGCACCATTAACGCCGTATAAGCGCTCAATACCGCCAAAGCGTAATTGATAATCTGACATGTAAAATAACCTTAATAATAATGGCGGCTATTATATACCTGTTGCTATTCAAAGTGCGAGTATTGTGTGCCTGCTTTCTATTACGTTATAAATGTTAAAAGGTATTAAATCGCCTCGAAACTCTTCGTTGAATAGTGCTTTCAATGTCCGCTTTCTTTTATCAGAACTTTACAACAATAAATAAATAGCAATTTCATAATCTTAGTGTAGGCCTTAGTGTCGGTTTTAGTGTAGGTTATAGTCATTACAGAAAGTTATTAGGATATTAAATGCAGCAAAGTGTAAAAAGAGTAGGTTGCCTAGCCCAATTTGAAATAACGCGCCTATGTCTAACAAAAAGCGGGGTGTTGTCATTACTTGCTTTTGCTACTGCTTGGTTGATTATTCTTTATTATCCGGTTAATTACGCTGTCGAATGGGTTTATTCTGACTCATTAAAAGACATTGCTCGAGATATATTCGGTGCATTCGGTATTAGTGAACTGTTAAATTGGCCAGTCCCTGAAATTGCAATGTATTGGCTCATTGCTTTGTTTTTATATCCTATATTCGCGATTATCATTAGTAGTGACCAAACGTGCGCCGACAGGGCTCGAGGTACTTTACGATTTATTACCTTAAGGGCAAGTCGCACGGAAATTATATATGGCAGGTTTTTGGGGCAAGTTCTTATTCTCACTGGGTTAATTGCTCTAACATTAATTGCGAGTGTGATTATTGCTGTTATGCGTGATTCAAGTTTAATTAGCGTAGCTTTTAGTCTGTCATTTTTTGTTTTTTTTGAACTTGTTATCGTCATTTTACCTTTTATTGCACTGATGAGCTTTTTTAATAGTTTTTCAAATTCATCTCGAAAAAGCATAATTTATGTTGGGCTTTTTTACGGCTTATTACCAATGATTTTTGCCTTGCTTGAATCTTACGTTGGGCAATTAAGTTATTTATACTATATATTTCCAGGCATTCAGTTGAGTAATATTATTAATCCCACTGATATCGAATTGAGCTTCCACTTATTACCATTAATACAAATGCTGGTGTTGTTAGTTTTGAGTCAGTTTTTAATGAAAAGGACGTCAATATGAGTATCTTATTGCAAGCCAAAAATATCAGTAAATCGTTTGGCAATAAACAGGCATTAAAGAATGTTTCTTTTGAGATCTCCAAAGGTGCTCCAGTGGCTTTGGTTGGACCTAATGGTGCAGGAAAAACGACTTTATTTAGTATATTGTGTGGTTACTTAGCACCCAGCTCTGGGCAAGTCGAATTATTTTCTCGAGCGCCGAATCATAGTAGCAATTTATCTCGTTTAGGGGCATTACCACAAGATGCCCAGTTAGACCCTAGATTTGCTATCAACCATCAACTTAAATTCTATGCACAACTGCAAGGGTTAAGTCGTAAGAATGCGCAAATAGAAGCTGAGCGAGTGTTAGAGTTAGTACAATTAAGCGATGTACTGAACGAAAAACCTTTATCTCTTTCTCACGGAATGAGAAAGCGAGTGGCAATAGCACAAGCATTAATTGGCTCACCAGAGCTTATTTTACTTGATGAAGCTACGGCAGGACTAGACCCATTACATGCTCGTGAAGTTCGCTCTTTAGTGGCTAACCTAGCCGATGAAACCACCTTTATTTTAAGCTCACATGATTTAAATGAATTGGAACGTTTATGTGAACAGGTATTATTTTTAGAAAATGGGGTTTTACAGCAGCATCAAACCAGTAATACGGAAAATAGCACTCACTGTTATACCTTAAGAATGGCCCACGAACAGCCGAATATAGGTGGCGCTTTACAGTCTATTTCTGCTGATATTAAGGTTACTAAAATATCCAATAAAGAATACGTAATTACGGCCCCGGCAAGTGGTCTAAATTTATCAATAGATGTGGAAGTTTTAAAGCTCTGTCACCAAAATAATTGGCATTATAAGCAATTAATTAATGGCAAAACGCTAGAAGATAAATTGTTTAGTTAACTGAGAGAATTGGGGTCAGAGTAACTAATTTTTATCAGTTACTCTGACCCTTTGCTTATAACCCTGATTATACGAGCTAGGCTTTAATCACTTTATTCACTATGGCTCTAGAGTTTCTGATCATCGTTGATGTTTTCGCTTTCAACCTTAATAATAAAACATAAGCAAGTGGCACTAAATAAAGGCTAGTGATGGTGGAGAATGTTAAGCCGCCAATAATCGCGATTGCCATTGGTGCATAAGTTGGGCCGTCACCACCAACTTGGGTGTTGCCTAACGCTAAAGGTATTAAACCTAAAATGGTTGTTGATACCGTCATTAGGATAGGGCGAAGCCTGTCTTTACAGCCTTGCATTACCGCAGCTTCTGCTTCGATCCCTTTTTCAATCAGTTGGTTTATCCGATCCACCAAGACAATGCCATTATTAACCACTATGCCCATCAGAATAAGCATGCCTATCATGCCCATAACTGACATTGAACTACCGGTAATTAAGAACGCCCAAAATACACCAACAAATGAGAACAACAGTGATGTTATTACAGCCGTTGGTAATAGTAAGCTTTCAAATAATGCCGCCATTACTATGTATATCATGCAAATAGCAAGCAGCATGTTTTGCCCCATTACATCTTCAGTTTCATCTTGACGAGTAAAGCTGCCATCTAAATTGTAATGATAACCGCTAGGTAAGCTCACCGATGAAAGTACCGCTTCGAGCTTTTCTTTAGCCTCATCTAAGGTTATTTCATCTAGATTTGCTTGAATGCTTATTGCGGTTTGACGATTGTAACGACGTATTTCACTTAATCTTGGTTTAATGGTTATTGTCGCTAAATTATCTAAGGTAATGGTTTTACCGTTGTGTTCAATAATGGGAAGCTTTTTAAACTCATCAATAGACTTACGTACTTTTAAGTCGTAATTAAGCCAGATGTCGATTTCACCTGTGTCACCATGACGGTAGGTACGCAGCGGCTGACCTCTAAGAGCTAGAGAAATAGCACTAGCCACATCTTGAGTGCTCAAACCATGTCTAAATGCTGCGGTTGTATCAACTTTGATCTGCATTTCTTTTTTCTGGCCGCGAATATCAGAGGTGACATCGGTAATACCATCGATATGCTCAATCATAGGAATTAAATTGTCTTTTAATTCAATTAAAACGTCGGTTGATAAACCCGTTAAGTTAATTTGAACACCACCGCCATTGCCTTGATCAAAACCAAATCTAGGGGTTACTCGCACAAACTTAGGTAGGTTTTCTCTAATTTTTTCTTTTAATTGATTCATTGAAATTGGTAACTCGCCATCTTGTAATATCAAGGTGGTTTGTATGCTATGACTAGCGTAGTAGCTATACACAGAGTCGATTAAAAACTCTTCCTTATTGTTATACAAGTAGGTTTCCATTTTATTAATGATACTTTCTGCCGTGTCATAATTAAATTGGTCGTGAATTTCCCAACTAATAAATAATCGGTTGTCATTAAAGTTCTCTTCTTCATCGCCAGTAACAAACTGCATAGGAATAGCAATGCTAAATAAAATGAGTAGGGCAATAATTGAGGTGATGATTTTGTGCTTATGGGTCCAATTAAGGCTTTTTAAATAGAATCCTTCGAAACGGCTTTGCTTAATTTCTTTTGGTTTTACTTGGCTTTTTATCTTACTGGTAAGTAAAGGTATTAGCGTTTGGGCAATCAGCAGTGAAGCAAATAAAGATATACAGATAGCTATTGCTACGTGCTCTAAAAAGATAGTGATATCTATTTTTGTACCAACAATATTTGGCAAAAACACTATCATGGTTGTTGCTGTGCCAGCGATAACCGCTAAAGATACTTTATTTACCCCTTTTTTGGTGGCCTCAACTATGTCATCTGTTTTTTGTTTTTCTTGAAATATCGACTCGGTAATAACCACAGAGTTGTCTACCAACATACCTACAGCGAGTAGTAAGCCCATCATTGATAATATATTTAAGCTATATCCGGCAAAGTACATAACCCCTAAAGTGATACAAATAGAAATAGGTACCGACAGCACAACTATCATGGTGGTAACAAAGTGGCGTAAAAATAAGTACAGTACACCAACAGATAAAAACGCACCCAATATGCCTGCATTAAGTAAGTCAGATAATGAGTCAGTTACCCCTTTAGCGGTATCATCCATAACGTATAAGTTAATACCGTTAAATTGTGGGTTTTGGTTCACCTCATCAATTACTGCCAAGACTCGTTTGGAAACATCGACTAAGTTGGCATTAGATTCTTTTAAAATGTTCATGCCTATTGCATAGGTTTGATCTAAGTGACGACCTTCCCAAGGGATAGGCAAAGTAAGCTCAATGCTAGCGATATCTTTGAGCTTGATATTATCTTGAATGATCACATTCTTGATTTCATCAACAGAGCGATATTCTCCCACAGGGTTAACCATGACTTTTTTACCATTGTCATAAAAGTGACCCGCTGCCATTGAAAAGTTATTTTCATTGAGTTTTGCCACTAACATCTTTCTATCTATGTGCAGCGCCACCATTTTATCCGGATCTAAACGGATCATTATTTGGCGTTTATCTACGCCGTAAAGCTCTACTTTACTCACGCCTTTTACACGCTCAATAGGGCGCTTAAGGTTGCGATCTAGTAAATCATAGGCCATTGACAAGTCTTGCTCTGAAGAGATACGCAATTGAAATATAGGAAAGTCATTGGTGTTAAATTGATACACCAATACTCGTTCAACATCACGTGGTAGCAAATGCCTTATGGCGTCCACGTTTTCTCGAGCTTCAATACTCTTAGCGTTAATGTTTTCTTCCCAGTCAAATTCTAACTGAATATCCGCACCGCCTTCGTGGGAGGTTGAACGCATACGTTTAATCCCCGAAATGGTTGCTAATGACTCTTCAATTGGACGGGTAATTAAGCGTTCAACTTCTGCTGGTGATGCGTCAGGGTAAGGGACGTTTATCCATAGTTGCGGGATATCGATACCAGGGAATTTTTCAAGCGGTAATAACTGGCTTGAAATTACTCCGGTTAACAGCATAGATAAAAACAACATTATTACTGTGATCGGGCGTTTTAATGCAAATGTAGCTAAATTTGCACCCACAGACTCTTTCTTTGCACTTACTTGTGGTGCTTTGTTTGCATTAGTCATGGCTAGCTCCAAAACGCTTACGGTCAAATAGACTGTATAAGATAGGGATAAAAAATAGCGTTAGTAACGTGGCAAATAATAAGCCAAAGATAACCGTTATCGCCATTGGCGCTCGAATTTCAGAGCCTTCCCCGACGCTAATTGCCAATGGTAACAAGCCTAAGGTGGTGGTTAGTGTTGTCATGATAATAGGGCGCAGGCGTGAAATAGCTGATGCCTTTATTGCCTCTATTTTGTCCATACCTGATTCGCGTAACTGGTTAATTCTGTCAACTAAAACAATGGCGTTATTAACGACGATACCGGCAAGCATGATTAAACCAATAAATACGATGACACTTAACGGCGTGTTAGTTAGATACAAACCATATATTGAACCAGCAGCCGCTAAAGGTACGGTGAATAAAATAAGTAGCGGGTGCAGTAATGATTCAAATTGTGAGGCCATCACTAAATAAACTAAAAACACAGCTAGCAATAGGGCAAACACAAGGGATGTGAAGGACACGTCCATTTCTTCGTTTTGGCCAGTGATATTAGCACTAATGTTTAGCGGTATTTGCATATCGCGGATGATTGTTTTTAGCTCGCTCACTGCGGAGTTGATGTCACCAAAAGCAAAGTTTGCAGAAACAACTGCTGCGCGCTGTTGATCTATGCGAGTAATTTCACTAGGTCCAACAGATAAACGAACATCAGCTACTGCCGCTAGAGGAATTGGTTTATTACTTTTAGGATTGATAATTATTTGCTTAATGTCGTTTACTGAATTTCGGCTTGCTTCATCAACTCGCACTAAAATATCAATTTTTTTGTCTTTAATTGAGTATTGGCTGGCAATTGAACCACCCACTTTTGTTGCTAATAATTTTGATACTTGCGGCGCGGTTAAACCAAGCTGTGCAAGGCGTTGATGGTCAAAGAATATTTTTATTTCTGGGTGACCGTTTTGCAGAGATGTTTTAACATCGATAAAACGTTTGTTATTGGCCAGTTGCTCGCTAATTTTATCGCTGTAACGTTTTAATAAATCAAGATCATAGCCAGACAGTTCAACTTCAATTGGTGGTTTAAAGCTAAATAGTTCAGGTGTTGAAAACTTCATTTGCACACCGGCAATAGTTTGCAAATAGCTACGCAAATGTACCATTACCGCTTGCTCATCGGCTTTGCTAGCATCATCTTTTAAAACTACGTTCAATCGGCCCCAGTAATCACCGCCTTGCGCTGGCGATGCATTCATTAAACTACCGGTACCAGCAAGCGTATAAGTGCGTTCAACTTGTGGTAATTGTGCTGCCACATCAGATAACTTAATTAACGTAGCATCGGTTCTTTCAAGAGGCGTACCAGGCTGGTGACTCACTTCTACGAAAAATTCACCTTGCGATAATTGCGGAATAACTTCCATTTTAAGTTGCTTAAATAAAGGCACTGAAGATGCGCTTATAGCGATTATTGTTAATAGTACCAGTACTGGTTTTGCTAATGCTTGAGCTAATAAAGTTTGATAAAGAGAGGCGAATACGCCATAAAATTTATCAAATAGCCATAATAAAGGCGCGAATACTTTAGTTAAAGCAAGTTTTACCGCTCTAAATACTAGGGTGATAAGCATAGTTACCAATAAAGGTAGATAATAAAACAGGCCTCTAAATAACCAGATAAATGGGCTAGCTAGGTAATAACTGATTTTTTTAGCTAAGCTCGCATCCGGTGCTAATTGTCTTTTTGTTGTTTCATCAACTGCATCTGTTTTAGGTTTGAAGTTACGCGATGACAGCATAGGAATAAGGGTTAGTGCGACAATTAATGATGCCAATAAGGCAAAAGTAACCGTTAATGCTTGGTCCCTAAATAATTGTCCTGCAATACCTTGCACAAACACTAACGGAAAAAATACAGCCATAGTGGTTAGCGTTGAGGCCATGATTGCTGTTGATACTTCTTTAGTACCAACTGTTGCCGCTATTTTATTATCTGCACTAGTATTGTCACTTACATCTCTACTATTTTTTAACTGCTCCTTATGACGAGCAATATTTTCTAATACCACAATTGAGTTATCTACTAATAAGCCAACTGCTAATGCAATACCTCCTAAGCTCATAATGTTTAGGCTAATATCGTTGCCGTACATTAGATTGAACGTAGCAATAACTGATACAGGAATAGATATTGAGATGATCAGAGTTGCCCAAATGTTTTTAAGAAAGAAAAACAGTACCATCATAGCTAATAAACCGCCGATAAGCGCGGCGCTTTTTACTTCGTTAATGGCATTATCGATAAAGGTCGATTGATCATATATTTTGATTAATTCAAGCTGCTCAGGAAACTCTTCGGCTAACTGCTCAACCCTAAAGTCTACTTTTTTAGCGACATTAACGGTATTGGCATCACCTTCTTTATAAAGTGCTACTTCAACTGCTTCTGCGCTATTTATGCGGGTGATAGAGGTGCGTTCTTTATGAGAATCAATAACTTGTGCGATATCAGCTAAGCGAATATGAGTATTGCCCTCACTGGTGATGTACACGTTGCGGATATCGTCTAGGTTTTTAAATTGATTTAATGTTCTAACTAAAAATTCTTGTTGGCCATCTTCAACACGGCCACCAGATTGATTGATGTTTTCTTGTTGCAGACGGTCAATAATTAATTGGCTGTCTATACCTAATTGACTAATTTTGTGTTGGTCTATTAAGATTTGAATTTCTTTTTCTAAACCACCGCCAACTTTAACTGACGCAACACCACTTACCGACTCAAGTTTACGTTTTAACTCTTCTTCAGCATATTCTCTAATGTTCTTTAGTTTATGTTCATCAAGAGTGTCACTGCCTTGTTTAGCTTTTAACGCAAAACGCAGAATAGGGTCTAAATTAGGATTGAACTTCAACAGTAGCGGTTTTTTTACATCTAGGGGTAAGCGGATTACATCAAGCTTTTCTCGGACCTCTAAACTTGCAAGGTCCATCTCTGTACCCCATTCAAATTCGAGTAATACATCAGACTGGCCAGCTTTCGATATTGACTGCACATTACGTACACCTTTAACAATACCAATAGCTTCTTCAATAGGCTTAGTAACCAGTTGCTCAACTTCACCAGGGGCAGCACCAATATAATCCGTACGAATGGTAAGGGTAGGGTAAGATAAATCTGGCAGTAAATTTACCGCCAATCTTGACAATGACACCATACCAAATAGTATTACCGCAAATGTAAACATCCATACAGTTACCGGTCTTTTAACTGCGACATTAACTATGTTCATAGTAAAATCCTAATCTTTATTATTGTTAGTATCGGTATTTAAATAGCTTCAATCACTTGAATTACGGCTTGATCTTTTAAGTTGTTTTGACCAGTTGTAACCACTTGCGCGTTAACATCTAAGCCTTCTATTATTTCCACAAACTTGTCGTCTTCATAACCTAAGGTAACAAGAGTCTTTTCAGCTTTATTGTCATTAATCATGAATACCGTATGTTTATTATCCATTGAAATTAATGCGCTCTTGGGTAAAAGTTTTATATTGTTATGAGTGTCGTAGATAATTTTAACCTGCGCAAACATACCTGACTTTAATTTGTTGTCAGCGTTGTTAATGGTTAACTTAACGCGGAATGTACCTGTGTCTGAATCTACTACTGGGCTAATACGTTCAACATGAGCAATAACATCTTCATTAGGGAATGCAGTAAAGCGTAATTTTGCCGCTTGATTAACACGTAATTTACTTAACTCTTGCTCTGGTAAATTAACCGTACCTTCTAATACTTGTAGTTTTACAATATGAAAAAGTTTTTTACTTTGGTATTGCTCAACCAAGTTACCTTCTTTAACGTAACGCTTTGAGATGAAACCTGAAATAGGCGCTAATATTTTTGTTTCACGTAAGTTTAATTCTGCTAATTTCAGGTTTGATTTAGCAATTTCATGCTGCCATTTTAATTTATCGAAGGTATCTGTAGATACTAGCTTTTGACTATACATTTTATTTACTCGCTCAAGCTCTAATTCTAGGCTTGATAACTCAGATCGGGCTTTATCTAAATTTAGTTGAAAACGTTCAGGTTCAATTTTTGCTAGCAAAGTTCCGGCTTCAACAAACTGGCCTTCTTCAACATATAAATTTTCGATAATACCGGATGCTTTAGAGATCACATCGGCTTCTTCTTTAGCTTCTAAAACAGTAGTAGTAACATAATTTGAGCTAATGCTACCTTGAGTGACGTTAGCGACTTCTACAGGGATAGCAATAACCTCTGCAACTTTGTCTTCATCAACTGCTTCAGCATTATTACAACCTGTTAATGCTAATGAACCAGTCATCATAGTTACTAATAAAAATACATTTTTTACGTTGAATTTGGTGTTTTTCATCACTTTAAGCCTATTAAATCTTTAATTACCAGTTAGATTGCATCTACCGTGCCAAGATTTTATTTTAAATTAAAACCTTTAAAATCAACTTGTTGCAATCTTTACCTGCAAGTGAGTTGCAGATGTATAGAAATGTATGTGGTTAAATTAACAACTTGTTAGCAAATATTACTAAGTGTAAGTTAGCAAAAAGCTATAAAGTAAAAAGGCTACAAGAGTAAGAAGAATTTAGAGGGTAATTTTGTCATCATCAGCTATTGCAATATTAAAACACAAACGCTGTCATGCCGGAGGAGCACTAGCGACATCCGCTACCTACCCCAGTAATAGTGTGCCTAAAATTTTTGATTTTATGCGTTTTTGATTTTATTTTTTAGAGCCACTGCATGTTTAGGGAGGTACCGCGTCTCGCTTTGGCTCGCGCAGGATGACGTGGTTATAGCAATTTAATTAATTAAATTGGTATTAATTAAATTGCTATTAATTGCTATTAATTGTTTCTGATTATGGTTCAGATGTTCGCAAGTTAAGCCATCGCCGAATAGCACAAATCGACCAATTAACTCACCTTGAAACGGGAGGCGATACCATCTAAAAACATGATGGGAAGACGGCGCTCTTTTACTAGTTTTGTATAGCGGTATTAGTAAGCAGGCATGCTTACTGTAAATTCTGTAAAGGTATCATCAATAACGGTAAAACCTATACGGCCCTTTTGTGCTTCAGTCATTAACTTCGCTGAATAAGCACCTAAGCCTGAGCCGCGAATATGATTTGAGCTTGAGTACTTTTCAAATAAGGTATCTCGCAACTCAACAGGGATGGCGCCTTTATTTATCATTTTAAATTCGACTTCATCGTTAGCTTCACTAATAGTAATATTTATTTCATTATTATCTGGCGATGCTTCTACCGCATTTTTAACTAAATTATTGAAAATCGATAAACACAATAACTCTTCTGCATCCATGAAGGTTGAATGTTCAGCTGAGCTTATATTAATACTGATATTTTTCTTAGTGCATAAACCGTGTACGGCTTTAATCGCTTTATCAACTAAACGATTTAAATCAACCATATCTGGCTTAAGCGGGTAAGTGCCATTTTCAATTTTAAATAGGTCTAAGGTGTTATTGATCATGTTTAAGACGTTATTTACAGATTCATCAATCGATTGCGCAACGTCTTTATCTGCAATTTTTGGTAGCTCAAAAAGAATTACGCCAAGAGGACCTTTTAAGTCATGGTGAGTTAATTTTTCGATATCTTCTCGTAACTTTGAGTTTTCAATCAAGGTTTCAACTTGTTTTTCTAACGCAATCTGACTTTGGCGCAAGGTAACATGAGTATTAACTCGTGCTTTTAAAATCTCTGGTTGCAATGGTTTAGTAATGTAGTCAACCGCACCAAGTGAAAAACCCTTAGTTATATCACCAATTTCGGCTTTAGCTGTTAGAAATATCACTGGCACATTCGCAGTAGCCTCATTGGCCTTTAATTGTGCACATACATCATAGCCATCCATTTCAGGCATCATAATATCTAATAAAATCAAGTCGATATTACTATCGGCTTGCGCTATTTTTAAAGCGATTTTACCATTAGTCGCCGCTTTTACCTTATAGTTCTCTTTTAACAGAGCTGAGGCTATATCTATATTTCCTGGTTCATCATCGACAACCAAGATAGTAGGTTTAGTTTCGCTAGAAGTTATTGAATTTATAGAAGCTTTACTCACTGTGACCCTTTCTAGTTATATTTTTTGGTTACGTTATATAACTTATTGGTTATTTAAAATTAAAGCAAGATATACTGACATTTCAAGTAAATATTTTAACAATCGTTATAAGTTACGGTTATTTATGACTATTTTTAGAAAATATATTTATTGCTTTAAAAACTAAAAAGGTAGCTAAAGCTACCTTTTTCAAAACATAATGTTTTGTTATTTCGTCAATGACAAATTACTTGTGTGAATCTAAAGGAGTAAACTCTTTATTTAATTCACCGGTGTAGTTTTGACGTGGACGACCAATTTTTTGACCCGGTTGAGTTAACATCTCATCCCAATGTGCACACCAACCAACAGTACGTGACATAGCAAAAATTACTGTGAACATGCTTGTTGGAATACCAATAGCTTTAAGAATGATACCTGAGTAGAAATCTACGTTAGGGTAAAGTTTCTTTTCAACAAAGTATTGATCTTCTAAAGCAACTTTCTCAAGTGCCATAGCAACGTCTAGTAATGGATCGTTAATGCCAAGCTCTTTTAAAACTTCATGACAAGTTTCACGCATTACTGTAGCGCGAGGGTCGAAGTTTTTGTAAACACGGTGGCCAAAGCCCATTAAGCGGAACGGGTCAGCTTTATCTTTTGCTTTAGCTACATATTCGTCAACACGGTCAACACTGCCAATTTCTTCAAGCATAGTTAAACAAGCTTCGTTAGCACCGCCGTGAGCAGGACCCCATAGTGATGCAACACCAGCAGCAATACAAGCGTAAGGGTTAGCACCAGATGAACCAGCTAAACGTACAGTTGACGTTGAAGCATTTTGCTCGTGGTCAGCATGAAGAATAAAGATACGGTCCATTGCTTTTGCAAGAGTAGAACTTACTTTGTACTCTTGTGCAGGTACAGAGAACATCATGTGTAAGAAGTTTTCTGAGTATGATAAATCGTTACGTGGATAAACAAACGGCTGACCAATACTGTACTTGTATGCCATAGCAGCAATAGTCGGCATTTTAGCAACTAAACGATGGGCACAACGTTTACGTTGAGCTTGGTCAGTAATATCTAAATCTGAGTGATAGAATGATGATAACGCACCAACAACACCACAAAGCATCGCCATAGGGTGAGCATCGTGCATGAAACCACGGAAGAAGTTAGCAAGCTTCTCGTTAACCATAGTGTGGTTAGTAATGATGCCGACAAACTCATCGTATTCTTCTTGGTTTGGCGCTTGACCATTTAAAAGTACATAACAAACTTCTAAGTAATCCGCTTTTTTTGCTAAATCATCAATTGCATAACCACGGTGTTGTAAAATACCTTTACCGCCGTCAATGAAAGTAATTTCTGATTCACAAGACGCCGTTGCTAAAAAGCCAGGGTCATAAGTAAAGTAACCTTTGCCACCTAAAGTACGAATGTCGATAACGTCGTTACCTGCGGTACCTGAAAGAATTGGTAATTCCGCTACTTCCTGTCCTGCAATGCTCAGTGTGGCTTTATTGTCAGCCATAGAAAATTCCTCTCTAAAAATGTGTATGTTGTAATTAAGATTACGGATTTAATTTTATAATTGTTTTTGTGCGTTTAATATTAAATATTTAGCGCTTAATTTTGTCGTTACACTTGTATAACACTTAGGTTAATGAATTGTTATGCGACTTTAGTCAGTAATCATCTAAATAAAATTGCCTACATTCTACTCTGAATATGGGGTTACAAGTCAATTGAAAAATGCCATAAATGTAAACTTTTGTGCAAAAACTCTAATTTTTCTATTTTTAAAGAGTCATTAATTGTAATTCAATATATACATCTATATAATTCACCTGATCTGTTTGTCGATAAAATATTTTAAATAAGCAGTAGATAAACAGAAGAACCAACCTAAATACTTTACTAAAGTAGGGGTATCTTTTTTGTCAGTTTATCGATAATAATAAGATACATTAAAAAATAATAGCTTGTTCAACAACCCTTTAGGCAAGAAAACGTGAAAAAACAACGACCTGTAAATCTTGATTTATCAACAATCAAGTTACCGGCAGCCGGCAAAGCATCAATATTACACCGCATTAGTGGCGTAATGATGGTTTTCGCTGTAGGTATTCTAATTTGGACCCTTTCCTTATCACTTTCATCAGCTGAAGGTTTTGCTTCAGTAAAAGAATGTTTGGATGGTGCCTTCTTTAAATTTATCATCTGGGGCATCGTTTCTGCTCTTACTTATCATATCGTTGGCGGTATCCGTCACTTAATTATGGATATGGGGCATTTAGAAGAGAAAGAGTCAGGCCAAACGAGTGCTAAATTCGTTATCGCGCTTTGGATTGCACTTTCAGCATTAGCAGGAGTTTGGTTATGGTAGGCAACGTTGCAACTTTAGGCCGCAATGGTATTCACGATTTTATCTTAATTCGTGCAAGTGCTCTTGTATTGGCTGCATACAGTATCTTTATGCTGTGTTTCTTCATTTGTACTCCAGAAGTTACTTATGAAATATGGCAAGGACTTTTCGCTAACCTTGCAATGAAAATTTTTACAATTCTTGCCGTTATCGCTGTACTTTTCCACGCTTGGATTGGTATTTGGCAAGTATTAACAGACTACGTAAAAAATATTAAATTACGTGGTTTATTACAATTTATTTTTACTATTACGCTATTCGTTTACGTTTTAGCTGTATTGTTAACAGTGTGGGGTGTGTAAGTGAACAACGTTCCTGTTCGTGAATTTGATGCCGTAGTTATCGGCGCTGGTGGTGCGGGTATGCGCGCCGCTTTAGCAATTACTGAGTCAGGCCAATCTTGTGCCTTGATTTCAAAAGTTTTTCCAACTCGTTCTCATACGGTATCAGCGCAAGGTGGTATCACCGTTGCTCTTGGTAACGCTCATGAAGATCATTGGGAACAACATATGTACGATACCGTTAAAGGTTCTGATTTTATCGGCGACCAAGACGCAATCGAATACATGTGTAAAACTGGTCCAGAAGCAATCATTGAATTAGAGAAGATGGGTTTACCTTTCTCTCGTACGGAAGAAGGTAAAATTTACCAACGTCCATTCGGTGGTCAATCTAAGAATTTTGGTGGCGAACAAGCAGCTCGTACAGCAGCAGCAGCTGACCGTACTGGTCACGCACTTCTTCACTGTTTATACCAACAGAATGTTAAAAACAAAACTAACGTATTCTCTGAGTGGTATGCATTAGATTTAGTTAAGAACGATAACGGTGACGTTGTTGGTTGTACTGCAGTTTGTATTGAAACGGGTGAAGTAGTTTACTTTAAATCTCGTGCAACAGTATTAGCAACTGGTGGTGCAGGTCGTATTTTCGCATCAACAACTAATGCTCACATCAACACTGGTGACGGTGTTGGTATGTCGCTTCGTGCTGGTGTACAAATGCAAGATATGGAAATGTGGCAGTTCCACCCAACCGGTATTGCTGGTGCAGGTGTACTTGTTACTGAAGGTTGTCGTGGTGAAGGTGGTTACCTTCTAAACAAAGACGGCGAACGTTTCATGGAACGTTATGCTCCTAATGCTAAAGATTTAGCAGGTCGTGACGTTGTTGCTCGTTCAATGATGACAGAAATTCGTGAAGGTCGCGGTCTTGATCATCCACAATTTGGTAAGCACATCCAACTGAAACTTGATCATTTAGGTCGTGAGACTCTTTATAAGCGTCTACCAGGTGTGTGTGATTTATCAAAAACATTTGCTCATATCGACCCTGCGGAAGCGCCAATCCCAGTTATCCCTACATGTCATTACCAAATGGGTGGTGTACCTTGTAACGTTAACGGTCAAGCATTATCAATTGCTGCTGATGGCACTGAAAAAGTGGTTGAAGGTTTATTCGCTGTTGGTGAAATTGCTTGTGTATCAGTTCATGGTGCAAACCGCTTAGGTGGTAACTCATTACTTGATTTAGTTGTATTTGGTCGTGCTGCGGGTAACTTCTTAGGCACTTACTTAAAAGATACGCAAAGTGGTAAAGATGCATCTGAGTCTGACTTAGAGCAATCATTAACTCGCTTTAACCGTTGGGAAGCATCTGATAAAGGTGAAGACCCGGTACAAATTCGTAAAGACTTACAAAACTGTATGCAAATGAACTTCTCGGTATTCCGTGAAGGTGAAGCTATGGCACAAGGCATGAAAGAGTTAACTGAAATTCGTGAACGTCTGCAAAATGCTCGTCTTGACGACAAATCTACTGAATTTAACACGCAACGTATTGAATGTTTAGAATTAGATAACTTAATGGAAACAGCTTTCTGTTCAGCAAAAGCGGCTAACTTCCGTACTGAATCTCGCGGTGCTCATGCTCGTCAAGATTTCACTGAACGTGATGATGCTAACTGGTTATGCCACTCAATTTATTCACCTCAAACTGAAGATATGAGTAAACGTGATGTGAACATGGCGCCAGTTCATCGTGAAGCCTTCCCGCCGAAAGCAAGAACTTACTAGGAGCTGTTGAGATGATTCAGAAGTTTTCAATTTATCGCTACAACCCAGATGTTGACGCGAAACCATACATGAAAGAATATTCTCTGGAAATTCCAGAAGGTTCTGACATGATGGTACTAGACGCTCTTATTTTATTAAAAGAGCAAGACGCTACATTATCTTTCCGTCGTTCATGTCGTGAAGGTGTTTGTGGTAGTGATGGTTTAAATATGAATGGTAAAAATGGCTTAGCGTGTATTACGCCATTATCAGACATTAAAAAGAACGTTATCGTTTTACGTCCATTACCGGGCTTACCGGTAGTACGTGATTTAATTATTGATATGACTCAGTTTTATAATCAATATGAAAAAATCAAACCATACTTAATTAATGATGGCCAGAACCCACCAGCTCGTGAACATCTTCAATCGATTGAAGAACGTGACAAGCTAGATGGTTTATACGAGTGTATTTTATGTGCTTGTTGTTCAACTTCTTGTCCGTCGTTCTGGTGGAATCCAGACAAATTTATCGGCCCAGCAGGTTTGTTACATGCTTATCGTTTCCTTATCGATAGCCGTGATACTGCAACCGATGAACGCTTAGACAACTTACAAGATGCATACAGTGTTTTCCGTTGTCATGGCATCATGAATTGTGTTGACGTATGTCCTAAGGGTCTTAACCCTACAAAGGCCATTGGTTCAATCAAATCAATGTTGTTACAAAGAGCGGTATAACTAATACAATAAATTTTAGTCTTTATGGCTAAAACTTATAAGGTATATCGCCGGGTCTGTGCAAGCAGACCTGGCATTTTAGTTTTAACAAAACTGATTTATAACATTTACTATAACGACTTTAAACGCTTAGTCTTGTTATGAACATTTGATTAAACGTCTATTGGTGATAACCAATTTATAGGAACAGGAAATGCCTGAAGGTGTAATGAAGGCCTGGTTAGAGTCTTCCCATTTTAGCGGTAATAACGCTGAATATATTGAAGAGCTATACGAATCTTACCTAGAAAATGCACACTCTGTATCTGATGAGTGGCGTAAAGTGTTTGATGATTTACCAAAGGTTGATGGCGTAAATACTGAAACGAACCATAGTGTTGTTCGTGCAGAGTTTCGTCAATTAGCGAAAGAGAACGTGAAACACGTTACTGTTGGTTCTGAATCTGACGCAAAACAAGTTCGTGTACTGCAATTAATTAACTCATACCGCTTCCGCGGTCACCAAAATGCTAACTTAGATCCGTTAGGTATTTGGAAACGTGAACGTGTTCGCGATCTTGAGTTGTCTCATCATGATTTATCTAAGTCAGAATTTGATAAAGAATTTAACGTTGGTTCTTTAGCCGTAGGGCAAGAGTCAATGCGTTTGGGTGATATCTACACTACGTTAAATAACACGTACTGTGGTGCTATTGGTGCAGAATACATGCACATCACTTCAACAACTGAAAAGCGTTGGTTACAACAGCGCCTTGAGTCAGTGCAATCAAAAGCTAACTTTACTAAAGCTGAAAAAACTGAAATCTTAAAAGATTTAATTGCAGCTGACGGTTTAGAAAAATACTTAGGTGCAAAATTCCCAGGTGCAAAACGTTTCTCATTAGAAGGTGGCGATAGCCTAGTTCCAATGTTAAAACAGTTAATAACGCGCGCAGGCGAGCATGGCACGAAAGAAGTCGTACTTGGTATGGCTCACCGTGGCCGCTTAAACGTTTTAGTTAATGTTATGGGTAAAAACCCAAGCAAACTGTTTGACGAATTCGCTGGTAAAGTAGATCAAATTGGCTCTGGTGATGTTAAATATCATCAAGGTTATTCTTCTGATTTCGTAACTCCTGGTGGTAATGTTCATATTGCACTTGCCTTTAACCCATCTCATTTAGAGATAGTTAACCCTGTAGTTATTGGCAGTGTTCGAGCTCGTTTAGACCGTCGTGATTGTGATAAAGGTGACTTAGTCTTACCTATCACTATTCATGGTGACTCAGCTATTGCTGGTCAAGGTGTGGTACAAGAAACTTTTAATATGTCACAAGCTCGTGCATATAAAGTCGGTGGTACTATCCGTATTGTAGTAAATAACCAAGTTGGTTTTACTACGTCTAAGCCAGAAGATACTCGTTCAACCGAGTACTGTACAGACATTGCTAAAATGGTACAGGCACCAATTTTACACGTTAATGGTGATGACCCTGAAGCGGTTATTTTAGCAACGCAAGTTGCTCTTGATTACCGTAACAAGTTTAAGCGTGATGTGGTTATCGATTTAGTTTGTTACCGTCGTCACGGCCATAACGAAGCTGATGAGCCAAGTGCAACACAGCCGTTAATGTACAAAACAATTAAAAAACATCCAACTCCACGTCAAATGTATGCTGATCAATTAGATGCTGAGCACACGCTTAGCAGTGCACAGTCGAAAGAGTTGGTTGAATACTACCGTAAGCTGCTTGATGAAGGTCAGTGTACTGTTGAACAATGGCGCCCAATGACAGAGCATTCTGTTGACTGGACTCCATACATCGGACATGACTGGGATGATGAGTACGATCATAAAATCGATCTAAACAAATTAAAATCTCTAGCATCTAGTATTACAGCTTATCCTGAAGAGCATAAATTACAATCTCGTGTTAAGAAAATATACGATGATCGTAAGAAAATGGCTACCGGTGAAAAACTACTCGATTGGGGTATGGCTGAAAACTTAGCGTATGCTTCTATTGTTGATTTAGGTGAACGTGTTCGTATTACTGGTCAAGATGCTGGTCGTGGAACATTCTTCCATCGTCATTCTGTATTGCATAACCAAGAAGATGCGTCTACTTACATGCCTTTACAAAATATTAGTAAAGAGCAAGGACCATTTGAAGTATACGATTCAGTGTTATCTGAAGTTGCTGTATTAGCATTTGAATACGGTTATACAACAGCAGAGCCAAGTGGTTTAACTATTTGGGAAGCACAGTTTGGTGATTTCGCCAACGGTGCACAAGTGGTATTTGACCAATTTATTTCTTCAGGTGAGCAAAAATGGGGCCGCCTTTGTGGTTTAACTATTTTACTGCCACATGGTTATGAAGGTCAGGGGCCTGAGCATTCATCTGCTCGTTTAGAACGTTTCTTACAGTTATGTGCTGATCACAACATGCAAGTATGTGTGCCATCTACTCCGGCGCAAGTATTTAATATGTTACGTCGCCAAGTGGTTCGTCCAATGCGTCGTCCATTAATTGTAATGTCACCTAAATCTTTACTTCGTCACCCGTTAGCTGTTTCTTCATTAGAAGAGTTAGCAGACGGTACTTACCATAATGTTATTGGTGAGATTGACGAGTTAAAGGCAAAAGACGTGACTCGCGTCGTAATGTGTTCTGGTAAAGTTTACTACGAACTACTTGAACAACGTCGTAAGAACGATCAGAAGGACGTAGCAATTGTTCGTATTGAGCAATTATATCCGTTCCCTGAAAAAGAATTGAAAGACGTTATCGCACAATATCCAAACGTGAAAGATTTCGTTTGGTGTCAAGAAGAACCTCAAAACCAAGGTGCATGGTACTGTAGTCAACATCATTTCCGCAGTGCAATCCCTGAAGGTTCTACCTTGACATATGCTGGTCGTAAAGCGTCAGCAGCACCAGCATGTGGCTATATGTCTTTGCATGTTAAAGAACAGCAAGCATTAGTCAATGATGCGTTAACTATTAATAAAGCTTAACTGCATAGCAGTTAAGTAATTTAAATTTAAGATTTCTAAGGAATAAAAATGACAACTGAAATTAAGGTTCCAGTGTTACCAGAATCAGTTGCTGACGCAACAGTTGCTACATGGCATGTACAAGTTGGTGATGAAGTATCTCGTGATCAAATACTCGTAGATATTGAAACAGATAAAGTAGTTTTAGAAGTAGTAGCACTTGAAGACGGTGTTATTACTGAAATTAACCAAGAAGAAGGCGCAACCGTACTTGGCGACCAAGTGATCGGTGTTATTGCCGCAGCTGGTGCAAAAGCCGCTCCGGCTAAAGCTGAAACTAAGTCAGATGCTCCTACTGCAGCTGGTTCAGTAATTGATATTAACGTACCTGTACTTCCTGAATCAGTTGCTGATGCAACCGTTTCTACTTGGCATGTTAGCGAAGGCGAAGCCGTAACTCGCGACCAAAACTTAGTTGATATTGAAACTGACAAAGTTGTACTTGAAGTTGTAGCTCAAGAAGATGGCGTGATTGGTAAAATCATCCATGTTGAGGGTGATACAGTATTAGGTAACCAACTTATCGGTCAATTAAACGCAGGTGCTACTTCAGCACCAACAACTTCAGCACCTGCTGCTGAAGAATCTGCTGGTGATGATATTGCTTCTCCTTCAGTTCGTCGTTTACTATCTGAAAACGGTTTAACTGCAGCGCAAGTTAAAGGTTCTGGTAAAGGCGGTCGTATTTCTAAAGAAGACGTTACTGCTCATTTAGCAGCAGCTAAAGCGCCAAAAGCGGCACCTAAAGCAGCTGCAGCCGCACCTGTTGTTGCTCAAGGCGAACGTAGCCAAAAACGTGTACCTATGACACGTCTTCGCAAGACAATTGCCAATCGTTTATTAGAAGCGAAAAACTCTACTGCAATGCTTACTACGTTTAACGAAGTAAACATGAAGCCAATTATGGACCTTCGTGCTCAGTACAAAGAGTTATTTGAGAAAACTCATAATACTCGTCTTGGTTTCATGTCTTTCTATGTTAAAGCTGTTACTGAAGCTCTTAAACGCTTCCCTGCAGTTAATGCATCAATCGATGGCGATGACATTGTTTACCACAACTTCTTCGATATCTCGGTTGCTGTATCTACGCCACGCGGTTTAGTTACACCTGTACTTCGTGATTCAGATCAACTGAACATGGCTGGTATTGAAAACGGCATCCGTGATTTAGCAATTAAAGGTCGTGA
>JAQWHD010000034.1 GCA_029237915.1 Thalassotalea sp. | reverse complement strand
ATCTATAACGAGGAGAACATTGTGGATAACAACGCAAATTATTGGCGCGATAATCTACGCCTAATACTCATCTGCCTTGTCATTTGGTTTGTCGTTTCATTTGGCTTTGGCTTATTACTAGTTGAGCCGTTAAATGAATTCAGACTCGGTGGCTACAAGCTTGGTTTCTGGTTCGCGCAACAAGGCTCTATTTACACATTTGTTGCTTTAGTTTTCTGGTATTCATCACAGATGAACAAACTAGACAAAAAATACGACTTAGAGGAATAAGCAATGGATGAGTTAAAACTATATACATATATTGCCGTATTCGGCTCTTTTGCCGTTTATTTCGGTATCGCTTGGTGGGCTCGTGCTGCATCAACTAGTGACTTCTACGTTGCTGGTGGTGGCATTACACCAATGCAAAATGGTATGGCGATTGGTGCCGATTGGATGAGTGCTGCGTCATTCATTTCAATGGCCGGTTTAATTGCTTTCTTAGGTTACGGTGGCTCAGTATTTTTAATGGGTTGGACTGGTGGTTATGTATTACTAGCAACATTGCTTGCTCCGTATATGCGTAAGCACGGTAAGTTTACTGTACCTGAATTTATTAGCGATCGTTATTACTCAAAAACAGCACGTGTTGTAGCTGTTGTTTGTTTAATTATTGCCTCACTAACTTACATTATCGGTCAAATGAAAGGTGTAGGTGTAGCTTTCTCTCGCTTCTTAGAAGTTGATTACGGCTTAGGTTTAGGCATAGGTATGATGGTTGTTTGGGTATACGCTGTACTTGGTGGTATGAAAGGTATTACATATACGCAAATCGCTCAATACTGTGTACTTATTTTTGCATACACAATTCCAGCGGTATTCATTTCACTACAATTAACAGGTAACCCAATTCCACAACTTGGTTTAGGTAGTACTTTAGCTGATGGTAGTGGTGTTTACTTACTTGATAAACTTGACTTAGTTGTGACTGACTTAGGCTTTAAAGAGTACACCACAGACAATATGGGCGGCACATTAAACATGTTCGCTTACACTATGTCTCTTATGATTGGTACTGCCGGTTTACCTCACGTAATTATGCGCTTCTTCACTGTTCCTTCAGTAAAAGCAGCTCGTTCTTCAGCAGGTTACGCGTTAGTATTTATCGCTTTACTTTACACTGTTGCTCCAGCTGTTGGTGCAATGGCTCGCTTTAACTTAATGAACACAATTGAACCAGAAGCTGGTCAACATATGGTTTATGAAGAGCGTCCACAGTGGTTTAAAGATTGGGAAAAAACTGGTCTACTTAAATTTGAAGATAAAAATGGCGACGGTAAAGTACAATACGTAGCGGATGCAGCAACTAATGAAATGGTTAAAGTTGACCGTGACATTATGGTACTTGCTAACCCTGCGATTGCTAATTTACCTAACTGGGTTATTGCCTTGGTAGCAGCGGGTGGTTTAGCCGCAGCACTATCAACAGCAGCCGGTTTATTACTAGCCATATCATCCTCGATTTCTCATGATTTAATGAAAGGGGTACTTACACCTGATTTATCTGAAAAATCAGAGCTTAGAGCCAGTCGTATTGTAATGACCATCTCTATCTTGATATCTGGTTACCTCGGTTTAAATCCGCCTGGATTTGCCGCCGGTACGGTTGCACTAGCCTTTGGTTTAGCTGCATCGTCAATATTCCCGGCATTAATGATGGGTATCTTCTCTAAGAAGATGAGTGGTAAAGCAGCCGTAGCAGGTATGTGTTCAGGTATCGGTGTAACTATGCTGTACGTGTTCCAACACAAAGGCATCATGTTTATTCCTGGCACTTCATTTATGGGTGGCCTAGAGCAAAACTGGTTCTTCGGTATTTCACCAAATGCATTTGGTGCAGTAGGTGCGCTAGTTAACTTTGCAGTTGCATTTGCAGTATGTAAATTTGTAACTGGTGATGCGCCTGAGCATATTCAACATTTAGTTGAAAACATGCGTTCACCAAAAGGTGCTGGTGAGGCTCACGCTCACTAACCAGCTGAACTAATAAATAAAGGCTCCTGCGGGAGTCTTTATTATATTTTAAAACAAAAAAACCAAGTTAAAACAATAAATTATACTCATTTAGTATTTTATACTAAGCATTATTATGAAATATTAAATGCATATAATTTCCAACTTTCCTTAACGTTCCGTGCATAGGACAACGTATTATGAATAAACACACCAAACTTGCCATATTGATCGCGCCAATCTTAGCTATTGGCGGATATATTGCTTCTGACCTTTATTTAGCAAGTGATGCAGAAAAAGCTAAATTTATTCCGCTAGCTACCGAGAGCTCTTGTGATGTACTTGCTGGAGAATGTGTTCTATCGAGTGGAGAATTTAAAGCCAATGTGTATGATGAAAATGGTACAACATTTGTAAACACGACTTTCCCTATCGATACAGCAACATTATTTTTAGTTGATTCGTCAGACGTAGCAACCGTTTATCCCTTACAGATGAGTGATTCACCCTATTACTGGTTTAATAAAACACCTTTACGTGAACTTAATAGTAAACAAGGGGATAGCCATAAAATGCGTTTAGTGTTAAAAATAAAAGGTGGTCAATACATAAGTGAGTTTTATACTCAAAATGGTGGCTAGCTCGGCGGTGTATTAACACCTCCAATAATAAAAATAATTAGAGAGTTAATAAATGTTTCAAAACTGGCAGTTGGCTACCTTAGGTTTAGTTTATATAGGCCTACTCTTTATTATCGCCTACCTTGGCGATAAATTTAGACATAAGTTAGTCGGCAACGCTAAAGCCATAATTTATGCTCTCACGCTTGGTGTTTATTGTACTTCTTGGAGCTTTTTAGGGACGACTGCACAAGCCTCAACTAATATTTTTTCTCATATACCAATATATTTAGGTCCTATTTTACTGTTTGTTTTTGCTTGGCCTTTTATTCAGCGCATTATTAGGGTCAGCTTAAAGCTCAATTTGACCTCTATTGCCGACTTACTCGCCGCACGATTTGGTAAGTCACATAATTTAGCGATTCTAGTTACCATAGTTGCGCTGATTGGCACTTTACCTTATATGGCTTTACAGCTTAAGGCGATTGTCTATTCTTTCGAGTTATTACAAATAGACCCTAATGTTAATGCATGGCAGTTAGGGCTAATTATTGCTTTAGTGCTGTCTATATTTACAATTGTTTTCGGTATTCGTAATATTGATGTTCATGAGTGCCACCCAGGGGTTATGCTGGCGATCGCCTTTGAGTCATTAGTAAAGCTTTCAGCCTTTATTGTCGTGGGTGTTTTTGTTTGCTTTATGCTGTTTGATTCACCAGCTGATCTTTGGCAACAAGCAGATGTAAATTTTGAGCAGCAACTATCACTACCTAATATTTCAGCAATGCTCGGTATGTTAATTATCGCCATGGCGGCGTTTTTATCATTGCCAAGACAATTCCAAGTGATGGTGGTTGAAGCTAGAGGCGAAAGCGATACTAAATTTAGCCGTAAGGTTTTTCCTATCTATATACTGGTCTTTGCATTACTGGCGATCCCTCTAGGCTTAGCTGGCGAAATGTTGTTCGATAGAAGCATCGCAGCTGACTCCTACGTATTACTATTACCAAGTTTACAAAATCAATTTTGGCTTTCATTACTCGTTTTTCTGGGCGCCATTTCTGCCGCCAGCTCAATGTTGATAATTTCATCTATTGCACTTAGCACCATGATAAGTAATGAAATAGTATTCCCGTTATTGTTTCGCAGCGGCAAACAACAACAAAGTAACTATAAAAGCTTTCGCTTAAAACTACTCAACATTAGAAAATTCTTAGTTTTATTAATAATCATGCTTGGTTACTGTGCTTTTTTAATGTTGTCACCCGGCGCCCTATCTTCATTAGGTGAAATTTCATTTGGCGCAATTGCTCAGTTAACACCGGCATTAGTTGCTGCTTTTTATTGGCGCCACGCGAGCTTAACAGGTGTATTTAGCGGTATAGCGACAGGTTTCTCATTGTGGTGTTTATTAAACTTTATACCTGCATTAGGGTTTTATGAACAACCACTAAGTGGCGTTTCATTGTCAGTAAATACTAGCTCCACATTAATTAGCTTGGGTTGTAACATTATTGTTATGTGGACGATTTCATTACTAAGTCGCCAAAGTGTGCATGAACGAGTGCAAGCAGCTTTCTTCTCTGAAGATGCAAGCAACATTAGCACCCCACAAAGAAAAAATAGTATTGATCGCTCTGAGTTAAAACTGTTATTGGCCAATTTTGTCGGTGAAGAAAAAACAGAATTAAGTTTTGCCGAATTTGAAAAAAACATTGATAAGAATTCAATAAACAATAATCAATATAAACAGGCACTATTACAACACTGCGAACAAACATTAGCTGCGGTTATGGGCTCAGCATCGGCAAAGCTAGTATTAAATTCAGCACTTCAAGGTCGTAACATTAACCTAACCGAACTCGCTAAACTGGTTGAGGAAACCTCAACACAGCAACAACAATTCAACCAAAACGTATTACAAAGTGCTATTGAAAATGCCAGTGAAGGTATTTCTATTGTTGATAACAACTTAAATTTAATGGCGTGGAATAAGAAGTACTTAGAATTATTTAACTACCCTGAAGAAATAATTTATATCGGTAGTCCAATTGAAGATTTAATACGCTACAACGCGATGCAAGGGTTCTGCGGTGATGGCAATATTGATGAGGAAGTAGCAAAGCGCCTAAATCACTTAAGGGCGGGTACATCGAATATTTCGGAGAAAGAACATACCACAGGACAAGTTATCCGCATTGAAGGTAACCCTTTACCCGATGGCGGTTTTGTAATGATTTTCCGTGATATTACCAAATATCGCCAAGCAGAAAGAATACTTAAAGAAGAAAATTTAGATTTAGAATCATTAGTGACCGAACGTACCAAAAAACTTGAGTTGGTAAATAATGAACTGGCTATCGCCAGAGAAAAAGCAGAACAAGCCAACCGTAAAAAAAGCCTGTATTTAAAAGCTTGTAGCCACGATCTTATGCAACCATTAGAAGCTGCTCGCTTATTTACCTCAGCATTAACCGATGAAAATAAATTAAACGAACACCAAAAGCGACAAGTAAATAACATAGACCATGCACTGCGAGTAGCAAACGACTTACTCGCTAACTTAGGCGAAATGGCGCGTATTGAAGGTGGCAGCGTGTCACCTAATATAGAAAAGTTTTGTTTAAATGACATCCTTAGCCAACTAGAGCAAGAGTTTTCCGCTGCTGCTCACGAATATGAAATTGAATTTAAAGTGTTTTCATCACATCATTGGATTGAATCTGACAAGCATTTACTACGCCGCATTTTACAGAACTTGTTAACCAATGCATTTCGTTATGCCAGCCCAGGTAAAGTCGTTGTTGCAGCAAAATTATTTGAAGATCAATTAAAAATTCAAGTGGTTGATAATGGCCCTGGCATACCTTTAGACAAACAAGAAATGGTCTTTGAACAATTTACCCAACTACACACGAATACCAGTCAAAGTGCCAAAGGTTTAGGCTTAGGTTTGAGTATTACGCAATCATTAGCTCAAATGTTGGCTCATAAATTACAATTAGAATCTGTACCTGGCCAAGGCTGTAATTTCTCAATATCAGTGCCGAAAGTAGAAGCCGAACAACAAGTAGAATCGATACCTGCACCAAAAGTTGGCTTACAAGGGGTCGCAGTATTATGTATAGATAATGATCCGAAAGTATTAGAAGGCATGCTTGATTTACTAAACGCTTGGCAATGTAAGGTTTATGGCGCTAGCTCAATACAACAGGCTAAAGACATATACGCTCGCCACTCTAATATTGAAATAATATTAGCTGATTATCAGTTAGATAATGACGAAGATGGCCTAACATTAATTAAAGAAATTAGAGAGCAAGCCCAACGAAAACTACCGGCAATACTGATCACTGCAACCACAGAGCATGATATCGAGGATAAAACCCAAAAGGCGAATGTTGGTTACATGCGTAAAATGGTAAAACCTGCAGCTCTTAGAGCGATGATGAGCGCTATGCTCACAGAGTCACTGCAGCAGAATTACTCACCCAAGTGATAAGGTAACCGTTACTAAACCGAATCGAAATGGGACGCACCTAATCCTGAAGTTGAGTAAAATTCGCCAACAAAAAAACCAGTACGGTAATAGTACTGGTTTTTTATTGTCTGCGATAAGTCAGGATAGGAAACCCATTAAGTGGTATTACAAAAGCTTTAAAGGCTTATCTCTTGTGAAAAGTCTGTTTCAGTTAAATCAAGCTGCCCTAAAACTATCACCGCTTGCGTACGATTACGTACATCTAATTTTCTAAAGATAGCGGTAGCATGAGCCTTTATCGTTGCTTCTGATACATTTAGGTCGTAAGCAATCTGTTTATTTAGTAAACCTTCAGCAAACATTAATAGTATTTTATATTGTTGTTGGGTCAAACTGGCAATTCGTTTAGCAACTAACGCTTTACTGTCTTGTTGATTCGCAGAGGCACTCGTATCTGGAGTCCAAAGTTCACCAGCTAATACCTGATTAATCGCGGTAAATATAGTAGCCACATCCGTCGACTTAGGGATAAAACCAGCAGCACCATAACTCATTGCTTGAGTAATTGTATCTATGTCTTCATAAGCTGAAACGACAACAACTGGAATTTGAGGGAAATGCTGGCGTACATGTATTAAGGTATTAAAGCCATGCGCACCTGGAATATTTAGATCAAGTAAAAGTAGATCAGAGTCACTATCAGACAATAACAGTTTATCTAATTCTTCCACAGTCTCGGCTTGCAACCAATTAGTGCTAGCCATGCGCTCTTTTAACGTTTCAAGCAGGGCCTGCCTAAACAATGGATGATCATCAGCAATGATAACTTTTTCTGGTGAAAACATTTTATATTGTCCCTATTATTATTTCCCTACTCATTGTAAGTCTTTTGCAAAAAAAATGTTATAAGACTTTTAGCTAATAACAAATTAATTTGTTATTCGAAAATAGTTAAATAATTTTCTAGGGGTAGATATAGAGAATTAAACCGCTTAATAAGTTATTAAGCGGCTTAAAGTAGCATTATGAATGATACTGAGTTCGCTGATACTGCTCGCGTAAACGGGCTTTGGTTAATTTCGATGGATTTTTATTCTGTAAACCTAGTTGATACTTTATTATGTTCATCCAAGCAAAATAAGAAAGTAGCAATAATACATGAAATGCCATCGCAGCCACTTCGCTATATAAATGACTTAATGGAAAGTTAAAAACACTCGCTTGCATTAACCATTCGTTTAAAACAATACCAAAACCTAGTGTGACCATAAGCCAAACACTGATTAGAATATAAAATACTTTTTTACTTGCTTGCCAATACAAATCTAATCGTTCATCAATGGACTTTAGACTTGTGCAATTTGATGCATCTTGTTTCGCCATATCCTTCCCCATATTGTATTAAAGCTTATGTTGTTTTTATTATTAGCTTTTAAATTTTTGATTATTTTATTATTTTATTGTTTTTTACTTGAACTAAACTCTCGTCTTTTATCTTGTTCTAGCTTTAGTAATAGTAAGAGAGTACAAACACAATATACTAGCGAGAAGAATAGTTAAATACTTTTTTTGAAAAAAAATTGAAAAAAAAGGCATCCTATATGGATGCCTTTGTATTAAACAAATAAAACCGAATTAAAGTTGCTTAACACCCATATTGTATAAGGTGAAGCTAAATATATCTGCGTATTGTTCGATGGTTTTTGCAACCGGAGTACCTGCACCATGGCCAGCATTGGTTTCAATGCGAATCAATGTTGGTGCATTACCTGCCTGCTTCGCTTGTAAGTGAGCTGCAAACTTAAATGAATGTGCCGGTACAACTCGATCGTCGTGATCACCTGTTGTTACCATAGTAGCCGGGTAGCTAACTCCAGCTCTCACATTGTGTACCGGTGAATATGCTTGTAAGTACTCAAACATTTCTTTACTTTGTTCAGCTGTACCATAGTCATAAGCCCAACCAGCGCCGGCAGTGAAAGTATGGTAACGCAGCATATCTAATACACCAACGGCAGGTAGAGCGACTTGCATTAGGTCTGGACGCTGTGTCATCACTGCGCCAACTAATAAGCCACCATTAGAACCACCGCGAATCGCTAAGTAATCACTAGAAGTATATTGCTCTTTAATTAGGTACTCAGCAGCAGCAATAAAGTCATCAAATACGTTTTGTTTTTGTAGCTTAGTACCGGCATCATGCCACTTTTTACCGTATTCACCACCGCCACGTAAATTGGCAACCGCATAAACACCGCCTTGCTCCATCCAAACCGCATTAGCAATTGAGAAGCTTGGTGTTAAGCTAATATTGAAGCCACCGTAACCATATAAAATAGTTGGGTTATTACCGTTAAGTTCAAGGCCCTTTTTGTGGGTAATGATCATAGGTACTTGCGTACCGTCTTTTGACGTGTAAAACACTTGTTTTGACACATAATCATCACTTTTGAATTTAGCACCTGAGGCCAAATATACTTCTGACTGACCAGAGGCAACATCAAAGCTGTAAATTGTTGGCGCAACTTTGTAGTTAGTAAATGAGTAGTACAAAGTACTTGCGCTTGCTTTGCCGTCGATATCAGAAACGCTGCCCACACCAGGTAAAGCAACTTCTCTAACAAGTTTACCGTTAAAGTCGTATTGGTTTACTTTTGAAATTGCATCAACCATATACTCAGTAAAGATAAAACCGCCACCAACCGATGGATTTAATACGTTTTCAGTTTCTGCGATTAAGTCAGTCCAATTATCAACACTTGGATTATTAGCATCTACTGTAACTATTTTCTTATTTGGCGCATTTAAATTTGTCACAAAGTAAAGCTTATCGCCTGCACTATGAAGTAAGTCTGTATCTGATTTTTGATGTGCAAGAATGTTAACCAATTTACCATCGGCTTTGCTTAAGTCTTTAACATACAGATCGTTACCAGAAGTAGATTGAGCGCCAGAAACAATTAAGAAGCGATTATCTTCACTAACAACACCTGAAACATAACGACGTTTTTCTGCATCAGTTGCACCAAAGATAACTTCATCTTGCGACTGGGCTTGGCCTAACTTGTGGTAATAAAGTTTATGCTGATCTGTTTTCGCAGATAACTCACTACCTTTTGGCTTGTCATAACTCGAGTAATAAAAACCTTCATTTTTATACCAAGAAATACCTGAAAATTTAACGTCAACTAATGCTTCTTCTAATGGCTGTTTAGTTTCAACATCAATTAGAATAATTTTACGCCAGTCGCTACCGCCTTCAGAAATAGCATAAGCAGCAATAGAGCCATCTTTTGAAAAACTTAATGTGCTTAATGACGTAGTACCGTCTGCACTAAATTTATTTGGATCAAGAAAAAGCTCAGCTTCGCCGCCATCTTTTTGACGATATACTGCGTACTGATTTTGTAAGCCATCATTCTTATAAAAATAGGTGTAATCACCTTCAGTGAAAGGGGCGCTGAATTTCTCATAATTCCAAAGTTCTTCTAAACGAGACTTTATTTTATTCTTAAAAGGAATAGCATTTAAATAATCAAAGGTTACCTTGTTTTCGGCAGTAACCCACTCGGCGGTTTCTTCGCTTCGGTCATCTTCTAACCATCGGTATGGATCGCTAACGTCAGTACCAAAATATTGCTCTACTACATCACCTTTGCGAGTAACAGGGTAGTTAACTGAATGTTCAGGTTCGATTTGAGATTCTAGGGTTGGCTCTGCAGTGTCATTGCCACAGGCAGTTAATAAGCCAGCAAGGCATAATAAAGTCATTTTTTTCATAGCTATTCTTAATTTGTTATTAGTGTTTTTTATAATGAACTAAAGAATAAAGACTCGCGTAGCAAATGTCTACAAAGCCTTTATTTATAACTGTTCGTCATTGTAAAGCATGATAAACACCTTAAATCTATGTGACTAAGTATGGCTAAAATAAAAAGAAGCCAAGTAAAGCAAAGGCAAGAACAAAGATTAAGATAGGTAACTTAGTAAAGCGCAACACAACAAAGCCGAATAGCGCAATAATAAGGTGAGTAAGTGAATGGACCGAGCCAGTAATAACGGGATGATATAAAGCGGCAAATAACAAACCAACAACGGCAGCATTGATACCAATGACGGCATTAGCTATACGTTTATTTTGCGCAAGCGCCGACCACGCGCCTTGTAAACTCAGCACCAATAAAAAACCCGGTAGAAAAATACCTAGGGTCGCGACTATCGCGCCCAACAGGGCTTGTTCAGGCAAAGAGCTGGCACCTAAAAAAGTTGCTAAGGTAAACATTGGGCCGGGCACAGCCTGGGCGGCAGCATAACCGGTTAAGAAATTATCAGTTGTAACTGTATCGCCCAATGTTTCTTGTAATAACGGCAAAACCACATGGCCGCCACCAAAGACTAAACTACCAGCAAGATAAAAATCGTTAAACAATTGCAGTAGCGGTAATTGCAATGAAATAACAGGAATTAATACTAACAAGGCTAAAAAAGTGACCAGAGGGAGTTTTTTTAAGCGGCTATTTTTAGGCTCTACTTGCACCTGTGATGTTTGTTGCTCTTCCTCTATATTAGAGGTACAGCAAATAGCGACTATAGCGGCCACAAGTAACACTAATATTTGACTTAATAAGCTTGGCAACATAATTAAAAACAATGCGCTAAACACAAAGATAAAAACAGTTAATCGCTTTGTACAAAACATTTTAAACATAGTTAAAGTCGCATCTGCAACCACGATAACCGCAAGTAATTTAAAACCATGGATCACACCTTCAAACATTGCTTGTTCATTATGCTCAGCAGTTGCAGTGGCAAAAAAGTAAAGCAGTAAAAAAGAAGGTAAAGTAAAACCGATAAATGCAGAGATTGCGCCAATCAAACCTGCTCGTTGATAACCAATACTAAAACCTATTTGGCTTGAGCCCGGCCCAGGTAAAAATTGACTCAAAGCAATCAGCCTTGCATAGGAGGACTCGTCAAGCCATTGTAATTGTTCAACAAAGATTTTTCTAAAATAGCCGATATGCGCAGCAGGGCCGCCAAAGCTTACGCAGCCGAGAAATAGAAAGCGCCAAAACACTTCGAAACAATTATTCATTAAGCTTTTATTCATTGATTTAGTTATAGGTTTAATTTTAACATTTTAGTATTACAAACAGATGTCAGCAAAGACTGCATTGGTAAGTTTACTTAAATTGGCCGGGCTTAACTCAACTTCTAGACCCCTTTTGCCTGCACTCACATAGATGCTATCAAATTGCTCGGCGGAACTGTCTATAACCGTTTTTAAGCGCTTCTTTTGCCCTAATGGGCTTACTCCCCCTAAAACATAACCCGTACTACGTTCAACGGCTAACTTATCCGCCATCATTGCTTTTTTAGCATGGAGTGCTTTGGCAATCGACTTCAAACTGAGTTTAAAAGATACGGGCACTATTGCCACGGCCAACTCGTTACTGTCAAGACTAACAACTAAGGTCTTAAAGACTCGCTCGGCAGGTAAGTTCAGTTTTTCAACCGCTTCTAAACCAAACGATTCACAAAGAGGATCATGTTGGTATTCATGTACTGAATGTGCAGTTTTTTGTTTCTTTAATAAATTTATTGCTGGCGTCATAACAATACAACCTAAATATGAATTAAGTTTTCTTTGGTAGCACGTGCGATATCTTTATCAGCAACAAATGTCACGTCTTCTATTAGCGCAACATAGCTAGGTGGTAAAGCAGACTCTCTTGCACCAACTAACACGTGATTTTTATACCAACAATAGGGGATTGAGTCACTGTCGATGCAGATAGCGTAGTAGGTTGTGGCTTGTTGTTTATTGCCAAATTCATCTTCAACAAGTACCGTTTTTTCGTTGTAGCCTATGCCCAAGCCTTCGACTTTGTCTAAGTAAGGTTTTTCACTTTCACAAATATCAAACAAAGCACCAAGCACTTTATCTTGTAGACTTCCGGTATAGTAGGCATCGCACTTTCCAGAGCCATCATGACTAAGCTTATGAAACTTCAATGTATGTTGCCATAAAGTATAGGTACCTAGGCGTTTAGCACTTGGAACTCGAGCACTTAATCTTGCTAGTGACATATTCGATCCATAGGCAAAGTATTTCATGATATTCCTTAGTAAGTAGGTCTGAGTTTAAACTGTGATGGTGCCCTGTAAGTATTGCACAGCTTTACCTGAGACCAAAACCCGGTCGCCAACAATACTACACTTTAACTCTCCACCACGTTGAGATGCTTGATAGGCAATAAGCTTTGACTTATTTAGTTTATCTGCCCAAAAGGGTGCAAGGCCCGCATGAATAGAACCAGTTACGGGATCTTCTTCACCACCATTGGCCGGCCAAAAATACCGTGAAATAAAATCATATTTACTAGCAGGTGCGGTAACAACCACATCATAGGGTTTAAGTTTTTTAAGTAGGTCTGAATTTTGGCTTACATTAATAACATCACACTCTTGCTCATAAACTGCAAAATATGCCTGTTGGTTTTTAAGTACTTGCTGTGGCTTTATAGATAAACCATTTAGCAAATTTTCAGGTATCTCATTAACACTGTGTGGTGCACAGTTAGGAAAGCTCATTTCAATAAAGCCATCTGCTTGCTGCGCAACGCTGAGTTCACCAACATGGCATGTTTGAAACACAATTTGGGTGAGTGATCTATTTTTTGTAAACAAAGTAAACGCTGCAGCTAGCGTAGCGTGCCCACAAAAATCAATTTCAGTGAGGGGCGAGAACCACCTGATCTGATATTTATTATCAACAAGCGGCTTAACAAAGGCGGTTTCTGAGAGGTTATTTTCAATGGCAATGTTTTGCATTAATTCATCACTAAGCTGTTCCGCTGTAATGATAACCGCGGCAGAATTACCTTTAAACGTAACCCCTGTAAATGCATCAACAATATTTATATCTAAGATCATATATGTACCGGTTATTGCCCTGTCTTACATTGAGTTTGTGCGAGTTAAAAGTTTCTGGTAAATACTCTAACAATAAGAGTTATTTTTACCCGCAACATCCTACATATCAATAGATTTGATGTGCCATGTATACACTAAAAAAATGAATATGATTATTCCTAATTTATTTAAAAATATACAATAGCAACTTGTGTTTAATTAGCACTATATACTTGTACTACTTTATCTTCGGCAAAATACCATATTTTATCAAATTGAATTTTTTCTCTACTTGCCAAAATGTTTTCAATTATTTGAATAACAAGATGGTTTGCACAAGACATGCCTAAATCATCATAAAGTAATAAGTGAATTGGCTCTTTAACTAAATAGGTTTTATCTAACTTGGCATGCAGTATTCTTTTGGTAGCGTCTTCTCCCCCAAATACATTGTCATGAGCTAAAGGGTCAAAGTGTTGTTGAGCAAATTCTTTAGAATAATTTCGAGCCAATTCAAAGTAAGTAATTTGTCCTGCAAAGTTACAGACTAAGTCAGGTTTAGGCGGAATGCACTTAGCAACGTCTGTCACTTCAGTATTAGGTAATTTAGAACAAAAGGCTTTAAATATTTCTATCTCATAAATACCTTTTTCTGATTCGGAATTCATCTACCACCTATAGTATTAAAGTGTTTACTTGTTAAAACTACAAGGTACTTAACCAATGTTCAATTTTTATTTTCGACCAATCTGTCTGTAAAAGTACACACCTTTTATTGAGGCAATGACATATCAGCAACTCATAACATTAGCTTTTTGGTAGTAACGCTGCTCTTTCATTGCGGCATTCATAAGAGCCCATTTCAAACTCTCGACAAATCCAAGGACGGTTTTCATAAATGGTACACATGAAGGTTTCACGGTCTAAAGCTGAACACCAGCCATCATCTAAGCGAAGCATAGTTTCGCCGCCCCACTTATCTTGAGCTATATGCTCTTCTGGTACGCCGGTATCGCTAATGATCATAACTTCTAAACGACAGCAACAAGCCTGACAAGTTGAGCAAGTAACTTCTGTTGGCTCTATATTTTTAATGTTAATGTCATGCATATAATCAAATATAATAATGATGTATTAGGCTCTAGTTTACCTTATTAAGCTTACATTTGCGCAGTTCTCCGCCATTTGCCTAATAGGGCCGTCATTGGCTGAGTTGCTAAATATAATTTTAACCTAAATTGTCTAGTAGCTTGATTGATATACAAAACATTACCGCGAGAAAAAAACACGATCAAAACATGAATTTATACATTAAAAGTGTTAGATTTCATTATTAATTTTTACACGTTAAGTTCTAATTTATGACCACAAAAGCAATACAGCAACAGCCAAAAGATACTTGGTTTAATCGATTTTTATCTTCGGTTGAATTTTTAGGCAATTTGCTACCTCACCCAATCACACTCTTTGCGCTATTTTGCCTATTCATCATTGTCTTTAGTGGCATTGCTGACTGGTTTGGTTTAAGTGCAATTGACCCTCGTCCTATTGGTTCATCAGGTCGAGATCCTGATGGCGTTATTGAAGTTGTCAGTCTTTTAAGTGCCGATGGTTTACAAAAAATAGTCACGGGCTTGGTCACTAACTTCACTAACTTTGCTCCATTAGGTACCGTTTTGGTTGCCTTACTTGGTGTTAGTGTTGCTGAACATTCAGGTTTTTTATCTGCTGCTCTGCGCGGTATGGTTATGGGTGCATCTAAACGCTTAGTAACGTTTATGATAGTGTTCGCTGCTATTTTATCTAATACTGCTTCAGAGCTTGGCTATGTGGTACTCATTCCACTAGCGGCAATGATTTTTCATAGTTTAGGTCGTCACCCATTAGCAGGTTTAGCTGCTGCATTTGCAGGTGTATCTGGTGGTTATAGTGCTAATTTATTACTAGGTACAATTGACCCTCTGCTTGCCGGTATAACAACGCCAGCCGCACAAATGATAGACCCAAACTACCAAGTAGGTCCTGAAGCCAACTGGTACTTCATGATGATATCGACTTTTCTAATCGCCATTTTGGGTACATTCATTACTGAAAAAGTGGTTGAACCAAGATTAGGTAAATACAATGAAGATGAAGCGAGTGAAGAGCTAGACTCTAACATTAAACACTTGTCCGCCCTTGAGCGCAAAGGCTTAATTTATGCTGGGTTAACGTTTCTGGTACTAGCCATTTTACTAGCGCTAACTATAGTTCCTGACGATGGTATTTTAAGAAATCCAGAAACAGGCTTAGTAAAAGGCTCTCCATTTTTAAAAGGTATCGTTGCCTTTATTTTTATCACCTTTGCTATCCCTGGTTTTGTGTACGGTAAAGTGGTCGGCACCATGAAAAACGATCGCGATGTCATTAACGCCATGAGTAAAAGCATGGGCTCGTTAAGCATGTATATTGTTTTGGTATTTTTTGCAGCACAGTTTGTCGCATTTTTTAAATGGACCAACTTAGGCACAATATTAGCCATTAATGGCGCAGAATTATTACAAGCGCTAAGCATGACTGGACCTGAAGTCTTTATCTTATTTATTTTGATGTGTGCTGTAATCAACCTTACTTTAGGCTCATCATCAGCGCAGTGGGCAGCTACAGCACCAATATTTGTGCCTATGCTAATGCTGATCGGTTATGCCCCAGAAACTATACAGGCGGCTTATCGTATTGGTGACTCGGTCACCAATTTAATCACCCCAATGATGAGCTATTTTGGCTTAATACTGGCGGTGGCCACTAAGTATAAAAAAGACATGGGCATAGGTACTTTGATTGCCACCATGTTGCCTTACAGTATGGCCTTTTTGGTTGGCTGGGTTGTATTATTCTATGTTTGGGTATTTGCCTTTGGCTTACCAGTTGGCCCTGGCTCACCAATTTATTTCCAACCTTAAATAAGAGTAGTTAATGTTCTAGCTAAAGAGTTTGAGCTAGAGCATTAGCTATCGATTAAAAGTAGGTTTAATAAGCCTTAGCTCTGTGACTGTTTTCGAATTTGATTCGCGCATTGGGCAAGTACAATAGCGCCAGCAGTGGCAACATTTAAAGAGTTGCCCATACCAGACATAGGAATATGAATTTGCTGGTGACTTAATTGCAGTGCGGCTTCACTCACGCCTTTACGTTCATTACCTAAAACTAAGACGCAAGGTGATTGATAATTAACTTCGCTATAATCAACCGAGTCTTGGCATATTTCGACACTATAAATAGTATGGCCCTGATCCAACAACGTTTGTAAACTTGCCGTGGTGCTATCACTATATTCAATACAAACCCACTTTGCTTCATTTCTAGAGGCTTTTTTAAACTTCTTATCTGAAATAGTTAACTCGCCACAAATAATAATTTTTTCTATGGCAAAGGCATCGGCTAAGCGAATAAACGCACCAACATTGTAGCTATTAGTGACGTGATCTAAGACTAAGATCAAAGGTATTTTCGGCTTATTTAAGTATTCGTCTCGTGTAGGTTTGGTTTTTCTGATCTCTTCTTTACTAAGCTGTATTTTTGAACTCATGGTTTTTACTCTTATTACCTAGGTAACACTAACCTAGGCTTATACCTTTATATTTTTTGCATTTAAGACGATTATACTATGGTTTGGGTTACTTGGGTGTAGAGAAGTACCGGAGGATTACAGCTAGCAACCTTAAAAATGAATAAGGCGCTAAGTTACCATTGGCGTTATATATTACTTTAGATCTAATTATTACCACCTACCAAGGGTAAAAAACTCTCGGCAGGAATGCTTATTGGGAAGTGACTATAGAGTTATTTTTGTTCAACAATAAGGTAGATAAAAGTCGTTTCACCTATATTAACAACTTCATGCCATTCAATTGCTTGGGTTGGAAAGTAGCTTCCGCTAGGAATATTAACTTCTCTACTGCCGCTTGCATCTGTAATTTTCATTTTTCCACCACTAACGGTGTAACCAAAATTGGGAGCATGGAAATGGCGTTCATGACCAACACCTGGAGGGAATGTACAGCGAAGAATTCTTTGTTTTTCATCTTCTTTTAACAGTTCGCATACGGAAGAGCCCTTCCATCCGGCAGCTAATGGATCGGGTAATGAATGCGTAGAAGCATTACTTGTTTGTATAATAAAAACTAACATAAAGCTGATTATGCTTAGAGTGTAGTGTGATTTCATTTTAATGCCTAGTGCCTAAATTAAGAGGGTGATTGTGTTATTTGTCCTGCTCGATTGCCTTGTTATAGGCAATTTAATACTTAACTACATATGCTGCAGCTTGACAGCTAATATAGAGTTTACAGTTCATGTAATTACGACCACTTTGACAAGAATCATATACTATTCCATTACCACCCAATTCCTGAGTTTTAGACCTTAAAACTTTATTTAATTCACTTTCAGAAGGAATTGATGACAGCCTCTCTGTTTGGCAGTAATTTGTCTCTACTCGCCCTAAGTTTATGGTATTTAATTGCCAAATTTCATCTGGGGTATACTCCTCAACAACGCTACTACGAATAGCGGTCTGAGTTTTTTGTTGGGCATAAGGTCCCAAATTTGTTTTTATTGAACAGGCCCCTAAAAATAGACACACTAATAATGAAAATAATTTCGAAATACTCACTACAACTCCCTTTGCATATAAAGTCTTGCTAAGCGGCTAAAAACTGTTTGTCTACAATAACGAACGAAGTGAGAGAAACCAACTGTTATTGTCCTGTTTTAATGAATTGTTAGCCGTACTGATGCTACTCACCGTTTGTTTTTGGATTACGTTTAGCACGCCATTTATCAAATCCCTCTTGAAGTGAGGAACCTGATTTTGCAGCGTAAAACCTACCCGCTGATATAATTAATAAAAGAGTAGCAATAATAATATTGAAAATTGATCCCTCAACAACCCCCATATAAAAGAGTAATAACCCAATAGTTACCATAAATACCTGAGCAAACATAAAACCTCCTTGATGTATGATTACATTCCATTAAGATTATAAACTGCAAACTTTTCAAGCCTGCGAACGCCCCACTAAGAGGCAAATAATTGTTGGTTAAAATAAGCGACGATGAAGCAAAAACCAACTGTTATTTGTCCTGCTTGAGCAACTTGTTATATGTATTATTCACCGCGCCAAATGAATTCTGCTTCTTGAGTTATTTTATTAAATTCCGTTTCGTCAATACTGCCCTCAGCAAAGCGCTTTTCTGCATCAAGCATTTTGAGATGATATTCATATTCGGTTGCAGCGAGAACATACCCCAATTCCCTTTCCGTTATTTTATCGCTTTTAAAATGGCTCATCGCCAATTTTTTATTCCACGGTTTACCTTCTGGATGTTTAGGAAGTGTGTAATCACGATCCAAAGGTAGAACACCAGAAATCTTATAGCCTTTATTAATATAATCTTTAGCACATTGATAAAGCATATAGTCTATAGAATCTTCTAAACCATAAAAATGTAGGTAATATCCAGCGGTACACTCACCAATTTCTTTACCATTACCATCAACGATATGGATCTCTCGGTTGGAACAACCAATGACAGAAAAATAAAGAAATATCACTATAAACATTTTGGAATACATTGCAGAACCTTAATACATATAACGCCCCCATAAGAGGCTAAAAATTGTTGGTTATAATGTTTGAGGAATGAAAACAGCAAACTGTTTTTTGTCCTTGTTTAATTTCTTGTTAGGTATTTTTACACCTATATTTTTGTTGCATATACTGTACGGATAACTTAGCTATTTTTTCGAGAACATCCAGTTTGATATCGGATAGTTTATTAATATACAAACAAGATTTACCAAGTTTATGTTTACCTAGTTCCTGTAATAAACCTTCAAATTTGTCAAAACCAGGCATTATATAAACCACTAAGTTTTGTTTTCTAGGAGAGAATGAGATTACTGCGGAATCTCCTTCACGGCCGCTATCATATTTATAGTGATATTTACCGAAGCCAATTATGCTGCCACTTAAATAAGGCTTATAACCAGATACTCTTTCCAAAATAGGTAACAAAGCAAATGAATCCGATTTTCTGGTCTCATTTTCAATGCACGATATAAAATTGGTGATCTCATCCATTTGACTACTCCATAATTATCGAAATGCATAACGCCTTAATAATAGCCGAATTATGCTGGCATGTGTTTTTGCGTTTTGACTAAAATTATGACAAGCATTAATTGTCGACTTAGGCGCCTTGTTAGTTGTTCTTATAAACATTTGATCTATGCGCGACTTTTATGACATTCACGACTAAAACCTCATCCCTTATTTCGTAGACTATTCTATAAAGACCTTGCCTAACTCTATAATGTTCTTGACCAGAAAGTTTAATACACCCCTCTGCTCTAGGGTTTTCAGAAAGATCTTCAATCTTATTCAATATTTTTTTTACATCTTGATTGGGGATAGTGCGAAAATCTTTAGAAACGGATTTTTTAAACGTTATTTTATATTTTACCATGCGACTTCAGGTCATTTAATAAGTCTTCATAAGATATTTCAGGTTCAGCTGCTCTTTTTGAAACCGCAGATAAATCCTCTTGATCTTCACGCATTAATAAACGGACGGCTTCATCAATAAGTTCAGAAACTGAAAGGTGAGAAGATGCAGCTCTCATTTTTAATGCTTGATGAATATTGGGTTCAAAATAAACGGTAGAACGTTTTGATAAATTGCTCATGATGTTACTCCTTAAGGTATATTACAACATTATAGCACCACAACGTTATAACGCTAAGCATTATTTAAGGAACAACTAACGCCTTACTAAGCGGCGCGAAATTGTTGGCTAAAATAAGCGACGCAGGAGCAAAAACCAACTGTTATTTGTCCTTTAAAGTGACTTGTTATATTTTTTAAACTACAATGTACCACAATACCGTACATAAATTGGAGTTTACTATGGACAGCATAAGTGTAAATCAGTTTAGAGATAACTTAAAAAGATACGTTGAACAAACAGTTAGCGAGCATGAACCTATTAAAGTAACCAGGCGTGCTGGTGATGATTTTATTGTAATGAGTGCAGATGACTGGGAAAGAGAACAAGAAACATTACACGTATTACAAAGTAATAGCTTGATGCAACAAATAGCTGAATCAATGAATACGCATAAGAGTAATAAAGGCCACAAACCAACACAAGAGCAATTAGATGAGATCATTAATCTTTGAAGGTAAAACGTGGCTCACTTATGAGCAGTTAAGAAAAAAAGATAAAAAATTACATAAGGCGCTATGTAAAATATCAAAAGAAATGCTTCGCTCAGATCCCAGTAGTGGATTAGGAAAACCCGAGCCATTAAAACATAATCTGTCGGGTTTGTGGTCGAAGCGAATTTCTCAAAAAGACAGACTCATTTACAAGTTCGATGAAGAGTATGTTTATATATTCGCTATTGGTGGGCATTACGCCGACCATTGAAAAATATAACGCTAAGCTAAGAGGAAAAATAGAGTTTGGCTATACTGCGCGAAGCGCGAGCCAACTGTATTTTTCTATCTTGAGCGTGTTGTTATAACTCATCGTCACCGATGCTTAATAGTTGACGACAATTACGAACTGTTAATATTTGGACTGTATCACTAAGTTTATAAATTATACGATAATTACCAAATATGATTTCCCTATAACCCTTACCAATAAGTTCGGGTACTTCTCGTCCCATTTCTGGTTGTGAGCCAATACCTTCAGCAAGATCGAAAACATCATTGGCCCAATCAATTGCCGCTGACGGTTTATCTAGTGCAATAAATTGAGCTAACTTTTTCTAGCGCTAATGGCGACCAAACTACTTCCATTGATTCAACTTAGCCAATATTTGAGCCCTAGCATCTGAATTTGAAATGCCTTCTCCAGAAGCTAGCTGTAACTCGGCTTTTTGAACTTCTTCAAGTAACTCTATCTTTTCTTGCATTGCTTCATATTCAGCAACATCTAACACAACAGCGACACCTTTCCCTCGTTGAGTTATAACTAGAGGTCTTCGGGTTTCATTAATTTGCTTGATGAAAGAAGTAACTCCAGCCCTAAACTCGGATAGAGGTTGAATATCTTGGTCAAAATGAATGCGGCCCATAACGTACCTTTATTTGTACAATTAATTGTACCTTTAAATATAAACCATTCGATGAATTAAAGCCAAACTTGTTTTGAGTTATAACACCAAGCTAAGTGGCGATTAATAATGGCGCTACTTTTGCGTTGTTTGCAAAAACTGTGACAGTGTTATTTGTCCTGCTTGATTGACTTGTTATAAATCAACTTCCTCGAACTCAAACTCTATACCGCCAATACGAGGTGTCACTTTATTGTACAACCACATTCCGAACCTCATTACTACGTAACCGAATAGTCCTTGAAAAATGGGCATAAGTAAAAACATTATACTAAATGCTCCAAAATTAACTTCGCTACCATCAGCTGCAACTTGGGTAGGAGCAAGCATTGGAATAAGGCTAAATGGAATAACAAAAAGTAATGATGTTAAAGCCATTAATATTGCAAAGACCTTTGCCGTTTGATGTGTAGAGAAGTTTTTAACTTGAACCTTCATTTATACTTTCCTTGATTTATAACGCCTCAAGAAGAGGCTTTTATTAGTTGGCTAAAATGTGCAGCGAAGCGGAACCCAGCCAACTGGTAAAAGTCCTACTTGATTGACTTGTTATGTGCCTTTGCGCTACTATGTACAGATTACCGTACATGAACACTTTGGAGATCAACATGGATGCAATAAGCTATACAGCAGCTAGAGCAAATTTAGCAAACACAATGGCTCATGTTTGTAACGACCATGCACCTATTATCATCACTCGTAAAAGTGAAGATCCTGTTGTTATGATGTCTTTAGAAGACTATAACGCAATGCAAGAAACAACATACTTACTCAGATCTCCAGAAAATGCTAGAGATCTTTTAGAGTCTATTGCCGAACTTGAAGCAGGCAACGGAACTGAAAGAAAGCTTATTGAATGAAACTAACTTTTTCAACTAAAGCCTGGGAACAATACCTTTACTGGCAAGCCACAGACAAAAAAATACTTAAGCGTATCAATTTACTAATTAAGGATATTCAAAGAAGTCCTAATGAAGGTCTTGGAAAGCCTGAAGCTCTAAAGCATGGATTGTCAGGCTATTGGTCTCGTCGAATAAACGATGAACATAGGATCGTTTATAAGCATCAAGATAACGCGATTCTAATTGCACAGCTCCGATACCATTACGGCACATAACGCCCCAATAAGAGGCAAACATACGTTTGCTAAAGTGGTTGAGGGACGAAAACAGCAAACGTATTTTTGTCCTGCTTTAATGGCTTGTTATGTTGCATATCCCCAAGATTGATTATTATCGCCATACCTAATAAAAACGGTGTGAAAATAAAGGACGAACCAACAAACAAATGCATGTTTTGCGTGAATTGGATCAAAGTAGCTCATTATGCTTACAATTACGGCTATAGTTAAAATTATATACTCGACCCAAACGTGAGTTTTCCGTGTGCCTACTCCCCAGCCCCATGTTCTAAACCACAATGGCTGTGCTCTCCAATGTTCTGATTTTTTATCTATCACTTTAATCTCCTCTGTTAGTTTTGATATATCAACTTCAAATACAGAGGCGAGAGATTTAAGAGTTTCAAGACTGGCACTTTGCCCACTTTCAACTCGTTGAATAGTTCTTATACTGAGACCACTAAACACTGCTACTTGTTCTTGTGACCAATTATTTTCTGCTCTTAACTTTTTAACTATCATTATAATTCCTCGCTACTCTGAGCGATAACAATGTCATTTTTTTGAGTGGCGGTGACGAAATACACCTGACAGTATGCCGACAGTGACTATTTAAGCAATATAACGCCAAAATAACAGGCTTAAAATTGTTTGTTAAAATTTTGAGGTACGAAAAACAACAAACTGTTTTAAGTCCTAGTTTATTTTCTTGTTATAAACCGATAGCGCGTAACTTCTTTCCTTGTTTCTCTATGACATAAACTGAAATACCAAAAACAAGCGCTATTGCAATAAAAGCAGATTCGTTAGGAAGAAAGCCAAAGCTTAAAGGAATTCTTGCAACTGCCGCAGCTACAACACCTACATAAGCATATGTCATAAAATAAAAATGGTTAATTAGCCAATTTTCATTTGGTTTTTTAGCCGCATAATAATAGCCACAAAGTACCCAAACTAAATTCCATAAAGCGAGAGGCTGGAAAATGGTAAAACCATATTTAGGCAAAAAAGCGAATGCTGTAATATTTACTAATACCATACTTGCTACAAATAATTTGCCCAACTGAGTATGAAAAATATCACCTTTTTTACGCGACATAACAATAGCCCCGCTTATGGTGGCGGTGACAGCAAGAGTAACGTGAATGATTGTGATGATATCCATATCCTATCCTTAGGTTTATAACAGCTTATTAGATCGATAAAAGCAACATTTACCATTGCCGTTCAATCTAAATTTGTAAAATAATTGTTATTCAGTCTAACTTTTTATTGTGAAAAATCAAAGTGATATATATTCTTTGTTTTGAAAGGCCGAACAAGTCTTGGTTTGGTTTTATAAATGCCGTTTAAGTTTGTTTTTTTGGACTATAATTGTTGTGATTTGTTAATTGAAAAGGAATTCAATATGGAATCTAAATTTTTATCTGATCTTAAAAAGTTTATGTGGACTAGGCGCTATGCTAAGAAAACGATCGAGTCGTACACTTATTGGGTTAAAGCATTTATTATTTTTAATAATAAATGCCACCCCGAGACGTTACATAACAATGAAGTTGAATTATTTTTAAGCTTTCTGGCTAATGAATTACATGTTGCACCTAGAACACAAGCATTAGCTTTAAACGCTCTAGTATTTTTATATAGAGATGTTTTGTCTAATCCCTTAACGTTAAAATTAAATTTTAATAAAAGTTCCGCTCCTACCAAGTTACCTGTTGTTCTAACTAAGGCAGAAATGTCTAAGTTTTTTTCTTTTGTGCCCGCCAATAAAATACTACTTTGCCAATTAATGTATGGCAGCGGCTTACGTTTAATGGAAGCGGTTAGGTTGAGAATTCAAGATATTGATTTTGATTATTTATCAATTCAGGTATGGCAAGGAAAAGGCGGTAAAAATAGGAGAGTAACGTTAGCACAAGAACTGGTCCCTTCATTACGAGAACAAATAATTAAAGCTAAAAGTGTAGTCACACAAGATTTAAGACATCCTGAATATGCTGGGGTTTGGTTACCTTATGCTTTAGCAAAAAAATACCCTAATGCATCAAAACAGTTAGGGTGGCATTATTTATTTCCCTCATACAGATTAAGTAATGACCCAGAACATGGTTTGCTGCGCAGGCATCATGTTGATCATACCGGTTTACAAAAAGCAGTTAGTGCATCTGCAAAGAAAGCTAAAATACCCAAAAGGGTTACTTGTCATACGTTGCGCCATTCATTTGCTACACATTTATTGCAACGAGGGGCCGATATTAGAACAATACAAGAGCAACTTGGTCATAGTGATGTTCGTACTACGCAAATTTATACTCATATTATTGAACGAGGGGCTAGTGGTGTACTAAGTCCATTATCTGATTTGCTTTGATTTATTGGTAATTATTAGTTTTTAAATACTCTAATACCAACTGGCTGTCATTTATATTGGCGAGTAGGTTGCTTCTGATCACTTCTATTATTTGTTGCTCTCGATAGGTTTCTTCATCTAAACCAAAGGTGATAGGTACACCAACCGCTAACGCCTGACCAACCAAAATAGAAAAGGTGAGGTTGATCATAAATACTGGCCAGTTTAGTTCTCGCCATAATGGGTCAATTGGTGTGCCTTGTAAGAAGGTTGCTAAACGCTGATAGTGCAAGCCGATATTCTGATATACCTCATCTTCTAATTCTGGCAGCTGATTATTCATCATCTCTTGTACAATAATGGCTGTGTAGGTTTGCTCTGCACTGCTCCAAGATTTGAAGCTATAACAAAATTGGCTAAAGCGCTCTAATGTTGGCAGCTGCTGGTGCTTGCTAATAAGTTCATCAACAAACTCACCTAAGCTTTGTTCTAAATGTTTTTTAACAGCATTGTATAAACCAGCCTTCGATTTGAAGTGATACATAATGGTAGAGTTTTTGACGCCAACCGTTTCTCTAATCTTACTTAAGCTCGCACCTTGAAAACCATACTGCGCAAACTGCTGAGCCGCCGCTAATATAAGCTGCTGCTTGGTCCAGGAAACATTGCCTTTGCCGTATTCTTGCTTAGATGGTCTTGCCATTTAAATCTGTATCCCTTGGTTTGTTTTTATTTTTTGTTATTCAAGCTAATCATAACCTGTTTAATTGTCTTATAAAATTGATCTTTACAAATAATGTATCGATTGGTACATTATGTATCAATCGGTACATAAACATTATTGGTAAGATCATGACAACAGCCACCAAAGGGAATTTTAATGAAGCGGCAATAGCCGATTTAACTTTGTTATCTCAGCGCCCTGCATTTAAAAAATTACTTTACGTTCCTCAACTAAATTGGGTGATCATGCTATCTTGTATCACCGCGCTACTTGCTTGGGCGGGGCTTTCATATTTCTGGTTACAAGGTGATGTTTCTGCTTTATGGGTCACTATATTAAGTACTTACACGTTTTTTATTTTTATCTTAACGGTACATGAAGCGTCGCACTTAATTATGTCGCGTAATAAAAGGTTGAACGATTGGCTTACCAATATACTAACGTTTATTCCGTATCCTCATATGCCTGTTTTAGTGTTTAGACATCAGCATTTAACCCATCATAAAGATACTTGTGGTGAAGAAGATCCTGATGAATATTTATATCATGGCAATACTTTAGTTCGAACGCTTAAAGTCTTCACTCAAGATTTGTATTGGAACTATTGGTCATTTAAAAACCGTAAGGGAGCATCAAAAAACACTCATATAGCAAACATGATCGGCTTTGCTGCTTACATGACTATTTTGATTATTGGCTTTTCTTCAAGCTATTGGTATGAATTTACCATGCTGTATTTTATCCCGCAGCGTATTGGCGTTGCTGTAGCAATTTATATGTTTGCTTATGTACAACATCCAAGTGATAAGTGTGAAGTAAAGGAAAGTAGCCCGTTTAAAACTACATCGGTAATTCGTGGTTTTGATAATGCTTTTGCTAAGGTTTACTTTGGTCAAAATCGTCATTTAATGCATCACTTATACCCAAGTATGCCTATTTATAGAAACTGGCAAGCATGGCAATTAGGTAAAGATGTATTTGAACGCCAAGAGTTGGTTAACATAGGTATTGATGCTGAAACGTACACCGAATTAAATCAAAGTAATATTGCCAGAAATTTACAAGAACAAGGTAAGTTAGCGGTTGCAATTAAGGTGATAACTGAAGTTGCAGACGGTATTAACTCTTATACCTTAGTATCTACCAATGCAGGCGAAGCATTACCAGAGTTTACCCCAGGTGCTCATGTCGATGTAGAAATAGCACCAGGCTTAGTGCGCCAGTATTCTTTATGTAATGATCCAAGTAATACTAATGAGTATGTAATTGCCGTACAAAAAGAAGAAAATGGCCGCGGCGGTTCAAAGCAGCTACATCAACAATTCAAGGTTGGCGATACGATTATCATCAGCAAGCCTCGTAACTTATTTGGCTTAAAACCAGCAACTAAAGTAGTGCTTTTTGCCGGCGGTATCGGTATTACGCCTATGTTGTCAATGGCATGGCAACTTCATCAAACCAATACCGAGTTTGAATTTCATTACTGCGTAGCAACGCAAAGTAAGTGGGCATTTAAAAATCAATGGCAAGCATTACCATTTGCCGATTCTATTGCGGTATATGTTGATGATGTTGATACCGCTAACATTGACGCTGAGAAAATTTTATCAGCAAATAAACAAGCCGATGTGTATGTATGCGGCCCTGCAGGATTTATGAATTATATTGAGGGTTCTGCTGAAGCTGCCGGCTTAAATAGCGAGCAATTCAATAAAGAAAGTTTTACTGGAGCAATTGTCCCAGTCGATGCTAAACCTTTTAAATTAAGCATTAAAGGACGCGAGCAAGAGTTTGATATCCCAGTAGATAAAACCATAGTACAGGTGTTACAAGAGCATAAAATATTTATCCCTATTTCTTGTGAGAATGGCGTATGTGGAACGTGTAAGTGTAAGGTAACGCAAGGTGAAGTAGAGCATAAAGACATTGTCTTAAATGATGATGAACACCAAAACCAAGGTTTATTCACTCCCTGTGTGAGTAGAGCTAAGGGTGCGACTTTAGAAATAAGCTTATAAGGAAAAGTTTAGTTAGGTTTGATCTACCCCTTATTATGCTGCGATTTTAATAAGGGGATTTGTTAATGGCGCTCCTGGCTTTAAATGGCAATTTACCAGTGATAAGCAACGTCAAACATAATGGCGTACGGATTTTTATTTTCCACCGCCCACTCGGTCTACCTTCACTGCCATACACTAAGCCAATACGGTTTTTGTCATTAAATTCATATTACAAATAAAATAATTATTAGCGATTCTTTTAATTGGTTTTCTCTTTTGTAGCTTTTTTCTTTTGTTTCTTATCATTTTCTCTTTTAACCAAAACAAAGGTTAAATACATTTTAGTTGGCAAAGATAAAATCAAACCAAAAGCGATACAACTTGCGCTGATCACCATACCGGTTACGCCCATTTTCTCGGGTAAATTAGCATATTCTAAGAGGTAATGACCCAGTAAGAGTAAAGATAACCCCAATACAATGACGTACTTTAATATTTTTATTAACTTTGCTTCTGTCACAATAGCGCCTTATTAAGTACCTAGTTAGAGATTAACTCAGTTAAAACCAGCCCTTATTGATTAACATCATATTTACAGTAATGATTTTATTCAATAAAAAAGCAGCCTAAGCTGCTTTAATTATTAATAATCTACTTGGTGTAACTAGATCACTTTTTAGTAGGTCGTTTCCAACCATCTAAATTACGCTGCTTAGCACGCGCTATCGCTAACTGACCATCTTCAACATCTTTGCCAATAGTTGAGCCCGCGCCAGTTGTGGCCATTTTGCCGATAGTTAGCGGAGCAACTAACGATGCGTTAGAACCAATAAATGCGCCGTCGCCAATAATGGTTTTTGACTTATTTACGCCGTCATAGTTACAAGTAATAGTACCTGCGCCAATATTCACTTTTTTGCCAATTTCGGCATCGCCAAGATAAGTTAAATGCCCAGCTTTTGCGCCTTCATCCATAGTGGTGTTTTTCATTTCAACAAAGTTACCAACGTGAGAGTTGGTTTTCATAATTGTGCCAGGGCGAATACGGGCAAAAGGCCCTGCTGAACAATCTTCACCAATTTGTGCATTTTCAATAATACTGTTTGGCTTAATAGTTGCGCCTTTGCCTATTTGGCTATTGATGATAATACAGTTAGCACCAATAGTTACATCATCAGCTAAGCTGACGTCACCTTCAAAAATACAGTTAATATCAATTTGTACTTCACTACCAATAGTTACGTTACCGCGAATATCGATACGATTAGGATCACGCAAACTTGCGCCAGCAATCATTAACTCTTCAGCTTTACGTAGTTGGTAGGCTCGCTCTAAATTAGCAAGCTGTACTCGGTTATTTGCGCCTTCTACTTCAATTTCTGTATCAGGGTGAGCGGTGGCAATATTAATGCCTTCGCTGTGCGCCATAGCAATAATATCAGTAAGGTAGTATTCGCCTTGCGCGTTGTCGTTAGATAGGTTTGATAACCAACGTTTTAAGTCACCGCCATTGGCAAGCAATATACCGGTATTACATTCATCAATAAGTAGTTGCTCTGTAGAAGCATCTTTTTGTTCAACAATACCAACTACGTGTCCGCCTAGGCGCATAATGCGACCATAACCGCTAGGGTTAGCCAGTTTAACGGTTAGTAATGCCATGCCACCATCTTGCTTTGCTGCAATGAGTTTTTCTAATGTTGATACTTTGGTTAGTGGTACATCACCGTAAAGCACAAGCACGTCTTCATCATCTTTTAAGAATGGGCTGGCCATATCAACCGCATGACCAGTGCCTAGTTGCTCTTTTTGTTCAACGAACGTTAAGTCATCACCTTGAATGCGAGTTTGTAATAACTCACCGCCAAAACCATATACTAAATAGATATTGTCTGAGTTAACCGAACGAGCAGAGTCGATAACATGCTCAACCATAGACTGGTGAGCAACAGGGTGTAAAACCTTAGGTAGGTTTGAGCGCATGCGAGTGCCTTTACCTGCGGCTAAGATAACAACGGAAAGAGACATAAAAGATCCAAATAAGATGATGATATAAATTAAGTTTATTTTAGCGCTGATCCAGTCAAATTTCTAATCTAATTATGTTTTTCTCGGTTTATTTGATCGGTAATTGTCATTTAAATTTTGGCAAAAAAAAACCACCTAAGATAGGTGGCATAAAAATATAGCATTTCAGGGAGGAAAACATAATAATTCCATCCATGGTAATTATGCATATAGCATCTCCATGAGCAAAACTATGAAAGTTAACTGTGTTAAATAATAGCGACAACTTAGGGATAAGTCCGTTAACCAATTGTAAAACCCTGCAATAGTTTGTTGTAACGAACGTGTTAATTAAAAATCAATTGGATTTATATGTGGCTAATATTTAATTACCGTTCGAGGATAATGTTTCCCACTCGCTAGCAAATTCACGTTAGTATAAGTAATTAAACGCAAAGTCAAAAAACTCGTTAGTAATAAGTACATAACACTTAAGGGAAGTCATGAAACAGTTATTTGTTTTCAAAGGTTTTTTTGCTTATATCGCCATGGTATTTATTAATGCTTTTGTCGATTTAGGACACAAAATAATTGTCCAAAATACCGTATTCAAAATTTACGATGGTGATATTCAAATAGTACTAACTGCAGTATTAAATGCGCTAATACTTTTACCCTTTATTTTTCTGTTTTCTCCTTCGGGTTATTTATCAGATAAATACCCCAAACCAACCATAATGCGAAACAGTGCTTTGGTTGCCATTGTTGCTACCTTACTCATAACTTTGTGTTATTACCAAGGTTGGTTTATTGGTGCATTTTGTTTAACACTATTAATGGGTATTCAATCTGCTATATATTCACCTGCTAAGTATGGTTATTTAAAAGAGTTAGTCGGTGTCGACCATTTGGCCCAAGGTAATGCATTAGTACAGGCAGTAACCATAGTGTCTATTTTGTTAGGTACTATTGTTTTCTCTGCTTTGTTTGAGTTATTGCTTGCTGACACAGATTTAACCAATAGCAGCGTAATCTTAAAGGGCGTGGTTGTTCTTGGTTGGGTAATGGTTGCACTGTCAGTAATTGAGTGGTGGTTCTCTTGCCAAATAAAACAGACAAAACCAGTTGATAACAGTATGTCCTTTAATCGCAAAAACTATATTAAAGGCGGATACTTAGCGAGTAATTTAAAAAAGATTTTTGTTAACCGCACTATTTGGTTATCGATTGTTGGTTTATCGATGTTTTGGTCGGTATCACAAGTTATGCTGGCTACATTCCCTGCTTTTGCTAAAGAGGTCTTATCTGAAAATAACACCTTAGTGATCCAAGGTATTATGGCTAGCACCGGTATTGGTATTGTTCTAGGTTCATTGTTTGCTGCACGTATTTCTAAACATCATATAGAGCTAGGTATTATTCCAATTTCGGCCATAAGTTTTGCTTTATTACTTGGTACTATCGCGACTCTTGAATCAAGTATTTCTATGGCTCTTACTTTCCTTGGTTTAGGTGTTACTGGTGGCTTATTTATTGTGCCACTTAACTCTTTAATGCAATACAGCGCAAAAGAAGATGAATTAGGGACAGTATTAGCTGGTAATAATTGGGTGCAAAATGTAGCCATGTTAAGTTCTTTAATGGTGACAATCGCATTAGTGTCTTATGGCATGAGCAGTGTAGGTGTTTTTTATGTGCTAATGGCAATTGCGTTAGCCGGTGCACTCTTTACTGTATATCAATTACCGCATTCATTAACCCGAATGCTCGCTCCATTTGTTATCCAATGTCGTTATAAACTGAAGATCCTTGGTTTTGATAACTTGCCTGCTGGTGGCGCAGTATTGTTAGTTGGTAATCATATTAGCTGGATTGACGGTTTAGTTCTACAAATGGCGTGCCCCCGTAAAGTACGTTTTGTTATGCAACGTAGGTGCTATGAACTATGGTATATAAAGCCTATCGCTAAATTATTCGATGCTATCCCTATTTGTGATGCGAATAGTAACGAATCACTTGCCTTAGTTAATCAAGCGCTTAAAGATGGCGAGGTGGCCTGTTTATTTCCTGATGCAGCCATAACCCTTAATAGTTCGCTAAGTGTATTTATATCAGGCATTGAACGTGTTATCGATGAAGTTGATGGTGTAATAGTGCCATTTTATTTGAATGGTTTGTGGGAAAGAAGGTGGTCTCGAGCTACTAATAGTGAACTTCGTGAAACCACTCACCAAGATTTAAGCCGCGATATATCAATTATTTTTGGTAAACCATTAGCAATAGGTACTCCTGATATTGAAGTAAAACAAAGTATATTTGAATTAAAGTAACACTTTACTTAATTCTTGATTTAGTTGGTATTTTAAGAATTAGTAATACTGTCATATATTTTACTATCTGGTGTGTATGTCAGATATTTCAGGCAATAAAAAAGGCACCCTAAGGTGCCTTTTACATTAGAAGTAACAAGTTACTTTCTATTTCTGTTTGCTTCTTGGATAACACGTAATTGCGCTACCGCTCTAGCTAGTTCTGCAGCAACTTCAGCGTAGTCAACATCACCACTTGCGTTGTGAATGTGTTCTTCAGCACGTTGCTTAGCGTTTAGAGCAGATTGTTCATCTAAGTCATCACTACGTACAGCCACATCGGCTAATACTGTAACGCTGTTAGGTTGAACTTCCAACATGCCGCCAGAAAGATAAATAATTTCTTCCTCGCCATGTTGTTTAACAATACGCGCCATACCCGGTTTTAAGGCCGATAATAAAGGTGCGTGACCAGGCATAATACCTAGCTCACCTTCCGTACCTGAAATTTGTAATGATTCAATGCTGCCCGAGAATAAACTCTCTTCTGCACTTACTACATCCAAATGTACCGTTATAGCTGACATATTAGTCTCCTGTGCCTAAACTAGGCAAAATTACATTTTGCTAGCTTTATCAGCCGCTTCGTCGATTGAACCAACCATGTAGAACGCTTGTTCTGGAAGATCATCGTAGTCACCTGCAAGGATGCCTTTGAAGCCTGCAATAGTATCTTTAAGAGATACGTACTTACCAGGTGAACCAGTGAATACTTCAGCAACGAAGAACGGTTGAGATAAGAAACGCTCAATCTTACGGGCACGGGCTACAGTTTGCTTATCTTCTTCAGAAAGCTCGTCCATACCTAAGATAGCGATGATATCTTTAAGTTCTTTATAACGTTGTAATGTCTGTTGAACACCACGAGCAGTGTTGTAGTGCTCAGCACCAACTACTAATGGGTCAAGTTGACGTGAAGTAGAATCTAGTGGATCGATTGCCGGGTAGATACCTTGCGAAGCGATGTCACGAGAAAGTACAACTGTTGCATCTAAGTGAGCAAATGTTGTTGCTGGAGATGGATCCGTTAAATCATCCGCAGGTACGTATACCGCTTGGATTGAAGTAATTGAACCACTCTTAGTTGAAGTAATACGCTCTTGTAGTACACCCATTTCTTCTGCAAGCGTTGGTTGGTAACCTACGGCAGATGGCATACGACCTAGAAGTGCAGATACTTCAGTACCAGCAAGAGTATAACGGTAAATGTTATCTACGAAGAAAAGAACGTCACGACCTTCGTCACGGAACTTCTCAGCCATAGTCAAACCAGTAAAGGCAACACGTAAACGGTTTCCTGGAGGCTCGTTCATTTGACCATAAACTAACGCTACTTTATCAAGTACGTTAGATTCGCTCATTTCATGGTAGAAATCGTTACCCTCACGAGTACGCTCACCAACACCAGCGAATACAGAGTAACCACTGTGCTCGATTGCGATGTTACGGATTAATTCCATCATGTTAACTGTTTTACCAACACCAGCACCACCGAATAAACCTACTTTACCACCCTTAGCGAATGGACAAACTAAATCGATTACTTTGATACCAGTTTCTAGTAATTCGTTTGAAGCTGATTGCTCTTCATAAGAAGGCGCTTCACGGTGAATGATCCAACTTTCGTCAGCTCCAATTTCACCAGCTTCATCAATAGGCTCACCTAAAACATTCATAATACGACCAAGAGTTTTTACACCCACTGGTACTTGAATTGCTGAACCTGTGTTTTCTACATTCAGACCACGACGCAAACCGTCAGATGTACCCATAGCGATGGTACGTACAACGCCACCACCTAGTTGCTGTTGTACTTCTAGTACTAAACCAGCAAGGTCACCTTCAGTTATTTTTAATGCATCATATACCTGAGGTACGGCATCTTGTGGAAACTCAACGTCCACAACTGCGCCAATGATTTGGACGACTTTACCTGCACTCATGTTTATTCCTCTAAACTATTAATTAAACTCTCTGCCTATACCGCAGCTGCACCAGCAACAATCTCACCCAATTCTTGGGTAATACTTGCTTGACGAGCTTTGTTGTATACCAATTGTAAATCATCGATTAAGTCACCAGCATTATCTGTAGCGGCTTTCATCGCTACCATACGGGCAGCTTGTTCACTGGCTAGGTTTTCAACCACGCCTTGATATACTTGAGATTCCACATAACGAACCAATAACTGATCAAGCAATGCTTGCGCGTCTGGTTCGTAAATGTAATCCCAACGATGGGTAATAGCGTCATCATCTGACTTAGGCAAAGGTAACAATTGATCGATTGTTGGCTTTTGCGTCATAGTGTTTACAAACTTGTTGCAAACAACATATAACTTGTCAATTTTACCGCTGTCATAGGCATCTAACATCACTTTAACTGAACCGATTAAATCGGTAACAGAAGGTGAATCACCTAAACCTGATTTTTGTGCAACAATATTTGCGCCTACGCTGCCAAAGAATGTAGAGGCTTTAGAGCCCACTACAGCTAAGTCAACTTCAGCGCCTTGTCCTTGCCATTTGGCAGAATCTTTTAACACAGATTTGAACAAGTTAATATTTAAGCCGCCACATAAACCACGGTCGGTAGAAATAACGATATAGCCTACACGCTTAACTTCTCGCTCTTCCAAATAAGGATGGCGATATTCAAGTTGACCGCGTGCAATGTGACCGATCACGTTTCTAATGTTTTCAGCGTATGGACGAGAAGATACCATCAATTCTTGCGCTCTGCGCATCTTTGAGGCAGCAACCATTTCCATTGCGCTAGTGATCTTCTGTGTATTTTTTACACTTCCGATCTTAGTTTTTATCTCTTTACCACCGGCCATGACTATTCACTCCGAAACTATTAATTACCAGGTTTGCGTTGCTTTGAATGACTCAAGCAATTTAGTTAAACCCGCTTCGATATTTTTATCGTAGTTACCAGTTTCGTTGATGGTAGCCATAAGCTCAGCATGTTCATTGTTAGCATACGTTAATAAAGCTGCTTCAAAATCAACGATTTTGGTCAGTTCTATATCAGTAAGGAAACCTTTCTCAGCTGCAAATAATGAAACGCCAGTTTCAGCTACAGACATAGGGCTGTACTGCTTCTGCTTCATTAATTCAGTAACGCGTTGACCGTGCTCTAATTGTGCACGAGTAGCGTCATCTAAATCAGATGCGAATTGAGCGAAAGCCGCTAATTCTGCATATTGAGCTAATGCTAAACGGATACCACCACCAAGTTTCTTGATGATCTTAGTTTGTGCAGCACCACCAACACGAGATACCGAGATACCAGCGTTAACAGCTGGACGGATACCTGAGTTGAATAGGTTTGACTCTAAGAAAATCTGACCATCAGTGATAGAGATTACGTTAGTTGGAACGAATGCTGATACGTCACCGGCTTGCGTTTCAATGATAGGAAGAGCAGTTAAAGAACCAGTCTTACCTTTCACTTCACCGTTGGTGAACTTTTCAACGTATTCTGCGTTTACACGAGAAGCACGTTCTAATAAACGAGAGTGAAGATAGAAAACATCACCTGGGTAGGCTTCACGGCCTGGCGGACGACGTAAAAGTAATGAAATTTGACGGTAAGCAACTGCTTGCTTAGACAAATCATCATATACGATTAGTGCATCTTCACCGCGGTCACGGAAGTATTCACCCATAGTACAACCAGAGTATGGTGCTAAGTATTGTAATGCTGCAGCTTCAGAAGCTGATGCTACTACAACGATAGTATTTGATAACGCGCCGTGCTCTTCAAGAGAACGTACAACGTTAGCAACAGTTGACGCTTTTTGGCCAATTGCTACGTAAATACTCTTAATACCAGTATTCTTTTGGTTAATAATTGCGTCAAGTGCGATCGCAGATTTACCAATTTGACGGTCACCGATGATTAGCTCACGCTGACCACGACCGATTGGAATCATTGAATCGATTGATTTGATACCAGTTTGAACTGGCTCATCAACAGATTTACGATCGATAACACCAGGTGCGATACGTTCAACAGGAGCGTAACCATCGTTTTCGATAGGTCCTTTTTCGTCAATTGGCTCGCCTAGAGTGTTAACAACACGACCTAAAAGGCCACGTCCTACTGGTACTTCTAAAATACGACCAGTACTTTTAACTTTTAAGCCTTCGTGTAGATCCGCGTAAGGACCCATAACTACCGCACCGACCGAATCTCGGTCAAGGTTTAACGCGATAGCAAAACGATTGCCAGGAAGTTCGATCATCTCACCTTGCATTGCATCAGCAAGGCCGTGGATGCGAATGATACCATCTGTTACAGAAACGATAGTACCTTCGTTACGAGCTTCACTAACAACGTCAAATTGATCAATACGATTTTTGATCAATTCAGCGATTTCAGTGGAATTCAGTTGCATGCTCTGTTCCCCAATTAGGATTGTAGTGTAGCTGCTAAACGGTTCAGTTTACCACGAACTGAGCCATCAATTACCATGTCGCCTGCCTTGATAACAAGACCTGAAACTATGGTAGCATCTACTGTACAATTTAGCTTAACTTTACGTGCCAAACGCTTTTCAAGCGCGGCGCTCAATGTTTTTTGTTCTGCTACTTTCAATTTTTTCGCAGAAGTAACATCTACAGATATTTCTTTTTCAAGGTCTGCTTTCAATGAAACAAACTCTGAAACTACCTGTGGTAGCACCAACAGGCGTCCGTTCTCAGCCATCACTTTAATAAAGTTTTGACCTTGCTCGTTGAGTTGTTCACCACAAACGTTTAAGAACAAGCTTTGAACTTGCTCAGTACCCATACCACCTGAAAGGTAGGTAGCAATGGTTTCGTTTTGGCTTACTTCGGCGGCAAACACTAGCATTTCTAACCAAGTGTCTAACGCTTTAGCTTCAACGGCATAATCGAACGCTGCTTTAGCATAAGGACGAGCAACGGTTGTCAATTCAGACATAGCTCATTCCCCTTAAAGTTCAGCGACTAGTTTATCTAAGATGTCGCTATGTGCAGCGGCATCAATAGAGCGCTCGAGAATTTTCTCTGCACCAGCAACGGCTAGAACTGCAACTTGTTTGCGCAATTCTTCACGTGCACGGTGACGCTCTGATTCTATTTCTGCGTGTCCTGAAGCGATAATTTTATCACGTTCAGCAATTGCTTTGCCGGCAGCTTCTTCAATCATTTGAGTTTCGCGTTTTTTCGCGCCATCAACGATTTCAGCAGCTTGTGCTTTAGCTTCTTTTAATTGTGCTTTTGCATTGTCTTGAGCAAGCTCAAGATCTTTAGCAGCACGTTCAGAAGCAGCAAGCCCGTCAGCAATTACTTTTTGACGATCTTCGATAGCAGCCATAATTGGCGGCCATACGAATTTCATACAGAACATTACGAATACGACAAATGCGATTAATTCACCAATTAAGGTTAGGTTAATATTCATTTGTGTACCTCCTTAAGTTATTCAAGTTTAATAAAAAATGTATTATTAAAGAGCGAATAACATGTATAAGCCAATACCTACACCGATCATCGCGATAGCATCGATAAGACCCGCTACGATGAACATTTTTACTTGAAGTTGTGGAGCTAATTCAGGTTGACGAGCAGCTGATTCTAAGAATTTGCCACCAAGTAGACCGAAACCAATCGCAGTACCTAAAGCACCTAAACCGATTAGTAAAGCAACAGCAATATATAACATGTGTATCTCCAGTTATTATTTAGTTAGTTAAGTTAAAAATTAAAGTATTTAATAAAATTAAATTTGTTTTCTGAGCATCCTTGCTCAATAACCCTTCGGGTTGACTCTTAAACCTTAAGAGCCGTTAGCTCAATCCTTTTAGCTCGTATTTCAGGCTTCCTGCCGTCGTCCCCGAAGGGAGCGAATACGTTTCCTAAACAGCTTTAGCTATTTAGTGATCTTCGTGCGCTAAGCTTAAATACACGATGGTTAACATCATGAAGATAAATGCTTGAAGAGGAATTACTAGTAAATGGAACGCAGCCCATAAAAAGTGTACTGGCAACTGGAATAAACCAATTGTAGCAATCAAAATAAAGATCAACTCACCAGCATACAAGTTACCGAATAAACGCAGTGCCAATGATAATGGACGTGCTAATAAAGTAACTGTTTCTAAGATGAAGTTTACTGGAATAAATGCCCAGTGGTTAAATGGTTGAAGTGTTAGCTCTTTCATAAAGCCACCAAAACCTTTTACTTTGATTGAGTAGTATATAACGAGGAAGAACACGCCTAATGAAAGTGCGAACGTCATATTTAAATCAGTCGTTGGCACTGATTTAATGTAAACATCGTGCGAATCAACGCCCATAAAACCGCCAATTACACCAGCAATCGTTGGAATTAAATCTACAGGAACCCAATCCATCGCGTTCATAAGCAATACCCATACAAAGATGGTTAATGCCAATGGAGCAATCATTTTGTTTTTACCGTGGAATGTTTCTTTAACAGAACTGTCAACGAAACCTACGATTAATTCAACTGCACATTGCAATTTACCTGGGACACCGGTAGTTGCTTTTTTTGCAACTGAACGGAATGTTAAGAGAAAAATCAAACCAAGTACAATTGACCAAAGTAGCGTATCTATGTTCAAAGTCATGAAACCGGCGTTTTCACATGCTTTGTTAAAAGCAATACCAGTATCAGTTGAACACATTTGCGCGTTGGTCAAATGGTGTTTGATATAAGAGCCTGTATCTGCAGCCATCTTTTATCCTAATTATTGTTGATTAAAGTTAAAGTTTATTAACAACGGCAGTAAGCCAAGGCGCTACCATTGTTAAGGAATACGTTGTAAAAAATACTAATGGCGTTAATACCAAAAATTTAAAACACAATACAAATAAGATTGCCGTTAGTATCATTTTTATTTTTACGCCCTTGTTAAACGAGTCTACGACTTGCTTTGCGGCGCTTGCTCCAGCAAATTTAAATGCTTTTTGAGCAAATATGATGTTCGGTATAATACTTACAGCGCCACCAGCTAAAGCCGATTGTGCAGCAGTAAAACCCCAACAAAAATAAACGGTTATAAAACTTAGAAGGGTAACCGCAAGTTGCATAAGTAGTTGCAAATTTGCGTATTTTTTACCGGGTTTTGTAAGAATATTTACCACCGGTAACTCCTAAGAAACACTATTAAGTTCAAGCTTTTTTTAGCAATTATTTTTTTTATAGCTAAAAGCAAGCGCAAGTATACTGATTTACAGGTTTTTTGCAACTTTAAAGACTAATACTTTCGTCACTAATGGCATTGAATTTTGTTCTATTTTTTATCTATTTAAGATTATTTGATCTTGGACAAAATACCATCAAGCTCATCAAGCGAAGCATAGGAAATAACCATAGTTCCTTTGCCTTTTTTATTATGTTTAATTTGTACAGGTGAACCAATTAGCATCGCTAAGTCATCTGATAATTTAGTAATATCGGGATCAACAGCTTGTTCTTGCTTCTCAACAACGGGTTGTTGTACTTTTTTAACCAGTTTTTCGGTTTCACGAACGGTTAATTCTTTAGCTGCAACAGTTCTTGCTGTGGTGGTTTGTAAGTCACCTTGTAAACTTAGCAGGGCACGAGCATGGCCCATTTCAATGTCACCATTTTCTAAAAATGTTTTAACATCTTCATTTAAACTGTTTAAGCGTAGTAGGTTTGTTACTGTTGTTCTAGATTTACCGACAGCAGTTGCTACTTCTTGATGAGTTAACTCAAATTCATTCAGTAAACGGTCTAAAGCAACCGCTTCTTCCATGGCATTTAAATCTTCGCGCTGAATATTTTCAATTAAAGCGATTGCAACAGCTGATTCATCAGGAACATCTTTAATTAAACAAGGAACTTGGTCTAGTTCAGCAAGTTGTGATGCTCGCCACCGGCGTTCACCGGCAATAATTTCATATTTATCTTCACCAATAGGGCGAACCACAATTGGCTGAATAATGCCTTGGGCACGAATTGAATTTGATAAATCTTCTAAAGCGACAGGTGACATGTCTTTACGTGGTTGGTATTTACCAGGCTGTAATAGCTCAATTGGTAAACTTTGTAATTCACTTTTTTCAACAACAATTTCAGGAACGTTTTTTGTTTCTGCACCCTGTTCTTCATTTTTTCTTGGCGCTGAGGTTAATAGGGCATCTAAGCCTCTACCTAAGCCGCGACGTTTCGACGTGCTCATGGAAATCCTTGATTAATTATTTAAGCTATTTCTTGTTGTTGTATTTCTTGCTGTTTTTTTAATACTTCACCAGCTAATGCCAAATACGCTTTAGCACCAGTGGCTGATTTATCATAGTACATTGCCGGAGTACCAAAACTTGGTGCTTCTGCTAAACGAACATTACGAGGGATCACTGTGCGGTAAACTTTATCGCCAAAATGGCGTTTTAATTGTTCTGATACATCATTAGCCAATCTATTACGTGGGTCGTACATAGTGCGTAATATGCCTTCAATGTGTAAATCTTTATTCACTACCGAAGATAATTTAGAAATAGTATCCATTAGCGCTGTTAAACCTTCTAATGCGTAATATTCACATTGCATAGGTACTAACACTGAATCTGCAGCGGCCATGGCATTAACGGTAAGCATGTTTAATGAAGGTGGGCAGTCAATAATGATAAAATCGTAATCCGCTTTGTAAGGCTCTAGTGCATTTTTCAAACGCAGTTCGCGGGCATACACTTCCATTAACTTTATTTCAGCTGCGGTAACATCTGTGTTCGCCGCAATTAAGTCATAAAGGCCGGTTGTTTCACTGCAAATAACTTCGGTAAGTGGCTGTTCTTCGATGAGTAATTCATAACTTGTGGCATGAACTTCATATTTATCGATACCACTACCCATAGTGGCATTACCTTGTGGATCAAGGTCGATAAGTAATACTTTACGTTTTGTGGCAGCTAAAGAAGCGGCTAGATTAACCGATGTAGTTGTTTTACCAACGCCACCTTTTTGGTTAGCAATTGCAATTGTTTTTCCCACAATATCCCCACAAAATTAAAATTTAAAGCAGATATCTATTGTATCTGATTATTATTATTTGTTTTAAAAAGTTTGTTTAAACTTTTTTTAATTCAATTAAATGCCGCTGACCTTCAAGCTCAGGTACAGTGATCACTTCACTATTTACCAGCTCAATGCCTGTAGGTAATGCGCTTAGTTCATCTTCAGGATATAAACCTTTAAGCGCATAAAAACGACCATTATTATCGATTAAATGTTTACACCAGTTAATCATATCTTCAAGCGAAGCGAAAGCTCTACTTAAAACACCGTCAAAAGGTACTTCAGGTAGATACTTTTCAACACGCGATTGTACAGGTGTAACATTGTCTAATTTTAGCTGAAAAACCACCTGTCGTAAAAACGTAATTCGTTTGCCTAAGCTATCCAACAACACAAAGTTTTTTTCTGGATACAAAATAGCTAATGGAATGCCAGGTAAACCAGGTCCAGTACCTACATCAATAAAACTTTCACCTTTAAGGTGCGGGCCATTCATCAGTGAATCTAGTATGTGTTTAACTAACATTTCACGAGGATCACGAACCGAAGTTAAATTGTAGGCTTTATTCCATTTGTCGAGAAGTTCTACATAACCGACTAATTTTTCTATTTGTTGGTCAGTAAGTGTAAGTCCTGATTTTTTTACCAGGACCTGGAGTTCTTTAAGTAAATCCATAAAATTTTATTAATTACCTAGTGGGTCGTTGTAATAAACTAATTTTTAATAGTTTACGCTGATTTTCGCAATAAACCGTGTTTTTTCAAATAAACTAGCAACAAAGATACAGCCGCAGGTGTGATACCTGAAATTCTAGATGCTTTGCCTAATGTTTCAGGGCGAGCATCAGAAAGCTTGGCCACCACTTCATTTGATAAACCTGAAATTTTACTGAAATCAAAATCCACTGGAATAAGTGTATTTTCATGGCGTTTTTTCTTATTGATTTCATCCATTTGACGATCAATATAACCAGCATACTTGGTTTGAATTTCTACTTGTTCAGATGCTTGGGTATCAGCAATAGCTGGCCCTAAACCTTCTATTTTCATTAGATCTTCGTAACGAGTTTCAGGACGACGTAATAATTCTTCAACGTTTGACTCTCTGCTTAATGGATTTTTAAGCATGGTATTTAATTGCTCAACACCAACGTGGTCTTTATGAACCCAAGTAGTACGTAAACGCTGACGTTCTAACTCAATGTTCTCCAATTTTTCACAAAAACGAGCCCAACGAGCATCGCCAACAATACCAAGGTTTCGACCTTTTTCGGTTAAACGAATATCGGCGTTGTCTTCACGTAATAATAAACGGTATTCAGCGCGCGAGGTAAACATACGGTATGGTTCTTTAGTACCTAAGGTTGAAAGATCATCAATAAGTACGCCGATGTAAGCTTCTTCACGTCCTGGGGTAAAACCTTCTTTGCCTTGGCTGCGAAGGCCGGCATTTAAACCAGCGATTAAGCCTTGTGCTCCGGCTTCTTCATAACCGGTAGTACCATTAATTTGACCAGCAAAGAATAAATTTTCAACAAACTTGGTTTCTAGTGTTTGTTTTAAATCTCGAGGATCAAAATAATCATACTCAATGGCATAACCTGGTCTGGTGATATGAGCATTTTCAAAACCTTTGATCGATCTTACTAATTCCATTTGTACATCAAACGGTAAGCTAGTAGAAATACCATTAGGATAAATTTCGTGAGTGGTTAAACCTTCAGGTTCAACAAATATCTGATGCGAGTCTTTATCACTAAAGCGCATAATTTTATCTTCAATAGAAGGGCAGTAACGAGGGCCTACGCCTTCAATTACACCTGTGTACATAGGTGAACGGTCTAATCCGCCACGAATGATATCGTGCGTATTAGTATTGGTATGGGTGATATAACAAGCGATTTGCTCTGGGTGATGTTCTTTCTTACCCATAAACGAGAATGTTGGTAATGGCGTATCACCAGGTTGTTCTTGCATCACTGAAAAATCTAATGATCTTGCATCTAGTCGTGGTGGAGTACCCGTTTTTAGTCGTTCGATCCTAAATGGCATATCGCGTAAACGTTCTGCTAAATTTACTGAAGCAGGATCACCAGCACGACCACCTTGATAATTGTTTAGACCAATATGTATTTGGCCTGCAAGGAAAGTACCAACGGTTAATACAACGGTTTTACCTTTAAATTTAAGGCCCATTTGTGTTGATACACCAACCACACGATCCTGTTCTAGGATCAAATCATCACATGGCTGTTGGAAAATAGTTAAGTTTTCTTGGTTTTCTAGGTAATTACGAACATAATTTTTATAAAGTAATCTATCTGCTTGAGCTCGTGTAGCACGAACGGCCGGGCCTTTTGAAGAATTCAAAGTTCGAAATTGGATCCCGGCATGATCAATAGCTTCAGCCATTAATCCACCAAGGGCATCAATCTCTTTAACCAAGTGGCCTTTTCCAATACCACCAATGGCTGGATTACATGACATTGCACCTAGCGTATCGATGTTATGGGTAAGCAATAAAGTTTTACTGCCCATGCGAGCTGATGCAAGAGCTGCTTCTGTACCTGCGTGTCCGCCTCCGACTACGATCACGTCAAAGGATTCTTGATACCACATGCTTTTGCACCTCTAAAAAATTAATAAAATGGATAAAACTTTAAGAAGACTATTCTACCGTTATTTTTAGCTAAGGGAAACGATCAAAATGTTAAAAAGATCTTAGGCTTGGATCATTAATAATATATAAAGATCTTTATATAGATCTTATTATTATTACTATTAAGGATCCGTTTTTCTGTTGATAACTCTTTATTATTATCTAATATCAGTAACTTAAGTACGATCCAAAGCTGTGATCAAACGTGGATCAAGTAGCAAATAACCTATGTTTAACTATGCTCTTTATCCACAGGACGATCTTGTTTTTATTTTACACACTGAATAACAACGTTAAATTAATAGGTTGAACACAGAGTTATGCACATATAGCTTATTTTAGATCGTAAATTGTGCATAAGTCTTTATAAGTGATCTAAATTTTTAGCAATCCAGATCTTAGCGCTCTCTTCTGGATCATCAATATCGATCATATCGATCGTAAATAAATCGATTACTTTATTAGCATCTTTATCTAACATTATGTTTTGTATGGTTTTTCCTGCTAAACAAAAGGTGTCATAACTACTATCGCCAACAGCAATAACTAAAAACTTTAGAACATTAAGACTTTGATCATAGGCTTTTAGATCGTGTATAAAATTTTCGATGTTTTCAGGGAAATCACCAGCTCCATGGGTTGAGGTGCATAAAACCCAGGTCTGATCTTTTTGCTCAATTTCAAAAAAATTTGGTTTAAAATGAATTTTTGTACTGTGATTTTGCTCTTTTAATACTTCTTCAACAGCTTCTGCAACATATTCTGTACCACCTAACATGCTACCAACGATGATTTGAAACGATGACATTGTAGTTCTCTTGCTTATTATTGGGTTGTTTATGGGTGATATTATAGCTGAATAAGTGTGTTTTGAGGGAGGGAATTAGAGAGGTTTTATAAAAATAAGCACGCTGTCAAACGAGAGGGTCCCGCACAAAAGCACTGCGGGATGACGTGGTGTAAATTAACTATTTAAGGTAAATATTATGAGAAAAAGTACTCCGTCATCCTGTACGAGCTTAAGCGAGATACGGGACCTCCTGACGCGTATAGTGTGTTAATTAAAGTAAAATATTATTGATTTGGCACGCTGTCAAGCAGGGAGATCCCGTCCAAAAACACGACGGGATGACGGTTTATCTTTATTAAAAAGGGTACACATTGGTACTATTTACCAATACAAAATGATGAAAAGATCTGCCCAAGTAGGTCATCCGAGGTAAATTCACCGGTAATTTCATTTAAATGTTGCTGACAAATTCTGAGTTCTTCCGCCAATATTTCACCAGCAACATAAGATTCTAATTGGTCTAAGCCACTGATCAGATGTTGATGTGCGTGTTCAAGTGCGGTTAAGTGACGGCGTCTGGCCATAAAGCTGCCTTCCATCGAGCCTTGGAAGCCCATACATTGTTTTAAATGATCTTTGAGTTGTTGTATACCATCACCGGTTTTGGCTGATAACGCTATGGTATCTTTGTCATGTTCAATTGTTTGTCCGCTATTAATACCACTTATATCGGCTTTATTCTTAACGATAGTAACGCCCATATTTGCTGGTAAACGATCGAAAAATTCAGGCCAGAATGCTTTTGGATTACTGTGATCTTCTTTTTCTGAATCTATCATTAATAAGACGCGATCAGCCTGTTCAATTTCTTTCCAAGCGCGTTCAATACCTATTTGTTCAACTTTGTCTGGGCTTTCTCTTAGGCCTGCAGTATCAATAATATGTAAAGGCATACCATCGATATGAATTTGCTCTGTGAGCACGTCTCGTGTTGTTCCTTCAATATCGGTAACTATGGCTGAGTCTTTACCACTTAAGGCATTAAGTAGGCTAGATTTACCTGCATTAGGGCGACCAGCGATAACAACACGCATACCTTCACGAATAATTGCCCCTTGCTGTGCTTGCTTCAATACCTGATAAACACTGTCTATTATCGTTTGCAGATCTTTATTGATTTTAGTGTCGGCAAGAAAATCAATTTCTTCTTCTGGAAAATCTATAGCTGCTTCTACATACATTCGTAAATGTATTACGTCTTCAACCAATTGATGAACTAATTTTGAAAAATCACCTTGCAGAGAATGCAGGGCGGCTCTTGCTGCCTGTTCAGAACTCGAATTAATTAAATCAGCAATTGCTTCTGCTTGGGTTAAATCGAGTTTATCATTTAAAAAAGCTTGTTCAGAGAATTCGCCAGGGCGGGCCATTCGTACGCCTGAAAGTGCTAAAATATGATTTAACAACATGTCTAAAATTACCGGGCCACCGTGACCTTGCAGTTCGACAACATCTTCACCGGTAAACGAATTTGGCCCTTTGAAATATAGCGCTATACCTTGATCAATAACTAATTGGTTTTGATCATAAAACGGTAAATATTCTGCTTTGCGTATTTCGGGTACTTTACCTAATAATTGCTCAGCAACCCTAGGAGCTAATGGACCAGATATTCTAATTATGCCAACACCACCTCTACCTGGTGCGGTAGCCTGTGCTGCGATGGTTTCAGTGTTTGAGGTTACTGTACTTGTGTTTGGCATTGGTTAATTCGCTAATCGATATAAATTTAATAATTGCTTGTATTATAAACATAAAAGAAAGGAGAGACTATAAATGTCGTTATTTTTGAAATATAAGCACTAAATTTAGTTTTTATAAGCACGCTGTCAAGCAGGGAGGTCCCTGATGTCGCTAGTGCTCCTCAGGGATGACGTGGTGTAAATTAATATGTTTGGTGTATACACTTAGAAAAAATACTCCGTCATCCCATCATGCTTTTAGATGGGACTCCTTCAGCGTAAAGTGCTTAATTAAACTTACCCCTCACTCACATTGTTTATTACAAACTTTAACCATCCCTGACTACCGAATTTACACCATCCATGGAATTAGGCATACCCTACATCCTGTATTACAAACCGACCTAAAGCCATCCATGGCGGTTTGCATACTTTCATCCCTGAAAGCAAAAAAGCGACCATAAGGTCGCTTTTCATATAGAAGTAATCAGATTACGAGCTCTTAGCAAGTTTCTCTTTTTCTTCTTTTTTATCTATGCCTCTGAAGATAATTAGCATTTGGATAACGGTAATTACGTTCGAGATAAACCAGTAAAGTACTAATCCTGATGGGAACCATAAGAAGAAGAAAGTAAAGAATACCGGCATCCATTGCATCATTTTTTGTTGCATTGGATCTTGTGACATCGCAGGTTGTAATTTTTGCATTAACAACATAGATGCACCCATTAAAATAGGTAACACGAAGAACGGGTCTTTCGATGATAAATCGGTGATCCATAAACCAAACTCGGCGTGACGTAATTCTACACTTTCCATAAATACCCAGTATAAAGCTAGGAAAATAGGCATTTGTAATAATAACGGTAAACAACCACCAGCAGGGTTTACTTTTTCTTTCTTGTAAAGCTCCATCATAGCTTGTGACATTTTTTGACGGTCATCACCGTGACGTTCTTTTAATGCCGCAATTTTAGGTTGGATTTTACGCATTTTAGCCATAGAGGTATATTGCGTTTTAGTAAGTGGGAACATTAATGTTTTCACTACAATAGTGATACATATAATGGCTATACCCCAGTTAACAACAATACCTTGGATAAATATTAATAATGCGAATAATGGCTGTGAAATCATCCATAAGAAGCCGTAATCAACCGTTAAATCTAGGCCATCGGCAATTGCTTCAAGCTTATCTTGATCTTTAGGACCAACATAAAACTGTGCAGAAGTTGTTTGCTTTGTACCTGGTGCAACAGAAATAAGAGGGGCTTTAAAACCAATAACTGCTTCACCATTGTTTGCTAAATAGGTAGTGTAAAGTTGGTTAGAGTTGTCTTTATTTGGCACCCAAGCTGTTACAAAGTAATGTTGTAACATACCAACCCAACCACCTTTGGTCGCTTCGTTTAAGTTAGCGTCTTCGATATCACCAAAATCATACTTTTCATAACGTGTCTCGCTAGTTGAATAAGCGGCACCACGATAAGTAGGCATCATCATTGATGAATCATCATCAATTTCTATAGACTGTTTTAACTGTGCATATAATTGCACATTGGCATCGCTAGCACTGTTATTAATTACATTGTAAGCAACAGTTAAGTTGTATTTACCTTGCTCTAAGGTAAAGCTTTTAACGTATGTAATGTCGTTATTAATATAGCTAAGTTCAACCACTAATTGCTCAGCGCCATCGCTTAATGTAAAGCTTTCTGCTGATGTAGCATAAATAGGACGACCGGCCGGGCTTGAATCAGGACCTTGATTACCAATTAAGCCACTTTGTGCAACAAAAGTGAAACCATCTTGGGTAATGATAGGCATGGCTTTACCGCTGCCTTGCTCTGTTTCGTATGCCAACAATTTAGCAGAAACAATATCACCACCTTGTTTGTCAACTTTAAGCTCTAATACATCAGAAGTAATGGTTATGATGCCACCAGCTGTTGCTGATTGGTTAACCGTATTTTTTGTATCACTTCCAGCAGGTACAAATTCATCGTTTACTGCTGAACTCGAAGGGACAGAGTTAGTAGTAACTTGTTCCGTTTGAGGTTGAACTGGAGCATTATCCATTTGCCATTGGTTGAAAAGTAAATAACTTACAACTAACAATGCTACAAATAGCAAACCGCGTTGTGATTCCATAATCTGTTAATTCTCTTTATTGTGTTTTTTTGGTACGTGGTCTTCACCACCTGCATGCAAGGGATGACATTTTAATATACGTTTGATAGCTAACCAACACCCTTTTATTACACCAAAGCGATTAATAGCTTCAATGGCATAGGTAGAGCAGGTTGGGTCAAAGCGACAATTGTTACCTAATAAAGGGCTTATCCAGCGCTTATAGGCAATAATAGGAGCAATAATTAACTTTTGTGCCGTTGAATTATTTTGCGCCATATTTTTTCCAATTGTTGATCGATTACCGCATTATCAAGCTTATCAATCCCTGACTTTACCATAACAACTAGGTCAACGGCAGGTAGTTTATGCTGATTTTTGCGAAAACTTTCACGAGTAAGGCGTTTTACACGATTTCGTTGCACTGCAAGCTTTACGCGTTTTTTGGCAATTGCCATACCTAATCGATTATTTGAATCTGGATTTGATGTTACTAGAATGGTGAAATGGCTTGAACCATAACGAACAGGATTGTCAAAGACTTGTTTGAAATGACCGGGAGTCAACAAACGTGATTCCCGGTTAAATTCGTAGTTACCCATGAGGGTTTATTAACCTAAAGACTAAGTTAATAATTAAGCGGTAAGCTTAGCACGACCTTTTGCACGACGACGAGCAATTACTGCACGACCGTTTTTAGTTGCCATGCGTGCACGGAAACCGTGGTTACGCTTACGTTTTAAGTTGCTAGGTTGAAATGTTCTTTTCATTACACTAATCCGTCTGTTTGTTTGCTTTACGAAAACAAACGTTTTCAAGCATTGTCTAAAAAATGAGGCCGAATTCTAAGTTTTATTGACACTAAAGTCAACGGTTATTATGAAAAAACATTTAAAAGATCCTTATTTATTTAAAAAGATCTTTTTAGATCTAAAAATGGCGTTTTTTATCTGTTTTTCTTATATCCACAGTTTTATAACAATTGTGGATCTTGGCATTTAATAACTTTTTCATCAATATACTTATTAGTAGCATTTATTGTACCTTTATCGAACTCTTATTTGTAAAAAAATATAATCATAATTTCCACTAATAACAATAACTTGCCTTGGTTTTATAAAAATTAAGCAATTAAATTAATTTGCTCTGTTGCACTTGTGGATAAGTAGGGAGATAATGGTGATAATCTAAAATAATCATTATAAATAAGATCTTCTTAAGCAAGTATCAATAGCCTGTAAATCAGCCGCTATTTTTATGTTACTTTGACTTGATTAGTGTCTGTAGGGGAATATTGAGTGGAACATTCACTCTGGCATAGTTGTTTATCTGTTCTTGAAGAAGAATTACCTGCCCAGCAATTCAGTATGTGGATCCGACCACTGCAATGTGTTGTTCAAAACAATACCATGACACTTTATGCCCCAAACCGATTTGTACTTGATTGGGTTCGTGAAAAATACGTCAGCCGTATAACTCAACTTGTTGAATTACAAGATTCTAATAATCCAGTGCAAGTGCGTTTTGATGTTGGCAGCAAGCCTTCACAAAATACCCAACCACAAAGTAATTTTGTACCTACTCCAACCAAAAGCACTCAACCAGTTGAAGCTGTGCCAAATATTAATAAACCGGCAAATGTTCGTAATAAGTACACGTTTGACAACTTTGTAGAAGGTAAATCTAATCAATTAGCTCGCGCTGCTGCATCGCAAGTAGCTGATAATCCAGGGCAAGCATACAATCCTCTGTTTATTTATGGTGGTACAGGTTTAGGTAAAACTCATTTATTACATGCTGTTGGTAATGGTATTTTATTAAATAACCCAAAAGCTAAGATTGCTTATATGCACTCGGAACGTTTCGTTCAAGATATGGTTCGAGCTCTACAAAATAATGAGATCGAGAAATTTAAAAACTATTATCGTAGTGTCGATGCTTTACTCATCGATGATATTCAATTTTTTGCTAATAAAGAACGAACTCAAGAAGAGTTTTTTCATACCTTCAATGCTTTATTAGAGGGTAATCAACAAATAATTTTAACTAGTGATCGCTATCCTAAAGAGATCTCTGGTGTTGAAGATAGATTAAAATCTCGATTTGGTTGGGGTTTAACACTTGCAATCGAGCCGCCAGAATTAGAAACTCGTGTAGCTATCTTAAAACGTAAAGCACAAGAGCATAAAATTAACTTAGCAGATGAAGTCGCTTTCTTTATTGCTAAGCGTTTACGCTCAAATGTTCGTGAATTGGAAGGGGCACTAAATCGTGTTATTGCTAACGCTAATTTTACTGGCCGTCCAATTACAATAGATTTTGTTCGTGAAGCGTTAAGAGATCTACTGGCTTTACAAGATAAACTTGTTACTATCGATAATATACAAAGAACTGTTGCTGAATATTATAAAATTAAGGTTGCCGATCTGTTGTCTAAGCGCCGCAATCGCAGTGTAGCGCGTCCAAGACAAATAGCTATGGCACTTGCTAAAGAATTAACCAATCACAGCTTACCTGAGATTGGTGACGCATTTGGTGGTAGAGATCATACTACCGTGTTACATGCGTGTCGTAAGGTGAAAGCCTTACGCGAAGAAACTCATGATATAAAAGAAGATTATTCAAATCTAATAAGAACACTATCATCGTAGACAGGGTATAAAGAATGAAATTTTCATTAACTAGGGATTTACTTTTAAAGCCACTTTTATTGGTTTCGGGTGCAGTAGAGCGTAAAAGCACACTACCTATATTGGGCAATATTTTACTGGAAGTAAGTGGGCATTCACTAACCATGACGGCCACGGATTTAGAGCTTGAAATGATTTCCTCAACGCAAGTTAACAATCTTGGCGATGACGGTAAAATCACTGTTCCAGCACGTAAACTTTTAGATATTTGTAAAAGTTTACCCGATACTGCCGATATTGAATTTGAACTAGTTGATGACAGCATCAATATTGCTTGTGGTCGCAGTCGATACACTCTAGCAACTTTACCTGCTACAGATTTCCCTAACATTGAACAATGGCAGGGAGATGTAGAGTTTAGTCTACAAAAATTACAATTATTGCGTTTAATTGAAAGCACTCATTTTTCTATGGCGAACCAAGATGTTCGTTACTACCTCAATGGTATGTCGATAGAAACAGAGAATAATGAAATTCGTTCTGTTGCTACCGATGGCCATCGCTTAGCCATTTGTAAAATTGTTAATGATGGCCTTACGTTGCCAGCTCGACAAGTCATAGTACCAAGAAAGGGGATATTAGAAATAATTCGTCTGCTTGACCCTATTGACCAAGAAATACAAATTTCTCTTGGTAGTAATCACATTCGTATTGTTGATACAGATTTTTCATTTACCAGTAAGCTAGTCGATGGTCGTTTTCCTGATTATCGTCGTGTTTTACCTCGCAATGGTGATAAAGTTTTAGCTACTAATAAGGAACAGCTCAGACAGGTTCTTTCTCGTGCCTCAATACTTTCTAATGAAAAGTTTAAAGGTGTACGTTTAAACTTTGCTCCAAATGAATTAAAAATAACAGCGAATAACCCTGAGCAAGAACACGCAGAAGAGTATTTAGAAATTGATTTTCCATTTGAAAGTTTGGAAATAGGTTTTAATGTTAGTTACATTCTTGATGTATTAAATGCAGTAAAAGATGAGTCTGTTAAGTTTACTTTATCGGACGCTAATTCAAGCGTAGTTATTGAAGGTAACGAAACTGGTGAAGCTTTGTATGTGATCATGCCAATGCGCCTTTAGTTTTGGATGAGCATACAAACATTAACAACGAGTCAATTTAGAAATCTAAATTACGCCAACATAAAATTTCATCAAAAATTAAATTTTATTGTTGGCGATAACGGTAGCGGTAAAAGTAGTTTACTAGAAAGTATTTTCTTTTTAGGACATGGTAAATCTTTTCGAACCAGTAAAATTGAAAATTTAATTAACGCTGAATCTGATAAGTTTGTTGTCAGCGTTAAAGATGATCAAAATCATCAACTTGGTATTCAACGTGATAGCAACGGAAATTTTGACATAAAAATCAATGGCGATAGTAAGTTCCGCCTCTCTGATTTAGCAAAACATGTTGCTGTACAAGTAATCACTCCTGAGACATTTAAGTTGTTTTTTGGAGGTCCTAAAGAACGACGTAGGTTCATCGATTTAGGATTGTTTCACGTGGAACATCAGTTCTCAGATTTATGGCGAGACTTTAGAAAAGTTTTATTACAACGCAATGCGTGTCTTAAAAATAAAATATTTGGTCAGCAATTTGATTTTTGGAATGACAGTTTTTGTCAGCTATCAGAACAAATTGCACATGTTAGAGCAGGGTACGTTTCTGCACTTAGTGTTGAATTAAACATTTGGTTAGAGATTTTGTTACCTGAGTTAGCGAGTAAAATCGAATTACATTACTCACAAGGTTGGAGTAACAAAAAGGATTTAAAACAGGTTTTAGCAGAAAGTGCTGAGAGAGAACGAATTTATGGACACAGTTTATTTGGTGCGCATAAATTTGATGTTAAGTTTAATTATAATAAATTAAATATTGATCAGATACTTTCTCGTGGCCAGCAAAAATTGTTTTTGATTGCGCTGACCATTGCTCAATCTAATTTGATTTTTAAAAGTCAGAATATTGCTCCTATTATCTTAATTGATGATATAGGTGCAGAGCTTGATGAAACATCAAGAACTGCATTAGCAAAAGCGATTTCGACGATTACCTGTCAGTTATTTATAACTGCAATTGACCAAACTGCTTTGGAACCTATTATTCCAAAGTCAGAAAAGTATAAGATGTTTCACGTGGAACATGGCGTAATTACATCAGAAGATGAATAAAGAATTAGTACTGTTAGCTAAAGTAATAAAATATAATTGTTACAATAGTTGATGAAAATAAAGTATCGGGGTAGGTTAGGAGTTAACTCTTAATCATTGTTGATATAACAATAGGCAAAAATAATGACAGAAAATAGTTACGATTCGGCCAGTATCAAAGTCTTAAAAGGCTTAGATGCGGTACGTAAAAGACCTGGAATGTACATCGGTGATACTGATGATGGTACAGGCTTACATCACATGGTTTTTGAGGTTTTAGATAACTCTATTGATGAAGCTTTAGCAGGCCATTGTAAAGATATCCATGTAACCATTCATAGCGACAATTCTGTATCTGTTAAGGATGATGGTCGTGGTATTCCTACGGATATCCATCCTGAAGAAGGAATTTCAGCTGCTGAAGTTATCATGACGGTACTTCATGCTGGTGGTAAATTTGGTGGTGAAGATTCAGGGTATAAAGTATCTGGTGGTCTTCATGGTGTAGGTATATCTGTAGTAAATGCATTAAGTTCTAAACTTGAATTAACTATACGCCGTGCTGGTAAAGTATTTGAGCAAGAATACAATATGGGTGATTCTGTAGCTCCGTTAAAAGAGATTGGCGAAACAGATAAAACTGGTACACAAGTACGTTTTTGGCCAAGTGCAGAGACTTTTACTGATACGCTGTTTCATTACGATATCTTAGCTAAACGTATTCGTGAACTTTCATTTCTTAACTCTGGCGTGTCAATCAGATTAAAAGATGAACGCGATGGTCGTGAAGATCACTTCTATTATGAAGGTGGTATTCAAGCATTCGTTGAGTATTTAAATACCAACAAAACACCAGTGAACCAAGAAGTATTTTACTTCGATTTAGAACGCGAAGATGGAATTATTGTTGAAGTAGCAATGCAGTGGAATGATGGTTTCCAAGAGAACATCCACTGTTTTACTAACAACATTCCGCAGCGTGATGGTGGTACTCATTTAAGTGGTTTTAGAACAGCATTAACTCGTACTCTAAATTCTTATACAACCAAAGAAGGTTTAAATAAGAAAGGTAAAGGCGTAGCTGAAGCTGGTTCTGCAAGTGGCGATGATGCGCGTGAAGGCTTAACTGCAGTAATTTCAGTTAAAGTACCTGATCCTAAGTTCTCTTCACAAACTAAAGATAAACTAGTGTCATCTGAAGTTAAAACAGCAGTTGAGCAAGCTATGGGTGAAAAGCTAGGTGAATACCTACTTGAAAATCCAAGCATTGCTAAAACCATCATAATGAAAATTATTGATGCTGCTCGTGCTCGTGAAGCTGCTCGTAAAGCTCGTGAAATGACACGTCGTAAAGGCGCGTTAGATATTGCTGGCCTACCTGGTAAACTTGCCGATTGTCAGGAAAAAGACCCTGCACTATCTGAACTATATATTGTGGAAGGGGACTCTGCTGGCGGATCAGCCAAGCAGGGGCGTAATCGTAAAAACCAAGCAATATTGCCATTAAAAGGTAAAATCTTAAACGTAGAAAAAGCTCGTTTTGATAAGATGATTTCTTCTCAAGAAGTGGGCACTCTAATTACTGCATTAGGTTGTGGTATCGGCCGTGATGAATATGACCCAGAAAAAATGCGTTATCATTCAATCGTAATAATGACCGATGCCGATGTCGATGGATCGCACATTCGTACCTTATTATTAACTTTCTTCTATCGTCAAATGCCTGAAATTATTGAACGTGGATATATCTATATTGCGCAACCACCACTTTATAAAGTGAAGAAAGGTAAGCAAGAAAGATACTTAAAAGATGATGAGCAAAAAGAAGCGTACTTCACAACATTGGCATTAGATAATGCATCTATTCATGTTAACGAAGAAGCGCCGGCATTATCGGGTGTAGCATTAGAAAATTTATTTAATCAGTACCGTGATACAAGAGCTGTTATTAGCCGTGTATCTCGTCAACTCCCTGAAGGTATTTTAAACGACTTAGTTTATGCTCCAGTAATGAGTACTGAAGACTTTAAAGACCAAGCTAAAGTTGAACAATGGACTGAAGCCTTCATCCTTCGCTTAGAAGATTCAGGTGATAAGAGCTCATTGTACTCTGCTACAACAGAGTTTGATTCTGAACGTAGTATTTACTATCCAAGTATTACAGTGCGTTTACATGGTAACGATACCACATTTAAACTTAGCTATGAGTTCATCACTTCTCCAGAATTTAAAACGATAATGGATCTGAACAGATCAATTAATGGGTTAATGGAAGAGGGTGCGTACGTTAAGCGCGGTGAAAAAATTAAACCTGTTAAGTCATTTGTTGAAGCTCGTGAATGGTTACTAAAAGAATCTGAACGTGGACAATACATTCAACGTTATAAAGGTTTGGGTGAAATGAACCCGGAGCAATTGTGGGAAACTACAATGGATCCAGATTCTCGTCGTATGCTACAAGTAACGATTGAAGACGCAATTGGTGCTGATCAGTTATTCACTACATTGATGGGTGATCACGTTGAACCACGTCGTAAATTCATTGAAGAGAATGCTCTTAACGTAGCCAACCTAGACGTTTAGTTATTTAGTAAACTAAGTCAATAACTTAGCTTAGTATGCAAAAATAAATTATGAAGCCCGGACATATAAATGTACGGGCTTTTTTATTTTTAGGGGTGTTGGTATATAAATTTGGCCAGGGACCATTGTTTCTCGTTTGTGTGTTAATAGTCTTAGTCCATCCTAGGTAATCGCTCCTGCATTACTCTAATGTACGTGAGGGTTATAGATATAAAAGCTTAATGAAAACCCAATGATTGTCGTTATTTTGTTGTAAATTAAGTAATTAAAATGTCTTCAAAGCTAAACAATATAAAGCTTTCGCATAAAAGCACTAGGCTAATAACTATGCAGTAGGTATAATTACGACAATTTTTTTTAGAAACAGTAAACGGTATTCATGAGCACATTTGATATCAAAACATTCCAAGGGCTTATTCTTAAGCTACAAGAGTATTGGGCACGCCAAGGCTGTGTCATCGTTCAACCCCTTGACATAGAAGTAGGCGCGGGTACATTCCACCCAATGACATTCTTACGTTCAATAGGCCCTGAGCCAATGAGCAGTGCTTACGTACAGCCATGTCGTCGTCCTACCGATGGTCGTTATGGCGAAAACCCAAACCGTTTACAACATTACTATCAATTCCAGGTAGTACTTAAGCCATCGCCTAAAAATATCCAAGAATTATATTTAAATTCATTAAAAGAAATTGGTATCGACACTTTAGTGCACGATATTCGTTTTGTTGAAGATAACTGGGAATCACCTACATTAGGTGCCTGGGGCTTAGGCTGGGAAATTTGGCTAAATGGTATGGAAGTAACCCAGTTTACTTATTTCCAACAAGTTGGTGGCTTAGAGTGTGCACCGGTAACTGGCGAGATCACATACGGTTTAGAGCGTTTAGCTATGTACATTCAAAATGTAGATAGTATTTACGACCTAGTATGGGCTGATGGTCCATTAGGAAAAGTATACTACCGTGATGTATTTCATCAGAACGAAGTTGAGCAATCAGCTTACAACTTTGAACACGCCAATGTTGATGCATTATTTAATCAATTTGATGTTTGTGAAGCAGAAAGTGCTAAGTTAATTGAGTTAGGGTTAGCTTTGCCTGCATACGAGCAAGTAATGAAAGCATCACATGCGTTTAACTTATTAGATGCTCGTCATGCTATCTCGGTAACTGAGCGTCAACGTTATATATTAAGAGTTCGTACTTTGTCTAAAGCTTGTGCTGAGGCTTATTATGCAACTCGTGAAGAATTAGGTTTCCCTTTATGTCGCGACAACAACCAGGAGAGTAAATAATGAATACCAATACTCTTCTAATTGAATTAGGTACTGAAGAATTACCTCCAAAAGCATTAAAAAAATTAGCGACTGCTTTTTATGATTCAATCACTGGCCAGCTAGATGCAGCGTCATTGAATTATGCCCAAGCTAAATGGTTTGCAACACCTCGTCGTTTAGCTGTAATGGTTAAAGGATTAGAAGCACAGCAAGCAGATAAAACCGTTGAAAAGCGTGGTCCTGCTGTTAATGTAGCATTTGACGCTGAAGGTAACGCCACAAAAGCCGCACAAGGTTGGGCTCGCTCAAACGGTATTACAGTTGAGCAAGCTGAGCGCTTAGTAACAGACAAAGGTGAGTGGTTACTGCATAAAGCAGTTAAAAAAGGCCAGTCAGTTACGGATATCGTTGAAGCTATCGTGCAAACGGCAGTAACGAAACTTCCTATCCCTAAGCCTATGCGATGGGGTAGTAGTCGTATTCAGTTTATTCGCCCAGTTCATACCTTAACTATGATGTTTGGTGATGAGTTGATTGCTGGTGAAGTACTAGGTATTAAATCGGCTAATGAATTACAAGGCCATCGTTTCCATTACCAAGGCAATATAACCTTAGCTCATGCTGATGAGTATGAAGCTACCCTGGAAAAAGCTTATGTTGTAGCGGATTACCAAGTACGTCGTAATAAAATAGTTACTGAAGTAAATGCTGCCGCTAGTGCATTAAATGCTAAAGCTTTATTAGATGATGAATTAGTTGATGAAGTGACTTCAATTAATGAATGGCCTTCAGTATTAGTTGGTAGTTTTGATGATGACTTTTTACAAGTTCCCGCTGAACCACTCATTTACTCAATGAAAGACCATCAAAAGTACTTTCCGGTAGAAGCTGCTAACGGTGAGTTACTGGCTAAGTTTATCTTTGTTACTAACATTGAGTCGAAGCAACCTGAAGAAGTTATCCGCGGTAACGAAAAAGTAATTCGTCCACGTTTAGCTGATGCCGAGTTCTTCTTTAAAACAGATAAAAAGCAAAGCTTAGAAAGTCGTTTAACAAGCCTTGAAAATGTATTGTTCCAAAAACAATTGGGTACCTTGAAAGACAAGTCTGAGCGTATTGCACATTTAAGTAAACATGTAGCAACTACATTAAACGAAAATGCTGACAATGCTTACCGTGCAGGCTTATTAAGTAAAACAGATTTAATGAGTGACATGGTATTAGAATTCCCACAAGTACAAGGTACTATGGGTAAATATTATGCTCAAAATGATGGTGAAGCAGAAGCTGTTGCACAAGCGCTTGAAGATCAATACCGTCCGCGCTTTGCTGGTGACTCGTTACCTGAAGGTGTAATTGGTTCAGCAGTGGCTATCAGTGATAAAGTCGACACTTTAGTGGGGATCTTTGGTATTAACCAAGCCCCTAAAGGTGATAAAGACCCGTTTGCACTTCGCCGTGCAGCTATTGGTTTAATCCGTATTATCATTGAAAAACAACTAACTTTAGATATTGCTGACTTATTAGCTGTAAGCATAGAGTCTTACGGTGACAAGTTAGTAAATGAAAATACAGCGACTGATGTAATTGATTTCATCATGGGTCGCTTCCGTGCTTATTACCAAGAGCAAGGTATTAACGTTGATGTGATCCAAGCTGTATTAGCGAAGAAACCAACAGCACCGTTAGACTTTGATCAACGTGTACAAGCGGTAACTTTCTTTAGAAGCTTAGATGAATCACAAGCTTTAGCTGCGGCTAATAAGCGTGTTGGTAATATTTTAGCTAAATTTGATGGCGAGCTTTACAGTGAATTTAACACGGAACTTGCAACTGAAGCTCAAGAAGTCGCTTTAGCTGATGCTTATAGCGCTCTGAAAGCTGAATTAAGCCCATTATTCGCGAATAAAGAATACCAGCAAGCATTAACTAAGTTAGCTAGCTTGAGAGAGCCTATAGATGCATTCTTTGATAATGTTATGGTTATGGCTGATGAAGAAGCCGTTAAAATTAACCGTTTAACCTTGTTAAGTGAATTACGAGCAAGTTTCTTTAACGTCGCTGATATTTCGCTGTTGCAGTAATAAAATTATTTATAAAATAAAGAAGACGCTTTACGCGTCTTTTTTTATGCTAGTTTTGTGTGCCGCTAACACTTCTTAATGACGTATTGGTAGGGCATTGTATCGACTTGCTTGGCCACAAGTTCGTGTTCCATAAATTCACAAAAGCTTGGTAGGTCACGACTCGTTGAAGGGTCATCTGCAGTCACTAATAAAGTTTCTCCAACAGCAATTTTTCTTATATTCATGCGCACCATCATAACCGGTTCAGGGCAACGTAAGCCAACCGCGTCAAGAGTATGATTTGTCGTTGTAAATATATTTTCAGTCATTTAGGTCTATCTTTAAGTGAGTGATACCAATTCGTAACAGACATTTTAAAGTTTTCTTATACCATTAAACAAGAAAAAAATTTCAATAAGGTAATTGTAACCCATGTTAGTAACAAAACTAACGCAGCACTTTTTACTAATATTAGTAGCTTTTATGGCTATTAATACGAGCCTTGCGCATGCAACCAGTGATACTGAAAAGGCCTCTCTGGTTAAGTTGCGTGCCATGTATTTAAAAGCTGAATTAGGAAATTGGGACGTCAATTGGACTTCTTACCAAACAACCTTAGATGAACTTAATGGTTACCCATTAAAGCCTTATTTTGAACAATCGCAGTTAATGAAAAACTTTGCCCTAAAAAATGAAAGCAAAATCAGTGATTTTTTAAATGAATATCAAGGTACTCCACTAGATGGGCCATTACGCAGATCGTGGTTAAGCCACCTATCTAGGTATAAATACAAGTCTCGGTACCTGCAATATTTTAAAGCACCAATGAATAGTAAATACACTTGTCTTTATCATCAATACCAGCTTGATCAAGGTATTGCTCTAGGTGAGGTTCTACCACAAGTAACTAAACTTTGGTTGGTGGGAGAATCGCAACCGAAAGAGTGTGATGGTTTATTTAAGTTATGGCAAAAACATGGTTATCAAAGTAATGCGTTAGTATGGCAACGAGCTATGCTAGCGCAAAAAAAACGCCAATATATATTGGTTAAGTATTTATTAAAACAACTGCCTAAAGATGAACAATATTTAGTTAAGTTATGGAAAGCGATAAAAACAGAACCTAAAGTAGTGCAGGATTTAGCTAAGTTTCACAAGGGAAGTAAGCAAGAAACCCGAATTATTATTGATGGAATAAATCGCTTAGTTTGGCAAGATGAACTGTTGGCCCTAGATGTCTATCAGCAGGCTAAACAACAAGGCAGATTCAGTCCTCTACAACAAGAGTTGGTATTAAAACCGCTTATTACAGCGATATCCAGATCGGATAATGACAAAGCACAAACTTGGTTTAACTCTTTAGATGAAGACCTTATCCATAGTGGTGCGATGCAATGGCGTATGGCTAGAGATCTAAGAAATATTAATTACCAAGAAGTCCAAAACCAATATCAGCAACTTAGGCCTAAGCAGCAAAAAACTAGGCAATGGCAATACTGGCATGCTCGAACATTACAATTAACCGATAAACCTATTGAAGCTAATACAGTGTATAGCCAATTAGCTAAGCAACGCAGTTATTATGGATTTTTAGCGGCAGCGCGAATAGGGGATAACGGAGTGATAAACCATCAGTCTTTAGTTTTTAGTGCTGAGCAGAAACAAAAACTGTTAGCTCATAGTGCTTGGCAAAGAGCACTAGAGCTTTATAAATTAAATCGACTAACTGCGGCAAGAAGAGAGTGGAACTATTGGATGTCGCAACTAACAACAGAAGAAACTTTGATTGCTGCCAAGCTTGCTTATCAACAAGGTTGGTTCGACCGAGGAATTTATACTTTGTCACAGGTTGGTGCTATTAATGATATGGATATTCGCTTTCCTATGCCTTATAGCGATCAATTTTCCCAATTTGCAAAACAGTACAGCATTAATGTTGCTTGGGCATATGCCATAGCGCGCAAAGAAAGCTTATTTATGAGTGACGCGAGCTCTTCGGTTGGTGCGTTAGGCATTATGCAAGTTAAACCGATCACTGCAGGTTATATTAATAAAGCTAAGCTAAATCGCTGGCAGATATTAGAGGTAGATACCAATGTTAAGCTAGGTATAAATTACTTAAGTTACTTAATGGCTAAGTTTGATAATAATATTGTGCTCGCCACAGCTGCATATAATGCTGGGCCTGGAAGAGTAGAGCGCTGGCTCAAAGCTGAGCCTAATTTATCGGCAGATGCTTGGATAGAAACTATTCCGTATAAAGAAACAAGAGAATACGTAAAAAGTGTACTCGCCTACACTGAAATTTATCAGCAAAAAATAGGGCAGCAAGCCTCGCCATTTAAAACCTTAGTGGATATGCATATTGATTAGACCAAGCAGTTATCAGTCCAAGCTTGTTATGCTATCATCTACAAAATTTTATTTATCATAAATACATGCATCTAAGAAGACTATGAAACAACTAGCTAATCACTATCCTGCACATATTGCTGAGTTACAACAACGTACAGCAGTCATACTTAATAGAGAGAACATTGAAAGCTTGGTGATCCATTCGGGACAAACCGGTAAAATTTTTCTTGATGACATGTACTACCCGTTTAAAACCAACCCGCATTTTAAAGCGTGGTTACCTATTGTTGATACTCCGAACTGTTGGTTAATCATTAATGGTCGTGATAAACCTGTTTTAGCATTTTATCAGCCTCAGGATTTTTGGCATAAAGTGACTAAGTTAAGTGATGAATACTGGACTAGCTTTTTTGATATAAAACTTATGGCAAAGCCTACAGATATAGAAAGCATTCTGCCTAGTGATAAGTCAAAGAGTGCTTATATTGGAGCGCATAGCGATGTTGCTAGCCAGTATGGTTTTAGCCAAATAAACCCTGATAATGTATTAAATTACTTTCATTATCATCGTGTATATAAAACTGATTATGATTTAGTGTGCTTGCGTGAAGCGAACCGTTTAGCCGTCTTGGGCCATGTTGCAGCTAAAGATGCGTTTTACAATAAAGCCAGTGAGTTTGAAATTCAATTAGCCTACTTAAGCGCTGTTGGTCAAAGTGAAAACGAAATGCCATACGGTAATATTGTTGCGCTAAACGAAAATGCCGCGATTTTACATTACACCGCTTTAGATCAAATGGCACCGAGTGAGCACCGTTCATTTTTAATCGATGCTGGGGCAAGCTTTCATGGTTATGCGGCCGACATCACTAGAACCTATTCGTTTAAAGATGATGAATTTGCCGAATTAATTGCAGCTGTTAACGTGATGCAACTTGAACTGGGTAAAAGTTTAAAACCTAATTCTAGTTATGTTGACTTGCACATCGCTAATCATTACCAATTAGCCGAAATTTTAAAACGTTTCAAATTAGTTAATATGTCAGTTGAAGCTATGGTTGAACAGGGTATTACCGCTCACTTTTATCCGCATGGATTAGGCCATCACTTGGGCTTACAGGTTCATGATATGGGCGGCTTTATGGCAAATGAGCAAGGTGAAACGATTAGCTCTCCATCTGCCCATCCATTTTTAAGAACAACTCGAGATATAGAAAGTAAGCAAGTGTTCACTATCGAGCCAGGTCTTTATTTTATTGAGCAATTCTTGTCTGATCTAGCTAAATCTGAACATTCGCAATACATTAATTGGGCGAAAGTAGACAGCTTTAGAGCATTTGGTGGTATTCGTATAGAAGACAATATCATTGTCCACAATGATCGACTTGAGAATATGACTCGAGATTTAAACTTAGCTTAACTTATGTCTGCGAATACTTTTGTAAATGCTAGCCCATATTTGATCCCAACAGATGAAATAGAGGAAGAAACCATAGTTAATCGTAGCCGCTTTATTTGCGCAATTAAACAGTGCTCAGATAACGCTGCGGTTAAAGCATTTATAGAGCAAGTTAGGCAGCAATATCCAGATGCTTCACATCATTGCTATGCATTTGTATCAAGTCGCCCAGACGATAGCCAGAGTTACGGCTTTAGCGATGATGGTGAACCAAGCGGTACAGCAGGGCGGCCAATGCTTGCAGTCTTACAGGGTAGTCAAATTGGTGAAGTTTGCGCTGTTGTTACTCGTTATTTTGGTGGTGTAAAACTTGGAACTGGTGGCTTACAACGTGCTTATGGTAATAGCGTAAGACAAGCATTAGTAGTTTTGCCTACAAAATTGAAAACCCCAACGCAGCAAGTGCTTATATCTTGTGAATACCAACAAGCTAAAGATATAGAGCACCATGTTATACAGTTTAACGGTCAGGTGATTGAGCAAAACTATAGTGAACAAGTAGAATTACTCATAGAGTTGCCAATCCCCGTTATTACTGACTTTTGTCAGCGTATTATTGAGATCACCGCTGGTCAAGTTTCACCTAGAACACTAAAAGACACTTAATACTAAGGCATACTGATCTAGATAAGGAATTGCTATAACTTGGTTTTAAATCAGGTTATGCTATAACTTATTCAATGCACAGCCAAAAATAATTATAAAATATAATGCAGTACCGTAATATTATACGCATCTTAGGTCTATTGGTCGCTTTACTCAGCGTGACCATGTTGCCTCCTATTGCAATCTCCTATATCTATGGAGATGGTGGAGGCTTGGCATTTATTATGGGGCTTGTTCTGTGCTTAACTTCCGGTTTTTTATCTTGGTATCCTAATCGTTATCACAAAGGTGATCTTAGAGCCCGTGAAGGCTTCCTTATTGTTGTACTCTTTTGGACCGTTTTAGCCAGTTTCTCGGCCGTGCCTTTTATGCTCACCGAAAGTCCTAACTTATCCATTACTGACGCCTTTTTTGAGTCGTTTTCTGGCTTAACCACTACTGGGGCAACGATACTTACCCAAATTGAAGGCTTGCCACATGCGGTATTATTTTATCGTCAGCAGCTGCAGTGGATTGGTGGTATGGGTATCATCGTACTCGCAGTAGCCATTCTCCCTATGCTTGGTGTTGGTGGTATGCAGCTATATCGCGCTGAAACACCTGGACCGGTAAAAGATTCAAAAATGACCCCGCGCATTGCCGACACAGCTAAAAATTTATGGGTTATATACTTTTCTTTAACGGTTGCCTGTGCGTTATCTTATTGGTTAGCAGGGATGACATTATTTGATGCGGTATCGCATTCATTTTCAACCATAGCTATTGGTGGGTTCTCAACCCATGATGCCTCGATGGGATACTTTGATAGTCCGTTGATTAACTTTATTTGTGTGGTGTTTTTAATTATTGCCGGTATTAACTTTGCCTTACATTTTTCGGCATGGTCATCATTTTGGCATACCAAAAGTCCATCAAGATCGATTCGCACCTATTTTTATGATCCTGAATTTAAGGTGTTTGTATCGATTCAGCTAATTATAACCTTAGTGTGCTTTTTAGGATTAATTGCTTATGGCTATGAAACTAATTATGAAAAAGCCTTTGATGATGCTCTATTCCAAGCGGTATCAATAAGTACCACCGCTGGGTTTGCTACTACTGACTTTTCAGCGTGGCCAGCGATGCTGCCATTATTATTAATTTTTGCCAGTTTCATCGGTGGTTGTGCAGGTAGTACCGGTGGCGGCATGAAAGTGATGCGCGTGGTTTTACTTTACTTGCAAGGGATCCGAGAGTTAAGTCGCCTTATTCACCCGAAAGCAATCATCACCATTAAACTAGGCCGTAAAGGTTTACCCGATAAAGTGGTAGACGCTATTTGGGGCTTCTTCTCTGCTTATGCCGCTATATTTATCATTTGTATGGTCTTGCTTATGGCAACAGGTATTGATGAAATTACCGCATTTACCGCGGTTGCTGCTTGTTTAAATAACTTAGGTCCAGGTTTAGGTGAGGTTGCTGCCAATTTTGCTAGCATTAATGACTTTAGCAAATGGGTGTTGGTTGTAGCTATGCTGTTTGGCCGCTTAGAGATATTTACTCTGTTGGTACTCTTTATGCCATCATTTTGGCGTGATTAGCAATTATTCTTGCCAACTTGTTGGCTTAGAATAATGCGTGTCCTCAACTTGATTGGGGATCTATTGTTTTTATAAGCTCTTTAAGTTTGCAGAAGGTTCCATCCAAAAGCATGATGGAATGACGGTGCTACTTCTCTATATAACGAATGCTTCATTTTCTCCTGTAGGGTCGAATTTATTCGACCAACAAAAAAGCGACCTAGGTCGCTTTTTCATATTGAGAGCTGTAAAAACTCACTAGAAGAAAATAGCACTCACTGCGAATAGCTTTTCAACTTGATGAATATATTTTTTATCCACTAAAAATAAAATCACATGATCATCGGTTTTAATTATGGTTGTTGAATGGGCAATTAACACTTCTTCGCCACGAACGATTGCACCAATAGTCGTACCTGGAGGGAGTTTAATTTCTTGGATTTCTTTGCCAACCACTTTCGATGATTGTTCATCACCATGGGCTATGGTTTCAACCGCCTCTGCTGCGCCTCTACGTAAACTATAAGCGTTTACGATGCCACCCTTACGAATGTGGGAAAGTAGGGCTGAAATGGTCGCTTGTTGCGGCGATACGGCTATATCTAAATTTGAACCAACTAAATCTAAATAGGCGGTTCGTTGAATAAGCGCAATCGTTTTTCTAGCTTTAAGTTTCTTCGCTAGCATAGCCGACATAATATTGGCTTCGTCGTCATTAGTTACCGCTAAAAACACATCTATTTGGTCAATATGCTCTTCTTTTAATAGCTCGGTATCTGATGAATCACCAACAAATACCAATGTATTGTTTAACTCATTGGATAATAATTCAGCGCGCTCAGGGTTGCGTTCAATAACTTTAACCTGATGGTTTTTTTCTAAAATCCGCGCTAAACCTGCACCTATATGGCCACCGCCAGCAATCATAATACGTTTATAGGCAGGCTCTAGTTTTTGTAGCTCACTCATTACCGCACGAATATGTCTGGTTGCGGCAATAAAGAATACTTCATCATCTGCTTCAATAATGGTGGTGCCAAGTGGGCGGATAGGTTTACCTTTACGATAAATTGCTGCCACCCGGGTATCAATATTGGGAATATGTTCACGCAAGGTCGATAATGCATGACCCACAAGTAAACCACCATAATAAGCTTTGATCGCTACTAAACTTACACGCCCACCAGCAAATTCACGAACCTGTAACGCACCTGGGTAATCAATTAAGCGAGCGATATCACGAGTAACCAGTTGCTCGGGTGCGATTATATGATCAACGGGAATTTCTTGAGGATGAAAAAGCTTTTCTTTAAATTTAATGATTTGCTCGGAGCGAATACGGGCTATTTTAGTTTCCGTATTGTACATGGTGAAAGCTACTTGGCAGGCGATCATGTTGGTTGCGTCATCACTGGTCACAGCAATTAGCATGTCCGCATCTTCTGCGCCTGCTTTTTCAAGAACATCAGGGTGACTACCGTTGCCAGTAACTACCTGCAAATCCATTTTGTCTTGTAATTCGCGAAGGCGCTCTGAATCGGTATCAACTAAGGTGATTTCATTTTGCTCACCAACTAAATTTTCTGCTAGTGTGCCGCCAACTTGTCCTGCGCCGAGAATGATGATTTTCATTTATTTAGCTTAATATCATTGTTTTTATTATTCGTTTATAAATCAGTGTACTGCTTTTTAGTCAGTTTGGCATAATAAAAACCATCCATCGAGTTTTCACCAGGTAATATTTGCCAGTCTTTACTACCTGCAGTCATAGCCAAGTCTTCTAAATGAGCATCGTTATTGCTTTCTACAAAATGTTTTACCTGTGCAGTATTTTCTTCTGGAAGTATAGAACAGGTCGCATAAATCATCGTGCCACCAGGTTTTAACAATGCCCAAATAGATTTTAATATTTGCTGTTGTAACACCACTAAACTATCAATGTCAGAAGCGCGTCTAAGCCACTTTATATCTGGATTCTTACGAATTACGCCTGTACCAGAACAAGGAGCATCTAATAATATTCGATCAAATTGTTGGCCATCAAACCACTGTTCAGTATTCGCAGCATCAGCGGCAATAACTTTAGCTTGTAAACCCAATCGAGTTAAGTTTTCTTCAACACGAACTAAGCGCTGGGCTTCGATATCAATAGCCGTCATCGATGCGATATCAGGTGTTAGCTCAAGAATGTGGCAGGTTTTGCCACCAGGTGCTGCGCAACAATCTAAAACATTGTCACCGGATTGAGTTTGTAATAGTGGGGCGGCCATTTGTGCGGCGCCATCCTGTATTGATACCCAACCATCATTAAAGCCTGGTAGCTTTTGTACATCAATTGGACTAGTTAATAAAATTGCTTGGCTTACAGGAGCTACTTGTACTATTTCAATCTCTTGCTCGGCTAGTAAGGTTAAATACTCGGCTACCGATTTTTTACTTTGATTAACTCTAAGCCACATAGGTGGGCGTTGTTGGTTTTGCTCTAAAATTTGTAGCCAATTATTAGGATAACCTGCCTGTAATTTTTTAATAAACCAACCCGGGTGGTTATATTTAACCGCATCAGGTAATTCTTCATCTAATTCAGGTTCGCGTTGATAACTACGTAACACCGCATTGACTAAACCTTTTAAATGTTTGTTTTTTAAAATAGCCGTTGCTGCAACTGTTTCGGCTACTGCTGCATGATCAGGTATACGGGTATATTTAATTTGATAAATGCCAACAATCATTAAAAAGTGAAATACTCGTTGTTTACCGGTTAGCGGCTTATTAACAAAGCGCCTTACTTGATGTTCAAGTTCCGGCAAGTAGCGCAACACGCCATAACAAAGCTCTTGTAATAAACCTTTGTCTTTAGGTGAGTCTACTAACAATTGTTGTTTAGGCAGTTCATCATTTAATGAACGACCTTGGTCAACTACAGCGTATAAACAGCGTGCAGCTAATGCTCTAATGTTTTTACTCATTAGCGCTTACACCGTTAATGCTGTTGCCAACTACAAACCAGTCTGCGCGGCCATTAAGAATATCTTGCACGGCTAGAGCTTTTTTACCTGGAAGCTGTAAATTAGTGAGTTTTAAGCAACCACTAGTTGTTGCTACAACTATCCCCGTTTTATCTACTGATAAGATAGTGCCAGGAGCTTGATTAGATGTGCCAGCTAACACTTGTGCATTCCAAACCTTAATACGGTGTTCTTTACCGGATGCTTCTTTATATAGGATTTGCGCGAATGGCCAAGGTTGATAAGCTCTGATCTTTCTATCTAAAACATCCGCGGCTAACTGCCAATCGAGCTCTGCTTCTTCTTTCGTTAACTTATGCGCATAGTTGGCTAAGTCGTTATCTTGAGGCTCTGCTTGATGAGAGCCATTCGCCATAGCGTTCATAGTATCTAATAAAGCTTGAGGACCTAACTGGGCCAGCTTTTCATACAAACTTGCGCTGGTGTCGGTATTGGTAATAGGGCAGCTAGCTTTTAACAGCATATCTCCGGTATCTAAGCCGATATCCATCTGCATTATAGTAACGCCTGTTTGTGCATCACCAGCTTCTAATGAACGTTGGATTGGTGCAGCACCACGCCATAATGGTAACAAAGAGCCATGCACGTTTACACAACCTAAGCGTGGTGTATCTAAAATCACTTTTGGCAGTAATAAACCATAAGCCACAACAACCATTACATCTGCTTGGTAACTTGCTAATTGCTGCTGCTCGGCTTCACCTTTAAAGTTAATTGGTTGCTCTATCGGTAAATTATGTTCAAGGGCTAATTGCTTAACAGCACAAGCAGTTAATTTTTTGCCACGCCCTGCAGGTTTATCTTGCGGGGAATAAACGGCAACAACGTCGTGTTCAGAATCAATTAACGCTTGTAAATGTTTAGCCGCAAAATCGGGGGTACCGGCAAAGATTATCTTTAATGGTTTTGACAAAGTTTCGTTCCAATTAATTAAATTATGAGTTAGCCGCAGCTTTTGCTTCTTTCTCTAATTTGGTTTTAATGCGCTGGCGTTTTAATGGTGATAAGTAATCAACAAATAACACACCTTTTAAGTGATCAAGTTCATGCTGAATACAAATAGCGAGTAATTCAGAAGCATCTAATGAAAACGCTTTGCCATTAATATCTAGGGCTTCAACGGTAACTTCGGTGTTTCTATCAACTTTTGCATAACAACCGGGTACTGAAAGGCAACCCTCTTCGTTGATCATTATGTCGCCGCTTTTATTAGTGATGCTTGGATTAATTAACACTAACTGTGTCTCTTTCTCTTCGCTCACGTCAATAACGACAATGCGTTGGTGGATGTTTACTTGAGTAGCGGCAAGGCCCACTCCATTTTCTGCGTACATGGTTTCAAACATGTCAGCAACAATTTGTTTAGTCTCATCTGTTACTGCAGATACTTCTTTAGCAACAGTTCTTAGGCGTTCATCTGGAAAACGTAGTACATTTAAAATAGTCATAATATTTACAAAACAATTAGCGATATTTTCGATTGAGTGTTATGTTTTAATTTTAGCCATTATTTAAACTTAATAATAGGGCTTTATGCGTTGTTAACAGATATTATAATAGACAACGTAGTAATAATTGCTTAAATGGACCTAATTAGCATGTTGAAAAAGATACTAATAACAATAATTTGCCTATTCTCGACAATGTTTGCTTTAGCTGATGAGCTGCAAATAAAAGAAGATGCTCCTAAAACTCACATCGTAGTTAAAGGAGATACTCTCTGGGATATCTCTGCCATGTTTCTTAATGAACCTTGGTTGTGGCCAAAACTTTGGCGCTTGAATCCTGATATTAAAAATCCTCACTTGATTTATCCTGGCGATGAACTGCGCCTTGTGTATGATGAAAATGGTGAGCCAATGCTAGTTAAAGGTAAACCTGCGTTAAAATGGTCACCTGAAAAGCGTAAAAAATTAAAAGAGCAAAATCCGATAACAATTTTACCGTTAGAGCATTTAGCTCCGTATTTAAATTACTCAACGGTATTATCAAAAAGTGATTTAGACGACTCACCACATATTTTAGGTGGTGATGAAAAATATAAATCGAATGTCGATGGTGCTTTGTTGTATGTCAAAGGCGAAGTGGTCATTGGCCAAAACTATGCAATTTATCATCAAGGTGATGAAATACGCGATCCTGAATCGAATGACTTCTTAGGATATCAAGCTATTCTAGTTGGTACCGCAATCGGTTTACGTACTGGTAATGATGAAAGCCGTGAGCCTTCAACATTATCATTACAAAAAGCGAAAAGAGAAATTAGAGCTGGTGATGTAATTATCCCGGTAAATGAAGGGCAATTATTACCTGCATTTTATAGCATGAAAGCGGCATTAGATAAAAATATCCAAGCACGCATGATTAGCTCGCACAACCTAACCAGAGAGTTTGGTAAATTTGAAGTTGTGTTATTGAATAAAGGTATCTCAGAAGATATTGCCATGGGCGATATTTATTCAATCAATCGTCAGAGTCCGACTGTTATTGAAACCAAAGATGGCCCAGTTTATGAAGAAGATGCGTCAAGCTGGTATCGTTTAACTCGTGATAGTGAAAGCGATAAAAATGTTGATATGCCAGTTGAAAAAATAGGCCACTTAATGGTCTTTAAAGTACAAGAGAAAACGAGTTTCGCAATCGTTCTTTCAACCGTTAAATCTGTACAAATAGAAGATTTAGTTACCGCCCCGTAATGAGGCCATAACAATAATAAAAATCGACTCGTAAAGGGCATTATTCAAAAAGGAATTTGAATTATGTCAGTATTAGAACAGCAAAAATATTGGTTAGCCTTAAAGTTTATTCCTCGGCTAGCCAATGCTACTAAGCTTAAACTTATAAATCAGCACTCAGAGCTAGGCCTATTTAAGCTTTGCCAAGATCAATTAAAGCAGTGCGGCTTAAACCCAGCCCAGCAACAAGCTATCCTCAAACCTGACTGGCATAAAATCAATACCATTATTGAGCAATGTCAGCACTTTAATATTTCGATGATTAATATCACTGATAAAAATTATCCGAGTTTATTAAAGCAAGCTCATAACCCGCCAAATCTTTTGTTTTACCAAGGTAATGTAAAATTATTTAATCAGCCACAAGTTGCAATAGTTGGTTCAAGGTCTGCAAGCATATCGGCCAAAGAACATGCTAAGAAGTTTGCTAATCAGTTAAGTCAAAACGGTATCGTTATTACTAGTGGCTTAGCCATAGGTATAGATTCTTGCGCGCACAGAGGCGCTCTAGAGGCAAAAGGCAGCACAATCGCCGTAGTAGCAACTGGACTCGATCAAGTTTACCCAAGGCGCCATAAGGAGCTTGCAGCAGAGATTTTAAATTGTAATGGCTTAATCGTAAGCGAATACATACCTGGTAGTCCTCCCAACCCTGGATGTTTCCCTAAACGTAATACCATTATTAGCGGCATGAGCTTAGGCACCTTTGTTGTTGAAGCGCAAATAAGAAGCGGTTCCCTTATTTCGGCTAGAAGTGCGCTCGAGCAAAATAGAGAGGTGTTTGCTATGCCGGGCGCTATCAATAACCCACAAACCAAAGGTTGCCATTACTTAATCAAACAAGGGGCTATTTTAGTTGATGAGGTCGATGATATTTTATCGGTGTTAGATCTTCAGGGTTTATCCGGTCTGTATAATAGCGAGCCAAAAAAGATTAAAAATAATCACCAACAAGACTTGTTTATCGACCCATTGTTAAGTAGTGTGGATTATGAAACTACTTCCGTAGATACGGTAGTTTCTCGGAGCCAACTTCCCACAGAGGAAGTCTTAACCCGATTATTGACGCTAGAGCTGCGTGGTCTGGTAACTGCGGTACCAGGGGGCTACATAAAATTGAATTAATTCAAATCCATTGTAAAATTCAATCATTTAAAGGGGCTAGTTATGTTTGATATCCTAATGTACCTTTTTGAAAATTATATCCACAGTGAAGCTGAGGTAATGGTTGATCATGACCTACTTACCGATGAGCTGACCAGAGCTGGTTTTCATCAAGACGAAATATACAAAGCGCTTTCTTGGTTAGAAAAATTGGCTGCATTACAAAACAGTGATGCTTATCCATATTTAACTCGCCGACCAAGTACCTCTACGCGTATTTACACCACGGAAGAAATTAAATTCCTTGATGTAGAATGTCGCGGCTTCTTAATGTTTTTAGAACAAGTGAATGTACTTGATTTCTCAACTCGTGAAATGGTTGTTGATAGAGTCATGGAGCTTGATACCAAAGACTTTAATATAGATGACTTAAAGTGGGTTGTGTTGATGGTGCTATTTAATGTGCCCGGCAAAGAATCGGCTTATTCACAAATGGAAGATCTCATCTTCGACGAATGTGAAGGTCCGCTGCATTAAGCAATGCAGCGTTAGCTCATTTCATTAATATTTATTTAAACCAGTTACGTATTGTTAATTCAATCCTATGTAAAGGTTTTAATAGCTTAGTATCTTGAAATGGGCTTATTGCCCAAGGTTTTCTTAACTCTGTATTTTTAAGAGTTAAAAAGTCTTCTGCAACGGGTAATATTTCCTGCTTTCTATTTTGAAATTCTTCGCTTTCTTTTGAACTCATTAAGTTGAATGGATGAAATCCACATTTATGGTGTTTTTCGGCCAAACTAAGTCCTAATGTTTTTACTTTACCACGATAAGCTGGGGCACTTGGTAATTGCATTAAAAAAGGGTTTTTTAGAAAGCCCATAAGTCCAAATAATGTTTTTGCCTGAATATTATTATTTCGCTCGCGCGCATCAAACTGCCAATTTTTGGCTTTCAACCTGTCGGCATGAGCGATACAAATAGCTGAGAAATAAACACCCGCACTTTGGCCTGTATTTTTTCTAAAATAAGACTTTGACTCGTCATCAAAATACGTTGATATTTGATCTCTCTCTCTTACTTTACCCTTTAAAAAGGTATAGTTAAGAAATGCAGAGTCTGAGTTTTTATTGAAAAAGAGATTGATATCTGCAATATCTTGAGTGCTAACCTTTCTGACTAATTGACTATCATCCTGTGCAAAGTAAGCCAGCTCACCTGGTGGAATATAGTTTAGAGCCATTTGCATATTATTATATAGACCTCCACATTTAAGCATGTGGAAGTTGTCTATATCGGGCTTTATTACTTTGTGTTTAATTTCTATTTCTTTAATAATTTTTAATGTTTCGGGATCGAAACTATTATCGTCAACAACTAAAATTGTTGGGTTTTCGACACATTGTTCGATAGATTCAACACAATTTTTTAAAAGTTGGCCACGATTAAATGAAAAAATACAAAAATACATAAGTAAGAAAATCTCTTCTTGATAATTATCATATATGATAGTTTTTTT
>JAQWHD010000031.1 GCA_029237915.1 Thalassotalea sp. | reverse complement strand
GCTACCAGGCTGCTCCATCCCGCGCCTGAATTCGATGCGTACTATAAGGATTGCCTTGTTAGAATGCAAGCTTATTTTATCAAAAATACAATAAACATTTAGTATGTGTTCAATATGTAAACAGTCGTGTTTTTTGTGTACTTGTTTTGTGTGTTTTTTAGCGTTAACGCTCATAAAGTTAAGATTATTTATCAGTTATTTACCGACATACTAAGACAAATGCTCGGGCATTGTTTATAATCGCCCCCATATATACCCGTAACTAACGAGTGTTCGGGATTTTAGTGGAACTAAATATGAATCAATTTATCGCTTTAACTTCTTTTGGTATTGAATCTTTATTGGCTGACGAACTTCTTTCGCTTGGCGCAGAAGACATCATTCAAAAACCTGAAGGTATCTATTTTTCTGCAGAACTAGCTACTGCTTATGAAATTTGTTTAAAAACACGCTTATCAAGTAGGGTACTTATCCGTGTTGGTGATGGTAAATCATCTAAAGATAAAGAAGAGCTATATAGTGCCGCTAAAGCAATTGATTGGACTGAGCATTTTAACTCAGATGATTTCTTTGCTGTCGACTTTGTTGGTAAAAACGAAAACATCCGTGATTCACAGTTTGGTGGCTTAACCGTTAAAGATGCGGTTGTTGATTGTTTCAGAGATGCTGGTCTTGACCGCCCATCGGTTGAAAAATACCAACCTGATATTCGTATCCAAGCTCGTTTAGTACGTAATCAGATACATTTCTTTGTTGATTTCTCTGGCCGTAGTTTATTCCAACGTGGTTACCGTGAAGGTACTGGCGCAGCACCGATTAAAGAAAACTTAGCTGCGGCATTAATTACTCGCTCTGGTTGGTTAGCTGATACTACTAAACCGTTAATCGATCCTATGTGTGGTTCTGGTACGCTTTTACTTGAAGCGGTAGGTATGGCTGCTGGTATTTGTGCCAATGTAAACCGCGAAGCATGGGGCTTTACCCGCTGGAAGTTTCACGATGCCGTATTGTGGAATGAAGTGTTTGAAAAAGCCAAAGCTGAATCAGAACAAGCACTAGAGCAATGTAAAGTTAAAGTGTTTGGTTATGATATGGACGGCCGAGTTTTACGTAATGCTAAAGACAACGCCCGCAATGCCGGTTTTGCACATCTAATCGAATTTAAAGAAGGTAAAGCAGAAGAGTTGAAAAATCAGTTCAATGAACCTGGTCACATTATCTTTAACCCTCCGTATGGTGAACGTATTGGTTCATTACCTGAGTTGGTTGCTACCTTTACTGAACTTGGCAAAATATTTAAGAAAGAATTTGTTAATTGGCAAATCAGCTTAATTACCTCAAACGTTGAGTTGTTAGCTTTACTGAAGCTTTCAAGCCATAAACGTTACAAGTTTAAAAACGGGCCGTTAGATTGTCAGTTTGCGTTATATGACGTTAATGAAAAACAAATTGAACGTACCCCTATAGAAGCAGACTTTACTGGGCAAGATTCAGATTTTGCTAACCGTTTAAAGAAAAACATTAAAGGCATGAAATCTTGGTTAAAACAAAACAATGTAAGTTGTTACCGAGTATATGACGCTGATATTCCTGAATTTAACGTGTCGATTGATAAGTACAATGACCATATTGTTATTCATGAATACGCCGCGCCTAAAGATGTAGATGAATTAAAAGCGGCGCAGCGCTTACAAGAAGTGATTTTTTGGGCACCAAGAGTTATGGACATTGCTCCAGATAAAGTATCACTTAAAGTACGCTCTAAGCAGAAAGGTAAGAGTCAGTACCAACAACTGAATAAAACCAAACAAGCATTAACCGTGCAAGAGTACGATGCACTATTAAAAGTAAACCTTTGGGATTACCTAGATACAGGCTTGTTTTTAGATCACCGTAAAACCCGTAAGATTGTTGCTAAAAAATCAAAAGGTAAAAGCTTATTAAACTTATTTGCTTATACTGGCTCTGTATCGGTACAAGCGGCATTAGCTGGCGCTGAGAAAGTAACAACAGTCGATATGTCGAATACCTATCTAGATTGGGCTAAAGATAACTTTGAACTGAATAAGTTACGTGGTCATAAGTATGAGTTTATTCAAGCGGACTGTTTAAAGTGGCTTGCTGATAATAAAAACACATATGATGTTGTATTTATCGATCCACCGACGTTTTCTAATTCAAAACGTATGGATGAAAGCTTTGATGTGCAGCGTGATCATTTAGATTTGATCAAATCTGGCATGAAGTCGGTAAGCCCAGGCGGTGAGTTAGTTTTTACCAATAACAAGCGTGGTTTTAAAATGGACTTTGATGGTTTGAATTTAGTGAGTTTAAAAGCTGAATGTTTAACGGAAGTTACCCGTGATTTCGACTTTAAACGTAATAAACATATCCACAACAGTTGGGTTATCACTCGTTTATAATCCAATTGTTTTTATGATCAAGATTTGACTGAACAATGACAGAAAAAGAACAAATAACATACAACTTATATGGCACCGAAGGGTGCCATTTGTGCGAATTAGCATTAGAGTTGTGTAAACAGGCTGAAATAGCGACTCAATGTAGCTATATAGATATTATTGACTCTCCTACTCTGGTAGAGTTGTATCGCATCAGCATTCCCGTTTTAGAACGCTTAGATAATAATAAAACATTATTTTGGCCGTTCGATTTACATCAACTACAAGAGTTTATTTGTGGAACTAATTAGAATCACTAACGCAGAGCTTGCGTTCGGCGAAGATAAAATCCTCGCTAATACCGAATTTAGAATTCAAACCGGCGAGCGTTTATGTCTCGTTGGTCGTAATGGCGCAGGTAAGTCGTCGTTAATGAAAATCATTAATGGCATGCAAAACTTAGATGATGGCCAAATGGTTTTTACCAACAACATCAAGGTGGCGATGCTTGCGCAGGATCCACCTAAATCTGAAGATACCACTGTTTTCGATTATGTTGCCCTTGGTTTAGAAATTAATGGCAAGCTAATTCGTCAATATCACGAAATATTAAATATTGTTGTTGAAGATCCGTCTGAGCAAAACTTGGAAAAGATGTCTAAAATCCAAGAAAAACTTGAGCAAAATAATGCTTGGGAAGACGAACAACGAATTGAGCAAGTGTTAAGTAAGCTGCAGTTAAAGCCAGATCAAAGCATTAAAGAACTTTCTGGTGGTTGGTTAAGAAAAGTTGCATTAGCACAAACGCTAGTGACTAATCCTGATGTGTTGTTGCTCGATGAGCCAACCAACCATTTAGACATAACCAGTGTGTTGTGGTTAGAGAACTTCCTTAAAAACTATCACGGAACCATCATATTTATCAGTCATGATAGGGCGTTTATTCGTTCGGTAGCTACGCGTATCGTTGATTTAGACCGAGGTATACTAACAAGTTACCCTGGTGACTATGACGTTTATCTTGAGCAAAAAGAAAATGACTTACAAGTGGAAGCTCAACAAAATCACTTGTTTGACAAGAAACTCGCTGAAGAAGAAGTATGGGTTCGCCAAGGTGTAAAAGCTCGTCGTACTCGTAACGAAGGCCGTGTTCGCGCTCTTGATAAGTTAAGAGACGAACGAAAAGCCCGTCGCGATGTGAAAAAACAAGACAATATGGTACTTACGCAAGGGGATCGCTCTGGCAAGTTAGTATTTGAATGTGAGCATTTAAATATGACATTTGACGGTAGGTCGGTGATTAATAACCTCGACTTATTAATCACTCGTGGCGACCGTGTTGCGCTTATTGGTGGTAATGGTGTTGGTAAGTCAACGCTATTAAAGTTAATCACAGGTCAGTATCAACAAACCTCTGGTAAAATGCGTAATGGTGTTAATTTAGAAATTGCGTATTTTGATCAGCATCGTGACCAGCTTGATGTCAATATGACAGTACAAGATGCTGTTTCGGAAGGTAAGCAAGAAGTCATGGTTAACGGTAAACCTCGCCATGTACTTGGTTACTTGCAAGACTTCTTATTTAGTCCTAAACGCGCACGAACTCCTGTACGTGCATTATCTGGTGGTGAAAGAAACCGTTTATTACTTGCCAAACTATTTTTAAAACCAAGTAACTTACTTATTCTCGATGAGCCAACCAATGATTTGGATATTGAAACTCTTGAGTTACTGGAAATGGTGGTTGCTAATTACCCAGGTACCGTCTTATTAGTAAGTCATGACCGTGATTTCGTAAATAATTGTGTAAATAGTTGTCTTTACTTTGACGGTAGCGGCGAAATAGGGCAAATTGTTGGTGGTTATAATGACGTGCAAGATTATTTGGCATATAAAGCTGAACTAAATAAACAATTTGACGTCAAACCGAAAGCTAAAGAGAAATCTGTGGTTGTCGCAAAACCAAAAAATAAGCTTTCTTACAAAGACCAAACTGAATTAGCGGCTTTGCCTGATAAAATGGCAGAGCTAGAACAACAGATTTCTGAAGTACAAGAAAAAATAAACTCAGCCGATTTTTTTGAGCAAACCGAAGCCGACACCAAAGCTGTGTTAGCTAAATTAGAAAAATTAGAAGCTGAACTCGAAGTTGCCTTTGATAGATGGCAAGAATTAGAAGAATTTCAAGAGAAAAGTAGTTAATGAAAACCTTGATAAAATCCGTTTTAACGTTAAGCATTTCCACCGCTTTATTCGCGCAATCAGCATCTGCTGCAACCTATGACATTATAGATCTTGGTGCTGTTGATACTGTCAAACATACCTATGGTATTGATGCCAATTCTATAGGTCAAACAGTAGTTTCGGCGCAAACATCATATAACTATCCAATTCAGTTTGATTTGTTAGACGAAGATGACTTTGATGATATTGTTCGTTACGCTAAAAATTACCATGATCAAATATTCGAACTAAATGATATTGAAGATGAAGACGCATTAAGAGCAGGTAACCCAAATGCTAATGACTTATCTTGGGCTTTTAGATGGTTGAGGAACGCTGGTCAGTCAAATACTCGCTATCAAAAGATTTCAGATACCTTTGTATTCGTTAACGATGCAGGTGTTTCATCCTCGCAATTAAGTATTTTCGACCAAGTTATTCCTGGTACTAGCGATTTAAGTCGTACAACAGTGGAAATCCCTAAAGGTATCACCGAAGATGGTTGGGTATACGGTACATCTTCGTCTGCATTCTTACCTTTAGCGCCTTATGATGAACGTAAAAACGATGATGACGTGGTCCATTGGATCACACATAGCAGTGATGGCGACCCATATAATGGCTTTACAAGTCGAGGTTTTGTTAAAGTAGATGCAGCTTCTCCTGCTATAGAAGCTGTACCCTTGATGGCTGAATGGGGCGGTTTATCAGCGATCAATGACATGAATATTAATAAAGTCGCTGTTGGTACCAGTAGTGTAGCTTTAAATCCTGATGTTGAAGCTGATATGTTAGATGATAACGATAATGGCTGTAACGATCCTGATTATGTTGGCCCTGGTAGATATTATCCAAGGGAAGTGTGTATATATCGTTATAAATCAAGACTTTATTTCTCTAATGCGGTTAAGTGGATAATTAATGCAGATGGAGCAGGTGCAACGGTTGAAGATTTAGGTACAGGTATTACAAATCCTAATATTGAAGATGAACGTGCTTTCACCAGTAGTGCAACTAGTATTAATGATAATGGCACTATTGTTGGCTTTTCTCACTTCTGGTGGGACGTTAATGAAACAAATCCTCGTTGGAATGAACGTGTCGGTAGTTTTGCAGCTGTATTTAAAGATGGTGAAGTTCTAGATTTTACTGATCGTGATGATTATTTTGAATCACGTGCGTATGATATTGCTAATACCGGTATGTTTACCGGCTACATGTATCGTTATGTCAACGGCAAACCAAGAACTAAGTTCTTTTATGCTGATGCTAATGCTGAAACTATAGAGCCAATCTTTCCTGAAGATTTTTTTAAAGGCTCATCAAGCATTGCATATGCCATAAATAATAATGGTTTTATTGTTGGTGAAGGTGAAGTTGAAACGTTTGTCGATAGTGCACAAACTAGACGTCGTCGTCATGGTTTCTTGTATGATATTAATACCGATGAATTTAAAGATGTAAACTCGTTCTTAACGTGTGAGCAACAAGCGCAATATTCAATTGTAGAAGCGCGCGGTATTAATGACGATAATGTGATATTAGCAACGGCATTTGCTAAACAAGAACGTTTGGATTCAAAAGGTCAGCCTCTAATCCTAGATGGTACAAGCTCTAATGAAGAAGATGTGCTAAGAGCTGTTTATTTAACTCCATTAGGGGCAGGCGAGATAGAAGATTGTTCAGAGCTTGAAGAAAAAACAGAGCGTAAGGGCGCAAGCTTTGGTTATTTATCTTTACTTGCTCTAATGTTATTAGGGTTTAGACGCAAATATTAAAGCGTTTAGCGAATACTGACAAACAAAAGGGAAGCAATATGCTTCCCTTTTTCATATACAAATTTATCTAAATTAGAGTTTAGAAGTATCAATAAGCAAACCAACTTTTAAAGCAGTTGCTGTGTAAATCACGTTGCCATCAACAAAAAAAACTGAATGTCAGGTGTTGTCTTAGCATTTCGCCTAAATGTTATTAGGCTTTAGACGTTAATGTTAAAACGCTATACCAAGCAAATTGCAGGCAAACAAAAGGGAAGCACTAAGCTTCCCTTTTTAATTCACAAATTTATCTAAATTAGAATTTAGAAGTATCGGTAAATAAACCAACTTTTAAATCAGTTGCTGTGTAAATTACTTTACCATCTACTGAAACAGTACCGTCAGCAATACCCATGAACAATTTACGCTTGATCACACGTTTAAAGTCAATTTGGTATGTTACTTTCTTGTTGGTAGGTAATATTTGACCAGTAAATTTAACTTCACCTACACCTAGAGCACGACCAAAGCCAGGGCCACCTGACCAAGCTAAGTAAAAACCTAGTAATTGCCACATAGCATCAAGTCCTAAACAACCTGGCATTACCGGGTCACCTTTAAAGTGACAGTCGAAAAACCAAAGGCTAGGATCTATGTCTAGTTCTGCAGTAATTGCACCTTTACCGAATAAACCACCTTCTTCAGTGATACTGGTAATTCGGTCCATCATTAGCATATTATCAACTGGCAACTTAGAGTTACCTTCGCCAAATAATTCACCAGTACCTGCTTGGATTAAACCAGCTTTATCGTATGAGTTCTTTTGTTCCATGAGTCTTCTTTCTTATATTAAATAAAAATGGATGTCGATTTTTAGTAACCAACATCCATATAAAAATTATAGGAGTGCACTTTAGCGTACACTTGTACACTAAACAATAGCGTTTATGAATATATTTCTCTGGACCGATGAGTAAACCCCTGTTTATCGGGCTATTTGCATATTATTAAGGCTAACAGGTGTTAACTGTGTCCTAGCGATAGAAATAGATTGCATTATTTTTGGTTATGCGTAACCATGTTTGGTGTTGTTTGCATATCTTAGGGAGTTACTTATGGAAAAAAAAGCTGCACTGACCAATGCCGAAAAGCAAAAACGTTTTCGAGATCGCCAAAAGAATGTTGGCAAGAAAGAGGTTAGAGGTTATTTAAGCACAGAGGCTATTGAGTGCTATGAAAAAATAAATGAACAAACTGACTGGACTGATAGTACTATATTATCTAACGCTGTTAGGATCACCTATGCTGCTTATAAAAATGGGCAAATAGGTCTTTTAAATAATTGGCTAACAAAAAATAAATTGTAATCAATAAATGGTTTAGTAAAAGAAAAGAATAGTTAATATCACAAAGTTTGTATATGTGGTATTTTTGCAAGATATAAGGGTACAGGGGAAATATTTTGATCAAAGTGTTATTAGTGGACGATCATGAATTAGTTAGAACAGGGATCCGCAGATTATTAGAAGATGCCAAAGGTATAAGCGTAGTATCTGAAGCTTCTACAGGAGAAGAGGCTGTACAATACTGTCGTACAGAAGAGCCTGATGTAGTGTTAATGGATATGAATATGCCAGGTATTGGTGGCTTAGAAGCAACCAAGAAAATACTGCGCTATTGTCCTGATGTAAAAGTGTTGTTTCTTACTGTTCATATGGAAGCTCCTATTCCAGCTAAAGTAATGCAAATTGGCGCCGCCGGATTTTTGACTAAGTCAACAGCACCGCAAGAGATGATCCAAGCAATTAAAGCGGTTAATAGTGGCCAACGTTATATAACCCCAGATATTGCTCAGCAAATGGCTTTAAGTCAATTCCAAACCACCCAAGAGAGTCCATTAACCAACTTGTCTGAACGCGAGTTACAAATAATGATGATGATCACCCGTGGTGAGAAGGTTGTTGATATTTCTACGCAATTAAATTTGAGCAGTAAAACTATCAATAGTTACCGTTATCGTATGTTTACTAAGCTAGACGTTAGTAACGACGTAGAGCTTACGCATTTAGCTATCCGTTATGGTATGCACAATATTGAGCCAATTTAATGGTTTTAAACTAAGTAATGTCGACAGAAAAAATTAATTTTGACCACAAAGCCTTTCTTGCAAGTGTTACCGAGCAAAGCGGTGTTTACAGAATGTATGATGATCAACAAACGGTCATCTATGTCGGTAAGGCGAAAGATTTAAAAAAGCGCTTAACGAGCTATTTTCGTAAAGATGTAGGTAGTGTAAAAACACGCGCATTAGTAAATCATATCAGGGCCATAGATGTTACCGTAACTCATACCGAGGGTGAGGCACTGATCCTTGAAAACAATTACATTAAAAAGTATCAGCCCAAATATAACGTTTTGTTAAGGGATGATAAATCCTATCCTTATTTGCTCATTACCGATCATAAACACCCTAAACTTGCATCACATCGTGGTGGTAAGCGAGTAAAAGGTGAGTATTTTGGGCCTTTTCCCACCGCTGGTGCTGTCTGGGAAAGCTTAAGGTTGATGCAAAAGCTTTTTCCTATCAGACAATGTGATGATAGTTATTATCGTGCTAGAGCTCGCCCTTGTTTGCAGTATCAACTCAATAGATGCTCGGCTCCTTGCGTTGAAAAAATCAGTGATGATGATTATGCCCATCAAGTAAATTTAGCTCGATTGTTTTTACAAGGTAAAAATGAAGTAGTCATTGAACAGCTTGTGGCCAGTATGGAGCAGGCCAGTGTCTCGTTAGAGTTTGAAAACGCAGCTAAGTACCGAGATCAAATTGCCACCTTAAGAAAAGTTCAGCAACAACAGTTTGTTTCAGGTGTAACAGCTGAGCTTGATGTTATCGGTTTTTATCGCTTAAAGAATCAAGCATGCTTACATATGTTGTTTGTAAGAGAACAAAAGATTTTAGGCAGTAAAAGCTTTTTCCCTTCAATCCCTAATGATACTTCTGATGAAGAAATCATTAGTGCCTTTATAGCGCAGCACTATCTTGGGGAAGGTGTAGATCAAAAAAATATTGCTAAAGAAATAATCATCCCGACTAAAATTCCTCTTCAAGATGAGTTAATGGCGTTATTAACTAAGCAGGTTGACCGAGACGTTAAAATCAATTCGAGTGTGCGTAGTGAACGAGCTCGTTACCTCAAGCTTGCACAAACTAACGCGATGAATGCTTTAGATGTAAAAAATAGCCATAAAGAGTCTATCCAAGCACGTTTTAGTGAGCTAAATAAAGTGTTCGAGCTTGACCATCCCATAGACCGTATTGAATGTTTTGATATTAGCCACACTATGGGACAACAAACCGTTGCTTCTTGTGTGGTGTTTAATAATGAAGGACCGTTAAAAAGTGACTATCGTCGTTATAATGTCCACGGGATTACACCGGGTGACGATTATGCAGCGATGTCTTTTGCCCTGAATAAGCGTTATAGCAAAGTAAAAGAAGATGGCAAACTACCCGATATTGTTTTTATTGATGGCGGTAAAGGCCAGCTTGCTCGAGCAGAGGAGTTTTTTGCCCAGCTTGATTTACCTAAAACGCCTCTATTAATAGGGGTAGCAAAAGGTGAAGGAAGGAAACCAGGGTTAGAAACCCTAATAATGGGTGGCTCTCATCAACTTATTTCATTACCGGCTATCTCACCGGCTTTACATTTAGTGCAACATATAAGAGATGAATCGCATCGATTTGCAATTGTTGGCCATAGAGCGAAAAGGGCTAAAGTAGCTAAAAAATCTACCCTTGAAGAAATTCCAGGTATTGGCGCTAAAAAACGCCAGGCTTTATTGAAATACCTAGGCGGCTTACAAGAGGTTAAAAAAGCGAACCTTGACGAATTAATGAAAGTTCCAGGGATAAGTAAAGAGTTAGCAAAAAATATTTTTAATACACTGCATGACAACTGACTTTCATCATGTACAATAAACTCAATAACAAAAAGTTAATAGTAGAGCTATGTGGACAATACCTAATCAAATAACCTTATTTCGGATTTTATTAATCCCTGTTTTCGTGGTCGTGTTTTATATGCACGACTTATATCCAGACACATTCTCAAAGAATTGGTCTAACTTTGGCTCCTTTGCCGTATTTTGGTTAGCTGCAGTAAGTGATGCGGTAGATGGTTACTTAGCACGTAAACTAAAACAGTCTACTAAGTTTGGTGCATTTATTGACCCTGTGGCTGATAAACTTATGGTAACTATGGCGCTTGTTCTCATTGTTTCCGAATATCAGAACCTTTGGGTTACTGTTCCTGCTTTAATTATGATTGCTCGAGAAATTATTATCTCAGCACTCAGAGAATTTATGGCTGATCTTGGTAAAAGAGATAATGTCGCTGTATCAGATTTAGGTAAATGGAAGACGGCAGCACAAATGTTGGCGTTAATGGGGCTTATTTGGCACCCTAATTATCCAATTCCATTATATTTCTTCGAATTACCACAAGAAATTATTAATTATGCCGCTTGGGGCTTTTATTTTTTTGCTACTATTTTTGCTTTTGTATCAATGTTTCAATATCTTAAAGCGTCTTGGCCAGAACTATCGGGTAAATCTTAACCAAGTTTTAACCTTGGTGAGTTAAAAAATCAACACTTTAGCTGTTTTTTGAGCAGTCAGAAAAAAAATGAGATTAAAGTGTTGACTCAACAATAGAACGATGTAAAATGCGTTTCGTTGACAGGGAGTCAGCAATTGAAAGCGGCTGTAGCTCAGCTGGTAGAGCATCACGTTGCCAACGTGAATGTCACGAGTTCGAGTCTCGTTAGCCGCTCCAATTTTAAAATTTTGCTACTTAGTCATGTAGAAATGACAGGCATTATCCTTAATAGGAATACAATGCCCGGGTGGTGGAATTGGTAGACACACGGGATTTAAAATCCCGCGTCTTAACGGATGTGCCGGTTCAAGTCCGGCTCCGGGTACCATTTCTACAATGTATTAAGTAACATAGCTCTATATGAAGCGGCTGTAGCTCAGCTGGTAGAGCATCACGTTGCCAACGTGAATGTCACGAGTTCGAGTCTCGTTAGCCGCTCCAATCTTTTCTTAAAGTGATTTAAGCAATGATAGAATAAGTAGGGAACCAATCTCTACTATAAAAAATGTCTTACCCCATACTTTATAAGTATCGTGCCCGGGTGGTGGAATTGGTAGACACACGGGATTTAAAATCCCGCGTCTTAACGGACGTGCCGGTTCAAGTCCGGCTCCGGGTACCATTTATAAATTCTCAGTTATAAATTCTCAGTTATAAATTTCAATCCAAAAACTAACAGTATCAATACCATTAAACAAACACCGTCATCCTGAGCGAGCCAAAGCGAGACACGGGACCTCCTGATGTATGCTGTGGCTATAAAATACCAACTAAATAATTTCTGAATAAATATCTTTCCAGTTTGGGTTAAATTTACCAATAAGCTCGTTTTTGTATTTTCTTCTCCACCTTTTCAGCTCTTTCTCTCTTAATATTGCATTTTCCATTTCGTCAAATTGTTCAAAATAAACAAGCTTTGTTAAATTATATTTAGCACTAAAACCTTCAACCAGTTTTTCTTTATGTTGATAAATGCGTTGAGATAAATTACTGGTGACACTGATATACAGTACGGTATTGTAGTTATTCGAAATGATATAAATTGCGGGCTGTTTCATTATTGAAATCCTTTTCAATGATTGAAACTTAAGTATAGATGAAATAATAAAATTGTTTTTTAACAAGTGTAGTGTGTGTTTTACATAAGCACAGCATACATCAGGAGGTCCCGTGTCTCGCTTTGGCTCGCTCAGGATGACGTGGTTAATTGTTACTTAGTTTATAAGCTAATTGTTACTTAGTTCGCAAGTTAATCGTTACTTAGTTCATAAGCTAATTGTTACTTAGTTCATAAGTTAACTGTTACTTAGTTCACAAGTTAACTGTTACTGGTTCACAAGTTAATCGTTACTTAGTTCATAAGCTAATTGTTACTTAGTTCACAAGTTAATTGTTACTTAGTTCATAAGTTAATTGTTACTTAGTTTATAAGTTAATTGTTACTTAGTTCATAAGTTAATTGTTTCTGTTTTATTGGTGTTATTAAATTATGTAATAGTTAAAGCTCTTTATTCTGGTCAAACTGTAATTCGCATAAACGTTGATAAAGCGCAGAGCTTGTAAGCAGCGATTTATGAGTGCCAGTATCAATAACCTCACCATATTTCATAACGACGATTAAATCAGCGTGCATTACTGTAGATAAACGGTGGGCGATGATCAGGGTGGTCCTGTTAATCATTAACTCTTGTAAAGCCGCTTGTACAAGGTGCTCACTTTCTGCATCAAGGGCGCTGGTAGCTTCATCTAATAACAATACAGCTGGGTCTTTCAATATTGCTCTAGCTAAGGCTATACGCTGTTTTTGCCCGCCAGATAGACGAACGCCTTGCTCACCAAGGAAGCTGTCATAACCTTCTGGAAGTTGTTCAATAAATTCATGAGCATGAGCACGTTTAGCGGCGTTAATTACTTCAGCTTCAGTTGCTTCTGGCTTACCATATCGAATGTTATGCCAAACATTAGAGCTGAACAGGATAGGGCTTTGTGGCACTGTGCCCATGGTTTTACGAAGATCAGATAATTTTAATTGAGTAATATCTGCATTGTTAAATAATATAGAGCCTTGTTGAGGATCATAAAAACGTTGTAGTAGTTCAAATAATGTAGTTTTACCTGCACCTGATGGACCAACAATAGCGATTACTTTGCCGGTTGGTATAGTTAAATTAATATTATTTAACGCTGAAACGTCAGGCCTCGATGGGTAATTAAACTTTAGCTGTTTAAATTCAATTATGTTTTCTTTATTATCGGGCATTTGCGCAGGTGTGCTTGGGTCAATAATTTCGCTATCAACAGACATTAACTCAAGTAAACGAGTGGCAGAGCCTGCAGCTCTTTGCAGCTCGCCATAGACTTCAGCAATAGTACCAACAGACATGGCTAACATAATGGCATAAAAAACGAATGCTCCTAAGTCTCCTGCACTCATAGCACCAGAGATAACATCTCTACCTCCCGACCATAACATTACGCTGATAGCCGAAAACGCTAAAAATATTACTGACGCGATTAACAGAGAACGTTGTCTGATCCTACGTTTGGCAATATCAAATGCAATTTCAACCTCGTCTGCAAAGGCAAGTTTTTCTTTATTTTCATGGGTAAAGCTTTGAACTACTTTGATATTTTGAATTATCTCACCAGCATAAGTGCCTATATCAGCAATTGAGTCTTGTGAGTGTGAGGCAAGTTTCCTTACTTTTTTTCCATGAAATATCATAGGTATTAATGCAAGAGGTACCCCTATTAAAATATACATGGTCAGATTGATATTCGTGATCAGCAGCATGGTAAGTGCGCCGACCAACATCAATAGGCTTCGCAGCGCCATCGAAAAAGATGAACCGATAATAGACTGTAATAGTGTGGTGTCGGTTGTCAGTCTTGACATTAATTCTCCACTACGGTTTTCTTCAAAGTAGCTAGGATGCAAGGTAATTAGGCGATTGAATACTGTCTTTCTTATATCCGCGCTTACTCGTTCACCAAGCCAGGACATAAGATAGAAGCGACAAAACGTACCAATAGCGAGTAGGGCAACTAAACCGATCAAAAAGAAGATTGATGATTGTAGCTCGCTCTGCGAACCAGCGACAAAGCCTTTATCGATAACGAACTTAACACCTTGGCCAATGGATAAACTGACTAAAGAAGTTACTAATAAAGCCATTAGCGCATAAAACACCATGAGCTTATAAGGCTTTATAAAGGCCAATATTGGTAGCAAACTCTTTAATGCTTTCTCTTGTTTGTTTGGGGTGTTTGGTTTTACTGAATTAGTCAAAAGTATCTCAAATTTATCTAGGTTGGTTTATTGTATTTATCAATCCGAAAAATATATCGAATAATATAGATAACTAAATTTACTCTATAATTAATAGTAAACCTATAATTAATAATAGTTTACAAAATTAAAAACTAATCCGAGTAAAAAGGTTTTAATTTGAAATTTTGTACGTATGATTACTAATATAGATAATTAATGAGATGTAACCCTATGAAAAATACTTTGTTTATGAGTTTTATCCTGATGATGTTGAGTGCTTGTGCGACAAGTTACACACCCGCAGTTGATTACAATCCAGAATATAATTTTGATGCTCTACAAACTTATGCGATTGTTGATGCATTTGCAATCGATGACAGCCAAAACAAGCCACTTAACCGAAATTTGAGTGACTTAGATAACGATAGGGTGATTAAGTCTTTAAATACTACTTTAACGAGCAAAGGCTTGACTCAGGTAGCTGCTGAACAAGCTGATATGTTGGTGAAGTATTTACTAGTTACTCAAGATAAAACTAAAATAAGAACATACAATACTGGTGTTTATAACTGTTGGCGCTGTAGAGGTTTACACTACCCAATGCATGCATCTACAACACAAATTGATGTCAAAGAATATGTTGAAGGCACACTGATTATCGATATTGTTGATCCTAAGATTAATAAGTCAGTATGGCGCTCTGTTGTTACTAAAGCGGTTAAAGGCAAGGTACCTGTTGAAGAACGTCAAGCGAAAGTGCAAGAGTTGATTGACGTTATGTTGGCAACTTTTAAAGCGCCAATCGTGGTTGAAGAATAAATATAAAGAGTTCGTTATGAGTGAAGAAACAATATTTTCAAAAATTATTAGACAAGAAATACCAACACCTTTGTTATATCAAGATGATTTAGTAACAGCGTTTAGGGATATATCGCCACAAGCTCCTTGTCATATTTTGATTATTCCTAATAAGTTAATCCCAACAGTGAATGACGTTACTGAGGATGATGAACTTACTTTAGGGCGTATGATCACCGTTGCTAAAAAGTTAGCTGCAGATGAGGGGATAGCGGATGATGGCTATCGTTTGATCATGAATTGCAATGACCATGGCGGCCAAGAAGTTTACCATATTCATATGCATTTGGTTGGTGGGCATAAATTAGGCGCTATGTTAAAACGATAAGCTTTATCTCGTTTTAAAATCAAATAAAACCAAGCTCTTGCTTGGTTTTTTTATATCTAATAATAAAAAGTTTAATAACAACTGTTTACAATTTATTAAATATTGGTAATATTCGCCTCGAGCCAGGGGGTGTACTTAGATGAATTTTCATTTAAGCACTGAGATGCAACGACCTATAAGGTCGCAAACCCTTTGAACCTGAACCGGATAATACCGGCGTAGGGATGGTTAATAACAATTACCAAGTTAATTGTTATAAGGGTTTTCTACCTAGAGTTTATCTGGTGGACAATTCTATATTTCCTTCTTTGTGCCGGATCTCCATTATAAAAATATAAATGAGATCTGTAATGAATTTTAAAAAATCTATTGTTTTAAGTGCGATATCTTTAGCACTTAGCCCTAATTACTCCTTTGCCGAATCTAATGAACCAACAAATACTGCTATCGTCACAGAGCAATCTGACCTAGAAGTTATTGAAGTGGTTGGTGATTTTCGTGGTACTAACCTACAGCAAACACCTTCATCATTAACGGTTATGGGCAGTGATGATATTGCCCTACGTAACGCCCAAAATTTAGAAGAAATAACCTTCGCCACACCTAATGTCAATTTTTCAAGCGGCTCTAGCCGTGCCCGTTATTATCAAATTCGTGGTATTGGTGAACGTAGTCAATTTAAAGAGCCGATTAACCCATCCGTTGGCGTTGTTATTGATGAAGTAGACTTTAGCGGTATTGGCAGTGCGGCATCATTATTTGATACCAAGCAAGTTGAAATATTTAGAGGCCCGCAAGGTACTAAATTTGGTGCAAGTGCTATGGCGGGTGTTATTAATATTACCACTAACGAACCCTCAGATGAATTTGAAGGGGCAGTCAAGGCGACCGCTGGTAATTACAACACTTCATCGCTAGGTTTGATGTTATCAGGCCCTGCAACTGATGACTTAGGTTACCGTTTTGCTATTGAGCAATTTAATAGTGACGGTTTTATGGAAAATCAGTATTTGAATGAAGACGACACCAATGACAAAGACGAGTTAACGGTTCGCACCAAACTTAAATATAAAGCAAGCGATGATTTAACGATTGATGTTGCTCTTTTCTATCTTGATTTTGACAATGGTTATGATGCATTTTCATTAGACAATAACCGTAATACATTATCTGATCAGCCAGGTAAGGATACTCAAGAAACCTTAGCCTCAAGCGTTAAAGCTAGCTACACAGGTTTAAATACAGCAGATTTGATTTACATCGTTAGTTTTTCTGATTCTGAATTAGTCTATGGCTATGATGAAGATTGGAGTAATAACGAATTGTGTATGAACAATGACTGCCCATATGGTGATTATTCTTCAACAGATTACTATTACCGAGATAAGTCCTCTTTTACCAATGATATTCGTTTGGTTTCTAAACTAGGGCAGGAAATATTTAATGGCTCTACAGCTTGGGTTGCTGGTCTTTATTATAAAGCTGAAACTGAAGACTTACTTCGAGAATACACTTATGCATCAGGTGATTACTTTTCAGAATTTGAAGCAGACACTATTGCTGGCTATGTACAGCTAGATTCATCGCTATCTGAAAACCTAACTTTAACATCAGGACTACGTGTTGAAAATCGTGAAGCGGATTATAACAACAGTGAAGGTAATCAATTTGAACCATCCGATACTATGGTTGGCGGGAAACTTGTCTTAGCCTATCAAGCAACTAACGATTCTTTAGTGTACGGTTCAATCAATCGTGGTTTTAAGGCCGGAGGGGTAAATACTAGCGGTTCTTTATCTGTAGAAAAACGTGAGTTTGATCCTGAATACGTGATGAACTACGAGTTAGGATTAAAACAAAATTACTTAGATGGTGACGCTTATGCACGATTTGCTGTGTTTTATATGGATCGTACTGACATGCAAGTGAGTACGTATTCTACTAATACACGCCCTGATGGTAGTGAAGAGTTTATCAGTTATTTAGATAATGCTGCTGAAGGTACTAACCAAGGCATAGAAATTGATGCAGCTTGGCAAGTGAGTAATGCAATTGAACTTTATGCAGCTTTGGGTTTGCTCGATTCCGAATACACAGAATTTATTAATGGCAACGACCAGGACTTATCTGGTAGAGAACAAGCTCATGCACCAAAATATCAATACAATGTTGGTGTTAATTTTTACGCGACAGATAATTTACTGTTTAATGTTAACGTAGACGGTAAAGATGAATATTATTTCTCTGATAGCCATGAAGATAAGTCTGACTCATTAGATTTATTAAATGCATCTGTAACGTATTTGCAAG
>JAQWHD010000030.1 GCA_029237915.1 Thalassotalea sp. | reverse complement strand
GGAAAAACATTCCACTTTAGTCTATACCGACTTTAATTATTCTAATTAAAGTCTTACGACAGCAGTCTTCGACTGTAGTCAAAAAGAGTCTATAGCGTATTTATTCGTACCTCATAAATCCTGACGACAGCAACCTGCGGTAGGAGTTTTCATATACTTTATTCTTTCATAATAAAGTTTATCAACAGCAGCCTGCGGCTGTAGTCAAAAAGAGTCTTACGACAGCAGTCTTCGACTGGCGTTTTCACGTACTTTATTGTTCCATCATAAAGTTTATCAACGATATTATCATGGGGTCAGAGTTGTTGGTTTTGGTGTTCTCAATCATTTATCTATAATCAATGACTCTGACCCCCCTGATTTTATCTACACCTTTAGTCTAGGTTTTTGGGGTAGTGGTTGAGTTAACTGCCCTGATCAAGTAAAACTATTAGTATGCGATATAACACGATTGGATTTTAAATGAGTACAGAATTGGCGGACATTCATGATTTTATCAAGGTGATAGAACCATTTAATCAAGTATCCGAGAGTACTATTGGCCAGATCATCAATCAAATAAGTATTTGTTATGTGCGAGAAGGCGAACCTTTACCACCACAAGGAATAGATAAACCAAGCTTATATTTTTTACGTAAAGGGGCGTTAGCCTATTTTAATGTAGACGATGATGGTAACGATGAGTTACTCGGTAAGTATGGTGAAGGTGATATTTGTAGTGTTTTTTGTCGCTCTGACAGGAAAGAAAATATAAAAGTGATCCCAGAAGAGGATACTTTGCTTTGTGTTATCGACTACGAAGAGCTAAAAGCCATAATAAAAGATTACCCGGATGTTTATGCCTTTTTCATGAATACTGCGGGCGAGCGTTTGCAAAGTAAGGTAGCTAGTATTAATGAAGAGGCGATTGTCTCTTCAACATTAATGAATATGTCTATCGCAGATTTTTATCATTCTCCAGCGGTAACTATTAACTGTGAGCAAAGCATTCAAGACGCGGCAATTAAGATGACCGAGTTAGGTTTTTCTTGTTTGGTTGTGGTTGATAATGAAGAGCTTGCCGGTATTGTTACCGATAAAGATTTACGCAGGCGCTGTATTGCTGAAGGTTTGTCCGTAAGCCAACCTGTCACCGATATTATGACTACGAATCTACAGCTCATTGATGTTAATCATAGTGCTCATGATGCGTTAATTAAAATGACTAGCCAAAGAATCCATCATTTACCGGTCACCAAAAATGGTAAGTTAGCCGGTATGGTTACTGTGACTGATTTAATGAATCAGGAAGGTTTAAATGCGGTAAATATGGCCAGCACTATTCGTAAAGCCAATACCGTTTGTGAACTTGCTAAAATAGCTGCGCTACTACCTAAATTACAAATTCGCATGGCTAAGTTGGGTACTACAGCTGATCATGTCGGTAAAACTATCAGTGCGATTACTGGTTCTTTTACCATGCGTTTAATTGATATGGCGGAAAAACAAATTGGCCCAGCTCCTGTGCCTTATGCTTGGATGGCTGCTGGCTCACAAGCAAGGCAAGAGCAATTCGCTCACTCTGACCAAGATAATGCGTTAATTATTTCAGACGATATGAAACCTGAAGATGATAAATGGTTTGCTGATTTAGCTAAATTTGTCAGTGATGGTTTAGCTGCTTGTAACTTCATCTATTGCCCTGGTAATGTCATGGCTACTAACCCAAAGTGGCGTCAGCCAGCAAAGGTTTGGGCTCAGTATTTTGACAAATGGATCAACCAACCTGAACCTCTTGCTTTGATGAATGGCAGTATATTCTTCGATTTAAATACCGTCTGCGGTGATGAATCATTACTCGCAGGTGTGCGAGAAAAAATGCTGTTGAAAACTCAAACCAATACCTTATTTATTGCTCATTTATCAGGAAATGCATTAAAACTTCGACCACCACTGGGATTCTTTCGAGACTTTGTTTTGGTTTCTAACGGTAAAAATAAGAAAGCTTTAGATCTAAAGCATAACGGCATCGCACCTATTGTTGATCTCGCCAGGATATATGCATTATCGGAAGGCATTGAAGTGGTAAATACTATCGACCGCTTACGACAAGCTGCAGGTACGCCATCGCTGAGTTCAAAATCGGCAGCTAATTTAATTGATGCCTACGAGTTTTTAGGCATGTTGCGAGTTGAGCACCAAGCAAGGCAGCTACAAGCTAATATCGACCCAGATAATTACTTGTTACCGAAAGAGATATCTCGGTTAGAGCGAGAACATTTGAAAGATGCTTTCAAAGTAATTAAAACCATGCAAAGTAGTCGTCAAACTACTTATAGCTAAGCAAGTAAGAGAGTTAAATTATTGTGTTCGCAAACCTAGTCGATTATTTTTTTAGCTTAGAGAGCAAGCGTAAAAGGCTGCTAGCTAAAGCCCCGGAAGGTCCGTTAAAAGAGTTCCTTAAAGTACCTTTTGCAAATACCGAGCAAGCAATTGGCGAAGTAGAGATTTTAGCGTTAGATTTTGAAACTACCGGCTTAAATGCTAAACAAGACCGGTTGTTAAGTGTCGGTTACGTTAATTTTAAAAATGGCTTAATTAAGTTAGGCCAAAGTCAGCACCAGATCATTTGCAGCAGTGGCGAGATGGATAAAGATAATGTTGTTATTCATCAGATCACCGACACTGAGAAAGCTAATGGCTGCCAATTAGAGCAAGTTGTCGCACAATTGCTCAGCGATTTGGCAGGTAAAGCCATGTTGGTACATTATGCTAATATTGAGAAAAACTTTTTAGAGCAGGCGTGTATTAAGTTATATGGCATGGCCCCAGTATTTCCTATCATTGATACGTTAGCATTGGCCAAAAAACATTTTGAACGTGCACAAAAGCATTTTGATCCATCGGAGCTGCGCTTAATTAATTTACGTGCCGCATATGGCTTGCCTGCACACCATGAACATAATGCATTAAACGATGCCATTGCTACCGCTGAATTGTTTCTAGCGCAAATGCGTAATTACCCGCAAGGGTTCAGTACACCTGTGTCTGAATTTTTACTTAATTAACCTTTTCACACCTTTCTGCTCTGTCTTCAAGGCACTTCATTCATCGCTTTAGACTAAGGTCTAAGGTGATATTGCCTGTTTTAGACTTAGGTCTAATATTTTTATTGTCTATTTTTACCTACCTTATATAACAAGAAAATTTTAGGGCTCATTTTCAGTTTTCGTAAAGCCCACATAATATAATAATGGAGAAATTTATGAATGTAGCCAATACCCCGGATATGTATTATCCGAGTCAAGAGGTTATCGATCAGGCGAATGTTAGCGATTACGAAGCTATGTACAAGTATTCTGTCGAAAACAGAGAAGATTTTTGGGCAGAACAAGCTGACACATTATCGTGGTTCAAAAAATGGGACACAGTATTAGACGAAAGCAACGCACCATTTTATAAATGGTTCGATGGTGGTCAAATTAATATTGTTCACAACGCTATCGACCGTCACCTAGAAAATGCCAACCGTAATAAAATGGCGATTATCTGGGAAGGTGAAAACGGTCAAAAACGTAATTTCTCTTACAACGGTTTAAACCGTGAAGTCTGTCAATTCGCTAATGTGCTAAAAAGCATGGGTGTTGAAAAGGGTGATGTAGTAACTATCTACATGCCACAAATTCCTGAACTCGTTTTTGCTATGTTAGCCTGTGCCAAAATAGGTGCTGTACATTCAGTTGTTTATGGTGGTTTTAGTACTGAAGCTTTAGCTTCACGTATTGATGCGGCTCATTCTCGCGTATTAATTACTGCTGATGGCGGCTGGCGTCGTGGTAAACAAATTGATTTAAAATCTATTGCTGATGATGCAATGAAGCGCTCACCAAGCATTGAAGTTTGTATTTGTGTTAAAAACAATGAACTTGATGTGGAAATGGAGCCGACTCGCGATTTTTGGTTACATGACCTAAAAGCCTTACCTATTGCTGGTAGCGTTTGTGAAACAGAACCTACTGAAGCAGAAGACCCGTTATTTATCCTGTACACATCAGGTACTACAGGCCAACCAAAAGGTATGGTACATACCCACGGTGGTTATGCAGTTTATACATCAACTACTCATCGTATGGCGTTCGATATTAAACCTCAAGACAGATGGTGGTGTGCGGCTGATCCAGGTTGGATCACAGGTCATAGCTACATTGTTTACGGTCCACTGATTAATGGTGCCACTATCATGCTTTATGAAGGTGCACCGAACTATCCTTACCCGAACCGTTGGTGGCAAATCATTGAAAACTACGGCATCAATATTCTTTACACATCGCCTACAGCTATCCGTGGCTTAATGCGCTTTGGTGAACGTTGGCCGAAAAAGCATGACCTTTCTAGCTTAAGACTACTTGGTAGTGTTGGTGAACCCATAAATCCAGAGGCTTGGAAGTGGTATCACGATGTTATCGGTAATGGTAAGTGTCCAATTATTGATACGTGGTGGCAAACAGAAACCGGTGGTTTCATGATCTGTCCATTACCTATTACACCATTAAAACCAGGCTCAGCTACTAAGCCATTCTTTGGTAATGAAATTACCGTAGTTAATGACGAAGGTAATGAAGTTGGCGCAAATGAAGAGGGCAAGTTGATGATCAACAACCCTTGGCCAGGTATGGCACGAACAGTATATAAAGATGCCGAACGCTACAAAGACTTGTACTGGGCTGAAGTAGATGGCAAATGGCGCTACTTAGCTGGTGATAGTGCCAAGATAGATGACGATGGTTACATCTGGGTTATCGGCCGCATTGATGAAGTCTTAAAAGTTAGTGGTTACCGTTTAGGTACATCTGAAGTTGAAAGTGCATTAGTGAGCCATCCATCGGTTACTGAAGCTGCTGCAGTAGGCTTACCACATGAATTAAAAGGTAACGCGATCCATACCTACGTAATTCTCAAAGACGGTGTCGTTGCAGATAACAAATTAGCGCTTGAGTTAAAAGCTCACGTTGGTGCTGAGATGGGTAAAATCGCCATGCCAGAAGCGGTCGAGTTTGTTGATTCATTACCAAAAACTCGTTCAGGAAAAATTATGCGTCGAGTACTTAAAGCTAGAGCTTTAGGTCAAGACGAAGGTGATTTAAGTACGCTTGAAGAATAGTTTAAGCGCTTAAAAACCTAAGAAAAATGCAATAAAAAAACAAAACTTAAAATAAATGGGGGCTTGCCCCCTAATAACTAAATAATCGCCTGAACGGATGTTTGTTGTCTACCTGGGAAGACGATGGGGAGTAAGAAATGTTGAAACGAAATAAAATAGCTTTAGCAACTGGATTAGCCTTATTAACAGGTGCTGCAAA
>JAQWHD010000002.1 GCA_029237915.1 Thalassotalea sp. | reverse complement strand
TGTTGATATATTCGCTGAACTAAGTTGCTAGTAACACCGATATATAAAACGCTATTGGTAGTGTTTGTTATGATGTATATGGCTGGTTCTTTCATGATCGAAATCCTTTTCAATGCGAGAAATTTAAGTGTAGTTGAATTTAGGGATTGTTTTTATAGGCTCTTTATATCTAAAGAGGGTTCCACCCAAAAGCACGGTGGAATGACGGCGCTTTTTTTCTAATATTGTGTTTACTTTTTGGTGATTTTTAACAGGTTATGCTTTGTCGGAAAGTGGCACTTAGCCGACCAATTGAACCCAACTCTCTGGAAAAATATCTTTCTTAAAATAAAAAGCCTAGATGCTTATAACATCTAGGCTTTAGAGTATTAAACCACTGAAAGATCCACGTTAGGTAATCGGCTTGTCTTATGATAGGGCTTTTTTCGTTGATGGAGATTTACTTTTCCGACAAAGCCCCCTAAGGTTATATCAATACCTATAGCCAATAATAGTAATGGGAGTTTAGATGATAACCAGAGTTCGCTATAGTTTTATCTTCTTTGCTTTGGCGTTACTTGGCCTATACCTTTCTATTCAACATGCAGTATTTATTTTGTTATGTATTACCTACATTTATCAGCTTTTTTATATCCCTAGTAATGGCTTTAGTAAAAAATTTTTTAAAAGAGAAATCTCGCTGCCATTTATAAACAAAGGCTTTAAACCATCAACTTGGATTGATTACTTGTGGGGAGTTTTGTTTCTTTGCTACTGGCTGGGAGCGTGGAGTGTTTTAGGCGAAGTGGCGAATTGTCTTGCAGGCTTTCCTTACTGGCAAACCCCGGTTAGTTTTTGCTACAGTAATTAATGCTACAGTAGCTAATGCTAAAGAAATCTGTCTAGATGTAAGCAAAAACAAATCTTTTGGTTCATTTAAACAAACAATAAAAGTCAGCTAAGTAGCTGACTTTTAATATGTATTTTAACTCTTAAAGAGCCAAATCGATGATCATTTCCGTCAACTCTTCCTTGTTGATGCTGTTGTCATGATTTTTATCAAATTTAAGGAAAATTGTTTCACACATATTTAGGCCTTTTTGCTGAAGTAAGCAATCAATTAGCTCAACAAATTCAGAGCGATTAATCACTCCATCTTTGTCTTCATCAAAAATTTCAAATAACTCGTCAACCCATTCTGTAACTTGCATCATATTATTCCTGTAATGTCTGCAACTGTTCTAACTGATACTCTAATCTGCTTTGCGATAAAATGGAACCTTGAAATTGTAACTTTTCAATATTATCAAACCTTAGCGATGATTTTTATGCTTATTTATAGGTAAAATCATCTTATTAAATTATCTTATGAAATTACCCGGACTTTTACCTTCTATCCAATAAGTATAGAAGGCAGAAATTGTATTGCTACGTTTTTTCATCGCAATCCAATGACTTATAAAGTGCTCAAACGCCGCATCTTCTTTTGCCAGAGGGAAGGCGATTGCAATTGGTTGTATCTGCGGCTTAGGAAGCACCACTGAGTATTCAGGATAAAGTAGAGTCCAAGCCGAAGCTCCAGCTGCGCCAAAAATCATCGCATCAATTTTTTCACCTTGCTCCTTAAAAAATAACCTAGGCGTAGATAATTCCCAAACAACGCTGTCAGGTAAGTTTTTCTTTACCCCTCCAGCATAGAAAAATGCTTCAGGTATGCCAATTACTAGATCTTCTTGGCCAATTAAATCAGCCCATCTAGAGAATTTATGACGATCGCTGTCTCTTACTAATAAAGCCGCGGGTTCATTAATATAAGGGGCACTAAGGTTATACTTCGTTAGATTGGCTGGAGTCACTGGAATACCTGAAACAATATCCAAATAACCGCTGTTAAGTAGCTCATTAGTACGACTTCGATAAATTTGTACGAACTCAATATCAACCTCTAATTCGTAAGCGAGTAAGTGGCCTAATTCAATGTCTAAACCAACAAGTACACCATCTTTATTATGAAATGCGTAAGGAAGAGAGTCGCGATAATAGCCCATACGAATAAAGCCACGATCTTGAATGTTGGCTAGTGTGTCAGATGAATTTACTTCATTAGCAGCAAGTGCCGAAGGTTCTTTTAAATAAGTAGCTTTTGCCGGAGGTAGTAATAAGTCGCGGTTGATGAATTTTTCGTAGCCTTTGTATTGATGACTTATTGAATCAAAACCAAAACTTAATGCGGTAAAAACCAAGGCTGTACATAACGGCGCCCCGATGGTAAATAAGGCGAAAGGTTTTAAGTTAAATTTAACTTGTTTTAATACCATCAAAGTAACCAGTAAACTGAATACTGTAATAAACATTACCGACAGTAATGAACCTAAGCGTGAAATAATTAATTGTTCTGATACTAAAAACAGTTCAAACATACTGTGTGACACATTAAAGCTGTCGAGTAAATTTGGTACCGCAATTATGCTTGAGCCAAATAATTGCATAACTCCCATCAGCATTAGCTTGGGGTAGTCTCCTACAGGTACTGTTTCTCCTGAAAACCATCCAGCGAACAAGACAAATAATATTGCCAGCAGTTTGCCGCCCACTGGCAAGCTAAAACAGATAGGCACCAATATTGAAGGTACGCGTTTTGCTGCGGTATTAATTTTTGCATAATCTTGTAGTTGTTTACGTACATTTTCAACAATGAGGGGCAAGACTACAAATAAGCTTCCTGTTGCAAAAGCCGTAATTAGAGGTGCCTTGGCAATAGTGATTACTTGTCTGTAGGTAAATGGCGTAAGTATGGTTAATGTCATTGGTAATATGATAAAGCTTAGTAAGCCGACAATACTCGCAACCGTGACAATATAGACTAATAAGCCTTCTAACTCTTCAGGTACTAATGTTGCTGCAGCATTTAAAGAAATAGCAAACACACCTATAGGAGCTAAATACATAACTATATTGGTGACGATAGAAAGCGCTTCTCTCATATCTTTGAACACATACAAGCTTCTGCGTTTATTTTCGACACCAATGAAACCAATACCAATGAATATACTAAAAACTACCACTGCAGGGATAACCGCTTCGGCAAAGGCATTAAAAGGATTTGCGGGTAAGAATAGCTGTAATATATTTAATTCATGTTTAACTTCGACTGCGCTAGCACTGTAAAAAGCGGCAGCGGTCCAGTCAGGGAAGGCGATAGGAGCCAGAAAAATAAAAAACAAAACCGTGAATATTAAAAATATAAAACTTGTACTGCCATATTTTAATAGTTGCTTGCTTTGTTGGCGACTCATTGAACCTATACCGTAAATTAACGAGACTGAAATATAAGGTAGGGCGGTCATTTGTAAAAGCATGACAAAGCCCTGACCAATCAGGTCAATGATAGGTAAGGTGAAATGAGTGCTAAAGCCAATGATCAAACCTAAGATCATCGCTATGATTATTTTATTGCCCAATAGAGTTCCCCAAAGTGCATTTAAACTATTTGATTATTATAAAAAAATTATAGGTAAAATAATTTACAATAGGTAGTTATTAATATGTGCATAATATACAGGTAAATGTTAATTTTAAGAAACGCAGGCAACAAAAAGAATAAAAATAATAAAAATAATAAAAATTATGTTTAATCATCCCTTAAAAGAGCAAATCAAACCGATACTTTTTGTTTTGTTGCTTTCTGCCATAGGTTATTTAGTTAATATTACGCCACTGCCTTTATTTGCTAATGTCTATTTAATCTTAGGTAATATTGCTTTCGTTATTGTCGCTATGCGCTTTGGCGTGCTTTATAGCTTATTTGCTGCGTTAGTGGTTACATCCTCATTAGTATTTACTGCAGGTCATCCTTTTAGTTTTATTATATTTGGTCTTGAAGCTATATGTATTGCCTTCCTACGCAACCGTGGTTGGTATGTCCTTTATGGTGATTTGTTCTTCTGGATCTTTATCGGTACCCCGGTGACAATGATCTTACTCTCTACCGTGGCAGATATACCTTATCAATTAAAACTATTAATCATGGTTAAGCAGGTATTTAATGGTTTACTCTGTGCTTGTATCGCCGGTTTAATTGTCTATTTCTTTTCGAAAACCTTCAGCATTTCTTTTCGCCAGCAACCCAGTATTGTTCGCGGATTAAAAGACCAAATTGTTTACGCAACCTCGTTAATCGTTATTTTTTGTATTATGTCGACGTCATTATTTGTTACTCATAAAGTACTTACTTATCAACATGAGATCATCGAGAGTAACCTTATTGATGGTAAAAAACATTTAGTTCATCGCACCAATGACTTTTTAAATATGTATGGTCTAGTCGTTAAAAATATAGCCAATGGCTTAACTCATAACCCGCAAATAAATTACCAACAGCAAGTTGCTTTAATTACTCAGCAACAGCGCGATTATCAATACATTGATGAAATATTGTTCACCGATGTTGATGGTAATGTGATTGCCTCAAATACAAGTGATAATTTTAAACAAGCCATTCAATCTAGTAATAGCATTAATTTACAAGCTAACTTTAATGCAACTATGGCAAGCAAGGATGTGATTATTGCGAAAGGAATGAGTAGCGCGGCTGTGCCCGAGCCTGTTATTTTAATCAGTCATCCATATTTTAGCGAAGCTAACAAGCAGCAAGCTGCAGGTATGGTCCAAGTTACCATTAAGTGGCACTCGTTGGCCACGTTGATGCCTGATGCCATGTTACAAGAACTCGATTATGTAATATCAGATACTAGTAACCGAATTATTTATGCAACACCACTAGTTCCGCTAACGCTTAGCGACCATTTTAAATTTCAGGAGAAAAAAGACCTTAGTTTTAAATCGAGCGGTTTAGTCACTATTTCAACCGAAAGTGGTGAGTTAAAGAATGACTACTTTTTGTCGGCCGGTAAATTAAGTAATGGCTGGAACATTTATGTGATGCTCGATTCCGATAAGGTAATTAGCCCGGTTGAAAGAGAGTATTTACTGCTCTTTGCATTATTGATTTTAGCGGTATTAATTTCATTAGGTTTAGCTGAAAGAATAGGTATTCGTTTAACTAAACCGCTGATGTTTATCCTTAAACAAATTCGCAGGGTTGAGGAAAATGATGAACATAAATTTAAGCCATTGCGTAAAACTGCATCGAAAGAAATAAGTTCACTTTATGATGAATTACAGCTTAGTAAAAAACAGATATTAACTCATCAACAAGAACTTAAAAATCAAGTGGAATTAAGAACGCAAGAATTAGAAACTGCAAATGAGAAATTAACTAAGCTTGCTGAAAAAGATGGTTTAACTAAAATTTTCAATAGAGGCTATTTCGACCGACAATTTTCATTTTTTCAAAAGTTGGCATATCGTAATCTACAAACTATTGCCGTTATTATGATTGACTTAGATAACTTTAAAGACATTAATGATTTGCATGGTCATTTAGCAGGAGATAACTGTTTGCGTAAAGTAGCGCAAATTATGATGTCTGAGTTTTGCCGAGAGACAGACGTTAACGCCCGTTATGGTGGAGAAGAGTTTGTTATTTTGATTACTGGCATATCGCAACATAACCTTGAGTATAAATTAGAAAAATTACGTCATCGAATTGAGCGAGCTGTAGTTTATACCCCGGATGATAAAATCATTCATATTACTGCCAGTGTCGGCGCAATATTAGCCCCTGCATCTTTTTCTCGAGATGTTCAAGATTGGGTTAAAGTTGCTGATTCAAGACTTTATAAAGCTAAAAAATCGGGTCGTAACTTAGTACAAATAGAAAACGTATCAGAGCCAATAGACTCTCAACCAACACACTCTCACATAAAAGAGACTCAAACAACGGAAGTATAATGATAATTGATGGTAAAGTTGTCGCACAAGAGTTGCGAAACGAGTTAAAGCTAGAAGTACAACAATTAAAAGAACAACATAATATAACTCCGGGACTGACAGTCGTTTTAGTCGGAGATGATCCTGCCAGTCATGTCTATGTGCGTAATAAAATAAAGCAAACTACTGAAGTTGGAATGATCTCTAAGGAAATCCGCTTAGCCCAAACAACGACTGAAGCTGAGCTTATTGAGCTATTACATGGCTTAAATCACGATCACAGTGTGCATGGTATATTGGTGCAATTGCCTCTGCCTAAGCATATTAATGAACAAGTTATCATAACTAGTATTATTCCTGAAAAAGATGTTGATGGCTTTCATGCCATGAATTCTGGCCACTTACTTAATGGTGATGCTGGTGCGCTTGTACCTTGTACACCACAAGGTTGTGTGATTTTGGCTAAACAGCATTTAGGCGAAGATCTCTCAGGTAAACATGCGGTGATTGTTGGTCGCTCTAATATCGTTGGTAAACCGGTTAGTTTATTATTTTTACAAGAAAACTGTACCGTTACTATTGCTCACTCTCGAAGTGCCGACTTGCCTTCACTTTGTCGGCAAGCAGATATTCTTGTGGCCGCGGTAGGTAGACCTTTAATGATAAAAGCCGACTGGGTAAAGTCAGGCGCCACTGTAATTGACGTTGGCATAAATCATATTACTAACGAGCAAGGCAAAGATAAATTAGTCGGTGATGTAGATTTTGACGAAGTGAGTAAAGTTGCATCAGGTATTACACCTGTACCAGGAGGGGTAGGGCCAATGACTATTGCCTGTTTATTAAAAAATACCCTTAGAGCCGCGAAGCAAAACTTGTAATAGCTCCTTTTAATCAAATAAAAAAAGCCGACATTCTAGAATTACTTCAAGAATGTCGGCTTTGTTATTTATGAAACCAGTTATCTAAATATCTATGACTTATAAACTGATAGTCGTATGTACTTTTTGGCCTTCTTCATGATCTGGTTCAAACCAACGAGCTGTAACTGATTTTGTTTGAGTCCAGAATTTAGTCACTTCTTTACCGTTTGGACCTAAATCGCCTAACTTAGAAGCACGAGAGCCAGTGAATGAGAAGTACGCTACTGGTACTGGAATTGGCACATTAATACCAATTTGACCAACATCAATATCATTTTCATATTTACGAGCAACGTAACCTGAAGAGGTAAAGATAGAAGTACCATTACCATTAGGGTTGGCATTGATGATAGCAATAGCTTCATCTAACGTTTCAACTTCTAATACACAAAGTGCAGGGCCGAAGATTTCTTGAGTGTAAATGTCCATATCGGTAGTTACGCCAGAGAACATTGTTGGGCCAACAAAGTTACCTTTTTCATAACCTGGAACAACAACATCACGGCCATCAACTAATAAGTTAGCACCTTGTTCAACACCAGAGTTTAACAATTTAATAATACGTTGCTTAGCTTGTGGTGATACCACTGGGCCTAAGTCGGCGTTACGGTTTGTACCCGCATCAATTACCATAGATTTTGCACGTTCTGCAATTTCTGGTAACCAAGTTCTAGCTTCACCAACTAAGATAGTCACTGGGTTTGCCATACAACGTTGACCAGCCGCGCCAAATGCCGAGCCTAGTAAATCATTAATCGCTCTATCTTTGTTAGCGTCAGGCATAATAACCATATGGTTCTTAGCGCCCATCATAGATTGTGCACGCTTACCGTGTTTACTTGCTAAGTTGTAAACATGAGTACCAACATGAGTTGAACCGATAAATGACACTGCTTTAACGTCATCATGTGAACAAATACGATTTACTACATCTGGTCCGCCATGAACTACGTTTAATACGCCGGCAGGAACACCAGCTTCAATAGCAAGTTCAGCCATTAGCATAGTTGATGATGGATCTTGCTCTGAAGGCTTCAATACAAAGGTGTTACCACAAGCTATTGCTGGCGGAAACATGAATGAAGGTAGCATAACAGGGAAGTTAAATGCAGTAATACCTGCGCCTACACCTAAAGGCTTGTTTAATGTGTAAACATCAACACCGGTTGCAGCATTATTCGACATTTCACCCATTTGTAAACGGGTAACTGAACAAGCATTTTCTACGGCTTCTAAAGCACGACCAACTTCACCTTCAGCATCAGGTAAGGTTTTACCGTGCTCTAAAGTAATTAATTCGGCGATATCGCTAGTGCGCTCTTGCAATAACTGTTGAAACTTAAGCATGATACGCATACGTTTTGTAATAGACGTTTTGCTCCATGTTTTAAATGCTTGCGCAGCGCTGGCAATTGCTGCATCCACTTCTTCAATCGTAGCCATAGGCACACGCGCAACAACTTCTTGAGTTGCAGGGTTTAAAACATCTAACCAAGTATCAGTTTTTGATCTGATCTTTTCACCATTGATTAATAATGGAATTTCACGAATTGACATAATAGTAGCCTTTCATAATCTAGTTTTGCTCAATGAGCACTATTGGAATGCCCACAGGATAAAGGGTTAATGATTAGCGCGCAAGATTGTACAATGCAATGCTGTCTTGCATATTTGCAAGACGGTTAATAATTTCTTTGCTACACTGCGTTACTATGAATTGGGAAAGTTTAAAAATATTTTTAGAAGTAGCTAAAACACAACGTTTATCTACTGCAGCAAGAGCCTTAGGGGTTGATTCTTCAACGGTGTCTAGGCGTATCCATCAATTAGAGGAGTCTCTTGAAGTTCGTTTGTTTGAACGCAGTGTAGAAGGCCATTATCTCACCGCACAAGGTGAGCTTTTGTTTGCATCTGCGCAAGCTATGGAACAAACGCTGCAATCCTCGGTTGCATCTTTGCAAGGCTTAGATTTAGAAGAAAGTGGTAATGTGCGAGTTGGTACAACAGAAGCTTTTGGTAGCTTCTTTGTTACACCAAACCTTGTTAAATTCAACAAGTTATACCCAAATATTAGCATTGATGTATTACCCCTACTACGTAAAGTAAAACTCTATAAACACGAAGCTGATATTGCCATTAGCATAGGTAAACCGAGAAATACCTCTATGGTAGTGACTAAACTTTGTGATTATCGCCTCAAAGTTTATGCCAGTAAAAAATATCTCCGCAGCAATAATATTTCTACTATTAGCGATCTTACGCAACAAGCTTGGATTAGTTATGTTGAGCACCTAGATTTCAGTGATCAATTAGAATTTCTAAATGATATTGCACCCGGTGTTACACCAGCAGTAAGAAGTACCAGTGTGGTTGCTCAATACATGGCAGTAAAAAGTGGTTTAGGCCTTGCCGTGTTACCTTGCTTTTTAGCGAGCAGTGATGATGAACTGGAAGTTGTACTAGATAATGACATTGATATTACTAGAGAGTTTTGGTTAATGACACAGCCGGATAGTAAGCGGGTTAAACGTGTACAAATTCTTTGGGATTATTTAAAGGCATTGGTAAAAGAGCAACAATCAGTGTTATTAGGTAATAGTTGAATGAGCCAATACGCTACTATAAAAAGACTAAATAAGCCGAAACTTATTTAGTCTTTGTTATTTACATTATTAAATAAAATTATCTAGAAGTTTACCGTTACCTCAGGGGAGCAGTTGTCACTTCCTTGGTCACACACTTGGTAAGTATAAGTGCCATAAGTTCTGAAACTATCGGTATAAGTACCATCATTAGTTGTCGTTGTTACAACCGAGCCATTACGATGAATATCTACCGAACTAGTTGATGCGCCAGACCAAGTTAAATCCACTTTATTCTTACCTTTTGAGCGGTAACTGTTGGCATCTAAAGTTATATCACCAACGGGTGGCTCAACAACTGTGCCACTACAACCATTCGTTGTTAAATAGTCGCTAGCTGCCTTAGCTTTAACTATACCGTGGCCAAAGTTAACGTCGTGACCCGCTGCGCCAGAATCTTCAGCGGTTGTTTTTAATGCCTCACGAATTTCACTGCCAGTACAGTCAGTATGATTAGACCAAACTAAAGCTGCAATACCCGATACCGCTGGAGTTGCCATTGAAGTACCACTCATAAAACCATAATCACTAGTACCAATCGATATATCAATTGTCCCAGCTGCAGCTAAAGCTGCACCATCTGCCTGACTTGCGCCAACAGCAGGAATAGTTGTTGCGTTAGTCTCGCCTAAAGTACCATAAAGCATACCCGGTTCATTATTGTAAATAACTGCACCAACACCACCAGAAAGTTCACAGTTGTTAACTTTATCATGGAACGAGATAACACCACGCTCGATAACACAAATATTACCATTAGCAGCAGAGTCTGTTGTCTCAGCTGTACCCATAAAGTATGTATTACCTGAGATGCTGCCTGAGTTCTCCATCGCTGACGAAGCAACAAAAGTTCCATCTGCCGTTAATGTTGAGCTTGTTGCCATATCAGCTGGGTAAGTTGATAGGGTATCAACACCTCCTGCTGTTACCTCTACACAAACCGTTTCATCAGTAACTGTGGTTTGTTTTTTACCGCGCCCCGTCGTTATTGAACATGATGGAAATTGCGAGAAATCAGCAATATTATTGTCACCGTCATTTGCACCTATCATCATTACCGAAGGATAGCCTGCAGGGTAAGAGCGGACATTATTACCATCGTTACCAGCAGCAGCAACAACTAAACCACCATTTTCAGTAAATGCTTTAAACGCATTTTCTTCAACGCTATTAGCACCGCCACCACCTAAACTCATACTAATAATTTTAGCTCCTGCAGTCGCACATTTATCTGCTGCATAAGCTAGATCAGATGAATAACCCCAACCTTCGGCATTAAATACCTTGATGATATGCATATCAACACCTGGAGCCATGCCCACGACGCCAAAACCATTATCTGCAGCGCCAATTGTACCTGCTACGTGAGTACCGTGAGGACCGCCATTTTCATCCCAATTACCTGTGCCTGAATCATTATCACCACTTATGTTGGCCCACTCAAAATCTTGATTACTGCTATCTAAGCCTGAGTCGATGACACATACTTTCATGCCCACATTACCGTTAAAACTAACTTGGTTTGCCTGTGATTGATAAACCGCATACGGAGTCAGTTGTGTTTTTGTAGCATCACCAGCATCATCGTTAAATAATGCTGATGGCATTCTGCGCTGATCTTCTTCAACCAATTTAACGTGTGGGTTATTAAGTAAGCCTTTAACTGAAGCTAAGTCCTTACCTTGAAAGCTAGCGGCAAAAAAGCCATTACCTTCAACATGTAATTCAGCACCTAATTTTTTAGCTAACGCTTTAACTAGGCCTTTTTTATTATTTTCAACTTGGATGATGTAGCGATCGTCTGCTGCTTGTGCACTAAATGACGAAGTGATTGATACAGCTAATGCCGTGATTAAGAAATTTGATAATTTCAAAGTGTAACTCCCAAATAATTATAGTTTTTATTTAATTTTTTTATACCCATTAATAGATGTTTTAAATGTAAATATCTTGTTAATGAATTATTTTTTCATCTTCAGTGTAGGGAGAATAAACAGAAAAAATAGAGGTGCCCTTAGAACAAAATAAAAACGCTTATAACTTAATGGAATCAGTTGATTTTATTCACTTTTATTAACTATTCACTGTTCTGAAAATTGCACAATTTTATAATAAATATACGAACGTGTTGTTTTTGTTGGGCTTTTGTCTGTCGCTGCATTTTTGAGCTAAGACGTATGGATATCTATAGATTGGTAGTTATCTGTTTTTGATGAATTCTTATTAAATTTGAAAAGTGACAAAATTATGGTGAGGTACAAAAAAAACTGAAAAAATAATACGATTTTTTCAGTTTTATAATTTTTGTGAGTCGTTTTTCTTAGTTTTTTAGTGCAGAAATTTGTTCATAATGAAAATTCATAAAATCTTGAGTGATCCTTTGCTCTAAAGAAACCGCTTGTTCAGTCGGGCAAAATATTATGATAGTAAAGTTAACATCACCGAGGTGGCTAGTGGTTATACGAATGTAAGGCTCTTCACCTGGTAAATCTACACCTAAGCGCTTCTCAATAACATTATTATAACGCTTACCTACTTCAATAAATTCTTGAGTGTACTCATTCATTTTATTGAAAATATGCTCTCTGGCGGCAAATACATTAATTGTACCGTCGGTAGTAATAGAAAATGTATGGTAAACATAGCGTTTCATAAAATTCATATTTTTAACTGTGTGCGTTAAAAATTGGCTGTTAGGGATGGTTACCGTTTTCCCGGTGTAGTTGTAATTATTATTTTCAAAGTCTATTTCTTGCAAACTTGTTGACAGTAAGTTGTGTTCAATCACCTCACCATAATTGTCACCGGCTCTTATCCAATCACCAATAATAAAGGCATTTGATGTCGCCCTTAAAATAGAGCCACTAATACATAAAATTAATTCTTTTGATGCAATTACAATTGCTACAGCAACCGCAGCAATAGAGAAGGCAAATTTCTCTAGCTCTATCCACCATAAGCTCAACAGCAAAACGATGATAAACATCACCGACATATTTTTAGTACGAGAAATCCAAGTACGATGTTTTTCGTTTAGAAAATCATGGTCTTTTCTGATCAAGCGTACAATTTGGTGACTCATAAATTGTAAAAAAATTACAATTACCAAGGATAAAATTACTTTATTGGTAGCAATAATCGAAAACTGTTCTGTCATTTCGTCCATAGAGTGCTCAGGTAAGTGTAAGTTTTATAAATATAATTTTAGCTTAGATTATAAAAACTAAACATTAATTAAATGTTAAAAGGTGTTTATTTTTAAAACAAAAGGTAAATAAATGTAACATTTCTGTGCTGATTTCTCTATTTTTTAGAGTTTTAGCTCTTGTAAATGGGGTGTTACTAACGTATAAAAGATTGGTTGATAAAAAATAATTCAAAAAATCACAATATAAACAATAAAAATATAGTAAATAAATTAGGGAGAAAATCATGAATACTAAATTTCCATTAGGTCATTTAGCGATTGCCGTAGGATTAGCGTTAGGCAGTTCACAGGCATTTGCCGCAGAAGAAACACCGGCAGTTGCAGAAGAAAATATCGAACAAATCGTAGTTGTTGGTTCTCGTGCCGCGCCTCGTTCAGTAGCCGATTCACCAGTTCCTGTTGATGTTATCGATGGCGATGAGTTAGCAAAATCAGGCGGTAGCGACATGCTAGACATGTTAGTTAGCTCTATTCCATCATTCAACGTACGTCAGCAACCTATCAGTGATGCTGCAACACTAATTAAGCCAGTTAACTTACGTGGCTTATCTTCAGATTCAACATTAGTATTAGTTAATGGCAAGCGTCGTCATCGTGCATCAGTAATTGCATTCCAAGGTGGTGGTGTAAACGATGGTGCTCAAGGTCCAGATATTTCTGTAATTCCTTCAGTGGCATTAAAGCAAGTAGAAGTTCTTCGTGACGGTGCGTCAGCACAGTACGGTTCAGATGCTATTGCTGGCGTAATGAACTTTGTATTAAAAGATGATCGCGATGGTGGCTCTATCTCAGTTAAAGCCGGCGAATATTCAGAAGGCGATGGCGGCTTAACAATCGTTGACGGTAATATTGGTTTACCATTTACTGATGACGGTTTTGCTAACTTTAGTTTCCAACTTAAAGAAGCTGATGCAACCAGTCGTTCAGTACAGCGTCCAGATGCAGCTGCTCTAGCTGAAGCTGGCAATGCTGATATTCAAAATCCAGCACAAATCTGGGGTAACCCTGAAATTGAGGACGATATTACCGTATTTGGTAACATTGGTCTTGATTTAGGCGATGATAAAGAATTTTACATGTTCGGTAACTACTCTGAGCGTGATGTAACCGGTGGCTTCTACTACCGTAACCCGCATACTCGTGGTTCAGTATACTCAGCTGATGAAGGTGAGACTATACTTGTGGGTGACGTTGCCTTGGCTAACGGTGGTGCAGCTACTTGTGCTGTTGTCCCTGCGAATGTAGATAATGTTTTAAATACACCTGAATACCAAGCAATGGTTGCTGATCCTAACTGTTTCTCAATGAACCAAGTATTCCCAGGCGGTTATACTCCTGCGTTTGGTGGTAACATAGTAGATACTGCGCTAACTATGGGTACTAAAGGTGAAATCAAAACTGGCTTATTAGCCGATTGGTATTTCGATTTAAGTGGCTCGGTTGGGCGTAGTGCATCAACATTTAACTTATCAAATACGTTAAACCCATCATTAGGTTTAGATACTCCTACTTCATTTGAAACAGGTAAGTACATTCAGTTAGAGAAAACATTTAACTTTGATTTAGTTCGCGGCTTCGATGTTGGCATGTACGATGACCTAAACTTTGCTGTTGGTTACGAATGGCGTGAAGAGACGTTTGAAATCGTTGCAGGTGAAGAAGCATCATGGAAAGCCGGTCCTTATGCTGACCAAGGTTTCAACATTGGTTCACATGGTTTTAAAGGCTTTGGTCCTGAAACTGCTGGTGAAAATGTACGTCGTAACTACGGTTTATACGTAGATGTTGAAGCGCCAGTAACAGAAAATTTATTATTAGGTGCTGCGATTCGTTACGAAGACTTTAATACGTTTGGCGATACCACAGATTATAAATTAACAGCGCAATATTCTTTAACTGATAATTTATCATTACGTGCATCACACTCTACAGGTTTCCGTGCACCTACAGTTGGTCAAGCAAACGTTGTTAACACGCAAACTTCAATTGTTAGCGGCAACCTAATTCAAACATTCTTAGCTCCTGCAACAGATCCATTGTCACAGTTTTATGGTGCACAAGAATTAACGCCAGAAGAGTCAGAAAGTTTTGCCGCAGGTGTTGTTTACCAAAATGGTGATTTCTTCTTAACAGTTGATGCATACTCAATTGAAGTAACTGACCGCTTAGCTCAGTCTAGTCAAATAGATGTATTAGCAGCAGATCATCAAGACTTACGTGATTTAGGTGTACAAAATCCAGAGTTAATTTCGGGTGTAACATTCTTTACTAACGATTTTGATACGACTACTGAAGGTATTGATGTTGTAGCTAACTACAATATGGCATTATTTGGTGGTGAGACTGGCTTTAGCGCCGCATATAACTTTAACGAAACTACGGTTGATGAATGGAATCCAGATACGGTTTCTGATGGTAAAATCCGTCGTTTAGAAGAAGGTATGCCAGATCATCGTGCAACGTTCACAGTATCACAAACATGGGATTCTGTAGGCTTATTTGTTCGTGCTAACTACTTTGGTGAGTACTATGCATCACATGCTGATGATACATCAGATTGGGGTTCAGAAGTTGCAGATGCAGCGGTTACATTCGATGCAGAAGTTAGCTACTACTTAAATGAAAGCATCACGCTTTCAGCTGGTGGCAACAACTTGCTTGATGAAGAAGCGCAAAAGCTTAATGACCAAGCTGCTGGTGCATTAGGTGGTATTTACTACGAAAGTGGTCCATTTGATTACAACGGTGCTTTCTACTACGTAAAAGCTACTTACAACTTCTAATTTAAATTTAGTAAGTTAAATACAAAAACCACATCAAATTGATGTGGTTTTTTATTGCTTAATTAATAAAAATAGAAGATTATTTCTATTCATTTCCTTCCAGCAAAAATCTATTTTAATTTATGTCGACTGCAATTTTAGCAAAGCAATATTTAGAGCAAGGTAAATACAAACAAGCCGAGCAGGTGTATCGACAGCTTATCCAAGTAAACAAGCAAGACGTCACTGCAATTTGGGGATTAGGCGAGGTTGCATACCATTTAAATAGCTTTAAACAGGCACATGACTTATTTGTACGCTGTTTATCCATAGATCCTAACCAACCGGCAATTTACCTGTCTCTTGCTAATGCTTGTATTCGTTTGAGAAAACTGGATAAGGCCGAGCAGGCGCTAAATTTTGCCTATCAATTAAATGCAAAAGCGGTTAATACATTATTAGTATTAGCTGTATTTTATTGTGAACAGAATAAATACAGTCAAAGCCAAAGATATATCAAAGAATTGCAGGCTATTGAGCCTTTCAATATTAGGGCGTTTGCGTTACTTGTGCGAATGGATGCGCTTTGTTTCGATAATAAAGATAACCAAGCCTATCTAAGTGTCATGCTTAAACAATTAACAACACAAGAAAATAAATTATCAAAAGCGCAAGACAAATTAAGTCCTGAAAATAAAGCGCTATTGCTCTATGGATTTGCCGAACTAAGCCATAAAGCCAAGCACTATGAGCAAGCATTTAACTATTTTTATGAGGCAAATGCGTTGCAAAGACAACAGATAAATTTCTCTGTAAAGGATATGCAGCCATATTTTAGCTCTTTGTTGTCGACCTTTAATAAAGCTTTATTGGAAAACACCCGAGCTCCACAGCCGCAGCCAGTTTTAACTCCTATATTTATTGTTGGCCAACCTCGCTCCGGCTCAACTTTATTAGAGCAGATGTTGCTTGGTAATAATAAGATAACTAGTGCTGGCGAAATGGCATTAATGGCTGGTCCTATTGCCGACGGTATAGCCGGTTTAACTGGGCAGCACTTTCCACAAGGTTGTCAGTTGCTTACCCCTGAACATTTGCAAAAGTTGGCAAGCTATTATTTAACTCAACTGCAAACGGTAGCGCCGAATTGTGATTATATAATTGATAAAATGCCTAGTAATTATCAATCAATTGGATTGATCAACATGTTGATGCCACACGCTAAGGTAATTCATATTACTCGTGATGCTGTCGATGTGAGTTGGTCTATTTTTCGCAACAACTTTGCCGCAGCTGAGCCTTACTTTTGTTCACTTGCAGAAATTAGTGAATATCATCAAAACTATCAAAGTACGATGGAACACTGGAATAAACTTATTCCCGACTTTATTTATAATATAAGTTATGAAAAGTTAGTCGCAGACCCAGAAGGGGAGTTGCAAAATCTATTTAAATTTCTAGAACTGGAAATTCATGCGGATTGTTTAGACTTTAAAGATAGTGAACGTTATATAGGGACTCTAAGTGACGTACAACTACGTCAAGGGTTACAAACAAAATACCAAAAGCAATGGCGGCCTTATAAGCACTTCCTCCAAAAGTTTTGGCTAGAATTAGAGTAACCAAAAGCACAGAGTTACAGGTCCCACTCATCTTCATCGAGTAATTCTTTCAAACGTTTTTTCTCTAATAACTCATCAATACGTTTACGAGTTTTTACTGTATCTTTGCTTGCATGATCACAATCATTATTGTCCGCAATGTTTTCATTAAAACTTGCCTCTCCAATACTGTTTTCTGCATCTTCAATAATTTTATTACGTGACATAGTTACTACCTTAATTGATTGAAAACATCTGGCTATAAAGGTTTACCTAGCTCTATAGCATTGCATGTTAATTGTCTTGTTAATCTATTGTGAAAAATAGTCAAAAAACTCAATTGGGTCAAACAAAAAATTGTATTAAATGTTTAATAAGAGTTACTCAAATGTAAAAATAAATTTGTCTGTTAAGTGACTAGTTAAGGTAAGTATTTGTTGTTGATGATATTGTTATTAACAATACAAATTTAAGGTAAAGGTCGAATTAATGATCCGCAAAAATATAATTATTACAGGTGCAAGCTCTGGGCTTGGCTATACCATGGCACAGCAGTTTGCTGAAAAAGGTCGAAACCTTATCTTATGTGCACGCCGGATTGAAAATTTAGCCCAGTTAAAAGCTGAAATAAATGAATTATACCCGCTGGTTAAAGTGAAAACGGTTGAGCTTGATGTTAATGATCATGAGCAAGTATTTGCTGTTTTTAAACAGGCTAAACAAGAATTTGGCAATATTGACCGCGTTATTGTTAATGCTGGCGTAGGTAAGGGGGGCTCTGTAGGCACTGGCTTATTTGCAGCTAATAAGCTCACAGCAATGACCAACTTTGTTGCCGCATTAGCACAGTGCGAAGCGGCAATGGAGATATTTAGAGAACAAAACTTTGGCCATTTAGTGACCATATCATCGGTTAGTTCACAGCGAGGTTTTAGAAGAGCATTTACTGTTTACGCGGCTTCAAAGGCTGCTATCGCTTCATTAACTGAAGGTATTCGTATCGATGTAATGAAAACGCCAATTAAAGTAACCACCATTCACCCTGGTTATATATCTACGGAAATTACCAGCCATAATACCCAAGTACCATTTATAGTGAATGCTGAGAAAGGCTGTAAGGCTATGATCAAAGCCATTGAGAAGGAAGTGGATGTTGCATTTGTGCCTACTTGGCCATGGGCGATGATGCGTTACGTGATGAAAGTATTACCTTTATGGGTAATGTACCGACTCAGTTAGTCACTTGTTATGCAGCAAGAGCAATTGTACTCTGAAAGCAGAGGCATTACTTTCAGAGTATTATTGAGGGTCATCAATTAAAACTTAACTGAGTACACCTGGGCTAAATCGACAATGTCGGCGCCACCAATTTTTTTCTCTAAATGGTTCGCGGTTTTAAAAGCGCCACTATTTTCAGCAAAACTAATCACATCCTCGCCATTACAAACAAGACCCATGGCCACTGTTTTTTCATTTAGGCGATGACTTTTAATGGTTTTACGTAAATTCATCACACTGTCTTTTTGGGCGCTTTTACATACTTCAATTAATGCGCCTTCCATATAATTGCTCATTGCAGCTGAAGCTCCAGAAGCCATAAATAAAGTTGCTGATGCTAATGCTACGGTTGTAATTTTAGTTAAAGTTTTCATAGTTATCTCTCTTTAGTTATTTGTGTCTACCCTTTAATAGTTACCTAAAATTGCTAAAAAGTTGTTAATGAAATCCCCTTGAATGTAATAAATCATTTCAGTAAAAATATGCTTTATTAAATAAAACACTAATAAATTCAGTGCCTACCCTAATAAATTAGCAATTAGGGTTTTAATCTTTGACATATTTATTTACATGCGCGCATAAAAATGCAGTTAAACCTGCATTTTTATCTAGGTGAGTGGCGGTTTTTCTGCGACAAAAAATAGTGTATTTTCGTTCATCGCAAGTTAATTATTGCCAAAAGTTTGTAAAACTTGTTAATATACTGGTTATATATACAGATAAAGTTTTTTATCAGCTAGCTTGTTGTATAAAAAGTGAATTTTAAATACTTGTAATGTGCTTAAAAACGCATTCGTTAGATAAATAAAAAGGGATAACCATGGCAGTCGAGAGTCGGTTTGTTGTTATACGTAACGGGGCGGAGGTTGAAACATTTATGGATAAGAAAACTGCAGATGAGTATGACAAAATGCTCGATATGGCAGATAGCCTTTCCTCAATACTTGATCAATCTTCTTTAGAGTTAACAGAGCAAACAGTAGAAGATATCAGTGTGTTCTTAGCGAAGAATAGAGAAGATATATTGATTGCTCTACAGGCTAAAAAGCCTAAGGTTGAGAAACCAAAAGCCGTTGAGAAAGTAAAAGCAGTTAAAAAATCTGCAGCCAAACTACAAGATGCAAGCTAAACACTCAATACAAGTTCCTGAGTATGAGCTGGTTCGAAGCGCAAAACGAAAAACGGTTAGCCTGCAAGTTAAAGCATCTAAAGTTCGTGTACTAGCTCCCGCTAAAGTATGCCAGGATGAGATCACTCGCTTGGTTTCATCTAAGGCTGAGTGGCTATGGCGAAAAATTGATGAGCAACAACAACTTCTCAGTAGTAAAAGTGAAAGGCAATTTTGCCATGATGAATTGTTCTATTATTTAGGAACACCTTATCAACTTGATATACGTTTTCAAGAGCAGTGTGTTACTTCTATAGAGCTAGATGCACTTGCTCAAAAAATTATTGTCAATGTAGCTAATTCATTTCTCACTGATGATTTTCAACAAGAAAAATTACAGCAACAAATAAAGCAAAAGTTGCAACTGTGGTTTATTGAACAAGCGAACTTAGTATTAACTGAGCGTATAGTTGAGTTGCAGCAAAGTACCGGCATAACTATGCAATCGTTAAAAATTCGCCATTATAAAAGTCGCTGGGGAAGTTGCGATGCCAAGCATAGGATTAACCTAAATTGGCTGTTAATTATGGCGCCAGTGACTGTAATTGACTATGTAATCATCCACGAGTTATGTCATATCAAACATCTAAATCATTCAGCTAAATTTTGGCAATTGGTTAAACAATTTTATCCTAACCCTGATTCAGCAAAGGTTTGGCTTACTAAGCACCAAGCTCATTTATACTGGGTTTAAGTCTTCATATAGCAAAAATAACAGTGTTATTCATATTCAATGTAAAATTCGAGTAAATACTCATTGACAGAATAAATTAGCTAAGGCAGAGTAAGTCCTATGAGAATATTTATGCACGCGCTTACCACCATCATTATCACCACCATTCGTACACGAATGGAGGTCATTGGCTGGTGTGTTTAAATAACACAAATTAAAAAAAGCCCGTGACCTGAAAAGTTCACGGGTTTTTTGTTTTATGGCATTGTAAGGAAATAATATGAGAGTAATAAAGTTCGGCGGTTCATCATTAGCTAATGCACAGCGTTTTTTAGCGGTAAGTGAAATCATCACTAACAAAAGCAAACAGTCTCCTATTGCTGTTGTGGTATCAGCTCCGCAAGGCATTACCAATCATTTAGTTGCATTGACGGAAAATTTAGCCGAAGGCGAAGAATTAACTGCTGGTATGGACCATCTGCTGACTGCAATTAATCATATATTTGATGGTTTAGAATCTGCCGATTGCTATTTCAATCGCCAGCATGCCGAGCAAGCACTTAAACGTTGGACTCATCAACTACAACGTTGGTTAGAAGGTGCGGCTATGCTGGCCTACTGCCCAGATCATATTCGCGCCTGTGTTATCAGTTTAGGTGAACGTTTAAGCGTTGCAATTTTAGAGTCATTGCTACAAACCGATGAACAACAAGTTACTATTTTAGAGCCTGAGCTATTTTTAAAGACTAATGAAGCGCCATTAAATGCCGTTGCTGATATGGTCTTATGTCGCCAGCTTTTCAATGAAACTTATAATAAGCTTGAGCGTATCGCCATTATGCCTGGGTTTATCGGGTCAAATAAGTCAGGCCAAGTGACTACTCTTGGTCGTAACGGCTCTGATTATTCAGCTGCGGTATTATCAGTATGTGCTAATGCAGAATGCTGTGAAATTTGGACAGACGTAGATGGCGTGTTTAATGCCGACCCACGTTTAATTAAAGATGCTAAATTACTTGATCATTTATCTTATAAAGAAGCTATGGAGCTTTCTTATTTTGGCGCTAAAGTACTGCATCCAAAAACCATTGGACCCATTGCACAACACCACATTCCTTGTTTAATTAAAAATACCACTAACCCTGAAGCTAAAGGCACCTTGATTTCTAGTGAAGATAAAGGTCTTAAAAAAGTTAAAGCAATATCTAACCTTGATGAATTAACTATGATTAATGTATCGGGCCCTGGTATGAAGGGCATGGTTGGTATGGCAAGTCGTGTATTTGCTTGTATGAGCAGAGAAAACGTATCACTGGTAATGATCAGCCAATCGTCATCTGAGTACTGTATTAGCTTTTGTGTGTACTCACACGATGCTTATCGTGCACAGCAAAGCTTACAACAAGAGTTTGAATTAGAGCTCCTGAATCAGTTGCTTGAGCCAATTGAATTGCAATCGCATTTATCTATCGTTTCTTTAGTTGGTGATGGTATGCATCAGCAACGTGGTGTGGCGGCAAAATTATTTAGCTCTTTAGCGCAAGCTCGAGTTAATGTTATTGCTATTGCACAAGATTCGTCAGAACGCAGTATCTCAGTGGTTATCGAGCAAAGAAAATGTACTGATGCATTAAAAGTATGTCATCAAAACTTCTTTTCTCGTCGTCAAACTATTGATGCATTTGTTGTTGGTTGTGGTGTGGTGGGCAGTGAATTATTACAACAAATTTCGCGTCAACAGCAACATTTAATCGCGCAAAATATTGATTTGAAAGTATACGGTATAGCCAATAGCAAAGGCATTGGCTTTAACGCTGAAGGTCTTAACTTAGAAAATTGGCAGCAAGACATGCAGGCCAATGTAAAACCTTTTTCCGTTGATAACTTAAAAGCTTTTGCCAGAGCCAATCATTTGATTAATCCGGTTATTGTTGATTGTACATCTGATGAAGGTTTAGCGATGACTTATGCTGATTTCTTAGCTGAAGGTTTTCATATAGTTACGCCGAACAAAAAAGCCAATACGGACTCATGGCAGTATTATTTAAAGCTTCGTGAGAATGCCGCTAAAACTAATCGTTTATTCTTATATGAAACTAACGTTGGTGCTGGTTTACCGGTAATTGATACATTACAAAATTTATTTAAAGCAGGTGATGAACTTGTCAAATTTGAAGGTGTACTGTCAGGCTCTCTTTCTTATGTTTTCGGTAAACTTGATGAAGGCATGTCGTTGTCTCAAGCAACTGAAATTGCCAAAAGCAACGGTTTTACTGAACCCGATCCTCGTGAAGATTTAAGTGGTATGGACGTTGCTCGTAAACTATTAATTATGGCGCGTGAAGCTGGTATGCCATTAGAGCTGAACCACATTAAGGTTGAATCTGTTTTACCTAGTGATTTTGATGCCAGTGGCTCTATTGATGATTTTATGGCGCGCTTACCTGAGCTTAATCCGGTATTCGCAGAAAAAGTTGAAAAGGCGGCAAGTGAAGGTAAAGTACTTCGTTATGTTGGCTCTATTAATAATGGTGAATGCCAAGTATCAATTGAAGCTGTAGATGCAAGTCATCCTCTGTATGCAATTAAAGACGGTGAAAATGCCTTAGCTATTTTAAGTCGTTACTATCAACCAATTCCATTAGTTCTTCGTGGTTATGGTGCCGGTGCTGCAGTAACCGCTGCTGGTGTATTTGGTGATTTATTACGCACACAAGCGTGGAAACAGGAGATGTAATGGCTAGTGTAAGTAAAATTAAAGTATTTGCACCTGCGTCAATTGGCAATGTTAGCGTAGGGTTTGACGTACTTGGTATGGCGGTACAACCGCTATCGGGTGAGCTATTAGGTGATGTTGTTGAAATTTCATCAGCAGTTGGAACGTCTAGCACATTGAATGTTGTTGGTAATTTTGCCAACAAACTACCGCAAGACCCAAAACAGAATATCGTTTGGGATTGTTTAGTGCTTTTTAACGAACAACTCACTGCATTTCATCAAAATGTGCTGAGTGTTGATTTAGTTCTTGATAAAAAAATGCCGGTTGGTAGTGGTTTAGGCTCAAGTGCTTGTTCAGTCGTAGGTGCATTAGTTGCCTTGAATGAATATTATGATAACTTCTTTAACCGTGAACAAATGCTTGCCATGATGGGGGCTATGGAAGCTAAAATTAGCGGCAGTTTGCATTATGATAATGTCGCGCCTTGTTATTATGGTGGTTTGCAATTAATGGTGAGCGACCCTGAAGTTATTACTAAAACCATACCTGCATTAAAAGGCAGTTACTGGATAATGGCATACCCTGGTATTGAAATGTCGACCAAAGAGGCTAGAGATGCACTTCCTGAAATGTACTCTCGCGCGCAATTAATTCAATACGGACAAAACTTAGCGAGCTTTGTTGATGCATGTCATCGTGAAGATAACAAACAAGCGTTAAATTACATTACCGATGTTGTTGCTGAACCTTATCGTGAAAGCTTGTTACCTAAGTTCAGTGCAACTAAACAATATTTATTAAATAATGGTGCTAAAGCCGCCGGAATATCTGGCTCAGGGCCCACGTTATTTGCAGTATGTGATGATCAAGCTATGGCTAATACCTTAGCTGATTATCTACAACAGCATTATTTACAATCAGACCAAGGGTTTGTGCACATTTGCGAAATCGATGTGCAAGGCGCTCGCGTGTTATAGCAGTAGGAAAAAATATGAAATTTTACAATTTAAAGCACCCAGAACAAGAAGTTAGTTTTTCTCAAGCGGTACGCCAAGGCTTAGGCAAGGATCAAGGCTTATTTTTCCCAAAAGAGCTGCCTAACTTCGCCGATGATATCGAGGCTTTATTATCTATGCCTCTTGTTGAACGCAGTACTAAAATATTATATCCGTTTGTTGAAGATGATTTATCTGAAGCTGAATTTGCGCACATCATTACGAATGCATTTAATTTTCCAGCATTAATTCAAGCAGTTGACGAACAAAACTCTATTTTAGAATTATTCCACGGACCAACATTAGCTTTTAAAGATTTTGGCGCTCGCTTTATGGCGCAATGTTTACAAAAGTTCACTGAAACTAATAATGAAAAAATCACGATATTAACAGCAACATCAGGAGATACTGGTGCGGCAGTGGCACATGCTTTTTATGGGCTTGAAAACATAAATGTTGTGATCATGTTTCCGAAAGGAAAAATCAGCTTACTACAAGAAAAAATGTTTACCACTTTAGGTGACAATATTTCAACATTAGCAGTTACCGGTAGCTTTGATGACTGTCAAAGCTTAGTTAAGCAATCTTTTGATGATTTAGAACTTGCCGATGCAATTGGCTTAAACTCTGCCAACTCAATTAATATTAGCCGTTTACTGGCGCAAATCAGTTATTATTTTGAAGCTGCCGCACAGTTGTATCGTCAACGCGGTAATATTGATGAATTAGTGGTTTCTATCCCAAGCGGTAATTTTGGTAACTTAACTGCTGGTTTATTAGCAAAAGCAATGGGCTTACCGATTAAACGTTTTATTGCGGCCACTAACCTTAATGATACAGTGCCAAGGTACTTACAAACTGGTGAGTGGGAGCCAAATGAAACGGTTGCTACTATATCAAATGCGATGGATGTTTCTAAGCCTAATAACTGGCCACGCGTTGAGCATATGCTTAAAAGTGGTATTGTGCCTGAAGACTGCTTAAGCTCAGTCGCGATAGATGAAGAACAAACGCAAATGGGTATGCACAAGCTAAATGCCAAAGGTTATATTTGTGAGCCACATGCGAGTGTTGCTTATAAAGCATTACAATATGGCATTACTGATTCTGAATATGGTGTGTTTTTAGGGACTGCTCATCCGGCTAAGTTTAAAGAGACGGTTGAAAGCACTTTAGGTCGTCCTCTTGGTTTACCAAAAGAGCTTGCCGATTGTGCTGGCGAGAAGGGTTTATCAGAAGATTTAAATTTTGATTTTGCCGAGTTACGTAGTTACTTATTACAGCGCTGTAAAAAATAACGCGCAACTATTATTGAGCAAAATCGTATAACAAAACTCTAAGCATGATAATATTTATTGGCTTAGAGTTTTTTTCATCTTAAAAATACAAAGGCGCTTCATGAACTGGCAAGCATTACTTAAAAGTGAGCAACAACAAGATTATTTTCAATCTATGCTAGCGGCTATTGCTAAACAGAGAGCACAAGGTATTGAAATATTTCCCCCTGATGAGGAAATATATACTGCACTTAAACTAACGCCATTTGATGATGTTAAAGTGGTAATACTTGGTCAAGACCCATATCACGGGCCAGGACAAGCCCACGGTTTGTCATTTTCCGTTAAGCAAGGTGTCAAAGTGCCACCGTCGTTAGCTAATATGTATAAAGAACTGCAGAGTGATATTGATGGTTTTTCTATACCTGCACACGGGGATTTAACTCGTTGGGCTCAGCAAGGTGTTTTGCTGTTGAATACTGTTTTAACAGTACAGCAAGGCAACGCACACTCGCATGCCAAACTTGGTTGGGAAAAATATACTGACGCGATAATAGCTAAAATTAATGAATACCAAAGCAACGTTGTCTTTGTTCTTTGGGGAGCCCATGCGCAGAAGAAAGGCCGGTTTATTGATACTCATAAACATCTAGTTTTGACGAGTGCGCATCCATCACCGTTATCGTCTTATCGAGGTTTTTTTGGTTGCCGTCATTTTTCAAAAATTAATCATTATCTAGTTTCTAATAAACTAAAACCGATTGACTGGCAAATAATTGATCAGCAACCCTCTTTGTTTTAAAGGTATTAAAGGTTTTAAACATTTTTACCGTATAAAGTTACAAAATTGTTTTGTTAAAGCAAATCGAAGCAGACTATACTAACAGTAATGATTTTAGTTGCGTGTCGTTGATTTTATTTCCAAAATTGTAGCTAATATAAGTATAATATCTTTGCATTATTGAAAATTAGGTATTAGGTTTAAACCTAAGCCAATTATTAATTGTAAACTTGATTTTTCATCATTTCTTTTGGGAATTTTTAGTAAGTGTCAATCAAACACCTATTTATAAAAGCCATATTGGCACTCTCTTCATCTGTACTGATTATTTCATCAGCATTTGCTGAAGAACCGTTTGTGCCGTGGCGAGTAAATGAAACCTTAGATTTACCTGAGTGGTTAAAGGTTTCTGGGAATTCTCGTGCTCGTTTTGAAAGTGCCAACGGTGTCCTAGCTGGTAGTGGTTCAGGTAGTGATCAAGCTCTACTATTTCGTACTCGTATAAAAGCTGAAATTCAGCGTGGTGAACTCGATATCGTTACTGAGTTTGCCGATTCCAGGCAACAAATAGCTGATGATGATTCTAAAGTCACCTCAAGCATGGTTAATACCTTATCTATAGCGCAAGCTTATGTTGGTTATCACTATCGCAGTATGTTTTCACTGGATAGTGATAATTATGTAAAAATTGGCCGCCAAACCATGGATCTCGGTAGTCGCCGATTAGTAGCTCGTAATGGCTATCGAAATACCATGAATAACTTCACTGGTATCAACAACAATTGGCAGCTTGACTCTGGTGAGTCGTTGACTGCTTTTTATATGTTTCCTGTGGTTAGAACCCCGGGTGATCGCCAAGATCTTGTCGATAATAAATATGAAGCTGATGAAGAAAACTTTAAATCAAACTTTTTAGGTGTATTTTTTACTTCCCCTACATTAATTGATAGCGTTAACACCGAATTGTTTTTATTTGGATTAGTTGAAGAGGACGGTCCTGATTTTACGACCCGAAATCGAGATCTATTAACCTTAGGTGCCAGAATATATAAGCGGAAAAAAGTTGGTGAATACGATTATGAATTTGAAACTATGTGGCAAACAGGTGAGTCTAGAGAATCTGCTGCATTATCGGATGAAGATAGTTTAGATCATCTTGCTCATTTTCAACATGCAGAGATAGGCTATACCTTAACTGATGATCATGAAACTCGCATAGCATTAGAACTTGATTATGCTAGTGGTGATAAAGATCCTAACGATGGTAAAAACAACCGCTTCGATACACTTTATGGTGCAAGACGAGCAGATTTTGGGCCAACCAGTATATATGGCCCCTTTGCTCGTAGTAACTTAATTGCCGGTGGCATGCGTTTAGAGTATTTCCCATTAGATAAAATTAGCGTGATGATCGCCGATAAATTTTATTGGCTTGCTTCTGATACCGACTCTTGGACCACTACAGGGATAAGAGATGAATCGGGTGAGTCAGATCGTTATTTAGGTAATCAGATAGAAGCACGTTTGCGATGGGATCCATTACCGTATAGTTTACGATTTGAATTTGGCGCAGCGTATTTATTTTCAGGATCGTTTCTTCACGATACTCGAGATAGAATAGAAGCCGAACTTCCGGTTAGCACAAGCTCTAATCCTATCTTTGAACATGATAATGCCGATATTAGTATGTTTTACATGACAGTACTGTTTACTTACTAACGCTCGATAGCATTAATTAAAATAGATAATCATCTCTGCCGCTTCACAGTGGCAGTCAAATCCACAGATCGTACATTCATAACCATTTAGACTATCTTCGCGCCATTTGTCAGGGTGTAACTTTATTAATTCACCACCACATTTGGTAAAATATTTCACTGCACTATTACCAGGGCTTTGTCGCCATAAATGGCTTACTCCAGCTTTTGCACCTTGCTGTTGTAAAGCGCTAATTGATAATTTTAATAATCTAGAGCCAATTCCAAGTCCACGATACGCTTCATCTACTGTATTACATTTAAAATAAGCAGTATCCTTTAAATCTACTTGCCAAAGCTCTGGCGAGTACCATTGATCGATTGCCCAACTTTGCTGACTGTAGCTTATTCTAAAGCCAACTAATTTACTGCCGTGATAAGCAACAAAACTTGCATTAATATCAGCTTTAAAGCCTCTAGCGTACCATTGTTGCATCTGCTGTAAATTCAAGTAACCATCACCATGAACATGATTAGCAAGTACGATAATGTCGGTAAAATCCTGTTCAGTTAAAGCATAGTAGCTAATGTCTTGTTTGTTCATTGTGGTAACCAAAGGCTGAAATTTATTATTAAATAGACTTTATATTGTAATGCTATTTTGCCATCATGACTAAAATTATTAGTGAAAAATTAAAATGTCTATGTACGATCCATTAATCCAAACCTCGGCAGGTGAAAATCAGCCTTATCCAACTAGCTATTGGGCAGATGTTTCAGGCACCCCTCCTAAAAATAATGGTCAACTGAGCGAAGATCTTGATAGCGATGTAGTCATTATTGGTGCTGGTTATACCGGGCTTTCTTGTGCATTACATTTAGCCAAAGAACATAATATAAAGGCCACAGTTTTAGAAGCTAATCAAACTGCGTGGGGCTGTAGTGGTCGTAATGCTGGTTTTATCCTCAAATCAACAGGTCGCAAGCCTTGGTCAGCAATGTCCTCACAATGGGGGGAGGAAGTGATGCGCGGCATCTACAGTGAAGTATGCCAAGGCGTAGAAACGGTTAATGAATTAATTAACCAAGGTATCGATTGCCAAGTACAAGACCCTGGTTATATTCGCGTTGCCCATAAACCAAGTATGATGAAATCACTATCAGTACAAGCTAAGTTATTAGAAAAAACATTTGGCTATCAAGTTGAACAACTGACTCGAGCTGATATCCATCAAGATTATATGGCTGATGAAAATGCCCATGGCGCACTTAGGTTCAATGATGGTTATGGTATTAACCCATTAAAGCTCGCTTGGGGCTATCAGCAACTCGCCCAGCAAGCAGGCGCAACTGTGCATTGTGGAACACCTGTTAACCAATGGTTTGCGGAAAACAATAAACAAGTATTAATAACGCCTAAAGCAAAAGTTACGGCTAAAAAAGTGATTATAGCCACCAATGGTTATACTCCTAAAGGCTTTCATTTAAGTGTCGCCAATAGAACCCTGCCGGTACTTTCGCAGATTATCGTTACCGAGCCTTTAAGTGCAGAACAACTTGCAGCATGTAACTTTATTACCTCGAATGTTGTAATGGATACTAGAGCGCTTAAATATTATTACCGCAAGTTACCTGACAATCGAATTTTATTTGGCGGCAGAGGCGCGATTACGGGCAAGTCGGCTGACGACCCATATTACGCAAAACGTTTATTATCGGTATTAAAACAAAGTTTCCCTGCTTTACAAAACCTGCAATATCAATATGCATGGTCGGGTTGGATTTGTATGTCTTTAGATGATATCCCTCATATCAATAGTGCCGAAGATAATGACAATGTTTTATATGCTATGGGGTATTGTGGTAATGGCGTATCTTTTGCGGTACAAGCAGGTAAACGACTTGCCGATAAAGCCGCGGGTAAAGATCTACCAAACCTGCCTTTATTCAATTCACAGTTGCCTAAGTTTCCCCTTCCTGCATTGCGACGTGTAGGGCAGTGGGGATATTTTCACTATGGAAAAATTAAAGATCAATACTTTTAACTTAGACGTTATTTATTAAGTACCTTTTGATATCGTTATCAGATATTTCAGAATAAAACTTGAATAATATGATTTGCTGCTTTATGGTAAGTTCAGCGATTTGGAAGGAATCTTCAACTCGCTAACAATATTACAGCTATTTCAATGAATATTGTTTCGGATGGAACTCATAAAAAAATTATTAAAAAGAGTTCAAAATGTCAGATATAAGCAGTAAATCAGTTACCGTAATGTATTACGATAATCATTCATTAGAGTTACAACATCAAGTTCAAGAATTCACTATCAATAATCAAGGTTTGTTAGATATTCCACAGTCGTTTAAGGAAGATAAATCAATTATCGCTATTTGTGAGGGGGTAATAGATGTGCTAAATACTGTTGGAGATAGGGCCTTCCCAATACAAGCTATTGCTTAAGGAAAGGCTTAAATAACCTCGTAATAACTCGATGACCAACTAGAACAATCAGTTGGTTAATTGAGTTGATTCAATCCTCCACCTTTGATAAAACTAGCGATATTGTTCGCAATCCCATCCACAAGTCAGTCGTTATTGAGCTTCTAAACTACCCCAAGCAGCGTAATGCGCGCGGTAATGTGCGCGAGAATGTATAAGTTCTCTAATTGAGTTGATTTAACCCTTCACCTTCCATAAAGCTAGCTATGTTATTCGCAATACCATCTACAAGTCGTTGTTGGGCCTCTAAACTGCCCCAAGCAATATGAGCAGTAATATATAGATTATCCAATGAACAATTTAATAATATATGATCGCTAGGCGGTGGTTCCTGTTCTAACACATCTAAGATCGCAGCACCTAGTCGTTTCATTTTTAGTGCATTCAATAGATCAGCACTTTTCACTAAACCACCACGAGCGGTATTAATTAAAATGGCATTAGGCTTCATTAAAGCTAAGGTGTGACTATTGATTAAGTTTTCTGTATCAGCTGTTAGTGGACTATGCAGGGTTAGTACATCGGCTAGTTGCAGTGCTTGCTCAAAACTGACTCGCTCAGGACGAATGCTTGTTGCCCCTTGGCGCTCGGCAATTAATACCTTCATCCCAAAAGCGTGAGCTATTTTCTCTACTGATTTAGCAATTTCACCATAACCAATAATCGCGATAACTTTGTTGTTTAACTCATTTATTGGCAAGTTGAAGTGACAAAAAATTGGACTGTTTTGCCAATGTTTCTGCCGGGTGTTTTCAATGTAATGAGCACTTTTTTGCATGTGCTCTAATAACATTGAAAACACATACTGAGCAACTGAAGGTGTGGAATATGACTTTACATTACATACTTTAATACCAAGAGCGGTCGCGGCTTCTATGTCAATATTGTTTGTGCCTGTAGCAGCAATACAAATAAGCTTTAATTTTGGTAATTGTTCAAGTTGTACTTTGTCTAATACTACCTTGTTAGTAATAATAACTTCAGCATATTTACATCTAAATACTACTTTTTCGGCCGGCGTAAATTCATGATAAGTAATGTTTTCGACTAGCCCTTCAATGCCTTTAAAATCGATATTCGAATCTATGGTGCTTCTATCTAAACATACTACTTTCATGTGTTAACCTGGACGTCCGTCTTTGCGTGCTTTTAATAACTTAGGAGCATAATAGAAAATAAATAATCCATATGCTAGTACCCAAGTTAAAATACTGAAATTAATAAATATAATATAATTTTCTGGTGATAACCACGGGCCTAGAGTTCTGATCAATGCGGCAAAAGAAATCATCATAAAAGCAAACGGCATAAGACCTGGCACTACTAGCGGGCTACCGGTATGGCCTAATGATACACGTGAGATCATTGCTAATATTAAGCCTCCCATACCGCCAACCGTTAAAATGTGCCAAATATGGTTACTTGGTAGAGTCGGTATAACAAAGCTTAAAGCTAAAGCAAATAGTCCTAGCCAGATGAACATAACAGCAATATGCAACGACCAAAGCAAGGGAACACTTAATGTTATCCAAGGTTTCCAACGTAACCAGCGCACCATTTGGCTAACAGCCGCTATGGCAAAGAGTATTGCATAAACCGTGTTACTTACTGAGAAAAATGGATGCAACAGATACGTTAGTAAAATAATTAATAAACTGCCGTTGGCGATTTTCTCTAATAACTCAATGCTAGCTACTTTGTCGGTTTGCGTACCATTAGCGGTAAACATTGGGGTAACTCTACCGGCCATCACTGAGATAATAAACGTTACTAACAGCACGCAGGCATAGGTTGTTGGTTGTAATTGCAGATTAAACAATCCATTGGCAACTAAGTGCATTTCTATGTTGGCAATAGAGAATAGTAATAACAAAGGGATAAAAAATAAGTTACGGCTTTGCTTCACTTTGATAAGAGGTAGAGCAAGAAATAAAGCGGCCAAAGGCATAAAGCTAATATCAATGATCGCTGTGGCTAAATTACCTAAGATATTTGGAAATAATAAACTTAATCGGCCAAGTAACCAAATAGTAACTAATAACAGTAAAGGCTTGCCATGTAAGCCCCTTTGTCCGGTCCAATTTTGCACCGCAGTGAGTAAAAAACCAACAATAATGGCACAAGTAAAGCCGAATACCATTTCATGAGTGTGCCACCAATTTGCTCCACCGTAATAATCTAAAGCTATAACTCCATTGAGACTTAAGCCCCATAAAATTAATGCCACAGCACTAAAAAGCGAGCCTAATAAGAAGAAAGGGCGAAACCCCAAACGTAATATAGGCAGGATTGTTTGTTCTGTGTTTAAGTCGGTGATTTGCATAATGGCACCCTTTAATTATCTATGCGGCTATTATAAAGCATCTATCAAGGAATGCTGTTTTTTTTCAAAGGAGAGTGAAAAAATTTACTTTTTTAACAAGTGGTTAAACAACTATGTTATCGAAATGTAATACTTCGTCCTATGATGTTTTTGCCTATATTATTAATTGTAATAGCCTGTTATAAATTATAACAATATTGAAAAGTTAACTGAAATATTGAACTTAATCAGCTCAATGGAAATGAATTCATTCATCTAGTTATACATTTCTAAAAATATCGTCTACTTTTATAAGTAAAGCACTGCTTTACATAATAAAGATAAAATAATCAAATGTTAGGGTACCCCATGAAATTAAAATTAATCGCACTATCTACTATGGCTGCTTTTTCAACTTCGGCATTCGCTGAAGTGGAATTGTATAAAGATGATACAAACACAATCAAATTTGCAGGTGATGTAACCGCGAGTTTAGTTAATGGTGAAGACTCAAGCGGCGAGAGTTATAATGAAATCCGTGATAATTTCAACCGTATTTACCTTAGCTTTAATAGCCAATTAAAAGATGGCTGGTCAGCAATTGCTAAACTTGAGTGGAAAGTACGCTTTGCTGAGAATGATTCAGATTTAGTTTTAAATGGTAGTTCAGAAAATAGTTCTTTAGGTGGTGATGATGCTGATCAATCACTTTCTAATCGTCTAGGCTACTTTGGTGTGACTCATGATAAATGGGGTACTATCACTATGGGTAAACAGTGGGGCTCAAGTTATATGGCTACCGCTGCTACTGATAGCTTCATGATTTTTGGTGGTGAAGGTCTTGGTATCTTTGATTTAGGTGATGGTGGTTTCACTGGTACTGGTCGTGCTGAAAAAGCACTTCAATACAGTAACACTTTTGGTAACTTAAAAGTTAGTACACAGGTTCAAGTAAGTAACGAAAAAATTGATACTACTGATTTTGAACAACTTCCAAATATTGGTCAGCAACCTTTTGAATACATTGAATTAGATGGCTCATTTGGTTTTGGTGCTAATTACAGCATTGGCGAAAAAGTCAATGTTGCCGTTGGTTATAATACCGCAACATTCGAAGCTGATACTGGCGCAGAAATGGATAGCATAATGACTGCTGCTAATGTTACTTACGGCTCTCGTGGCGGCCAAGGGCTGTATGCTGCAGTTGTAGTTGTTGATGGTGAAAACCATCACCGTGACAACCAAGGAATGTTCTTAGATGAATCAACTGGTGTTGAGGTTTTAGTTGCGTATCGTTTCGAAAATGACTTTGAAGTACTTGGTGGTGCTGTTGAAGTTACTACCGATGATTCTGGTAATGACTATGAAAAAAGCTATTTAATTGCCGGCGTCACCTATTATTGGTCTGATAGCTTCCGTGTTTTCACTTAAGTTAAAGTTGATGACTCAACGCATGTTGAAGGTGGTCAATCATATACACCTGAAGATGACGTAATTGGTTTTGGTGCTCGTTTTAGCTTCTAATTGCTAATGCACAATATCTAAATTGTAGATATTCATCTATAAAAAGGCTTACATTTGTAAGCCTTTTTTGTTTTTGGCTATTACAATTTTAATCTAGTGAAAAATTCACTTAATATTCAAAGAGTAAAAGTTGTACATAGTAAAAAGTAATGAAAACGGTACTAACCATAACTATTTATTATTTTTATAAGATAGCGCTAAAAGTTATAAGCGGTTAGAATGTTGGCAAAATAGAGCAAGTAGTAGTATTAATGATCAATTTAACCGACATTCACCCACAATCTGATGAAATTTACTTAGACAATAACGCGACCACGCCCGTATTGCCACAAGCAGCTGAAGCTGCAATTCATACCATGAATTTATGTTACGGCAACCCAAGTTCAAGTCACATGACCGGAATTCGTGCTAAGTACATTTTAGAATCAACTCGTAAATTAGCACGCCAAGTTACTGGCGCTACTGATGGCGAGATTATTTTTACTAGTGGTGCGACTGAAGGTATTCAAACTTCAATCATTTCGGCGCTAATTGCTGCTCGCTCTGCAGCAGCTAAAATAGCTAATCCAGTATTACTTTACGGTGCAACCGAACATAAGGCTGTTCCTGAAACGTTAAAACATTGGAATCAAATCTTAAATGTTGGCGCTGAGGTTGTTGCTATCCCTGTTGATGGTAACGGTATTTTAGATTTTGAATTTATTGCCAAGCACATAGGTGATGCATTGATGATTTGTACCATGGCAGCTAATAATGAAACTGGTGTATTCCAAGATTTGCCTGCGCTGCAAACCGTTATTCGTAAAAACAACCCAGACGTTTTATGGATGGTCGATTGCGTACAAGCACTAGGTAAGATCCCATTAGACTTAACCAATACTAGCATTGATTATGCCCCATTTAGTGGTCACAAGTTATACGGCCCTAAAGGGATCGGTGTATTGTATGTGCGTGATAATGCACCTTATACACCATTTATTGCCGGCGGTGGACAAGAGAGTGGTTTACGCTCAGGTACTGAAAACTTACCTGGTATAGCATCACTCAATGCAATCTTTAACTTGTTAAATGATGATAATGACGACACCTTTAAATCTCATGATGTTTTAGTTGGCTATAGAGCGCAATTAGAAAAAACCTTACGAGAAGTATTTCCTGCCATAGTCTTTAACCATGACTTTGCTTATTCACTGCCAACCACGCTTAACTTTTCGGTTAAAGGTTTATCAAGTAAAGACATTATGGATTTATTTGATGCTGCAAAAATTCGCGTAAGCTCTGGCTCCGCATGTAGTTCAAAAGTTTCAGGTAGCTTTGTACTTGATGCTATGGACAAACCAAAATGGCAAAGTGAAGGTGCGATACGCATGTCATTTGGCCCTGCTAATACCCAAGCTGAAATCGATAAAGCGTGTGCGGCGATTAAAGATGCGGTTAGCGCACTTAAAAACAGTTGTTTAATTCTTTCTGATGCCGATGAAATAATTGATAGTAATGCTAATGGTTTGCAGCAGTGGATATACGATCAACAATGTACTTGGTGCTATGTCGATAAAGCTAATAAAGAAATCTTATTAATAGATCCTGTTCCGGAGATCGCCAGTAAATTTGAAACCTTAGTAAGCTGTCAAGACTTTACCGTCAAAGCCGTGCTAGCAACACACATGCATCAGCATCAAGAAGACTGTGTTGAAATGATCCGCAATGTATTTACAGATAAGTTAAGCTCACAATCTTTTGATTGTTTAGGTTGGGATCAAAGCCTGACTGAACAAATAACTTTAGAAAATGATCAGTTAGCACCTGCTATCACTATTGGTGATAAAGTCTTAGCAAAAATCACTATGCCGGGGCATACCGATAATAGTGTTGCTTACTTGTTAGGTAATGCTAAGCAAGGCCTATTAGCTGCCGCAGATATCGATTATGTATTTGTGGGTGACACTCTACAAATTGGCGGAATTGGTCGAAGCGACTTAAATAGCAGCGATAGTGTGCAGATGTATCATTCATTACAGGCACTAGCGCAAGTGATAACTGATGAGACATTAATTTGCCCAACACATGATTATCAACAGTTATTTAATACTACTTTAGCACTTGAGAAGAGAACTAACCCTGTGCTTGCACAAGTGCTAACTAACAAGCTTAGTAGTACCCAATTTGTTGCTGCTAAAGTTGATCTTGATAGCCATATCAACAATGGTACTCAATCTGCACAATGCGGCAATATTAAAGCCAGTATTGATCCTAGTATTGATGTTGACCCAGGTGATTTCTCGCAGTTCTTAGCAAGTAATCCTGATGTCATGATATTTGATGTGCGCGAACCTCATGAATTCGAAGCCAATCGCAGAGAGTATATTCGTGATCAAAAAATTATTAATGTGCCACTAACCCAGATCACTCATTTTGTGAATACTCATAAAGACTCAAAAACAGATCACAGCTATGTATGTATTTGTCGAAGTGGTAGCCGAAGTGACGCTGCAGCAAAAACATTAAAGCGTATGGGCTTTGAAAATGTTTATCATGTCCCTGGTGGTTTTGCTTTACTAAGTTAGTATCCCCCAAATTTGTAAAAAATTATCAAAGCCAGTTAGTTATTAACTGGCTTTTTTGTAAATAGAGCTTGTGCTGCCCTGAATTAAACCTGCTTATTGACTACTTATTATATGAAGTTCAAATAATTGAGCTAAACTGATCTATAGTTTTAATAAATTGAGAAACTTATATGACATTAAAGTGGATAGATTCATTAGAAATAGCCTTAGATTTAATAGAAGAGCACCCTAAAACTGATCCTACTCGGCTGCATTTTACCGAACTTAGGCAATGGGTTTTAGATTTAGAACGCTTTAGTGATGACCCTGATCATTGTGGCGAGAGAGTATTAGAAGCGATTCAGTTAGCCTGGATAGATGAAATGGATTAGACCTAAAAATCAAACATGCAAAACGCTTAGTGTTACTGGTTGCCTAATATTGTTAAATAGCATTACAATGGCGCACTTTTTTGCAGTACAGCTTTGCAGTTACAGCAGCCCATCAAATAAATACTTAACAAGAGCCGATACTTAATATGAGCCAAGACAGCAGCAATTTCCCTTTATACATTCCTTATGCAGGACCTACCTTGCTTGAAACACCTTTACTTAATAAAGGCAGTGCATTTAGTTCACAAGAAAGAACTAGCTTTAATTTAACCGGCCTTATTCCTCCTCGTTTTGAAAGTATCGAGGAGCAAGTTGAACGTGCTTATATGCAATATTCAAGCTTTCGAACAGCACTAAATAAACATATTTACTTACGTAATATTCAAGATAAAAATGAAACCTTGTTTCATGCCTTAGTACAGGCAAACCTTGAAGAGATGATGCCAATAATCTATACCCCTACCGTTGGTGATGCGTGTGAACGCTTCTCAGATATCTATCGTAGTAACCGTGGCTTATTTATTTCTTATGATGAACGCCATCAAATTGATGACATTTTACATAACGCGACTAAGCATAAAGTAAAAGTTATTGTGGTTACTGACGGCGAGCGTATTCTTGGTTTAGGTGACCAAGGAATTGGCGGTATGGGTATTCCTATTGGTAAGCTTTCGCTTTATACCTCGTGTGGCGGCATCAGCCCTGCGTACACTATGCCAATCATGCTAGATGTTGGTACCAATAATGAAAGTCTATTAAACGACCCTATGTACATGGGAGCTCGTCACAAGCGTATAGGCCAAGAAGAATACAATGAATTTGTTGACCTCTTTATTAAAGCGGTAAATCGTCGTTGGCCGGGTGTGCTTTTACAATTTGAAGATTTTGCTCAGCCTAATGCCATGCCATTATTAGAGCGCTACCGTAATGAAATATGTTGTTTTAATGATGACATTCAAGGCACTGCATCAGTAACTGTTGGTACTTTGTTAGCAGCTTGTCGTATTCGTAAAAGTAAATTATCTGAATTAAAAGTTGCCTTTGTTGGTGCTGGCTCTGCTGGTTGTGGTATTGCTGAGCAAATTATTGCGCAAATGTGCTCTGAAGGTTTAACTGACGAACAGGCGCGTAAGCAAGTCTTTATGGTGGACCGATTTGGTTTACTTACTCAAGGTATGGAAGATTTACGTGATTTCCAACAAAAACTAGTTCAACAAACTAATGACCTTAGTGAATGGCAGTACAGTGGTGAGTACGCTTCATTACTTGATGTGATGCACTGTGCCAAACCTGATATTTTAATTGGTGTTTCTGGGCAAGCTGGGTTATTCACCGAGCAAGTAATAACTGCAATGGCTGCAGGCACAGATACGCCGATTATCTTTCCTCTTAGTAATCCATCTAAGCAAGTAGAAGCAACGCCAGAACAAGTGATTAATTGGACTAAAGGCAATGTGGTTATCGCCACTGGTAGCCCGTTTGAGCCAGTAGAATATGAAGGTAAAACACATAAGATAGTACAATGTAATAACTCTTATATTTTCCCTGGTATCGGTTTAGGTGTTTTAGCCGCAAACATAAAGTTCATCAGCGATGAAATGTTAATGGTTGCTAGTGAAACACTCGCTGCAGCATCTCCATTAGCAAACACAGGTAAAGGTGATTTATTACCGCCGTTAACTGAAATTGCCAACATCAGCAAAAAAATCGCTTTTGCGATTGGTAAGCTTGCCCAAGAGCAAGATTTAGCATTAGAAATTCCAGATGAGGAATTACGCAACAACATCGAGCAAAACTTCTGGAAAGCAGAATACCGAACTTATAAACGTTCAACAATCTAATAAAAATCAAGAGGGTCAGATCAACTTGATTCTTACCTTAGATGAGTTCAAGTTGATCTGACCCTCTTGATTATAGATACAAAAAAAGCGCCGAAAGGCGCTTTTTTATTGGCTGCTAACTTGCTTTAACCAAGAAAAGCTAAGTAACCTTGAAGGATGATAAGGTTAGCAATATCGATAAAGAATGCGCCAACAATAGGAACTACCATAAAGGCTGTTGGTGACGGGCCATTACGGTTTACCAATGCGCCCATGTTCATTACAGCTGTTGGGGTTGCACCCATACCAAAGCCACAATGACCACCAGCAATAACTGCTGCATCGTAATTACCACCCATTAGTTTGAAAGTCACAAAGTAAGCGAATAGCGCCAAGGTAATAGTTTGTACCACTAATATAATTAATAGAGGTACTGCTAAATCAAAGATTTCCCAAAGTTTTAAGCTCATTAATGCCATGGATAAGAACAAGGCTAATGACACTGTTCCGAGTATATCGACCGCTTCACTATTAATTTTATATGTCTTGCTTATTTCAGTGAAGTTAGTGATAACTACACCAATAAATAATGCATAAACAAATTCAGGGATCATTAACGCACTAATTTCAAAGCTATCAACAAAACCTTTAATGTAGCTGGCGCCAACAAGACAAATAAGTAGTATAAATAATGTTTCTGTGACCTTTTTAGCGGTAACTTTATCTTCTTCCATCTGATCGTAAGTAACTAAATCAGGGTGAGATTCATGAGTGTGACCACCTTTACCGTATTCTGATTCAAGACCGTGCTTATCAATAAGACGTTGTGCTACCGGACCACCAATAATACCACCCATAACTAAACCAAACGTTGCCGCCGCCATAGCTAGCTCAAGGGTATTCATACCATAGTTTTCAGAGAATGTTTGTGACCAAGCAGCTCCTGTACCATGACCACCTGATAAAGTGATAGAACCAGCGATTAAGCCCATTAATGGCTCTAAACCTAGCATAGTAGCAAAACTAACACCTACGGCATTTTGCACACAAATATAAAGCGCGGCAATGCCAAGGAAGATAAATACTTTAGCCCCACCTTGTGCGAGTAATTTAAAACTTGCTGATAAACCAACCGTAGAGAAAAACAACAACATAAATGTGCTTTGTAATGGCAAATTAAAGTTTATATCCAGCCCTTGGCTATGCAATAGGGTAATCACTATAGCAACAACCAAACCACCAAGAATAGGCTCTGGAAAGTTAAATCGTTTTAATGGCGGTGCAATATAATTAATAAATCGACCAATAAACAATACAGATATTGCAATGACGAGTGATTCAATCACACCGACTTCGATAACATTATTCATAGAAATAAAAATCCTTATCTGGCTGGGTCAAATAGCCACTAACTATTAACTATAGATCAAAGTAAGCGTTATATATTTTTTTTCAGTAGAACGATTAAAAAAATTTACTTTGATCTTTCAATGTCTTGTATTTTACATAATTGGCTTTTAAACATTGTTAGTAATTTGTGAGTTTTCTTGGAGGTAAATGTAGCTGTAAAAACTAGTTTGTAAGCATTTGTGATGAGCTGTAATTTCTTTACTTGTAATTGTTTTTGATGTGTTTTTAAAGCGATCTAATTTGTTTTTATGGCTTTATTTTACTCGCTCTAACAAGCTATTTCCTTATAGTAATGCCATCAAAAATTATTATATTG
>JAQWHD010000051.1 GCA_029237915.1 Thalassotalea sp. | reverse complement strand
TGGCCCCACCTGATCCCATGCCGAACTCAGAAGTGAAACGCAGTAGCGCCGATGGTAGTGTGGGAGTTCCCATGTGAGAGTAGGTCATCGCTAGGCTCCCATTCCGAAAAGCCCTCTGCTAACGCAGAGGGCTTTTTTCGTATTGGGGCCTAGCAAGACCTACTCCGTTGTAGACAGGGCACAGCGTATCGATGTTAAGCACGCCACTGCCTCAGGAGGTCCCTGATATCGCTAAAGCTCTTCAGGGATGACGTGGTGTAAATTAACTAACATTGCGCATCAACTTGAAGCGAAAAAATACACCGTCATTCCATCGTGCTTTTGGATGGAACCTTCCTAATACACAGCGTGCTTCTAACGAATACACCCACAGATGTACGTGATGTAAATTAACTAACATTGCGCATCAACGTTAAGTAAAAACACCGCGCATACCCAACTATATTTAGAAAAAATACACCGTCATCCCGCAGTGCTTTTATGCGGGACCCCCTAAATTGACAGTGTGCTTTTAACCAACAACGCGCACTAACTTAGATAATATTAACCGTTATTCCATCGTGCTTTTGGATGGAACCTCCCTAATACACAGTGAGCTTCTAAAAATATAAATGTAAAATCAAGGGGGTCAGATCAACTTGAAATTATATCGTCCAGTGATTACTTCTTTTTCTACAAAATTGCGTTTATAATCAAGTCATAACTTATTAAAAATAAATTAAATGATTTTTTCTCGTAACAGCAAATTCTCTATCCAAAATTCAGTTCCTCTATCATCTAATGATGTTGAGTTTATATATTCATCTAAAGATTTTCATCAGCAATTATTAACTTTGATTAATACTGCCAAACAACGAATTTACTTAACTGCTTTATATCTTCAAGATGATGAAGCAGGTCGAGAGATCTTGCATGCTATATACCAAGCTAAGCAAAAAAATCCAAACTTAGATGTTTGTATATTTGTCGACTTTCATAGAGCACAGCGTGGCTTGATTGGAGAGAAAAAATCTCTTGGTAATCGCCAACTTTATTTAGACTTGTCAGAACAATATGAACACGACATTAATATATATGGTGTTGCAGTTAAGCAAAAAGAATTTTTGGGTGTTCTACATTTAAAAGGTTTCGTGTTCGATGACACATTACTTTTTAGTGGAGCTAGTATTAATGATATTTATTTACATGTAGGTGATAAATATCGTTGTGACCGCTTTCACAAGTTTAATAGCTCTGCTTTAGCTGACAGTTTCGTGGATTACCTTAATGAAACGTTTATAAACTCTACTTTAGCGCCAAGAATTAATCAAATTAATGTTCCTGCTAAGAAAGCGATCAAAGCAATAATAAAAGAGCTTAAAGCTTTACTTAAACGTGCCAAATATAAAGTTAATAACCCATCGGCTAAAGTCAGTGATATTCTTGTAATACCATTTGTTGGATTAGGTGCTAGAGGCAATCAACTAAATTTAACCGCACGTAAGGTGTTTAAAAGTGCGGAAAATAAATTGGTGGTTTTCACTCCATACTTTAACTTCCCTAAGGCCCTTGCTGCAGATTTAAGACGTGCGTTGAAAAAAGGCGTTGATGTAACAATTGTTGTCGGTGATAAAAAAGCCAATGATTTTTATGTTGCAGATCCTGAGAAGTTTTCCACTATAGGTATAGTTCCATACATATATGAAACATTACTTGCTAGGTTTATTAAACGCAATCAAGCATACATAGATAAAGGCCAACTTAATTTACATTTATGGAGAGATGGTGCTAACAGCTACCATTTAAAAGGTGTAGTTGCTGATGATAAATATCATTTGATCACTGGAAGTAATTTGAACCCAAGAGCTTGGAGTTTAGATCTTGAAAATGGTCTTTTGGTTATCGATAGAGATCAAACTCTAGTGCCACAGTGGCATAAAGAGTTAGATATTATTATGGCTAACACCAGAAGAATTAACTCATTAGCAGATATTGAATCTATACAAGACTATCCTGAAAAGCCAAGAGAGTTATTAAGAAAAATAAACCTTACTCAATTTGATAGAATATTAAAGCGGTTCCTATAAACCGCTTATTAAGCCCATTGATACATTTAATAGTGTTATTTGGTGCTGAATAATACTGGGTACTTTAAATATTCGGTATCGTGATATTTTGAATGTTGATATAACCACTGCATTTTCTCATCAGGCTTGCTTGAAAATAGCTCGTTTAAACTGCCTGGTGTTTTATTCGCTTGCTTAGCTTTTAACACTTCTTCGTCTGGGAATTTTATCATAAATTCTTTTTTCAGTTGGGCATCGTTGGCTAACATCTTTTTACCTAACGGCGCCATTACATAACTTTCAATATATTCAGTGCGTTGAAACATTTGATTAAAGAATCCCCAGCTGAAATATGAGTCAGGTCCTCTAGGATCAAGAAGTGCAACAGCCAGCCTCCCTAACGTTTGATCAGTTGAAACTTTGATTGTTCCTTTTGGTAATTTTTTCGTTATTGCTAATTGATCAAAAGAGGCATTCACTGTCATATGTCCTTCAAATGGAGTTTTACCAAAATCAGGTTTACTAGCAATCATTTGCGTTACCGCTATCTCGGTATCAGTTGCCAAAGTTTCAATTTCTATTCCTTGAGTTTTTAAACGCGAGATAACGAGCTGATATTGGGCTGGTATATAATAAGCGCTTGGGACTTTTACTTTCACCTTAGGAAGTCTTGCCCAAAACGTAGGGTAATCTTTGTATACCTTTTCCTCACCGGTCCAATTTACATAATCAATACCAGTAATATCATCTACTTTTTGTTCATAGCGAATGCCAAGAAAGTCACTATAAGTGGGATTTTCTTTATCAAGATCCCATGCTAGTACAAGTTCTTTAGGTCGTGTTGAACTGTCTTTAGCAACCGCTTTTGCAAGTTGTTGATGTTGTTTAGCAAGCAATTCAAGCGTTGATTCAATAAATATATATGTAGCCAATACTCTTTGCTTGTAAGGTTTTAAAGAGTGATTCTCAACCAGTATCGTTGGTAAGTGTCTTGTATCACCCCAACCATTACTAAAACGCAAACCAGCAGTCCAACCGAATAGACCTTTATTGAAATCCATACTGTCTAAACCAAACACTAGAGGGTTGCCTTTATGGCCGTTTTTTTGCAGGTCTTTATTTACATATGGAGTGAATGACTCACTAAGCCATTTGCTCGTAGCTGGTGAGTCGGCATGTTCGCCATTAAAGCCGTAAGTTATATCGTATTGATAATCTTCGCCATCGGTTACATGAATATCAAAATATAAATCTGGCTGCCATTCATTCATTGTGGTCATCAAGATTTGCATCTCGCTAGTATCTGCTTTAGCAAAATCGCGATTCAAATTAAGGTTTTGCGCATTGGTTCTCCAGCCCATATTTTTTGGACCACGCTGATTTACCCTATTAAATTCAGAATTTCTTTCATGACCATCGACATTAAATATTGGCATAAATAGGATGTTAACGTTATCTATTAAGTAGCCTTTATCACCTTTTACTATATCTCTGAGTAGCATTAAGCCAGCGTCTTTGCCGTCAATTTCACCTGAATGAATACCTGCTTGAATAAATAAAGTAGGTTTATTGTTTGCTTTTAATTGTTGGGCATTCATTGCGCCTTCTGTAGAGGCCACTACTAACCACAAATCTCTATTTTGTGGACTCTTGCCCAATGATTGCATGGTAAGGCGTTTATCCGAATTAACTAGTTTAGTTAGATAATGCAGAGTTTCATCATAACTTGGGGTATCGGTTAAGTTTGTTTTTTCGGCAGGAGTCTGCCATGGATTATTAGGGCCTTGTATTAAATTTAGGCTAGCTCCTTGAAACTCTTTAATCGGCGGTAATATAGATTCATCCGCTGCAGTTATAGAGCAAAATAAAAGTGCGCAAAGAGCTAAAAGAGTAGAGGGGGTTGTAAATTTCAAAGGAAGTCCTTTTATGCTTAACTAGTATTGGATTTATTTAGTATAAATTTTATCTGCAGGATTATATAACATCCATGAAGTTAATACGTATTTGTCATTGGAGATTGGAATATTGCCTCGATGAGTATGAGTAAACCCACATGGGGCAATTACAATAGTTCCAGCCTTAGGTTTAATACTACGTTTTTGATGATAAAAGTCTGTTTCACCACCTTCTTCAACGTCATTTAAATAGATTAAAAACAATAGCACACGATGTAGCGATTTATTCTCATTGGGTTGTGGATATATCTCTGAATGCCAATGGCCATAATTCCCTTTACCTTGCTCATATTTTTGAGCATTGATAGGATCTAACCTAAATAAATATTGAATTAAATTCATGATATTAGGCTCTCCCATCTCGGCGAAATTTTCGACGGTGAGTTGTGTTGGTTTTCCGGTAACAGGATGGTTCAAAGTTAACGATATGCCACCAATCAAACTAAAGATATATTTACTAATATAATCTTTCAAACAAAGTGTTGTTGCCTGCAATATTGTTTGCAATGCAGGATGAAACTCTGCATGTTCATTTAAATAAATATCTTGGCTGAGTTTTTTTGTCGTATCTACACCCCCACCAGTTTTCCCTGGAGTTTGATGTTTACTATTTTCAAACTGTTTAATCAATTTTTGACAAAAATCAGTAGGAAGTGCGTTGTCATAAACTTCAATAAAATCGGTCATAATAAGTATTTTTTAAGGATTTATATCGGCACTATGCCTTAAATCTGTTAAATTGACTATCAAAAGTAACTGTAAAATTTGGTGCCAATATGTTCAGTGAAATAATCAGCCCACGCTTTAGTGATACCGATGCATTAGGGCATATAAATAACACTATGATCCCTATCTGGTTTGAGGGTGCGCGAAACCCTATATTTAAAATATTTATGCCAGAATTAAATATTCAAAAATGGCCAGTGATCTTAGCTAAAATTGATGTTGAGTTTCATCAGCAACTTTATTTTCAATACGAAATAGAAGTTAGGACCTATATAAAGTCAGTAGGCAACAGTTCTTTTGTTGTTTACCAAGAGTTGTGGCAACAACAAAAATGTTGTGCCAGTGGCAATGCTGTTATGGTTAACTTTTGTTATGACACACAAAAATCTAAAGCTATCAGTGATGATGTTCGCCAACAATTAGAAATACATTTATTTGTATAACTTTAGCAATAAGGTTGGCTTTTAGCAGATGCTTTATTCCTTATCCATGTTAAAATATGCGTGTTTTTATTTCAGCTAAATTGATAAACCAACAATAAAATGAATGTTACCGGATTAAATAGTATAGAAAAGAAAGCTTCATTATCGCTTGCCACAGTGTTTGGTATGCGCATGATCGGCTTATTTATGATTTTACCTGTCTTTGCCATCTATGGTGTAGAGCTTGAAGGCTACAGTCCTATGTGGCTTGGTTTAGCTATTGGTGCCTATGGTTTTACGCAAGCGGTTTTACAAATTCCTATGGGAATTCTGTCTGATAAATTCGGCCGAAAACCAATTATTATTTGCGGTTTAATTGTATTTTGTATCGGCAGTATCATTGCCGGATTATCTGACTCAGTTTACGGAGTGGTGATCGGTAGAGCGATACAAGGTATGGGAGCTATAGCTAGTGCAACCCTAGCATTAGCGGCTGATTTAAGCAGAGAAGAGCATAGACCGAAAGTAATGGCTACTATTGGTATGTTTATCGGCTTATCTTTTGCTATTGCTATGGTGCTAGGGCCTTTAGTGGCCGATAGCTTTGGCTTGGCCGGGCTATTTTATCTAACAGCAATCTTAGCTATTGTGGGCATAGGTTTAGTTATTTTTGTTGTACCTAATTCTGTAAATAGTGCACCTCCTGGTGATTTAGTGCCAATTCCAAATAAGCTATTAAAGCTTGTTAAAGACCCGCAATTATTCCGTATAAATTTTGGTGTGTTTGTTTTGCATTTAGCATTAACTGCTATGTTTGTTTCTCTACCAATTATGCTAACGGATGTTGGTTTTGCGGTGAGTGATCACTGGCAACTTTATTTACCTGCACTATTGGTTTCTTTTGTGCTGATGGTGCCATTTATGATTTGGGCCATTAAAAAACAAAAAGAAAAGTTAGTATTTTGCGCGGCAATCATTTTAATGGCGATTGCGTTAACTACATTATGGCTTAGCCATGACAGTTTGTGGGTTATGGTTGTGCTGGTGATGATGTTTTTTACCGCGTTTAACTATTTAGAAGCCACCATGCCATCAACTCTATCTCGTATTGCCCCTGCAGGTGAAAAAGGCTCGGCTATGGGGATGTATTCAAGTAGTCAATTCTTTGGTGCTTTTTGTGGCGGTGTTGCTGGTGGTATTGTGCAAACTTACTTTGATGGTGCCGCAGTATTCTTATTCTGCGCAATATTATTAATATTGTGGTTGTTTGTTGCCCTTGGTATGACGCCAGTGAAGAAATCTAAGAGCTTAAGCTTTTCGGTTAACTTTACTGATGAATCCCATGCTCAAAACATTGCTAATGAATTATTAAAAGTCCCAGGCGTAGTGGAGTCGACGATTGTCTATTCTGACTCGGTGGCTTACTTAAAAATTGATGATGCCATTATCGATATTGAACAAGTACGCGCAATCTTAGCTTAGCACTACAGCATATTTTATTACTTGCCGTTGCATTAGTACCCTAATAAACGGCAAGGATCTCTATCATTCCCATATTGCTATCTCGCTCTTTCCCTAGGGTAGGTATTTCATCGTATTGAAACTTTCCTATTAATAGCTGTGCTATTGGCGCTTGCGGAGTAATAATTATAACATCTTGCTCGGCTATCAAAACCTTGATCCCACCAGCACTGGGTCCAATAAAATATAATGAGTTATGTTTTTGGCTACTGAGTTGAACTAAGCAGCCAATGTTGATCTCATCATCACTGCTGAAATTAACAGGTTTGAGTTTTTTGTATTGATTGATTTGTTGTTTTAATTTTTCTGCTCGCTCAGATTGACCATGTGCTAAATATGAGGCTTCTATTCCTAAAGTATCATACTGTGTTTCAGCAACGCTTTGATCGTCTGTGGCATCTGTTCTAGCTGTTTCAGCGGCAAAAACTGCATTATCTAACTCTTGTTGCAGCTTTTCGATGATCTTCACAACCAATTTTTGTTTATCAATCATACTTTTTAATTAAACCTTTGCTGAATAAGTAAGTATAATAGCAAGTAATTCATTTGATAAAACTAATTCTCGATAGGGTAAAACCACTATGCAACCAGCCTTGGAAATCTCTGGCTTAAAAAAAACCTATAAAGGTGGATTTCAAGCAGTTAAAGGATTAAATCTTACTGTAGAGCAAGGTGATTTTTTTGCCTTACTGGGACCTAACGGTGCAGGTAAATCGACGACCATAGGTGTGATCACCTCATTGGTTAATAAAACCCAAGGTTTAGTTAAAGTTTTTGGCCACGATATTGATAAAGAACTCGATAAAGCAAAAAGCTTTTTAGGCTTAGTGCCACAAGAATTCAACTTTAACCAGTTTGAAGCGCCAATGAAAATTTTGGTCAATCAAGCTGGATATTATGGTGTGCCACGAAAAATCGCAGTTCAACGAGCTGAAAAATATTTAAAACAGTTAGATTTATGGGATAAATGTAATGAACCATCTCGTAATCTTTCTGGGGGCATGAAAAGACGGTTAATGATCGCCCGTGCATTAATGCATGAGCCGAAGGTACTTATCCTCGATGAACCAACCGCAGGTGTTGATATAGAATTACGTCGTCATATGTGGGAATACCTGCGCGAGTTAAACGCTGAGGGTATAACCATTATTTTGACCACTCATTATTTGGAAGAAGCCGAGATGCTGTGTCGTAATATCGCCATTATTGACAAAGGTGAGATTGTCAAAAATACCAGTATGAAATCATTATTAGCCACCTTGCATATCGAAACTTTTGTCCTTGATATTGAAACAAGCTCAACGACGCCTGTGCTAAATGGCTTTGCATCACGTTTAATAGATGAACATAAATTAGAGGTTGATGTGGATAAAGCACAATCGATTAATAGCGTTTTTAGTCAATTAACCGAACAAGGCATTACCGTTAACAGTATGCGTAATAAATCAAATCGCTTAGAAGAGTTATTTGTTAACTTGACCGCCAATAAAACAATATCGTCAGTAGGAGCAGTAAACTAATGATGACTTTTCAAAACCGAATTGCCCTGAGCAGTATTTTACATAAAGAAGTGCATCGCTTTATGCGTATTTGGGTGCAAACCTTAGTACCACCAGCAATAACGATTAGTTTGTATTTTGTTATTTTCGGCGAACTGATCGGCTCGCGTATCGGTTCTATGGGTGGCTTTGATTATATGTCGTTTATCGTACCCGGATTAATCATGATGGCGGTAATAACAAATTCATATTCCAATGTAGCTTCATCATTTTTTAGTGCCAAGTGGCAACGTAATGTTGAAGAGATGTTAGTTGCTCCTGTACCAAACTGGGTGATTGTCGCTGGCTATGTTGGCGGCGGTATGGCGCGTGGTATTTTAGTTGGATTAATCGTTACACTAATCTCCTTGTTATTTGTGGACATCCAAATTCACAATATTTGGGTGATCATTACTACGGTGGCATTAACTTCGGCAGTATTTGCTTTAGGTGGCTTAATTAACGCTATTTTTGCCGGTAGTTACGATGATATTTCAATTATCCCAACCTTCATTTTAACGCCATTAACCTATCTAGGTGGGGTGTTTTACTCAATAACTATGTTGCCTGATTTCTGGCAAGGTGTTTCCCAGGTTAACCCAATTGTTTATATGGTAAATGCTTTTCGATATGGATTTTTAGGTGTGAGTGATGTGAGTTTAACTTTAGCATTTGCAGTGATTTTAACCTTTATCATTAGCTTATTTACTATCGCTATGGTGTTAATTTCAAAAGGTATAGGATTAAGAAGCTAATGTCATTCGGTGATTCAAAAGCTATAATTAGCAACCAAGACGATATCAATGAAAACTTAACCGATATCGTTACTAAACACTTAACCACAGAGTTTAAAAAGCCTATCTCGGCTCATACGCAGCAGGCCTTTGATGAAGTGAATGCATTAGTGCAGGCTTTTACTGGGCCTGTCATTCTTGATTCTTGCTGTGGCGTTGGCCAAAGTACGCGAATTATTGCTAAACAAAATCCTGATGCCCTGGTGATTGGTGTTGATAAATCGGATAATCGCATATCTCGCAATGTTGAAGATCAATGGCAGGTCGAAAATTATCATTTAGTGCGCGCCGATTTAAATGATTTCTATCGTTTGGTAGTACAGGCTAATTGGCCTGTAGAGAAGCATTTTATTTTGTATCCAAACCCTTGGCCGAAGGCAAAACATGTAAAAAGGCGCTGGCATGGTAGCGCAGTATTTCCTTATATTATTCAAGTAGGAAAAACCATAGAGCTGCGCAGTAATTGGCGAATGTATTTACAAGAATTTCAGGCAGCGCTAGCGCTAGCTAAAATCGACTCTCAGCTTACTGAGTTACCAGAAGGCGAGCCGTTAACGCCTTTTGAAGCAAAGTATCAGGCAAGTGGTCAGCAATGTTGGACATTAACTGCTAAAGTTTTATAAACTCTAGCAATAGCTAATTAGCACTTACTTTTAATACATTATTGTATAAAATCTATGTATAAATTATTGAACCTTAATAAATATGACAAATAATAAACGCCCAGCGCAAGTATCGCTTGAATCGTTACATCAGATTTTTACTATTCCGGAAGCGCCTGATTCTACATTAGGGCTAATAGAAGCTGAAATTTCGCAAAACCTAAACGGCTTTTTAGGTAATCATATTGTTGCGCAAGAACGCCCTTTATTTGAAATCGAAAAAGATTTTGCCGACTCAAAAATTCCTGAGCAGCCACAGTATGTTTCTGATCATACTCATCACTTACTCGATAAATTAATTTCTCAGTCGGTACACACCTCAGCGCCAAGTTTTATTGGTCACATGACCTCTGCCTTGCCCTATTTCATTTTACCTTTGTCAAAATTAATGACCGGCTTAAATCAAAATTTGGTGAAAATTGAAACCTCTAAAGCATTTACGCCATTAGAGCGACAAGTCCTTGGTATGATGCACCGCTTGGTATATAAACAAGATGATGGCTTTTATCAGCAATGGATGCATAGCGCTGAACATTCATTAGGGGCTTTCTGTTCTGGCGGCACGGTAGCTAATATCACTGCACTATGGGTAGCGCGAAACTTGCTATTAAAAGCTGATGGTGACTTTAAAGGCGTAGCTCAAGAAGGTTTATTTAAAGCGTTAAAGCACTATGGTTATGACGGGCTTGCTATTTTAGTCTCTGATCGTGGCCATTATTCTTTAAAGAAAGCCGCAGATATTTTAGGTATTGGTCGTGACAATGTGATCGCCATAAAAACCGATGCAAATAATCGTATTGATTGTCTCGAATTAGAAAAACAATGTGAAGCTCTTGCAAGTCAAAACATTAAAGTAATGTCTATCGTTGGCATTGCAGGCACAACCGAAACAGGTAATATCGATCCATTACGTAAAGTGGCAGAAATCGCTCGAAAATTTGACTGTCATTTTCACGTTGATGCCGCTTGGGGCGGAGCAACGTTATTATCAAATAAATATCGTAATTTACTCGATGGTATCGAATTAGCCGATTCAGTAACGATTGATGCACATAAACAAATGTATGTGCCAATGGGCGCTGGCCTGGTGGTCTTTAAAGATCCTAGTGCTGTAGCAGGTATTGAACATCATGCAGAATATATACTACGTAAAGGCTCTAAAGATTTAGGTAGCCATACCTTAGAAGGCTCTCGTCCAGGTATGGCGATGCTGGTGTATGCAAGCATGCATGTGATCAGTCGCCCTGGTTACGAGTTATTGATCAATCAAAGCATTGAAAAGGCAAAGTACTTTGCTAATTTAATTGAACTCGATGATGACTTCCAGTTAGTAACAGAGCCTGAGCTTTGTTTATTAACCTACCGTTATGTGCCTAAAGCGGTACAAGACTTTTTAAAGACCGCCTCAAAAGAGAATGAATATAAGATTAATATTGAGCTAGATAAGCTCACTAAATCTATGCAAAAACGGCAACGGGAAACTGGTCAATCATTTGTTTCACGTACCCGTATAGAAGTAGATATACCCTTGTTAGAAAAAATATCGGTATTTCGAGTGGTGCTAGCTAACCCGTTAACGACGCAAGAAATTTTAGAGGCTATCTTAGTTGAGCAAAAACAAATTGCGGCGCAGTATAAAACAATAATGAATAAGCTATCGATACTCATTAATAGTTAATATTATGGCCGCAATACTCGGCTCTATAAATTAGCAAAGCCCAGTGAGATAATAATCTCATTGGGCTTTTTGTTACTCGTTTATTGAGATTTATTACCGCTATAAATCAACTAAAATATTATCAATTAAACGTGCTTTACCACAGTGTGCAGCCGCTAAAATGACTAACTGCTTATCTTCAGTAGTTGCTGGATTTAATGTTTTAGAGTTACAAATGTGTAAGTAGTCAGTCTTCATTCCAGCAGCGTTAATCATCTCATACGCTTTTGCTGAAATATCATTGTAATCTTTATTAAACTGTACTTGCTCAGCAACCCAGCGCATGGCTTTATTTAAGTGTGCAGCAATAATTTTTTCATCTGCGCTAAGGTAAGTATTACGCGAACTCATGGCTAAGCCTGAGGCTTCGCGTTTTGTTTCAACTGGGATTATCTCGATAGGCATAGATAAATCTTCAACCATCAACTGGATCACTTGTACTTGTTGATAATCTTTTAAGCCAAAACAGGCTACATCTGGTTGTACCAAATTAAACAGTTTACATACTATGGTTGAAACACCGCGGAAGTGGCCTGGCCTTGACTCACCGCAATAACCATCAGAAACGTCAGGTACTTCAACAAAAGTTTGTTTATTTAGCCCTTTCGGATAAATTATTTCGGGGGTTGGCGTGAATAATAAATCGGTATTCGCTTGGCTTAAACGTAATTTATCGTCTTCTAATGTGCGCGGGTATTTATCTATATCTTCGTTAGCACCAAATTGCATTGGGTTAACAAAAATACTAGCAACGACTTTATCAGCATGCTTGTGTGCTGCATCTACTAACGAAATATGTCCATCATGCAAATTGCCCATAGTTGGTACAAAAGCAATCTTTAAGCCTTGCTGACGCCACGAGGTAATTTGTGCACGTAACTCTTGTATGTTATCTACTGTTTGCATGGCTTAACTAAAACTGTGTTCGTCGCTTGGGAAATTACCTGCAGAGACTTCACTCATGTAAAGTGCTACCGCTTTATGAATATCACCAGTTTCAGCTAAGAAGTTTCGAGAAAACTTAGGCGTTTTACCAAATGAAATACCTAAAGCATCGTGCATTACTAAAATTTGTCCATCAGTAACATTACCAGCACCTATGCCTATAACAGGTATATTTACCGCATCGGTAATTGCTTTAGCTAACTCGGTTGGAATGCATTCAAGTACCAGTAGCTGAATACCTGCGAGTTCTAATTGCTTGGCGTGCTCAATCATTTCTTGAGCTTTTTCACTGTCGCGACCTTGTACTTTAAAACCGCCAAATACATTGACCGATTGTGGTGTTAAACCTAAATGTCCACATACTGGCACACTGCGCTCAACTAACCCTTGAATTGTTTCAAACAACCAATCACCACCTTCAACTTTTACCATGTTAGCACCCGCTTGCATTAGCTTAGCTGCATTGGTAAATGTTTGTTCGAGGGTGGCATAACTCATAAATGGCATATCGGCGATTAATAGAGTTTTTGAAGCACCACGGCGAACACATTGGGTATGATAAGCAATATCTTCAATACTTACTGGCAAAGTGTCAGAGTGGCCTTGTAGCACCATTCCTAATGAATCACCAACGAGCATGACATGCATACCAGCCTCATCAAATACATGCGCAAAGCTTGCGTCATAGGCGGTAATAGAAGATATTTTTTCACCTGCAGCTTTCATTTTCTGCAAGGTACTTACGGTTATTCTACTCATAATAAAAGTCTTTGTGTTTTATTTCAGTGTTTAATACAGGATGATTAAAGTTTGCGTACGATCTCACAGATAAGACCTTATCGCAACTCACCAACTATGATTAAGCCATTATCATTAATCGTTTTTTGCAATTGTGTAACATTTGAACCATCTGGTAGCATTAAATCTTGGGTTATTTGTGCTAATGGATAAATCACAAATTCTCGAACTTTCATCCCGTAATGAGGTACGGTTAAACGCTCGCTTTCGATAACTAAATCATCAATTAATAAAATATCCAAATCTAGAACTCTTGCACCCCAGCGTTCATCTTTACGGATGCGCCCAAATGACAGTTCAATTTTTTGTAATTGATCTAACAACTCTATTGGAGATAACTCGGTTTTAATGCAAGCAACCGCATTCATATAATCTGGTTGGTCTTGCGGCCCCATAGGTTTACTAGCAAACAAAGAGGACACTTGTTGAAAATTAGACTTAGGCAACTTTTTTAAACTACTTACTGCATCTTGTAATTGCTGTGCAGGCTTGTCTAAATTACTGCCTAAACCAATATAAACCGTATTCATGAGTTACTCAGTCGCGCTAGGTTTTCTACGTTTACGCGGGGCTCTTCGACGAGTATTAGAGCGTGGTGAGCGAACACTTTTTACCATTTGTTGCTGGGTATCAGGTGATGCTTCTTGGAAACTTGTCCACCAATCGGCTAGTTCCTGTAATTCACCGCCTTCAACTTGTGCACGTAATAATAGGAAGTCATACGCTGCTCTAAATCTTTGGTGTTCTAGCATCTTGAAGGCTTTTGCACCTTCACGGCGATGCAGTTTCTGTTGCAGTATCCAAATATCTTTCATTGGTAGCTGAAAGCGTTTTGGAATTGCTACACAACGTTGCTGCTCTGCCATAATTTCATGCATTGCTGCAAAGAAAGCATCTTGGGGCGCTAAGGTATTATCAACCATAAGGGCAGCAATATTTTCTTCTAAGCTGTACCAAATTACTGCAGCTAATAAAAATGCTGGCGTTACACGTAAGCCGTCATTGATGCGCTTATCCGTATTTATTAATACTTGCTCAATAAAGGCTATTGCTGGTTTATTGGTGTTAGCCGTGAGTATTTGACTCATTTGCGGGAAGAAATATTGCAGTAAATTGTTTTCTGCTAACAAATGAAAATTCGCTTGCGCTTTGCCGCCTAAGAATAATTTAAGGTATTCTTCAAACATGCGAGCCGCTGGAATATTAGCCATTAATGGTGCAAGTGTTGGGATTGGCTTAGCGGTATCTTTATGAATATTCATATCAAGCTTAGTGGCAAAACGAATTGCTCTAAGCATACGTACCGGATCTTCACGGTATCGTGTTTCAGGGTCGCCAATTAAACGAATTTGTTTTTGTTCAATATCTGCTAAACCGTTAGCAAAATCATATATTTTGAAATCGCGGGCTGAGTAGTAAAGTGAGTTGATGGTGAAATCACGGCGCTCAGCATCTTCTTCAATTGTGCCATAGATATTATCTCTTAATAACATGCCATGTTCAGATTGCTTTGAATGCTGTTTTTTAGGATCTTTACTTGCCGAGCTTGTCTTTTCTTTAGCTGTGTCTTTAGTATTATCGTGATGACCACGGAAGGTAGCAACTTCAATAATATCTCGGCCAAAAACAATATGCGCGAGTCTAAATCTGCGGCCAATTAAGCGACAGTTTCTAAATAAAGCTTTAATTTGCTCTGGCGTTGCATTGGTTGCAATATCAAAGTCTTTAGGTTGTTGCCCTAATAAAATATCGCGTACACCACCACCAACAAGGTAAGCATCGTAGCCCCCTTTGTTCAGACGATATAAAACCTTCAGTGCATTATCACTGATGTTTTTACGAGATACAGTATGTCCACCTCGTTCAATAACAAGTGGGGAAGTAGAACTGGCTTTGGCTGTTTTTCCGAGCATGGACTTTACAAACCTAGTAATTGCTTTAATAGCTTAATCCTCAATCTAAAATAGCATCGATAATCATTAAACGATTTTATTAATCTGCTATTTAGTGTAGTAAATGATACCAAAAATAATAGATTTGGTATGAGGCGCAATAATATATGAAAGTGCTTAAAAAGAGAACGAAAACCGTGAGTTATTCACGGTTTATAGCATAATTTCCTGCATTTTAGGGATCTGATTAACTTGCCAGTTACTTATGCCCCATTGAATTATTTCAGTAACTGAACAGTCGATAAGTTCGTTTGGCGGGTTTTGCCCAAGAAATTGTAGAGCTTGGATAAGTGCTGGTTGTGGATTCTGGTTATCAATCGCGGGTGCCGAATTTTGTTTACTTAGCTTATAACCTTGTTCGGTAACCGCTAATGGTACATGCAAATAACTAGGTTGCTTAGCATCTAGGGTTTTAAATAAAGTTAATTGCCTTGCGGTTGGCTCTAATAAATCGCAGCCTCTAACAACTTCAGTGATGCCCTGATATATATCGTCAACTACAACAGCTAATTGGTAGGCAAACAAGCCATCGCGGCGGTGAATAATGAAATCTTCCTTGGCCAAGTCACTATTAACAACGACTTTACCTTGTAAGACATCATCAAATTCAGTGTAAGGGTATTTATTGATTATTCGAATGGCTGCACCTTGTGCCGGTAAGTTTAAATCTTTACACGTACCTAGATAAACGCCACCTGATTGTTTTATTTGTGCGCGGGTACAATGACAGTTGTAGCTAAATTTGTACTGTTGAAAATAATCGAGAAGTTCAGTGTAAAGCTGTGCTTGCTGACTTTGATATAAAACTTCTTCATCCCAATGCAAACCATAAGCTTCTAAGGTTTTAAGGATTTCTTTATCAGCGCCAATAAGTTCACGTGGCTTATCAATATCTTCAATGCGAACTAACCACTTTCCTTGCTGAGCTTTAGCTTGTAAAAAACTAGCTAGAGCGGCAACTAATGAGCCAAAATGAAGTAAACCAGAAGGGGATGGAGCAAAACGGCCACGATACGAAGTATGTGGCCGTTCAATAATAACTTTTTGCAAAGATTGCAAAGAATTCATGTCAGGATTAACCTGCCATTTGGCGCTCTTTGATTTCTGCTAATGTCTTACATTCAATACATAAGTCAGCAGTAGGGCGAGCTTCTAAGCGTTTAATACCAATCTCAATACCACAAGAGTTACAGAAGCCAAAATCTTCATCTTCAATTAACTGCAGGGTCTTTTCAATTTTCTTAATAAGTTTACGCTCACGATCACGAGTACGTAATTCTAATGAGAATTCTTCTTCTTGTGCTGCGCGATCTACTGGATCAGGGAAATTTGCAGCTTCGTCTTGCATATGAGTTACTGTGCGATCTACTTCTTCGCGTAACTGTACACGCCAAGCTTCAAGGATCTTTTTGAAATGATCTTCTTGACTCGGATTCATGTACTCTTCACCAGCTTTCTCTACGTATGGGCTAACACCCGCAAGAGCAAGAATACCTATGGCTTTGTTTGGTTTGTTGGTCGGCATGCCGAATCTCCTAAAACTACCTAATTCGAATAGCGATTAATGTAATTGAGTATCTATAACAGAATCTTTTAATCTGGGCAATCATTGCGCGCAATTAAAATTTCTTTTTGTTCGCTGTAAATAACTCAACTTCCCGTAAAGAGGCTATATATGGACGTTAACAAGCAATATCAAGGGTAAATACATTTTATTTTTAATTTATTTTTTAGTGGTTGATATTTGTGCAGCTTCAAGTTTGTTGCTAATCCCCTTTAAATAAAACAAAATCAATTAAGATAATAATTATAACTCTATGAATTGGTATAGCTAAATGAAAATAAAAGCATATAAGTTAATCTTTTTAGTACTCATATTTTTAAGTATATGCCAGAAAGCTAGTGCTCAGGAGTCAGCCTTATTTGAGCAGAGTAATCTCATTCCTTGGTCTATTGTTGGCTTTGATATCAAAGAAAGGTCGCCAGAGCAAAGATTAGCAATGTTAGCGCGACTTGGCTTTAAACAATATGCCTATGGTAATCGACCTAAGCATATTCCGTCGATGAAACATGAGTGGCAATTAGCGAAAGAAATGGGTATTGATATTAAAGCGGTGTGGTTGTATATCAACCTTGCTAAAGACAAACCAGGATCTTTAAGAGAACAAACCGAAATTGTTTTTGAAAATTTGGCTGCTGTTAATTTACATACCCAAATTTGGGTGGGGTTTGATCCTAAATACTTTCAAAACCTAAGCAATGAACAGGCACTGGATGAAGCTGTTGCTATGGTGTCCTATCTTGCCAAGCGAGCTAAGTTAGTAGGCTCTAAGATCGCACTTTATAATCATGGTGGTTGGTTTGGTAAACCCAAAAATCAATTACAAATTATAAAAGCATTACCCAAAGAAGATATAGGCGTAGTGTTTAACTTTCATCATGCTCATGACTCATTAAAAGAGTATCAAGCGAATATAAAAATGCTCATGCCGTATTTATGGTGTGTTAACTTAAATGGTATGAAAGCTGACGGCCCTAAAATTATTACTATTGGCCAAGGTGATTTAGAACATAACATGATCCAAACCTTATTAGATTTAAACTACCAAGGTCCATTTGGACTTTTAGGGCACGTAAAGGGTGGCGACCCAGAAATTATATTACAGCAAAATTTAGATGGCTTACGTCACCTGTTTCCTGATAATTAGTCGCCAAATCAATCGCAGATAAATGATGATTGTTTATCTAGTACTATTTCAGTAGGGCTAATGGTGGCTTGATAGGCTATTATTTCAACGCCTGAATTTACCGCCTGCTGAATTAACTCGCCATATTTTTTATCGATATGGCTAGCAGGTTTTACAGATTCAATACCTGAATGTAAAACCGCAAAGAGTAATACCGCGCGCTTACCTGATTGCGCTACTTCCATTAATTCACGTAAATGCTTTTGCCCTCGAGCAGTAACGGCATCTGGGAAATATCCTTGGTTATTATCTAATAAAGTCGCACTTTTTACTTCAACGTAAGCGTCTGCTTGTTCGCCATTACTTAGCAAAAAATCAATTTTACTGTTTTCACTGCCGTATTTAACTTCACGTTGCAAAGTGTCATAACCTGCCAATTCAGCAATTAAGTTATTGTTAATTGCTTCTTCTACTAATTGGTTTGCACGGATGGTATTTACACAAATCATTTGACCAAATGATGTTTGTGTTAACTCCCAGCTGTATGGATATTTACGTTTGGGATTATCTGATGTGCTATACCACACCCCATCACCAGGCTCTGCACAGCCAGACATAGCACCCGTATTGGCAACGTGCATGGTGGTTTCAGTGCCATCAGCAAGAATAACGTCAGCTAAAAAACGCTTGTATCGTTTAACCAAGGTGGCTTTTTGTAGAGGCGGAGAGAAAATCATATTGTTATACGTACTTTATATTTTACGGGGGCACTAATTTAACATATTTTATTCATTTGCAAATTAATTCCTAATCTATACTATTATGCCAACTCTGCTGATTTACAGCTAATTCAATTTCCAAAAGGTATTTTATGTCTCACACAGCCCTTATAAAACTTACATCAACAAAAGCAGATAACTGGCAATCAGCAGGACCTCTTACCTTCAATGGTGATGAGATCTCTATTGTCCTTACTGGTGACAATCAAAGTAACTTAAGAAAAATTCAGCAGGCGGCTCGTAAAGTCGATGCGTTAGGCGTTAAACAAGTAAAGTTAATTGGTGATAACTGGTGTGAAAAGAGCCAATGGGCATTTGCTCAAGGCTTTAGCAAAGTAGGCAAATTAGCTAATGTTGAATTTACCGGTAGTGATGACGTCCTCAAGCGTTTAAACGACAAGCAAGATGTTGCAGCATGGGCTAAAGAACTAATTAACTTATCCCCTTCAGCATTAGTGCCTGAAACACTTGCGCAAAACGCATTAGCCTATATTAAAGGTTTAGCACCTGAATATGTGACAGCTGAAATTATTGCCGATACGGAATTAGAGGCACAAGGTTGGACTGGTACATACAACGTAGGTAAAGGTAGTGTGAACAAGCCTGTAATGCTTATGCTTGACTATAACCCTTCAGGTAATGCTGATGCTCCGGTATTCACTACACTAGTCGGAAAGGGCATTACCTTTGATTCTGGTGGTTATTCTATTAAACCAAGTGCCGGCATGTTTTCAATGAAGTGTGATATGGGTGGTGCAGCAACGGTAACTGCCGCATTAGCACTAGCCATTAAATCAGGTTTAAATAAGCGCGTTAAATTAATCCTTTGTTGTGCTGAAAATATGGTGAGTAGTTTTGCTTTTAAACTGGGCGATATTCTAACTTATAAAAATGGCACCACAGTAGAAATTGCCAATACCGATGCAGAAGGGCGCCTTGTACTAGCTGACGGTCTTATTGCCGCAACAGCAAATAATGGTGAAATGATCATTGACGCTGCCACTCTTACTGGTGCCGCAATGGGCGCAACTGGTGGAGAATACAATGCACTATTCGCATTAGATGATTCTATTGTGGCGAAAGCACAAGCGATTGCGAAAGATGAAAACGATCCGGCTTGGCACTTACCTTTAGAGGAGTTTCATAGCTCGAAATGTTCATCTGCGTTTGCCGATACGGCTAACTCTACTACGCAAAAAGGTGGCGGTGCTGGCGGTGCAAGTAATGCAGCAGGCTTTTTAGCACGCTTTGTAGGTAACGAAGGTAAAGGATGGCTACATATGGACTTATCTGCTTGTTATCATGAACATGGTAACGGCCTATGGGCTGCTGGCGCAACAGGATCAGGTATAGCGACTATCACAGGCTTATTGTTAGAGCAGTAAGTTTCAAATTACAAGTTTAAAGCTAAGAAAAAGCACTAACTACATAAGTATTTAGTGCTTTTTTATTATTTAGGTAATTATCCACTCTCAAATCTCAGGAAATAAAAAATCGTCTGGAACGATTTTTCTCTGCGATAGCAGCCCGAAGGCTTGCAGGCAGGATGCCTGAAAAACAAAAAGGCCGCTATTGCGACCTTTTTTCAGTATTAAAACCTAGGTTTTAATTACTTCTTAGCGTTACGCTCTTTAACTTCAGCGATTACTGTTTCTGATACGTTAGCAGGACAAGGGCTGTAGTGAGAGAATTCCATAGAGAATTGACCACGACCTGATGTCATTGTACGTAGAGATCCGATGTAACCGAACATTTCAGAAAGAGGAACTTCAGCTTTAATACGAACACCAGAAACGCCAGCGTCTTGACCAGAGATCATGCCACGACGACGGTTTAAATCACCAATAACATCACCAACGTGGTCATCAGGCGTAAACACATCAACTTTCATGATAGGTTCGATTAATTGAGCACCAGCTTTTGGAATTGACTGACGGAAAGCGCCTTTAGCAGCGATTTCGAAAGCAACAGCAGATGAATCGACAGCATGGAAACCACCATCGAATAATTCAACTTCAACGTCTAATACAGGGAAACCAGCTAATACACCAGTATCCATCATAGATTTGAAACCTTTCTCAACAGCTGGGAAGAATTCCTTCGGAACATTACCACCAACAACTGATGATGAGAATGTGAAACCAGAGTTTGGCTCACCTGGCTTGATACGGTAATCAATTTTACCGAACTGACCAGAACCACCAGATTGTTTCTTATGCGTGTAAGAATCTTCAATCTCTTTCGTGATTGTTTCACGGTAAGCAACTTGTGGCTTACCAACAGCTAATTCAACACCGTAAGTACGCTTAAGGATATCTACCTTGATATCTAAGTGAAGTTCACCCATACCAGATAAGATTGTTTCACCTGAATCTTCATCAGTTTCAACTTTAAACGTTGGATCTTCTGCAACCATTTTACCGATAGCAATACCCATTTTCTCAGTTGAACCTTTATCTTTAGGTGTTACAGAGATAGAGATTACAGGCTTAGGGAATACCATAGCTTCTAATACGATTGGGTGTTTAGGATCACATAATGTGTGACCTGTTTGAACGTTACTCTTCATACCAACAATCGCGATGATATCACCGGCTTGTGCAGATGAAAGTTCGTTACGGTCATCAGCTTGCATTTCACACATACGGCCAACACGCTCAGTTTTACCTGTGAACGAGTTAAGAATTGTATCGCCTTTCTTCAATACACCTGAGTAAACACGTACGAAAGTTAATGTACCAAAACGGTCATCAGTGATTTTGAATGCTAACGCTTTGAATGATTCATCAGCAGAAACAGTCGCTACTGCACCAGTAGGCTCACCTTCTTCATCAGTAAGTGGTTGTGGATCAACCTCAGTAGGTGAAGGTAAGTAATCAACAACAGCATCAAGAATATTTTGAACACCTTTGTTTTTAAATGCTGAACCACAGTAAGTAGGGAAAAAGTCCATAGTACGTGTACCTTTACGGATACAACGTTTGATTTCTTCCATAGAAGGCTCAACACCTTCTTCTAAATATGCTTCGAAAAGATCATCATCTTGCTCAAGAGCGGTTTCAAGAAGCATTTCGCGGTATTCTTCAACTTTATCAACCATGTCCGCAGGAACATCAGTGATTT
>JAQWHD010000056.1 GCA_029237915.1 Thalassotalea sp. | reverse complement strand
AAATGAGGGCCGATATAAAACACTTTATTTTGCCTAAAAAAAGAAAGCACCGAACGTTTCCACGTTCAGTGCTCTATATTCCTAGCCGATATCCACTTCGATATAAGGATTAATGCTTATCCGAACGGCATTAACCTAAATGGTCCACCTTATCGTCATTTCTTACTAAAGCACCTCTGGCTAGCGACTTAAACCAATGACTTTTCTTGTATCTATCTTGCAGTGACAGGCTATACCCTTTATTAACTAGCCATGAAGACGTAAGCACGACACCTGACGGGGTGCTAGACAACAAGAGGTTTAATTTACTTTTATTTTCTATACTCATAGTGTTAATTTAGCAATATTTTTAAACTACAGCAACTAATTGGTTTATTTTTATATCGGTACACCTACTATAAGTATAAATATTGACATGATTTTAAACCAAAAACATGAGTACTAAGCGTACGTTAATCATCTTCATCTGGCATGTTTATTAGGCGACAATTAGCTTGGCCCACTAGTCTGCTGCAAATGATAACGTAGTTTATCTCCATCTATGTCTTCAGCCAGTGCACGTATCTTAATCTCAAAAGGATAAAGCTTTTTTCGATTGCTCAATAACAGCGAATCGAACAATGTTGATGCAATAGACTTTGCTAAGTTTAGCCGACTGGTAAAACTATTTTGTATTTCGATATCTCTCTGTTAAAGGTTGCCACGCCTTGATCGGGGAGTTTGTCTGCCATGTGGCGCTCTAATGTTTCTTTTGCCTCACCATAGTCAGCCCAATCGATACTAGCAGTATACGCCTGCATATTGGCAAAGACTTTTGTTAGCGTTCTGAACTTACCGCTTCGTGTTGCTTGTCTGAGTCCATTTAAATAACTTTCGCGATGTACGGTTGGAATAATGATCTTGTGTTCTTCGTTGGCCACAAGCTCCGCATTGAGCATTATGCGAGATAATCTGCCATTACCATCATCATGTGGATGGACTTCAGCCACTAAGAACTGCATAAAGATGGCTCTTGGTAGACCTGCTGGCAATGATTGATATATTGGAAACGCTTGCGTAAATGTACCTTCAACATGCTCCGGCAGTACAAAAGAAGTCCCCCCTGCTTTGTTTGGATCCAGTTTAAATTCACCAGGTCGTTTCTCTGGGCGTTCGCTCATGATCAGGGCATGACGCTCTTTAAGTAGGTTTATAAGTTCTTCCGCAGTAGCTGGTACAACACACATTTCTGAATAATCACTCACCATATCAAACACAGACAATACATCATGGCTGTCTTGGTGACGGCTGTTGAACGTCGTTTTCTCAAAAACTATCTTCTCAGCTTCGTCAATTTCAAATTCAGTGCCTTCAATGAAATTTGAAAAATAGCTCTCGTAAAAAGAAAGGTTCCTCCACCCTTGTGTATTGTAGGTATATGGTTTTGGATTTAAGTCACAACGATTTAAATAATCAGCTAAGGCCTGAAATAGCGTTATACGATGGCTATCAAACGGCTCTTTCTTGGCATGAGCAATCACTCTTGCGCTATCAAGGTTTTTAATTGGCCGAGTCGTTAGGATGCTGCCGACAATGCCATCGAGAACTTTTGCTTCTCGCTGCATATTGAGGGCAATAGCGCTTTGGTTCGCTAGGTCGCGTAAGCGATTCAACTCATCTTCTCCATGCATGTCTAGCAATGCACACAGCTTATCTTCTACCCAAACTTTGCCTAGTGATTTTATGGCGCCTGTATCGCCATGGGCAATTTGAAGATTTTCAATTAAGAGTCTAGCGAGTGCGCTTCTGGCTAACTCCGGCAAGAAGCGTTCGGTTAATGTGTTAACGTCGCCAGGGATGATATTGATTGTTAATAAATCTGCGATCTTCACGCTCTTACGTACTTTAATATCCGCCGTGATATAAACGACACCATTAACAGGTTTAAGGTATTCTGCTGTACTGTGGCTAGCAATTGCTGTTGGATAAAGGTAATTGACTATTTTCACCCATTCCTTGATCACCAACTCGTTAATTTCTTCGTAAGGTGCATCTGTGTATATCCCCTGCCTGATGCGTTTTAGTGCGCCAGCAGTATACCTCTTCGATAAAGCTTTGGATTCAGCAGTATCTTTGGGAAAGTATAAATTGGACATAGCCACCTCAAAAAAGCGAATTATTTAATATAAAACGAATTACATAGGGAATTATTCAATATAAAAAGACAAAAAACGAAAAACTTAATTTAAAAAGCGCAAAAAAAGGTGAATTACTTAATATAAAAATGGTGGAATGTAGAATAGGTAAACAAATGGTGGTATGAGATAAACAAATTTTCTCAAACTAAAAGCAATAAGGAGGGGCAGTTTTACGTTACCGTTGACACATTCAACACGATCCGACTCATTTGGGTAAAATCAACAACAAGTACACATTTAGTTACCTTATAGGTTGCATTTTGTATACCTGATTAAGTTGTGCGAATGCCACTCATATAATCAACAAACAAAACCTATAAGTAAACTATAATTAACTTTTAGACGTGTATACTAACAGAACCACCTAAAGGTAAAACAAAGTTAACCTTTAGCTTCAGAGAGGCTAAATTAGGCTTTAAAGTAAACTTAAATTGACTTATATGAATAAAAGAACAGGAAAACAGTCATTAGGACGAGCCGTGAAGGCTACTAATATGCCTGATCTAAGCGAGCGTTTTTCGTCAAAGCTACTTGCACAAGAGATTATGGCTAAACGCACAGCAATGAAACTTTCCCTCGTCGATGTTTCAAAAGCTCTTTCTATTTCAAAACCAACGCTGATCAAAATAGAAAAAGGCGACACTAATGTAAGCTTTGCTAATATTTTGAAAGTGTTAGAGTTTCTTGGTTTATCATTTACTATCATCTCTGATGATATTAACCATCAAAGTAATATAACGGGGGCTAACGATGACCCGTGGTTCTAACAAAAGCGGCACTAACTAAAATAGTATTGAGCTAAGCGACTCAAAGCTGAGATCGAACAACTCCATCCATATTAGGCGTAAATATTTGCCAAAACAATGGAGTAGCCTTAACCGTTAACGTGTCTCGATTACCAATGCCACCGCCTTTGACACTTAATAGACCAAAATACTCACCAAAGTTTTTAAATAACCAATGGCTATAGCAATTAGTTAACGCTTGCTCTGGCGTAAAATAACTTTCATTTATCTCAAGTAATAAATCAGGGAAGGCATTTATAAACTCATTTGCATACCAAGTACCTAATCGCTCTACATTGCCATATTTTTGCAATAGATAGAGGCTAAAACCAACGCTTTGTTGGATAAAGCTGTATTGTTCATCGTAGCTTCGATACGCCCAGTTATATTGTTTGCAAAAACATTCAAGCATCAATTGATATAGCAGATTAGTAAATTCGCGATTCTCTATTGAGCCATTTGCCTTAATAAGTGTTTTGCCATGCGCGGTTATTATCCATTTGCCTTTAAAAATTCGAATAATTTTAAGCAATGTCAATAACAAACGTGCCACGTGTAAATCAAAAAAATCTTCTTCTTTATTTACTCGATTCAAAGACCAAGGGCGTTCAAAGTATTTATCATGCTCGGTTAGTGCCTCTAATACTAAACTTTTTGGTAAATTGCCTTTTGCGGTGGCCTTGATGCCATCACCAATGCCATTAAGTATGTAACGCGCGAGTATCATCACTTTACAAGAAGCTATATTATCGACCTCACTAAAGCGTAAATTTAGTACACCTGTTGCAAAAGGTTCATCTAGCAAACATTGCATTTGCGTGGCGCTTAAGCCATGAAAGTCATCAATAGGCTTATTGTTGCGATGCAGCATAAACGCATCGGCGGCGCTTTGCACTTGCTTTAGATCATCAAAATCTCGATCTTCGAGAAACTCCGATAACTCATCATTAACCTGAGATGCCATTGCGCCCGCAGGTTTAGCAGAATCGGATAAATAACAGCACTTCTTGTATTTTTTGCCACTACCGCATGGGCATGGTTCGTTTCGTTTGTTCATTTACTAATAAGCTCTAATTGACGCTACAAATATTAATGTAACCCTATCATATTGTTAATTTTAACCTATCTTGTTTCGTTAAGTCATACGAATAAAACACTAAACTACCCTATTACAAAAATAAAAAGCGATTAACTTCGACCTAAATTAATAATCCGTTGAGATATTTCCCTGTTACATTGTGGACAAGTAAAATAATCAATGTCTTCTGATTTAGGAACCTCAACTAAATAACGACAAAAATCGCACACTAAGTAGCGCATATTTTTAGGTTTGCTGTTATTTCTATGTTTTGGCTTTGGTTTTGGCATTTGCTTTTGATGGTTAGAATTTCCCAAAGGTATCGATACATTCTGCTTTTTGGTTTTTTCTCTATTAGCATTCAATTGCTTTTCAAGTTCAAGAACGCGCACGTGTTCTTTCTGTCGTTCATGTTCAATAGCTTCATTGCTCATCTTAACAGCCTTGGTAAGCTGTTCTTTTAATGTTGTCATTGTTGCTTGGTAACTAGGGTGATGTATCCACTGCTTATTACTAAAGTCACTTATAACAAGCTCTTTAAGCCCCCTTTTAGAGAATGTATTGCGCTTAAAAAAATCAGTTAAATTAATTTCAACCAATGGCCATTCATTATCCCGAGCCAAATCTACCTTAGATTTTGATATTAAGTGTTGAACGCTTATTTCAACGTAAATCGATTTATCTTTTTTTATACAATGAACATCAGGTGTTACCGTGTCTTTTTCACCGGCTATTTCAACCAAATCAAATGTTACTCCAGTACTTTGGCATACCTGAACTTGTTCTCTATACACCTTTCTAGCTTTATCTGCCTCCATTGCTCGGATGGTTAAACCCGGTAATGCAATTTGTTTTTCTTCTTTTAAGATCTGTTTAGCCATAAGGAAAACGGCGATCTCAGGCGCATATTCACATTCAGTTTTTGAACCAGGTAAATGTGCAAAGTGGTACGCTTTTACTTCACCTTTTCGAGCTTGCAATGCCTCCTTACAAGAGGGACATATACAACCGCATGATTTACCCGAGTCGACATCCTCAACATCGACCATCAGGTTATTTTTAAGGGCGAACGGTATTTTGTTATTCATAGGTTTAGCTTAACGCTTGTTACAACAAGAGGTAAAGTAGCTATTCTAAAAAAGTTTAGTTAACGAAATAAGACTGTTCTTTTCACATCAAAGCTAACCTAGAAACACATCAACCAAGGTGTCCACTTATTTAAATTATGCCATATAGTCGAGAATGACATTAAAACATGTCATTCTCGTTTACTTGAATAATGTATGAATAAAACCAGCGTTTCAAAGGTTAGTAGAATACGGTTTTATTTATCGTAATTAATCACCCTAAACTTAAAATTCTATTTTTACGTTGAACTATTTCAAATAACATGTAAACTTAATTTATTAAAATTAAGTTTACGGTTTTATCATGGCAAGAATTAGAACACCAAAGCCTTTCGAAGATTTATTGAAGAATACTTCTCATGAAGAGTTTATTCCCTTACTAGGTAAATTCACCCCCACGGACGCAGAAGGTAAATATCTTCACTGGGATAAGTTTATCTGGCGGATACCAAAAGGAGTCTCTGAGCAAGCGGCATGGATCGCAACAAAACTTTCAAGAAAAACAATCGCTAAAAAAATCCCTTTGAAAGCAGAAAAAGATTCATTTTTTAATTTTTGTATTCCGGATTCTTTACACGCTCAATTACATCACATAGATAAATTATGTGGTGGTGGTCACGCTATTGGCGATGGTTCTTTCATTTCAACTAAAGAAAAAGATAGATATTTAGTTAAAAGTTTAATGATGGAAGAAGCTATTACTTCATCGCAACTTGAAGGTGCATCCACAACACGAAAAGTAGCCAAAGAAATGCTAGAAACAAAGAGGAAACCTATCGATAAATCAGAGCAAATGATTTTCAATAATTATCTCTTAATGAAAAAAGCATTAGAAAGAAAGGATGAAACTCTAAGTATCGAATTGATATTAGAGCTCCATGAAATAGCAACGTTTGCGGCTATTGACAATGATGCTGTTCCAGGGGCTTTGCGGGAAGACAATAACATTACTGTATCAAACTTATACAATGAATTGGCTCATAATCCCCCTTGTTTCACGTCTTTAAAAGAAAGATTGAATTCATTATGTGATTTTGCAAATACAAATCATGATGGGCAAAATACCGATACATTTATTCACCCATTAGTGAAGGCTATTATATTACATTTTATGATTGGCTTTATACATCCTTTTGGCGATGGAAACGGCAGAACGGCAAGAGCCCTTTTTTATTGGTTTATGTTAAGTTCAGGATATTGGTTATTCGAGTACGTATCCATTAGTAAATTAATTCAAGAAAAAAGAAGTGATTATGATACCGCTTTTATCTATACGGAAACGGATGAATATGACTTGACCTATTTTATTTATCACCAAGTTGATATCGTCTCAAAAGCGGTTAACTCGCTTAATGACCACATTGAAGCCAAGAAAAGTGAATTCTATCAATTTATGGAATGGATAGATAAAAGCCCAGTTTCAAAAAACCTGAAAAGAGGACAATTAGAGCTATTAAAAGAAGCGGTAAAACAACCCGGAAGAATGTTTATTTCCAAGCAAGTTGCTATGGAACTTGATATAAATGAAAATACAGCAAGATCCTACTTAAATGGCCTAGTTGAAGCAGATCTACTCGTAGCAACAAAAAGTAAAAAGAACAAAGCGATTATATATTTGGCACCAGCAGGTCTAAGAGAAAAATTAAAAATATAACGCTTCAATATTTCATTGAAGCGTGCACTCAACTAGAACTGTAAATTGAAAAATAAACACCCGATTTTTAAAAATAGTTGTTTGCTTAATAGGTGCTAGATGCTAACTAGACGAAACTGCTATTTCGTCTAGTTGTTATTAAGTTCTCCATATAATACAAGGAAAATGTTCTAAAAATCACATAGATTCGTATGAAGGCTATGTGCATATCAAAATGACATAAAAAAAAGTTTTAAAAATATTGCCAATATTTTCCACAACAAAAAAACATCACATATATAAAGGTTATGCCTAAAATTAGTGCCCTACTTTGTACGCTATTTGTCGCCTACAGATGTGCTTCGAGAAAATTTTTCTACCAGCTCTATAATTCCACACTGTGGAATTTTTGATTTAACGGCAATTTAAAACTGATTCACAGTAGCGTACGCCTATCGGGTAAAACTGCTTAAAATGTCCTTACCAATAAATTTATGCGAACACATAAATTAACAAAAAAACCTAACGCTCAGAACCATATTTTATGCGTTCATATAAATTCACTTCCAATTATCACTTTCTATACTACTATTTATGTGTTCGCATAAAATGGAAATGATTGTCAAAATACAAACAGTTAAGCAATTAGGTGCAATAGTAAAACAAGTACGCCAAAGTCAGGCTATTGTTCAAGAAACCGCAGGTCTGCTTTCTGGTAACGGGTTAACATTTGTCAGTCAGTTTGAAAATGGTAAAGAAACTGTTGAAATTGGTCGAGTATTCAAATTATTAGAGCAATTGGGAATAAAGGTGGAGCTTAACTTACCACCAAATTTATCTAATAAGATAGTAAACAAACTTTTATCTAACCAAGATATAACAATTAAAAAACTACAAACTTTCACCTAAATATAAACGATGAGCCTTACCCACTTCAGCCACCAGCGCATCCATATCACCAAAAGCAACTAAACCAGACTCTTCGGCGTATTGCGACCAATTAGAAACCACTGACACAACTTTCGCGATCATCTTCTTAGCCTTCGCATTGCTAATGTCCGCAAAGCGCGCAACAGCAAGTAAATCATCAAACTGAATATCACGAGCGTTACCATTAATAGTCATTTGGTGCTTACTAGTCCACCCCGTACCATTACTATACGTGATGTCATAAGCTGGCGATAACTTCCAAATTCCAGACTGATCCATTAAAAACGAAATGTTCTTGGTGTGATCATCTTGGTTCACTGATACTACGTTAAAAACCATGCGAATAAAGAACTGCTCAATTTCTTTGGCCGACAAACCAAGCTGGCGCATCACACCAATGGCTTGCTCATATGAGTAGCCACCAGAAACATTGAAATCATAATGAGCCATACCACACAAGGATTGCATATGAGTTTTGTCACCACCGTTAAGCCTATCAAATCGCTTTGTCATAAAATGAGAGCGGCAATTTTCTTCAAATAAACGACACTCATTCATTTCAACACCAGCATCTAAGGCCATCAAGTAATAAGCATACTCAAGCAAACCAAAACCTTTTGGATCTGAAAGCAACTCCTTATCTTTATTACCATCCACACCATCGAACTTAAGCAAATAGTAATCAAACCCTTCACCTGCTGGTGCTTGCCCTGTCTTAATTACATTGGTTTCTTTATTCCACGCGATTACCGCTTTTGCTCGCGCACCACCAGCCGATGTGCCAACTAATATAATTTGCTCAACAGTATCTCGACGCGCATTTTGACTATCATCATCAAAAGTAGCATTTAACTCATTCTTTTCCTGTAACGCTTTATTGGCTAAGTCCACCAGGTCGCTTAACTGAACTTCCGATACACTGTCTTTAATATCACCAACAGTAGGTCTAAACTCTAAACCACCCATACCACGAGAACCGATATAGCAAAGGCGTTCTATTGGGCTGAAGGATTTTGGTTCACGAAAATTACGCTCTAACCATTGATCGATCAGACGATTACCAAACTTGTCAGGCAAACTATCCGCCAGCATTCCTGGTAAACCTTTAAAGGTATCTTCTGATAAATCACCAAACGAATACGACTTCCCACTTAAAGGCATTTTAATTGGCGACAATTCAATACCAGAGCGTTGAAAATGCTTTGAATACTCAAAGTAACCTAAGCCCTTGTTCCATATCACCGAACCAATTAATGTTCCCCATAGATACACATCTGCCTTTTCGATTACTTCAGCCACTATTTATCCTTATTTATATGTAATTCTTGGATTGTTTGGTTCCACTCAAAGCCGGTGCCCTGCTCTGACTTGTTTTTAGATTTTGCAACGCGCTTACGCTTTTCATTTCTTGAAGTAAGCAAAGAAGATGACTTTATTGGCGGCTCAGGCATAAAGTTATTAATTTCATTTAACTTACCTAAAACACGCATAACAGCCAACACTTTCAACAAGCCAACACTACGTTTTCCTCTCTCTAAGCTCTGAACAGTTGAAACATTAACGCCAGCCTTGTCAGCTAATTCCTGCTGCTCCAAGCCTTCATTGAGTCGAGCTTGCAAGAACCGCTGCCCTATCATTTCCAAGATAGCTGCGTTACTTTTTCTTTCAGTTTCCATAATGATGTTAATTTCCATTATTGCGGGCAATTGTTGACATTATAGTGTAAATAAGCACTATTAGTCAAACTACGTAATAATGAATAAACACATTATTGTGTAGTAATTGATGTCACTAACGTGCTTATTTACACTATTACAAACACTAAATTCAACACCTTTCCGCCAGCCGATTAAGGTTAAACAAATATACAATGATTAAAAAAGGTGTGAATGACTATATTATCGCTTACATTCACCATACAAGGAGAAATCAAATGAATTTAAGGTGATATTCTCAATTCACAGTGATCGCAATACAAATAACAACAATACATAGTGAATAGGAATGAATTACCAAGCAATTTCACCATAAAAGGTGAAATAAAGATTTAACGCGTTATACATTCAAGTAGTCGATTAAAACAGAGCCAATAAATAGATGGAGCATGAGTTACTTATTTCAGTAAGTATTATTCTGGCCTAATAGAACCGCACACATCGTCCTTTAACACATTAAAAACGTTTAAGAAAATATTGAAATTCTTTAATCGTCACATAAAAGAAATTCCCCACTTTAAAGCGTTATGGTGACGCCCTAGCTAAGGCCATTACAAACGTCACAAATAATTTAGCCTAAAATGGCTAAATTAAGTTTATTAGCTCGATTAGGCTAAATTAAGTTTTATAGTTCTTCCAATAATTTTCGTTTTAATTTGAGGTAACGTTATTTTCTGGTGCTGTAATACGTAAATAGCAAGCACAAAAAAGCTCGCTTGGAAGGCGAGCTTTAATGGTGTTCTTTTAAATACGTATTAACGTACATATCCTCAACTCCATAACTATATGTCAAGAATACGCTGTTGTAAATTTTAAGGAATAAAAAATAACACTGTTTTATTATGACAATCTTCAAAGCTCACAGAATAATCTTCTTCGGCGACATCAACAGCTGTTAATGTGTTCGTGCTCCATACGCTTTCGCCCGTTTGCTTCAATAAATTACTCGTTAGCGCACCATAATATTGTTTACTTGTTTGATCGTAAACATGCAGGTCGTCATATTTAGTTGAAAACTTGTAAGCCCATAAACCAGCGCCTTCTTGCGTTTGCTGATTATCACTTATCACACAGCCAAAGCTATCTAATAACCAATCATAAATAAACGAAGCAATACCGTCACCAGAGTATTCATCATCGACAAAAGCCCCCTTGATTTGTGCTCCCAATAAGCTTTTATTAACCGTGGCAACATTGGTTTTGCTATAAGCAACACGAGCAATACAATTGGTCGATTTTTCGTGCATTTGGAAGTCTAAAAGTGATTGGATTGCGTCTTCTTTACTTTTACCTTCCAGAGATGGAAGCATATGGTCGACTAGGTAAGCCTCATTTCCAGAAAACAGTACCATCTCAAATACTTCTACACAGCCATCTAGAGAAGAGCCTGTGATCAGGCGGTGATGTAATTGGTATAAGTGGCCAGATGGTGCTAGATAAAAACTTGATGATTTGATCTCGTCGGAAGCACCTGTAGGGGGTTCATCTAAATTTTTACGATAATTTGAGTGGATCAACTCTGGAGGCATAAACATTCACATATATTGCTCTTATAATAAGAATATATGGTGCTTAATTATGCAATTGCAATAGCCTGTTGAGAATAAACTAATGAGTCTTTTGAGATGGCTTGCTTAATTGAACGAAGTACCGTTGGTGATAAAACGTAACTATCATCAGAGCTAAATTTAAATTCATCTCCAATTCGAGCTGCTTCAACCATCATAGGTATCCGCTCATTCAGCCGCCTGTTTTCTAATAAAGACTTTTGATAAACTAAATAATGCGTTCTAATTGATCGTTTAGTAAATTTACACACTACAACCTCTTTAAATTCAGATACAGAAAAACAAGCGACGACGGATGTGCTCGCTTTTAATGTTTTTACAGATCTGTTTAATGAGTTCATATAAAGTCTAATAAATTTTTAATAACATGAGTTTAAATTAGGGCAAACTAATATCACTTATAACCCCATTTGGGAGTGAAAGCAATTAATACGACAGTATTTTAACAAAATACGCTCCTAAAAACATCTTTTATTAACCATTAAAAAATATAATGTCAAAGCGGTATTGGCTTCGACAATGCACAAATGGTACACAACTGAATATCTAAAATTTCTACTCTTACTCTATTTACGGCATACTTTATGTTTAAATTAGAAGCCGTTCATTTAATGTACTAGCACAAACCAACAACCAAAGATTTGGCAAGTGTTGTTCTGTTTGAATCAAATAAAACCAATCTCCTATAAACAAAAAAACTCAACAAAGTTGCTGAGTTTTCTTTAATTAATAGAAGTTAATCTTTTATCCCCCTATCGCCACTTCTTTTGCCCGTGACGGTTTGAATAATATATTTAAAATAATCCCCCAGCGTTAACGTGAGATCATCTTCTCATCGGTTTGAGCCAAAAGCGCGGAGGGGACATATCAATTTCATTTACTTGTACAAGTCCTGCAATACCAGGGCGAACATTATAAACACCGCGAGCATCTCGCGATTCAATTAGCTCAGTTTGGTTAAACAAATTAGGACGAGGGTCTACTAAGCTCATTTCACCTTTTAACACATTCCAAAGTTGTTGCAATTCATCAAGTTTAGTTTGACTTAAGAAGTTACCAAACTTAGTAATTTATGCGCTTGATGTCAGATGACTCGCAACTGAAGCCGTATCTACTGTCATAGTTCTAAATTTATTTTAAAATTTACGCCGTTGTTACGCCAAAATCTTGCTCATGGTGATGTTCAAAACGTCCTATCGGCGTCTATGCAAATACCCGGTTCCACTTCGATTTTGGTGGTATAGTCCTTTAAAAACGTTATTTTTGACAACAAGGGTAAATCGAATTTTTAATGCGCGACTCTAGCTACACCTCATTTGCTTATCAAAGATAACCAGTTGCACACGTGCAACATTTCTATCACTCTATGCACGCAGTTCTTCGCATAATCATGAAGCCATTTCAGCAAATAAATTAAATTGGTTTTCCGTTATTTATCGATATTTGCGTGCCAGGTTTGGTCTACCTCTATCAGCTTGATACCATGTTTATTTGCGTCAATTTCTATCTCGTTATAACACGACCTAATGCTGTCGCTGTTTTCAATAAAATATTCGAGTGGGTTCGTTTTAAAGTGTCTATACATATGATGGTGTCTAATTAAACGATCAAAAATAGGGCTATTGGGATAACTGAGTTTCTTCTCAAACAACAAAATTGCGGCATTATTTTTTTCATCAAGTGTTGATATTCTTTTTAATCGACAGATGATATTTGAATTTTCTAGGGTAAAATTTGATAAATGAGATTTTGAATAATCATATTCGCGTTTTTTAATTGCCGCCAAAATTCTTGACTCACTGCTCTGTTCACCTGTTTTTACTGACGTCACACCAAATTTATTTAATGTATACGTTTTCTTTTTAATAACAATATTCAACTCATAAATATAAAAAATAGTATAGTCTTTCGTTATATCGATACCTCTATATTCATCAGGCAATCGCCAAACAGGCTTACCTGCGGGCAAATGGTGAACGTATTTATACGTTTTAGAATAGCCGTCATGGTTAAACGTGAGCCCATCTCTGGGTTTTCCAGAACTAATAACGGTTGAAAAATCAATATTTAATATTTTGCCGGTATAAATTTCAGCTTCGGATCGAAAAAGCTTTCGATATTGATGAAATTCTTTGGGGTAAAACGATGATAACATTGTACTTTTTGTACGTTTCAAATCTTTTAAGTTAGTTTTGAGAGGTAAAAAGCCTGCCATGGTAATCACCAACTCATAAAGTTCTTTCTGTCTGAATTTTTTTCTAAAATGCTCTTGATCGCATTCTTTAAATTTACCAGCGTGCAATAATTCGATATTTGAAACGTATTTTTTATCGCTAAATTTCAAGCCGATAAAACGCTCTACTTCCTCAAGAAATTGGCTTCGTTTAGCTTCTGAATTTAACGGTTCTATATCAAAGTTTTGCTTTTGACTTTGACTTAAAAACTTTTCGAGTTTTTTTAGAAAGCCTTTTTCATAACTTTCTGTGATGGCTCTCATCGTCTTTCCATTTATGTGTAAACTAACCTGATATTTTCGCGTCAGTTTTTTTGAATCAACTTGAAAATTGAAAGAATAGGTTAAGCCTTCTATTTTATGTTGATCAAATAATGACTCAATTTTCGCTTTAATTTCTGTTTTTCCATCATTTTCCAGATATTGTAGTCTCCGGCACTTACAAACCTCTGCACCAAAAACACTAACAGACAAGTTAAGTACCGCATTAAAATTCCGCGACTGTGTAGAATTAGATTTACCAACGATTTCTTTTTCACGCCCCAAGTATTTGAATAAAAAGCGATAATCAGGGATAAACGATTCTTTTTTTGACGGCAAACTAACATCAGCACTTTTTAAAAAAGCGACCAACATATTTGCATTATTTTCCATCACTTGATTATCGGGCTTACTTGGTAAGCCGCCAATCGTTTTAAACACAGCCCCTAAAAGATTAAATTTGTCTTTTTTTAAATAACTGCACGCAACACAACTCACACCACCCTCCTTAATAAAAATACTGCCTTACTGGATCACCTCCCCAAACCATACAGTGTGAATTTATAATTCGCAAATATTTTTTTTGATACCTGTATATACCTATAAGTCATTAAAAAAAGGATGCACCATGAAACCGTACAAAGAACGTAAAATACCGAACCACGCGATAGAGAGTACGTAGCAAACAAATGTTTCTAACGTGATTCAAGGCTATATCGAGTCTGAGCATAACCTACTCGACCTTTCGCACTTTTCCAATATGGAAATAGATATGCTGATTGACCTTACCGTTGTTTGTGTCAAACACACAGGTAACGGTCGCTATTAATTAGTATGTTCAGCTCGACTATTCCAATACGTATTATTAATGGTTGGCTCAAAAAACATAAAAATCAATGCGTTGCTTTTACCGAAGATAAAGACGTAGTTATAGACGATGTGTTGTTTTTCTTATTAATCAAACGCTACGCCATAAATGCAGGATATGCTAAGGCACAGCCAAGCAACCTTAAACGCCGATTTATTGCGATTATAAAACATGTATCAGAACCAGCAATATTTAAAAAAGCGCTTAGTGAGATTGCCTTTCGAGATAAAGAGTTTTTTAGTCGACGTAAACATGAAAAATAAGGAATACGTGAATGGGTAAAACGCATCATATTGCACTAAGCAACCGCAAGCAATCATTTTTAAATGAAAATGAGATCGTCTTTCGGTTTGTAAGCTTTATAGAAGCCACCGAAAAACACAGCGAAAGTATCACAATGAGAAGTCATACAGATTGATGTTAAACTGGTTATAAAACCAGTTTGACTGGCACAAATCTTCACCACCTACAACGGACAAGTAAAAAACACCTGTAACGGTAGTTTTATTGGAGGCCTAGTTAGAGGCATTTTCCCTAAATTATTCCGATAGCTATTGAGAAGCACTTAGAAGCCTAACAGCAAAGTTAAAACAACGATAATGTCGGTTATCTTTCGCATTGTCGTTTATTTGTTTTTATGCGACAATGCCGTTAATCATTATTTTTGTCGGTTATAGGTGATTTATGCGACACGCTAAAAATGAAAAAGAACTCGTTTTAAACTGCATCCAAAAAGCTCAAACACCACTCACAATTACCCAAATCAAAGAGGCAACACAGTTTGGCGTCGACAATCGAACAGTACAGCGATGGCTCAATCAAGCCGCCAAGCAAGGCGACATAATCATCACTGGGGAAAAGAAAGGCAGAAAGTATTCAGCTTGCTCTACACCATCAGAACAACCTACATTCGACTTAATTAAAGATTTACCTGAATCTAAAAAACAAGAGGTTATGAATATGCTCAAAACATCTTGGACTCATAACTCTACAGCCTTAGAAGGCAACACTCTAACCTTAGGTGAAACAGAATTTGTACTGAACGAAGGCTTAACAATATCTGGCAAGCCATTAAAAGATCATAAAGAAGTTGTTGGCCACGCTGCAGCAATCGACCTACTTTACACAATGCTGAACGATGGACTTACAATAGACAACCTAAAGAAGCTTCATTCAGCCGTACAAACAGAAATCGTATTCGACATAGAAAAGCCACAAGGTGATTTTAAGTCGATGCCCAATGGCACCTATTTACTGCTTGATAATAATGACAAGAAATATCACGCCTACTCAACACCGTTTGAAGTACCAAAGCTTATGAGCAGGCTAGTTGAATTTTTCCAGACTCAAAAACCTACCACGATGGACGAGGCAATAGAGGTGTTTGCTAAAGTGCATATCGTCATAGGTCAAGTTCATCCATTTTGGGATGGAAACGGCAGGATAGCTCGGTTAGTAGGAAACCTTGGCCTACTTAGGTCTAGATTTGTACCGATAGTCATTCCTGCAAGCAGACGCTTTGAATACATAACAATCCTATCTACATATAGCGCTAAATTTGACGCCCCAAGCGCCAAGAGCGAGCTATTCTATGAGGGTGATGAGCTGAACAATTTCATTAAATTTTGTAAGAGCTGCTACGCCGAAACGCTCGACATCATCAAAGCAGCAAAATGAATAGTATAAGAATATGAAAATTATAACTTTTTTATATTAAAGGCTTTATTTACACCAATATTAATCAATGGTTCTTATCTGTAACGGTATCGCTTTATTGGGTGCTTGGTTAGATATATTATTACTACTATGAACGAGGTCAAAAATGCCAAAAAAAAAATCATCATTAGTATATACCGTGAGTTTTAAGGCATTTACGATTATGATTAAGTTGCTTAAGATATGTGCGCTGCAATTAAACCGACCTACCACGTCGGTTTTTTTGTGTTTATTTATTACGGTCACATACTGCCTCAGCTATCAAAATACTCTTTTTGATACGTATATATAATTTTGTTCTTTTTTACCGATAAGCCTTTAGCATGTTGATTTATGGATAACAGTAAACCTCAATAAACCACAACAAATCACAACAAATCACCAAAATCTCCATCAGTAAAACGCCTCAAAATCCCCTCTCATTTGTCACCCACAAAATCTATTAGACACTAATGATGCACTTAACGAATCAGGAAACAATGGAGGCAACATCATGGTTAATATTCGTATTAGACCTAACGGCATCATCCAGTTCGACATTAGTATCTTTGGCAAACGCTTTCGCGAAACAACGGGTTTAAAGGCGACGCCGACAAACTTAAAAAATGCGAAAAAGCAGGCAAGAGAAATGAATGCGCAAATAGATTTAAAAACATTTGAGTATCGTCGTTTCTTTCCACACAGCCAAAAGTGCGATAAGTTTGCGCTATTAAAGCGTGAGAAGCATCCGCATTTAGTCACACCATACTTTGATGTATACAGCGAAGATTGGCTTGCTCGCCACAAGCATCAATGGAAAGACAGTTACTATCAAGATAATACGCGCATACTTGAAAAACACTTACTCCCAGTGTTTGGTAATAAAACCGTTAACGACATTACCTTAAAAGACGTACAAACATTTCGTTCTAACTTGTGCGATCTAACAAATGAAGATGGCTCAAGACGATTAGGCAATAAGCGCATTAATATTATGTTGGTGCCACTTATCTCTATTTTACATAGTGCGGCCGATGAGTTTGAATTTGACTACCCTATTAGTCGATTAAAACCTCTTAGAGA
>JAQWHD010000055.1 GCA_029237915.1 Thalassotalea sp. | reverse complement strand
ATGTAACTTACGATTGATTGAACAATATGAGAACATTTACAACTACATGTTAGAGTTATACCAAATGCCTAACATTGCTAAAACTGTAAATGAAGCGCATATCAAACGTCATTATTACGCAAGTCACTTATCGTTTAACCCATTCGGTATTGTGCCAATTACGCACAAGCAAGATTGGACTGTACCGCATAACAGAGCTTCAGTTTAATCTTTACTAGATAAGCTCTAGCGAATAAAAAAGCACTAAATTATATCAATAATTTAGTGCTTTTTAATTTATATCCAAGTTAATTTATAGCCAAGTTCATTAGTCGGCTAGTCAGATATTTTAAAACCTTCCTTTCAGTTTTTTTTAACATTATTCCTGTAAAAATCAATAAGCTATTTGTTGCATTTTTCATCATTTTTAGTCACTCGTTTATTAATGCAAAACAAGTTAAAAATTAATATCTATCAATAACTTGCTTTAGCTAAGTTATTTTGCAATTCTATTTTTATTATCTAAACTATTTAATATGCTTTAATTAATTGGAAAACATATGACTATAATGCAAAAAATTTACTGGTTTATTGCCACTATAGGTAACCTGGGAACTGTGTCTCTCTATATTTATGGTGACGAAACCGCTGGACTGATCCTAGGTGTATTCACTGTTGCCTTTACTTTAATCGGCTATTACGACCTTTTCCATAGTAAGCACACTTTAAATCGTTTATACCCAGTTGTTGCCTATATTCGCTATTTCCTTGAATCATACCGAGTAGAAATTCAACAATACTTTATTGCCAATGACACCGAAGAAAGACCATTTAATCGTGAGCAACGTTCGCTAGTTTATCAACGTGCAAAAAATGTTAGAGATACAGTTGCCTTTGGTACGCAGCGAAATTTAATTGAAAATAACTATCTCAGTTTAATGCATTCAATGAGTCCTAAAGCTGCATCTGAAGTAGAAAAAAAGGTTGTCATTGGCGGGCCAGATTGTTTACAACCTTATACCGCATCTTATTTAAATATCTCAGCAATGAGTTTTGGCGCTCTTAGTTCTAATGCCATTGAAGCCCTTAATTTAGGGGCTAAAAAGGCTGGCTGCTCTCACAATACTGGAGAGGGCGGAGTAAGTCCGTATCACTTAAAACACGGTGGTGACTTGGTATGGCAAGTTGGCTCAGGTTTGTTTGGTTGTCGTGATGATGACGGTAACTTTAACCCAGATACCTTTAGCGATATGGCTAATAATCCACAAATAAAAATGATCGAAATAAAGCTATCACAAGGAGCAAAACCTGGACATGGCGGTGTTTTACCTGCAGCTAAAATTACCGATGAAATAGCGGCTATTCGTCATATTAGAAAAGATAGAGACTGTGTATCACCGGCGATAAATCCAGAGTGCACAACGCCGAAAGCGTTACTAAACTTTGTTAAACGCTTGCGTGATTTAAGTAAAGGTAAGCCTGTAGGGTTTAAATTATGTCTTGGTAACCCGGTAGAATTCCTTGGCTTGTGTAAAGCTATGTTAGAGACTGGCATCACACCTGACTTTATTACTGTCGATGGCGCTGAAGGTGGTACAGGTGCCGCGCCAATAGAGTTTGCTAATCGCCTTGGTGTTACCTGTCTTGAAGGTGTTAGCATTATTGATAATGCTTTAGTAGGCGTTGGCTTGCGTGATAAAATTAAGATCATCGCTTCAGGCATTACTGCATCGAGCTTCGATTTATTATCCAAAATCGCAGTTGGTGCTGATAGCGTTAACGCCGCTAGAACTATGATGATGGCAATTGGCTGTATACAAACCAAGCATTGTAATACCAACATGTGCCCGACAGGTATTGCGACTCAAGATCCTGTGCGTGGTAAAGCGATAGATATTAGTGAGAAAAGTGATCGCGTACATAACTTTCATCATAATACCTTAGAAAGCTTTTATGAGTTAGTTGGCAGTATGGGATTGGATGATCCTGCAAAGTTAACGGCAAATATGCTTAAGCGTCGCACACCCTATGGCTTACTTATGTCCACTGGAGGTCTAGTTAACTGTATGGTTAAGAACAGTTTACTCGATGAAACTCAAGATCTTGGTGCTTGGAGTCAGTGGTGGAAACAAGCGAGTAGTGAAAGCTTTTATGCTGATGATATATACGTTATTAGCCCTGCAGAAATAAGAACAGAACAACCTCGAGCTGTGTAATCTATACCTATTTAATAAAACTGGTATTACAGCTTTAAAGCAATAAAAAATACTGACATTTGTCTAACGAAAAATAGGCAAATGTCAGCTTACCTAATCTTTTTCCTTTACACTCTGGTATAAATACAGCATTATTAAAACAAGTGTTTTAATTGGTGGTTTAAATCATGTGTTTCGTATACATGTCCCCCAATACATAATTAGATAAATTTATCACGGAGGCCGCAGTGGCTGATTACAAAGTAAACCTAAAAGATATGGACTTTCTGCTTTATGAAGTATTTAAAGCAGAAGAGTTGTGGGCACAATCTCCCGAGTTATCAGAAAACTTAGAGCGTGAAACTGCCACTGCAATCTTACAAGAATGTGCCAAAATAGGTGAGCAAGTGCTCGCCCCTATCTCGCGTGAAGGTGATGAAATTGGTGTTAGCTGGAATGATGGTGAAGTTACTACGCCTCCTGGCTTTAAAGAAGCTTGGACTACTTATGCAGAAGGTGGCTGGGTTGGTTTAGGCGGCGATGTTAACTATGGCGGCATGGGTATGCCAAAAATGTTAACTGCACTACAAGAAGAAATCATATGTGGCGCTGACATGTCATTTTCTCTCTATCCAGGTTTAACTGCAGGCGCGGCATTATCAATTGCCAAGCATGCAACCGAAGAGTTAAAAGAAACCTATTTACCAAAAATGTACAGTGGTGAATGGGCTGGTACCATGTGTTTAACTGAAGCACATTCAGGTACAGATTTAGGCATTATTCGTACGAAAGCAGTGCCTAATGACAACGGTAGCTATAAGGTTACTGGTGGCAAAATATTTATTACTGGTGGCGAGCAAGACTTATCAGAAAATATTGTTCATTTAGTCTTGGCTAAATTACCTGACGCTCCAGCTGGATCTCGTGGTATTTCATTATTTATCGTACCAAAATTTAAAGTAAATGCTGATGGCAGCCTAGGTGAGCGCAACGGTGTTAGCTGTGGTAGCACAGAGCACAAAATGGGTATTCACGCTTCTGCTACCTGTGTAATGAACTTTGACGATGCCGAAGGCTATTTAGTTGGTGAAGTTAATAAAGGCCTAGCCTGCATGTTCACTATGATGAATTTTGAACGTATAGGTGTGGGTATCCAAGGATTATCTGCTGGCGTTCGCTCTTATCAAAACGCTTTAGAGTATGCGAAAGACAGACTGCAAGGTCGAGCTTTATCTGGCGCTAAAACACCAAATAAAGAAGCTGATTCAATTATGGTGCATAGTGATGTACGTCGTATGTTATTAACCATGAAGTCATTAAATGAAGGAAACCGCGCCCTTGCGTTATATATCTCTAAGCAATTAGATTTAAGTACATATGGTCAAGGCGACGAGCAAGAAACTGGCACAGCATTAACAGCATTAATGACACCTCTGGCAAAAGCATTTTTTACTGACATAGGTTTAGAATGTGCTGTTTTAGGTCAACAAGTTCTTGGTGGTCATGGCTATATTCGTGAGTGGGGACAAGAGCAATTAGTTCGTGATGCTCGTATTGCACAAATTTATGAAGGCACAAATGGTGTACAAGCGATGGATTTAATCGGTCGTAAACTTGCGTCTAATCGTGGTGAATTCATAAAGTTATTTGCTAAAGAAATCGCAGAATTTATCAGTGCTAATCAAACGGCTGAAATGGCGGAGTTTATTGAACCATTAACGCAAGCCGTACAAGATTTAGATAAATTTACTACGACTATATTAACTTTAGCGAGTAAAAATCCTGAAGAGCTTGGCTCTGCCGCATGCGATTATTTACATGTGTTTGGCTACACAGCGCTTGCTTACATGTGGGCACAAATGGCAAAAGCATCATTAGATAAAACTGATAGTGATGAGTTTTATAAATCAAAATTATTAACTGCTCGTTTCTATTTTGCTCGCATACTACCGCGCCGTTTATCATTAATGGCCGCAGCAGCAAGTGGTGCAGAACATTTGTTTAATATTGATGATGAGTTGTTTTAATCGATTAGTATCAAAGTTATGTAAGCGTTAATGATATTAAAGGCACCTAAGGTGCCTTTTTTACTTTTAGGGGTAAATAACTACGGGTAATAAGTCTTAAATTCAATTTTTAAACTAAACTGAATCTGCTGTTAAATTAAACTAGATGATTAGTTACAAATGTAAACAGTATTACAGGGCATTTTTCTTTACTATCAGCTTATATGGAAAATAGTCTGTTTTTTAGACTGTTAATTAAATTTTAAGGTTTTAGGCATCACAACTGCTATGAAAAAAGATAACAGTAGTAACAGAGAGTTTTCAACAATAATGATTGTTGAAGATGATAAAGTTTTATCAGAATTGCTGAAAAATTACTTAGAAAAATCAGCTTATGTCGTTCACCAAGTTTACCGTGGTGATCAAGCTGCACGTAATCAAATTAAAATTCAGCCGGACGTTATCATATTAGATATTGGTTTACCTGGTAAAGATGGCTATAAAGTTTGTCATGAATTACGTTCTACTTACCAAGGGCCGATTTTATTTTTAACTGCCCATGACAGTGAAGCTGAACATATTGCCGCTTATAATGTTGGCGCGGATGACTTTTTGGTTAAACCAACAAGCCCACAGTTGATCGCTGTACATTTAGAAGCTTTGGTTCGTCGTAGTAAAAATAAAACCACAACCAACACTCGTCAAAAATTAACGGTTGGTGAAATTACTTTAACGCCGAGTGAGCAAAAGTGTGAAGTTAATGACCAGGAAATATCATTAAGTGTTTTTGAGTTCGAATTATTATCTTTATTGATGTTTAATGTTGGTAAAGTTTTAACTAGAGATGATATTTATAAGCTGTTATTGGGTCGAGAGTATGATGGCGCAGAACGTTCTGTTGATGTTCGTTTATCTAGACTTCGTGATAAGTTAATCAGCCAAGGTGTTGAAAAAACTCAGATTAAAACAATCTGGGGTAAAGGTTACTTATTGTCTGCGGAAGATGTTAAACAGTAAGTGATTAGTTTATTATTTTTTAGATGATGCTTTACTCAATCCCATATCTAAAAATAATAAAAGTACTATTGTAGTTAATAAAGAAGCTATTGTAGCAACAGAATAGCTAATAGCGATAATTGGGATAAACAACAAATCAATAATATTCCAAGCACAAATAATTAAACCAAAGATCATTAAAAAAAGTGAAATAGCATAAATGTATGGCGAATTATTGAAGCGCATACTTTCTTCTTGTCTTAATTTACTTAACGTTATAATTGGCATTATTGCTACCTCCTTTAAAAATAAGCGATGGCTAATGCCATCGCTTTTTATTTCTACTTATTTACTAATGATTACTTCAGCTAAGTACTAGAACTTGTAAGAAGTACTTAAGAAGAATGTACGACCAACTACATCATATGTACCTGGTACAGTACCCATGTCGTTACCACCTGAAACTTCTTCTGGTTCAGTATCCATTAGGTTTTTAATACCGCCGTTTACAGACCAGTTATCGTTTAAGTAGTAGTTACTTGATACATTATGGTAGAACACGTTGTCAGTTCTTTCTCCAGACTTGTCGAACATGCCTTGAATGAATTGACCTGTGTATTGCACGCTTAAGTCTTCAGAAACTTGAACACCAACAGTTAATGTCGATTTCAACTCTGAGTATGCACCGTTATTACCATCGATTTTACCCGTGTAGTCAATACCATCTTCTTCAAAGTTTAGAAGTAAAGTTGTGTCTAACATAACTCTGATATTGTCATGGCTGTATGAAACGTTCCAATCAATACCAGATGTTTCTTGACTACCAATGTTAGTCAAAGCAGAAGTCATGTTTGATAAATCACCACCATCAGTGATGTTAATAGTGTCACACGCTACTAGGTCACCTGCTTCACAAGCGTCCATTTTAGCTTGTACATTTACACGGCTAATCGCATCGGTAATTTCAAACGCCCAGTAATCTACTGTTGTTGATAAGCCATCTTCAATTTCCCAAACCGCACCTAAGGTAAATGATTCACTTTCTTCTGGCTGTAAATCTTCATCACCCGTGTAATTAACTTTAATTTGATCATCTGGTGCTTTGCCCCATGGATCATCTAAGTAATCAAATGAACCTGAGTTACCCGCGTATAATTCACTTACGCTTGGCGCACGGAAACCGGTTGCCGCTACAGAGCGGATCATAAATGTATCAGTTAAGGTATAAGTAGCACCTAACTTCCACGTTGTAGCACCACCAAATGTATCGTAATCATCGTAACGTACCGCACTTTCAACTGATAACTTATCTGTTACTGGCAGTGAAACTTCAACGTAGATAGAGTTTACTGTGTAATCACCATCAGTAGGGTCTTGTTGTGCAGCTGTACTTTCACCATCTTGAGTAACTTGATCTGGTGTGTAGTGACCTTCTTCTTTACGGTGTTCAACACCAAATGCGTAACCAAGGTCGTAATCTGTCATGCCTGAGTAACCAGCAGCAAGAGTAAGTTGCTCGTTACCGCCTTCGTTGTTTTCTGTATAAACAATGCCTTCAGATACTAAAAAGTCTTTATCCATTGGTGTACCAGAGAACCACTGTTCTTGGTAAAGTGGGTTATAGATACTTTGTGTCATGTTCTCTGCATGGATTGAGTTATCTACGCTGTCTTTAGAGTCGTTACGGCCGTAAGTTGCAGATGCGGTCCATGAATCACCATTATCTAAGTAACCGTCTAAAGCAACAGATAAACGGTAAGTGTCCGTTTCTTGTGAGTAGATACGAGGGCCTGCATCAGTCATACGACGACGGTAGTTTAACTCGTCTCCAATAACATACCAATCATCTGGATCTTCAATCTCGGCATTGAACTTATCGTATACACTTTGAACATTGTCGATATATTTTTGGTCAAGGTTTGCTGTTTCTAAATCCAAATTGGCAGGTTGAGGTGCCATTTGTTGGTCTGAATCGCGACGTGTGTACATAGCTTCAACACTTAGTTCTACTTCTTCCACAACTTCTTTGTTGTAGCTTGAGAATAAGCTGAATAATTCATTCGGCGTTTGTGCATAGCTTGATGTTGTGTAATCGTAACTTGTGCTACGAGGTTCAAAATCACCACCACCGATAGGCGTTAGTCCACCTAAAGAGCCTTCAGGTACAAATGATGATTGTCCTGGTGGTACGAAATCACGATCTGATTGAATAACATCGCCACGCTCTGAGTATTGAACACCAACAACTAAGTTACCACCGGCTAATTCACGGCCGTGTAAAATACTAAAACCGCCTGACTCGCCATCACCTTTATCAGTAGAGCTTAATTCAGCGTTAATTTCTGTACCTTCATAGTCTTTCTTAGTGATGATGTTAACAACACCAGCGATAGCATCTGAACCGTAAACAGCTGAAGCGCCGTCTTTTAAGATTTCAATTGATTTGATCATTGCAACAGGGATAGTGTTTAAATCCACTGAAGAGTCAGCACCAGTACCTGAAGCAACCATGCGGCGACCATTTAATAATACTAGTGTTCTTTGCACACCCATACCACGTAAGTTAACGGTAGCTGAACCGCCAGAACCATTGTTTGATGAAGCACCTAAGCTCATACCCGCAGCTGTCGGTTGTGTTGCTAAAATTTCTTGAACTGATGTGTAACCACTTTTTGCGATAGTATCTGCTGAGATAACTGTTACTGGTGATGCAGTTTCCATATCGGTACGGTTAATACGAGAACCCGTAACTTCGATACGTTCTACTTCTGCTACTTCAGCTTCTTGTGCATTTACATTAACTGATACGAAAGATGCCGCTGCCGTTGCGCTTAACATCATTGCTTTAACGATTGAATTCTTATTAAACATAATTAGTTCCTGGGAAAGTTTGTGAGCTATTATTTTTACTGCTCGTTACGACTTGGATACATCTTATGGTTAAAGTGTTATCAAAAGAATAGGTTGTAACAGTTGCGCAAGGCCTGTTAATTTTTTGTTGCTCTTGTTTTTATGTTGTTGTTATTTATGGTTTTTATTCAATTGTTTTTTTAAGGTTTGATCTTTAAACTCAAAAATACAAAATTTAAAATTATTTATTATAAATAATTTACATTTGTAATTTTCAGTTTTAATTGTTTTAAAATAATGGGTTAGGGGGGATTTGGTGTTTTTTATGACTTGTATCAATGTGTTTTCAAAGTGTTGTTGTGTTGCAAAGCTGCAACACTTCTTTAGAGGGAAATGAGAAAAAGTTAAATATATATAAGTATATTAAGCTAAACGATATCCTAATTTGTTAAATTCGGACTCGCGTTTTCTTTCTTTGTAATTGTGTAGAGCGGTATTTCATTGGCAAACGCCAAAGTGTTTTAGCTCTATAGATAGGTATTAGCATATATAAGCGACCTATATATTGTTCTTTAATCTGCAGGTTTTGTTGAGATGAATTAACATCTAGATTATTCATAATTTTTTGCGTTGGTTTAATCTCTGGTGCTGTTGTAAAACCTTGCCCTACAGCACAGCTACTAATGCAGTAAGATATCCAAACCAGAGATGTGCAGAATAACTGCGTGTGCATCTTCATATGTTTTACCTTTAGATCTTCGTATAGGTAAAGGAAAGCATATTTCAAGCCAAAGTATTAGTTATTGATTTATATAAGAAATATAAGATGAAAAATAAGAAGTGTAAAAAAAATGGACGTTTTTAATTAAAAAACCAGCGACTTAATTAAGTCACTGGTATTTAAACTATTAAAGCAAAAACTTTGGTGTTGAACTTAGTAAGTTGGTTTTTTATGCTCTTTACCCATAGCATCAGCTATTTCTTTTGGCATATATTCTTCATCATGCTTAGCTAATACCTCACTGGCTTCTAAAGTATCATTGCTGGTTAAGATACCCTGCGCCACAATACCTTGGCCTTCACGGAATAAATCCGGCAGTATTTTCTCGTACTTAATGGTAATAGTTTCACTACCACTATCTTTTAATTTAAAAGCAACTTTTAAGCTCTCTGAATCTCTTTTTACACTACCTACAACCACCATGCCACCAACACGGATACGCTGACCAACAACGGGCATAATACCGCTATCAGCTTTACCGTTAACAACTTCTGTTGGGGTAAAGAATAAATCAAAGTTTTCATTTAATGCATATAAAGAAAAGCCCGCAACTGCGGCTGCACCAATTAATACTGAAGAAACTATGGCGAGTCTTTTTTTACGTCTAGGATTCATACTTATACTACCTTTTGATCTGATTGCGCATTTTGTTTTACGCTTGCGTTGCGCTTAGCAACTTGTTTTAACTTTTCTTCTCTTTTTATGCGCTTATTAATTTGTTTAAATATGCGCTTGTCTTTACCTTTACTATTAATGGTAAGTAATACTAATAATAAAGCGGTAAAGCCATAAGATAACCACACATAAAATCCGTAGCCACCCATGTTGAAAAATTCATTGATAGAGTCAAAGGCCATTAGTTATGCTCCTTAGCTAAAGCTTTCACCCACGGGCGCATTGAGTTACGTTCGATAATCTCTGCACGAAAACGCATACAAACTAAGGTTCCCGCTAAAAATGCAAACCCAAATAAGCTTAAAAGAAACGGTCTTAACATATCAATCGACATTGACGGTTTTTCAAATTTAGATACCGTGGCACCTTGATGCAAAGTATTCCACCATTCAACACTGTAATGAATAATTGGCAAATTAATTACGCCTACCAAAGCTAGAATGCTGGCAGCTTTACCTGCAAGAGCTTTATCTTCGAACGCATTTTGCAGAGCCATAACGCCAAAATATAAAAACAATAAAATAAGTTCAGAGGTAAGTCGTGCATCCCAAACCCACCAAGCTCCCCACATAGGTTTACCCCAAGCGGCACCGGTTAATAATGCTATGGCAGTAAAGGTTGCGCCAACAGGTGCAAGGGCTGCGATTGATGATTCAGCTAATTTCATTTGCCAAACTAATGCAGTTAAACCTGCGATAGCCATACCTAGGTATAACCCCATAGATAACATTGCGGCAGGTACGTGTAGGTAAAAGATACGAACACTATTGCCTTGCTGGTAATCGGCAGGCGAATAAAGCAAGCCCATGCCTAGGCCAACCGTTAATAAAATTGCACTGATAATGGCAAACCAAGGAATTAACTTACCAGTAAAATGATAAGATACTTCAGGGTTAGCGTAAGGATGTAACCATTTCCACATACTAATTGGTACTCACTTTTAAGGCTGAGCCTACTGCAAAAGGGGCCAAGGTTAATGACCCAAAAAATAACGCCGCTATTATAGCAAGATGACCGTTATAAGGTAAGTTCATACTTGCTGCGTCGATTGCACCGGTGGCAAATATTAACACTGGTATATAAAGGGGTAATACTAATAAGCTTAATAATACACCGCCTTTTTTTAATCCTACCGTTAACGCAACACCAATTGCGCCAAGCAAACTCAATACTGGTGTGCCGAGTAATAAACTTAACATCAAGGCAACATAACTATCTTGATGTAGATTAAGTAAAACACCTAAAAATGGTGCAATGATAATCAAAGGTAAGCCAGTAATTAGCCAATGTGCGGTGATCTTGGCGAGCACTAACACAAATGTAGGACAGGGCATTAATAACAGCTGTTCTAATGAACCATCGTTATAGTCATGTTTGAATAAACGTTCAAGCGACAATAGTGTTGAAAGTAATGCGGCAACCCAAATAACGCCAGGTGCAATTTTCATTAATGTATTTGCTGCAGGGCCAACACCAAGGGGAAATAACGACACCACAATAATAAAAAATAGAATAGGGTTTAAAATGTCATCGCGGTGGCGAAAAGCGATGACTAAATCACGTTTTAATATGGTGCTAAAGGCACGACGATAAGAAAGTTGCATAGTCATACCTAAAAAAACTGATGTTCAAGAATGATTTTGGAAAAATCATTACTGTTGAGAGATAAATCTTGGTGGGTTGTTAAAATTACGGCACCACCATTTTGGGTATGTTTTAGCATTAGCTGTTCAAGTTTTTTAACACCCGCTTTATCGATAGCTGTGAAAGGTTCATCTAAAATCCAAATTTTATTTTGGCTTTGCCATAAACGAGCTAAAGCTATACGCCTATGTTGGCCGGCACTTAAATTTGATGCCATGGCATCTTCAAAACCAAATAAATTCACTTCATCTAAGGTGGCTTCAGCTTTACTTGCATCTAAACCATGCATTTTTAGATAAAACGCTAAATTTTCTTCACTGCTCATTTCGCCTTTAATACCAGCTAAATGACCAATAAACAATAAGTCGGCTTTGTATTCATCATCGCAATGCTTAATAACTTGGTCTTTATATAAAACTTCACCGCTGTATGGCTGTGAAAGCCCTGCTAAAATTCTTAATAAGCTAGTTTTGCCGGTACCGTTTGCACCCTCAATTTGAATGATATCACCGCCACGCACAACAAAACTTAATTCATCAAACAGTAATCTGTCTTCACGAATACAAGTGAGTTTGTCTGCACTGAGTAAAACTGGAGTTGTGGGTGTCAAAAACTTGCCTAAACGAAAATTAAACGATTATTGGCCAATTCTACTTGTTTGTTTTACTAATAAGAAGTCGATAAATAGATTTTTTGCACAATTGACATATTTTGTTGCAATTTTGACATTAAATTAATCAAAATCCTAATTAGCTATTTTGAATCAATACTGGGTATAATAACGCAATTTTTTAGCGTTATGCCCTTTATAAAATCAAGAGCATTCACTTTCCAGAAAAGATTCAAAGCGGAGTATTAAATGATCCCTGAATTAGGACACCTAGCCCTGATAATTGCTATGGCTTTTGCTATTTGTTTATCAGTTGTGCCGTTAGTAGGTGTTTACCAGCAAAACCAACGATTAATTACCTTAGCCAAACCGTTAACATTAGGTATGTTTGCATTTACGGCTCTAAGTATAATTTTATTAGGTTATAGCTTTGTTGTAGATGACTTTTCTGTTGCTTACATCGCCAGTCATTCCAATTCGCATTTACCTTATTACTTTAAAATAAGTGCGGTATGGGGCGGACATGAAGGCTCGTTATTATTGTGGGTGTTTTGTTTAACGGCATGGACTATGGCCGTAGCTTTATTTAGTAAGCATGTTGACCAAGCGTTTGTTGGTCGAGTGTTAGCGGTAATGGGCATGATTGCTGTTGGCTTTATTGCCTTTACCTTATTAACTTCTAACCCATTTGATCGATTACTGCTTAATATTCCAATGGAAGGGCGAGATTTAAACCCGCTACTGCAAGATGTTGGTTTGATTATCCATCCGCCTATGCTTTATATGGGCTATGTAGGTTTTTCTGTTGCTTTCGCTTTTGCTATCGCTGCCTTAATGTGTGGCAAGATGGATGCCGCTTGGGCTCGTTGGTCGCGTCCTTGGACTATTGGTGCTTGGATGTTTTTAACTGCTGGTATCGCACTAGGTAGTTGGTGGGCTTACTATGAACTTGGCTGGGGTGGCTGGTGGTTTTGGGATCCTGTTGAAAATGCTTCATTTATGCCTTGGCTTGTCGGCACTGCACTAATTCATTCGTTAGCGGTTACCGAAAAGCGTGGTGCATTTAGAAATTGGACCGTATTACTGGCAATATTTACCTTTAGTTTAAGCTTGTTAGGTACATTCATTGTTCGCTCTGGCGTATTAACATCGGTGCATTCATTTGCTGCAGATCCTACTCGCGGAGCATTTATTTTAGTACTACTGGCCATAGCGGTTGGTGGTTCTTTACTGTTGTATGCAGTGCGTGGTTCAAATGTAGGTAGCTTTAGCCGCTTTAATCTAGTGTCACGTGAAGTCGCCTTACTTATTTGTAATATCATTTTAGTTATTGCTGCTATAACCGTTTTACTTGGTACCATGTATCCGCTAATTATTGATGCTATGGGAATGGGTAAAATTTCTGTAGGACCTCCATATTTTAACGCCGTTTTTGTGCCAATTATGAGTGTGTTATTTGTCTTTATGGGTATCGGGCCGCTCATTCGCTGGAAAAAAGCGAAACAAGGCGAACTGTTTAAACAAATAAATCTTATCTCAGTATTTAGTGTGTTATTTGGTTTAGCGTTCCCATTTGTTTATGGCGGTGAATTTGTCGCTTGGGTTGCCTTTGGTATGGCTTTAGCTTGTTGGGTTGCGTTAGTTGCACTTAAAGATGTTAAAAACCAAATTAAAGATAGCAGTAATGGCAAAGTTAACTTTGCCAAGTTACCTAAAATTAGCTTAAGTCATTTAGGTATGGCGGTTGCTCATACAGGTATTGCTATTACTATTGTTGGCGTAACCTTAGTTTCGACTTACGAGTCGGAAACTAATGTTAAAATGGATGTTGGCACCCGTGTTGCAGTCGAGCATTTCGAAGTTGAGTTTCTTGGCGTGAAAATGGTTGAAGGACCAAATTACAGCGCCGAGCAAGGTCAAATTAAGGTTTATAACGATAATGAACTCATTGCTTATTTAAAACCGGAACGCCGTAGTTACCGAGTACAAACTATGGGCATGACTGAAGCTGCTATCGACCCAGGTTTATTTAGAGATGTTTATGTTGCTCTAGGTGACCCGCTTGATGATGGCAGTTGGGCTGTTCGTGTTCACTACAAACCTTTTGTACGTTGGATTTGGTTAGGTGCTATTTTTATGTCAATGGGTGGTATTTTCGCTATGTTAGATAAGCGTTACCGCAGACGTAAAACAGTTAAACAAGAAAAACCAGTTGCAGAAAATGCAGCTGTGGTAGGTAGTAACTAATGAAAGTCATTATTCGATTAATCCCTTTAATTCTCTTTTTATTATTGGGAGTGCTGTTGTATCGAGGTTTATCATTAAACCCGCAAGATATGCCATCGGCGTTGGTAGGTAAGCAATTTCCTGCATTTACTTTGCCTAGTTTAGTCAATGGTGAAAAACAGTTATCTAATGCTAGCTTTGCTAAAGGCATTAAATTAGTAAATGTATGGGCGACTTGGTGCCCTTCTTGTAAAGTTGAGCACCCTTTTTTAGTTAAACTTGCACAAGATAAACGCTTTAATTTATATGGTTTAAACTATAAAGATGAACGTCAACCTGCACAGCAATGGTTAAAGAATTATCGTGATCCGTATGTGTTTACTATTTTTGATCAACAAGGCTCGCTCGGTTTAAACTTGGGAGTGTTTGGCGCTCCAGAAACCTTTGTTGTTGACCATAATAATGTGATTAGAAAACGATTTGCAGGTGTACTAGAGCGTAACGTTTGGCAACGTGAATTTCTCCCATTAATAAATACTATTGAAGATGAGATAGCAAATGGACAGTAAGCAATTAACCAAATCTACATTCAATTTATTGATAACGGCGATAGCTACTTTACTCATAGCAACTGTGTTTGCTAGTAAAGTATCTGCTGGGCCAATAGATACTTATAAGTTCCCTGATGAAGTGATGAAAGTTCGCTTTCAACATTTAACCTATGAGTTACGCTGCCCTAAGTGTCAAAATCAAAATTTAGCCGATTCTAACTCTCCCATAGCACAAGACTTACGTCATGAAGTGTATGAAATGCTTCTCGATGGGCGTACAGATACGGAAATTATGGATTTCATGGTTGACCGTTATGGTGAATTTGTACTGTATCGCCCAAGAGTAAATTCGTTAACTTACTTACTATGGTTCGGACCAGTAGCCTTTATTTTAATTGGTGGTTTTGTGGTGTTCTTATTTGTGCGCAAAAAAGACGTAAAAACAGCCGACTTAAGTACAGATCAACAACAACAATTAAACTCAATTTTAAAAGACGATTAAACTATGACAAACCTTTGGATTTTTTCAGCCGTTTTACTGGTAGTTGCTATAGTGATTGTGTTTCGCCACTTTATGCAAAGCAAGCTGCAAGTTGCCGATCAAAAGAATATGCGTGGTGAAACCAATAAAGATTTATATCATGAGCACTTGCAAGAGCTTGAAAAAGATTTTCGCGAGGGCGGAATTGATGAAGAAAATTTTGGTTATTTAAAATCAGAGCTTGATAGAAGTTTAATTCAAGACATCAGCGCCACCGAAAAAGAACTTGAAGCGGTTGATAAGAAAACCTCTATGCTTTGGCCTGTCGCAATCAGTATTTTTATTGTTGTTTTTTCTGCTGGCTATTACAGCCAATATGGACAATACAAAGATCTAGAAACTGCATTGTCTCAGCCTGCTGGTCATCCTAAAGGTGAGCAAACTGAAGCGCAAATGATGATTGCGCAATTAAAAGTCTTACACAAGGAAGTACAAGATAATCCTGAAAATTCTGATGCATGGTTTCGTTTAGGACAAATACTAACCAATGTGGGTGAATTTGAGAGTGCGGTAATTGCTTTCGATAAAGTTATTACTGTTGAAGGTCCACAAGCCGATGTTTATGCAATGCAAGCACAGGCTTTGTATTATCAGAACAAACAACAACGAAATCCTCAAATAGACGAATTACTAAATAAAGCCTTAGCAATTGATGCCAATGACCCAACAACATTAATGCTCATAGGTATGGATTATTATTTGCGTCAAGAATACAGCTCAGCTGCGCAAACTTGGCAGCAAATTCTTGATAGTAATGGTGCGGGTGTTAATAGCGAAGCGCTCCAAAGTGCGATTAATGAAGCAGTAGCTATGTCAGGCCAACCTGCTGCGACACCACCTGCTATGGCTAAATCAGAAACAAAACCTGCAGAAATTAATGCTACAGGGCCACAGTTGAATCTAAGCGTGAGTATTGCCGATAATATTATTCACGAACTTAACTCAGGCGCAGATAAAACTGTCTTTATTTACGCTATCGCCACATCAGGTGCACGTATGCCACTTGCTGCAGTAAAGCTTAATGCCAGTGATTTGCCGGTACAAGTAAGTTTAGATGATAGTAAAGCGATGAGTCCTCAAATGAATTTATCTACCGTTGATGAGGTTAATATTTATGCGGTTATTTCTCATTCTGGCCAACCAGGGATGAAACCTGGCGATTTTAAAGGTGAATTAAATAATATTGCAATTAATGTGACTGAACAAATGAACCTTGTTATCGATAGCATCGTACAATAGAAGATATTGATTAATCGGTCTCAATAAATTTTGATTAATGGATATTAACTAAAAAATTTAATAAATATTTTAAGGATTATGGATAATGAAAAATTTACTGAAAGTTTGTGCGATTGTTGTAGTAAGTACTTTTAGTTTTAGCTCTGTCGCGTATAACACAGAAGGTAAAGTTGAGACTGAGGTAAAGCAACAAGCAAATTCTGAAACCAATAATTGCCCTGCATTTTTGAACCATACTGTACGTAAGTTAAATTCAAAAAAATCTGTCGATATTTGTCAGCAATTTGCCGGTAAAACCTTTCTTATTGTAAATACGGCAAGTAATTGTGGTTATACTCCGCAATTTAAGCAGTTAGAAGCACTGCATCAAGAATATAAAGAGCAAGGCTTAGTGATCTTAGGTTTCCCTTCGGATAACTTCTTCCAAGAAGAAGACCAAGAAAAAGATACCGCAAAAGTGTGCTTTGTAAATTATGGCGTAACATTTCCAATGTTTAATACCATCGAAGTTCGCGGTAGTGATGCCCATCCGATTTTTGCCCATTTAGGCGAACAGACTGCATCGCCTTACTGGAACTTTTATAAATACTTAGTTAGCAGTGATGGTAAAACTATTCAACGTTTTTCATCGAAGGTAGAGCCTCAATCTGATGAGCTAATTAAAGCCATTCAAGCTCAGTTATAATTAAAAAAGAGATTAATGCATGTCGCGTTTTATCAGTAATAATAAGAATCTACACGATCATCAAGTAAGCCAAGGGCCGGTTAATACCGGCAAAGTTAAAACTGGCATATTACTCACCAATTTAGGTACACCAGACGCGCCAACGGCAGATGCGTTAAGAGTTTATTTACGTCAGTTCTTATCTGATCCTCGTGTGGTAGAAATACCGAGATTGGTATGGATGATTATCCTACACGGTATTATTTTACGAGTGCGTCCAGCAAAGTCGGCGAAACTGTATAAAAGTATTTGGACAGAAGCTGGCTCTCCACTTTTAGCTATCACTAAAGCACAACAAGTAAAGGTGGCTAAAGCGATAAAAGATCAACACGGAGATGACGTGGAAGTGGTTATTGCCATGCGTTATGGTAATCCTTCAATATCTAGTGCATTAAAAGAGTTACAGAGTAAGGGCGTTAACAAAATTATCGCTCTACCTTTATACCCACAATATGCAGGGCCAACAACCGGTTCTACCTTTGATGCAATTACTAATGAAATTCAGAGCTGGCGTTGGATACCATCGCTACACTTTATTAGCAGTTATCATGACAACGCTGATTATATTAGTGCCTTAGTAAACAGTATTAATGAACATATTAATAAGCACGGTAAACCACAAAAACTATTACTGTCTTACCATGGCATGCCGAAAATGTTTCACACCAATGGCGACCCTTACTTTTGCTTTTGTCATAAAACCACTCGCTTAGCGATGGAGCAATTAGGTTTTAGTAAAGATGACTACCAGTTAACATTCCAATCTCGTTTTGGGAAAGCTGAATGGCTACAACCATATACTGATACTGTATTAGAACAGTTAGCCAATGATGGTATAAAACATGTAGCTTTAATTAGCCCGGCATTTAGTGTTGATTGTTTAGAAACATTAGAAGAGTTAGAAGTGGAAAGCCGTAAAGTATTTATAGATGCTGGTGGTACGACATTTCATTACATTAAAGCACTTAATGATCGCGATGATCACATCAAAGCTATTGTAGGCCTAGTTAATCCACACATTTGAACTATGCCTAAATAGCTATCTATGGCTTAGTCGTTTTGTATAAATTTATGCAAAACGACTACAGTTTTACCTACTATTCACGTCTATTTGTAAGCTAGCTTAAAGTGCACGTTTATTGACAAATTCATCATATGTCTTTAACATTCACGCCCTAATTTCCTAGTGTTGACTGCTGTTGTTTAAATAGTAGTCAAGACCAATGATTTCTATAAGAAGCAGATAATTTAAACCACCTGGTTTAAATGGATATTGCTATCGAACGCGAGTTAATAAATGTTTAGTTTACATGCAAGTAAAGTTACTAGCCTGAAGAATGATGTTTTATCAGGTTTAACAGTAGCTCTAGCTCTTGTGCCAGAAGCAGTTGCCTTTGCTTTTGTTGCTGGAGTTGACCCATTAGTCGGCCTATATGCTGCCTTTATGGTTGGTTTAATTACGTCTGCTTTTGGTGGTCGTCCGGGTATGATTTCGGGTGCTACTGGCGCAATGGCGGTGGTTATGGTGTCGTTAGTGGCATTACATGGGGTGCAATATTTATTTGCCGCCGTGGTGCTTACCGGTATTTTCCAAATATTCTTTGGAGTATTTAAATTAGGTAAGTTTATTCGCCTAGTACCGCATCCGGTAATGCTTGGCTTTGTAAACGGTTTAGCGATTGTTATCTTCCTTGCCCAACTTGGTCAGTTTAAAGTAACCAATGCCGCAGGTGAATTAGAGTGGATGACAGGGTCAGCCATGTACACTATGGTTGGTTTAATCGCTTTAACTATGGCGATCATTCACTTTTTACCTAAACTAACTAAAGCGGTACCATCGTCTTTAGTCGCGATTATAGTGGTAACCGCAATTGTATTATTTACCGATATAGATTCGCGCACAGTAATTGATTATGTTCGTGATATGACAGGTGATTCAGCGAGCACTTTAGCTGGTGGTTTACCTAGTTTTTCTATTCCAATGGTACCGTTTAGCCTTGAAACACTAATGATTATTTTACCGTTTGCGTTAGTGTTAGCTGCTATTGGTTTAATTGAGTCATTATTAACCCTTACTCTAATTGACGAGTTAACTGAAACACATGGTCAAGCGAACCGTGAATGTGTGGCACAGGGTGCTGCAAACACAGTTAACGGTTTCTTTGGCGGTATGGGCGGTTGTGCCATGATTGGCCAGTCTATGATCAACGTTAACTCTGGTGGACGAGGT
>JAQWHD010000038.1 GCA_029237915.1 Thalassotalea sp. | reverse complement strand
GTATTTGTTCTGGATTAAGCGTTAAATTATTCATAGTCTCTCTTTCTTTATTAGGATTATTTTTTGGTCGAAACAATCTTAATTAAATTAGGAGAGACTTTTCATTTTGTCTAGTTAGACACACTTTAGTGGGACGGTATGCATCCATGTGCTAGTACTCCTTTTCAGGCATAACACAGCGTATCTAATTCAAGCACGCCACTGCCTCAGGAGGTCCCTGATATCGCTAAAGCTCTTCAGGGATGACGTGGTGTAAATTAACTAACATCGCGTACTAACTTAGATAATATTAACCGTCATTCCATCGTGCTTTTGGATGGAACCTCCCTAATTTACAGCGTGCTTCTAACAAATACACCCACAGATCACGTGGTGTAAATTAATTAACATCGCGCATCAACGTTAAGTAAAAACACCGCGCATACCTAACTATATTTAGAAAAAATACGCCGTCATCCTGTACGAGTTTAAACGAGATACGGGATCTCCTAAATTGACAGCGAGCGGATATTCGATAGCTTTATTTATTAAATAGATATTTAAACGATGTTTATTCGAACAAATATAGTGATAGAAGCATTAACAATCGGGTGTTTAACGCGTATGATGTTTGCGATAGAGTTAAGCTCAGATTAATTGATAGGTTATTAGATGTTTCGTTGTATTTTAAGTGTGTTGTTTCTGCTAATGACAACTTCAGTTTCTGCTGAAGATAATGCTCTGTGGACGAAAGCTAATTCTATATCGTTTAAAACCACTAATAGTGCAACTATTCAAACAGCAGCAGAGCAATTACTCTCATTGAATGAAGCTGTACTTGATGATGCGTTAGGCCAAGAACAAATCATTCTAACCATTCCTATGCCAAATGGTGAGATCATAACAGTTGAACTAACTCCTACATTGGTTATGGAAGAAGCGTTAGCTACAAAATATCCAAACATTAAGACTTACCAAGCGGTTCAAATCGGAAATCCACGTAATTATGGTAAGGTTGATAAAACGGCTAATGGCTTTCATGGTGTAATCAATTACCAAGGTAAAACGGTTTATATTGACCCTACAGATCAAGGTAAATCTAACCTTTATAAAACGTATTATGCCTCTGCTCAACAATCTAAAGAACGCCAGTTTGAAAATAGAATACTGAAAAAGAAGTTGAATGGCTTTTCTAGTCATAACGTCGCTGCTAAAACGACACAATCAAAATTGTTAACTCCCATCAATAAAGAGTATCGCATAGCCTTTGCCACTACTGGCGAATATAGCGAATTTCATGGAGGTAGCACTAGTAAGGTCTTATCCGCAATTGTTACTTTAGTAAACAGGTTGAACCAAGTTCTTGAAGTTGATTTAGGTGTGCGCTTAACGCTAGTAGCCGATTCAGAAAAAGCAATCTTTATAGATTCTGCAATCGATCCATTTGTAAATAATGAAGATGATATTTTCAAAAATGGCGAGATCCTTAATAACCTTATTGGTGAAGCTAACTATGATATTGGTCATGTATTAACAACAGGTGCCGGTGGTTTAGCCATTGTCGGTGCTGCTTGTGATAATGACTCATACGAAGAATATGATAATAACGATAACTTAATAGTTAGCTCTAAACCTATTAAAGCTATGGGTATAACGGGCAGCGCAAACCCAGTTAACGATAGTTTCTACATTGATTTTGTTGCGCACGAAATTGGTCATCAACTAGGTGCTGATCACACTTTTAACGGGCAAGATGGAATTTGTTTTGGTAGTAGAACTTTTTATGATGCTTTCGAGCCTGGCAGTGGTTCAACAATCATGTCTTATGCAGGCTTGTGTGGTGAAGAGGATTTACAAAATCAAGTTGACGATTACTTCCATATTCATTCAATGATCGAAATAAATGATTACTTAACCAATGATACATATGGTATTGGTCAAAGTTGTGGTGCAGTAATCAATACTAGCAATAGAGCTCCGATTGTCGATGCAGGAATTGATTATAATATACCTGCAAATACGGCATTTACTCTTAATGCTAGTGCAACTGATCCCGACTCAGACCAACTCACGTACACGTGGGAACAATATGACTTAGGTCCAGGTTCTTTCGGTAAGGAATCTATGCAAGACGATGGCTTAAAACCTATATTTAGATCATTCAAACCATCAACTATAAGTAACCGTACCTTCCCAAAACTTGATTCACTATTATCTGGGGATTTAGTTACAGGTGAAAACTTCGCTACAACAGACAGACAACTTAACTTTAAAGTAACTGTTAGAGACGGTAATGGCGGCGTTGCTACTGATGATGTATTGCTTGAGGTTCATAATAATGACTCACAAGGCTTTCAAGTAACCTACCCTACAAGCGAAGACTATTGGGGTAAACAAGAGTATTCGATGGTGCAATGGAATGTAGCGAACACTCATACTGCGCCTATTAGTTGTGATACTGTCAGTATCGAATTTTCAGATGACAACGGTAAAGCATTCACCGAAATAGCCGCTAACCTTGTTAATAGTGGTCAAGCCCAAATAACAACACCTTTAAAAAATACGGTGCAAGCGCGCTTAAAAATTAATTGTGAAAATAACGTTTTTTTTGCTGTTTCAAAAGAGGCATTTGAAGTTTTTAACAGCGACCAACCGAATACAAAACCAACAGTTTTAGGTTTACAATCTCAAAGCCAATACAAAAGTAATCAATTAGAAGATACCCCTTTTAGCTTAGTCATAGAAGATATGGTAATCAGCGACATTGACAGTCGTTTTCCTGATGCATTTGAATTATTTATTCTGCCTGGCGAAAATTATTCAGCGATTGATGGAGTTATCACCAGCGATGAGCATTTTAATGGGCCGCTAAGCGTTAACCTTCAAGTAAACGATGGTGTTCTAGATAGTGATATATATGCATTGAACGTCATTATTGTAGCGGTAAATGATGCGCCAATAGCTTATGAAGATAGATTCAGCATTAACTTTGAAAGCCAAACAACATTAGATGTATTAGCCAATGATGTCGATATTGATAACGATAAATTACAGCTTATCGATGTTAACTATACTGGTTCAGCCCAAATTGAAGTTGATAATAATACAATACTTTATACACCGGCGGCGGGCTTTGTTGGTGTGGATAATTTTATCTACGTCATCCGTGATCCTACTGGTGCTATTACAAGAGCAGAAGTCACTGTGGAAGTTGTTAAACAACCTAGTGAAAGTAGTTCTGGTGGTGTGTTAGTTTGGTTACTTTGCTGTATTGGATTCTTATTTTTGCCAAGCAGACAATTGCTCAACAACTAACTCAACAACTAACTCAATATAAGTTTACAAGATAAATTTTATTTCCAACTAGATAGGCTAATTCTCGGAAATGCATTTGTCTAGTTAAAGGGGATAACTGTTCTATCTAGGTGCTTAACCTTTTTAAAGTCTTAATCAGTCAAAACCGGTGTTAGCTAATACGCTTGTGCACTAACCTGACCACTCATTATTCATGTTTACCGAAATCGAAATCGAAAATATAATTTCCCCGATTATATTCAATAGTTCTTCTGGATAGAATTTATAGGTTTTGTTACGCAGTAATTAATTATCAAAAAATCCTCAATGATAGTAATTTTTAGTTATGGCACCCTAATTGAGTTTATTGTCTAACTCATTGTTTTGTATTTGATTTGATAATTAAAAGATGATTTATTGGAGTATATTTGATGTTCCCCCTATTGTACCTGCAAGCATTTCCATTTATTTATTAAGCAGCAAAAAATTTAATAGTGTTTTTTCTTATTACGCTCCTTCGGGAATAATATATTTACGTCGGTCATAAAACGTTATTAAAAAATAATAATAAAAATATTCAGTGCCTTGGAAGTGCCTAAAACTCCTTAGGCAAAACTATAAAAAAAATCGGGATATAGTTGTGAGAAATATAAATAAATTAAGTTCAAGTATTCGTGCTGCCTTGGTGTTGGGTGCGTTAAGCAGCGTTAATGCTTATGCCTTCGCAGAAGACGAAGCAGCAGTAGAAGTAGAGCAAATCCAAGCGCAAGCTGAAGAAATTGTTGCGGAAGAAGACATTGAAGTAGTTGAAGTAACAGGCTCGCGTATTAAAGCGAACGCGTTAGAGGGTGTAAGCCCAGTAACGGTTATTTCAGCTGAAGATATGGTTAAGAAAGGTTTTGCTACGGCGTATGACGCCCTTAAAGATTTAACGGCGAATACGGGTACAACCCAAGGGGCTGAAAGTGCATCGAGTGGTGGTTTTACACCAAACGCACAAACGGTAAGTTTACGTGGTTTAGGTAACAACCAAGTGCTTGTGTTAGTAAACGGTCGTCGTATTGCCGATTACCCATCACCGTACAACGGTGCGTCTAACTTTGTTAACTTATCAAGTATTCCAATGGCGGCGATAGCGAGCATTGAAATATTAACTGCCGGTGCATCAGCGATATACGGCTCAGATGCGGTTGCGGGTGTAATGAACATCAAAACTAAACGTAATGTTGAAGACACCACGTTTAGTGCAAAAATTGGTACGACAACGGAAGGTGGCGGTGACGAAGGTCGTTTCCAACTTGCTACTGGTGTTAACGGCGACGATTACACAGTAACGTTTGCGCTTGAGTACCATAAGCAAGACCCAATTTTCTCAGCAGACCGTGATTTCATGGATTCAGTTGAAGATGGTCCTGCAGGTCATAACTACTTAGACCGCGGTATTGTAATTGTTGATGAGATGGTGCGTTTAGGTTACTACCAAGACGACGAAGAAACAGAAGATATTGACGAAGGTTTAACGTTATATCGTGATCCGACAGAGCAACGCTGTCAAATTTCTGGTTCTGGTTACGAATACACGAACCGCATCATGAACGAAGGCGACGAAGAAGATGAATTAGACTACGGTTACTACTGTGGTACAGATTTATCGGGTACTAAGTCAATTCGTAACGAACGTGAAACGATTTCAACTTATTTAAGCGGCGAGTATAACTTAACAGACGATACGGTTGTGTATGCTGATGTGATGTACTCACAACAAGACGCGTTTGTACGTGGTAACTTCCACTTCTTAAATGCACCAATTATTGAGTACCGTGAAGACGGTGACGGTAACATGGCGGCCTTACAAGAATTCAGTGACGAGTTTGCCGGTTCAGAATTTTACGATTACCGTACCGAGCAACGTTTGTTTGCTCAGCACGAGTTAGGTTTCCGTTCAACGACGGTTGAAGATGAGTCAGTGCAGTTAATCACAGGTGTTAAAGGTATTGTCTTTGACGATTACGATTGGGACTTATCATTCAGTCGCAGTGAAAATGCCAACGATACGTACTCGAACCTACTTAAAGAAGAAGGTATTTATAATACGTACTTAGGTCAGCAGGGCGATTACTGGGAAGTTGAGTACTACGATGGTTTAGGTACGAACGATTTATACGACCCAATTACCGATGAAATGCGCGATGCCTTACGTGGTATTCAGCATACAACGGCTGATTCATACTCGAACACAGTATCTGCATTAATCACGGGTCCATTAATGGAGTTACCTGCAGGTGAAGTGTATTTCGCCTTAACGGGTGAGTGGAACAAGCAAGGTTACGATATTGAGCTTGATGACCGCACATTAAACAAAACTGGCCAAGGCTGGTGGGGCACAACCGGTACAGAAGGTGGTGGTGACCGTGAGCGTTACGCTGTTGGTTTAGAGTTACAAGTACCAATTTTAGAATCTGTAAGTGCACAACTTGCCGGTCGTTATGACCAATACGACGATGATACCACTGATGTAGGTGGTCGTTTCTCGCCACAGGTTGGTCTTGAATATCGTCCAACAGACAGCTTGCTAATACGTGCTAACTGGGGCTTAATTTTTAGAGCACCAGATATGCATCGTGTATTTGCAACGGAAGGTGGTTACTACACCTCGGGTGCGGATTTCTCGACGTGTGAAGACCAATACTATGAAAATGAGCGCGATGATGACGGTGATTTACCAGCAGATGTCGACCCGTTTGAACCATCAGAAGATTGTATGGGTCAATCAGTTAAAGGTAGTAGTACTGGCTCTAAGACTCTTAAAGAAGAAGAAGGCACGAACTACGGTGTCGGTTTTGTATGGGATATGACCGACGACCTAAACGTAACGGTTGACTGGTATGCGATTGAAATTGAAAACCTAGTAATGGGTGAGTCAGTACAAGGTATCTTAGAGACTGATTACTACTGTAAAGAACGTCAAACTACCGATGAAGAAGCTGATGATTACTACCCGTATGAAGTTACTGAACGTCCTGATATTGTTCCAGGCAGTCAACAGTGTTTAGAAAACGAAGCTAAAATTACCCGTAAAGACGGTGGTTTTGCTGGTGAAATTATTGATACGGTAAGTACGTCTCATGTGAACGCGGCGAAACAAACGACAGAAGGTATTGATGCGAAAGTTGCGTACCATTATGAAAGTAGTTTCGGTGACTTGTACTTCAACTTAGGTTGGACTCATACCTTAGATTCAACATTCCAAGTAGATGATGAAAGTGAAGAAGTTCATACTCGTGATTTATGGTGGAACTCGAATGCACGTTCAACGATGAATGGCTCGGTTTCTTGGATAAAAGATGACGTGTCGGTAACATTTAGTGGTCGTAGAACGGGCTCTATTCCGATTTGGAATCCGCCAGCGGAGTTCAGTGACGAAGACAGTTACTACTTTGAAAAAGTAGAGCGTTTAGACCCTTACTACACGTTTAACTTAACGAGTTCGTACCGTTGGGGTGACAACTTAATCTTGAAAGGTCAGGTTGTGAACATCTTCAACCCAGAGCCGCCAAGTGATGAGTCACACACGTCATGGCCATACTACAATGCTGGTCAATATGGCGGCGCATCGATTGGTCGTACCGTATCAGCGGAAGTAACGTACACGTTCTAATACGTATACAGTTAAACAAAAAGCAGCCTAATGGCTGCTTTTTTTTGTGAAAAATAAAGCAAGTGCGACTGAAGAATATTCACTTTAAATTACTCTATCTTGTTGTATTAAAAGAGAATAGATAATTAATTGAAGATTTATATATGTTTATTTGAGAGTGACAAGATTGCAGTGGAGGTTAAAGTCCTTTAATTATAGGGTAAGAAAAAATTTAAGCACTGCGTTTATTGCGCAGAGCGACAATTAATAATCCAGACGAATAATAATAATAAGCGTCATTAGCAGAGTAGGAAGAGAAATGAGTTTGACTCCAAAATTAAAAAGTTTGATATACGGTAGCGGCATAATCGCTACTACGCTATTAACCGGTTGTGGCGGTGGTGGTGGCGGCGGTGATTCGACACCTGAGCCTCCTGCAAATGTTGCACCGACAGTATCTATTAGTGGCGCTAATCAGTCTCTTGAGAAAGAAACTGTAGCTATGGCAGCCAATGCTAGTGATCTAGATGGCTCAATAGCCTCCTATGCCTGGAGTGTGGATAATGCCTCGGTAGCACTCACCGGTGCCGATTCAGCTAATATCAGTCTTATTGCCCCTAGTGTTGAGGAAGACCTAGAATTTACTGTTTCTTTAACCGTTACTGATGATGATGGCGCAACCGCGACTAGCTCAATGGTCTTCACCAGTAAACCAATTAAAGCCGAGCTTTATATCCAAGGCCTGGTTAAGGATGACGTAATCCATTATGCTGATGTTACTCTTGAAGTTGGCGATGAAAGCTTCAATGTTATATCTGATAGCCTAGGTACATATGGTTTCGAGTTGGTGGTCGATGAGCGTAACTTTGATAAATTAATTAAAATTACTGCACTGGGTACTGAAGCTAAGCATCAAGGTGTAAAGTTAATCTCGTTACTTGAAAGCTTTAATACGGTAAAAGCAGAAGAAACTTCACGAGAATTTGTTTTAGCTAATAACTACTTTGGTGTGAATGTTACTAATGTAACTACCGCTGAATACGCACTATTAATTAAGTTAAATGGTGGTAATGAAATTACTACTGAAGCACGTTTAGATGAACTTAAAAAAATGTTGCTCGGCGATTTTTCACAAGTCCAAGAGTTAGCTGCGGTATTAAAAGTGGTTATTGATAACCCTGACTACGTTCTTCCTGAAACAGTTGCCGATACTTTAGCGTTACTAAATAATAATGAGGTTTATAGCCAACTATTAAATGATATTAACACTGCATCATCTGAATTGATTCAAGAGACAATCCTTGAAATATGGTCGGATCATGAATTAGTGGAATTTCCAGATACCGATGGCGATGGCATTTTAAATATATGTGATCTAGCCGCTCCTACTGCGAATACTTGTGACCCAGATCTAGATAATGACCTTGTGCCAAATGAACAAGATTTTTACCCGCTAGATAAAAGTAAATATGCGCCTAAAATTAGCATGTTAGATTTCCGTAACGACCCAGAAAAAAATTGGTCGAGATTTAAGGAATGTATCAGTTATAACGGCTGGAAAAATAACGGTTATAACACTAGTGAGTTTGAAGATGCATCGGTTCTTGAGTTTACAGAATTAGATTGTACTTTATTCCCACAAATAACTAACACTGATAATTTACAGCACTTTACTAACCTGACATCAATTACTTTTAATAATACGAATGTTTCGGATCTCAGTGTATTATCGGCTTTAACTAATTTACAAAGCTTATCATTAATAAGTTTGGCAGACGTTACTGACTTTGAATTTATCAAAAGCTTAAACAATTTAGAAAAATTGGACCTTAGCGGAACACAGTTTAAAAATATAGCTGATTTAGTTGAATTGACAAATTTAACGTCCCTTAATCTAGCTGCCACATCTGTAGACGATTTAGCCAGTTTATCTAGCTTAGTCAATTTAACCAGTTTAGATGTTTCAAATACCAATGTTGTTGATTTAAGTTTTACTGAATCAATGCCAGAGCTAAGCTCTTTATATGCGCATAGCTCTAAGGTTGCAATACTACCTGACTTGGCTAAATTATCTAAATTAAATGACATAAGTCTTTACGATAATGCTATTGTCGATATTTCGTCTCTTGCTAATTTAGCAGCTTATAAAACGTTAGATTTGCACGGTAATGATATTGTAAGTGTTAGCGCGTTATCGAGTTTAACATCATTGAACTCTTTGGATTTGAGTGACAACAAGATCACTTCAATGGCCGGAATTGAAACGTTGACAAGCTTAACTTCGTTGAACTTAAAGATAAATCCAATTAACGATTTTACTGCGTTAAATGCGCTGGAAAAACTCGAAGCCTTAAACTTATCCGAAACAGGCATCATAGATGTCAGTATCTTAAACGATGCAGCGCCATTAACGTATTTGAATATTGCTAACAATACCGTAAGTGAAACAGTGGTAGATCCTCTAACAGATGTCGAGACTGTTACGGTTATTTCATCTTTAAGTGATGTTTCATCTTTAGGTGTTTATGCAGATTTAACAACCTTAGTCGCTAATAATAATGCAATTATCAATATAAGTGCTTTAAGTACACTAAGTAGCATACAAACTTTAAATATAGAGCACAATGCTATAGCGGATATTACAGCGGTTACTTCATTGTTAAGCTTAGAGAAATTATATCTAAATTCTAATAATATTAGTAATGTTACACCTTTACTTAACATGGCAGCTTTACCAAAGACATTACAAGTTTCAGGTAACCCAATTAATTGTGAGCAAAATGTATTATTAATAGCAAAAGCAGATCTTGATGATACTGATTATACCGGGATCGAAGAGTGCATTGCGTTAATTAAAAGAGACGCAATTACAGCTAAAAAGGTGAGTGAGATTTTCAAACTACCACAAGATGATAACCCAAGAAGCGGTGGGTTTGCTAATTTAGGGGAAATAGATATGATTTCTTGTATATCTGGTGTTTGGAATGGTTACCCATTATGTTGGGAATCAAATGGTACAACTTCTGCAGAACCAACATGTAGCGCAGAACAAGATGCTACACAAATGGTTTGTAAGGACTCAGGGGGGAGTGGCTATGAATATCCATTGAATTCTGGTCAATTCTGGCACACTACTGAATGGTCTTTAGAGTATGATAGTTCGATTGCTGCGAACAATGTTTTCAGAGATAGCTTTGATAGACGTTTAATCCTTACTATTTTACGTACTAGTTATGCAAACATACATGATGCTAACGGGGAAGAATTTAATTTCTGTCCACCAATTGGCGAAGGAAAATATGAATGTACCATTACTGGTGTTCATTTTGAAGATCCTAGTGGTGAACTTAGCTGGATACAAAACTTCCCAGAGGCTCACTTCCCACGTTGTAGTGCTGAAGCGGGCAGCTCTATAGCGACTTGTACACCAGGTATTAGCCCAGAAGAATTGGTCCGAGCAGCTATAGCTGATGAAGCTCCTAAGGTAGATGACAGCCAAAGCTTCGAAATCGATTTTAGTAAGATCAGAGTTATACCTCTTGCTGAACGAGAAGTGCCTGAAGCATGTGTTCCAGGTGAAGATCAGATATGTTAAACATAGTAGTTTAATTATTTATTAAATTATTTATTAAGTTCTGACTAAGTTAAACCCCATCAATTGATGGGGTTTTTTATGCGGAAAATTAAAGTTCTTATCTTCAATTTTTATTCTTTTATAGCAATAAATCACGATTAACTTATCGCCCGACTCACTGTATTAGTCACCATCATAGTTGGCGCTTTAATGCCGTGTTTTCTAAACTCGTTATTTACTCTTAGGGTAATATCGGTTTCTAACGCTTTCTCGTATTTAGTATCAAGTACATACACTTTTAATGTTAGTTTGTAAGCAATAAAGTTATTGGTTAACACTTGCGTAATTAAGACATTAATTGGCTTGTTTAAATAAGCAAACTTACTTAATGCAGCACATTCTCGAATGGTTAATTGCGCTTTCTCTAAATCTTCATCAATACCAATATGAAAGTTAATGGCTACTTGCATATCTAATTCACCGTAGTTACCACAAGAGGTAAGTTGGGTTAAAAAAGTATTGTTCGGAATGGTGATAACATTGTCATCTAAGGTGGTCATTTTTACTGAGCGTAAGCCAATTGAAGTTACGTCACCGTATTCACCTGAAAAAAGTACTCTATCGCCAACCTGGAACGGCCTGTCGAACATGATGATAATACCGGCAACAACCGATGCTGCTAAATCTTTCATGGCAAAACCAAAAGCAACCGCTAAGGTACCACCGAGTATTGCAAGTAGCTCTTTACTAAACTCAAAGCTCATCATAACAGCGGTAGAAATGGCAAAGAAATAGGCAATAAATTGGAAGAATACTAAGGCTTTTTGCAGTAATAAACGGCGCTCGGCAAATACTTCACTTAAATCGTTTACTATGGTTTTAGTCACTTTTAATACTGCCCAAACCACAAAAAATAAAATCACCGACATAAATAAACCGGTTGGTTTTACTACTTGCGCCAAGGTGGTAATAACTTGCAATTCTTCCTGGTTAGGAATTTGTGCAAGTGCAGGGTTTGATACCATCCAAGTAATGAATACTAGGGCAATGGCTTTAAAAAATTTAATTTTATTCGCTAACATGAATGCAGTCCTCTAGCGGGTAAGTAAGTTTTGACGAGCAAGGAATTTAGATACTTCGCGATACCACAGCCAACTGACTTGATAGCGACCATTTACCTGTTCAATAATGCCTTGTGCTACACAGGCTGCAATAGCACTGTTGACCACTAAGCCATGCAAACGTAAGTTCTGTATTATATCTTGCACACCACAGCGGCCGAACTGGCTAATTACCCTTAATACCAATAAGGTATTAATTTCAAACCCTTCTATTACATTACTTTGTGGGTATGACGGTAACTTGGCGATCAACTTACCATTGTCGATAACGAGTGAGTCAGCAAGGGTGCGACAAGCAATGGCAGGGTTACCATCGGCATAACCCCATATAATGCGATACACACCAGCTTTGTTGCGTTGCTCTATGGTGCTGTCTTCAAGATCAGCAAGTTGCCTTGGGATCAGCAGGTTAGAGTAATCAATATTAATTTCTGCTTCTGCACAGCGTTTCTCAAACAATTCACAAATTTGTTCTTCAGACCATTTTTTTAATTCAATTTTTTTAGCAAAGAAGCCGTTAGCAATACCTAGGGCATTGAATAACTTCCACGAACTACTGGTGTAAGTCATTACCCATAAGCCCAACCCTTTAAGCTCGTTTACCCAACCGAATAAACGGCGAATTTCACGTTGACCACTGGTATCGGGTGTTAGCATGCGGTGACAGTTATCTAATAAGAACAAATCTATTTCTTGCTCTTGTAGCGCTTTAATAATTTCAGCGGTTTTTACGTGTTCACTTTCAATGCCTAATTGCTCTTTTACAGACTTAATTACGTCATCAAAGTCTTCGTTACAATTAACGATAAGTGATTTAGGGTATTGCTGGTTAATTTCTTTGAGTAAATGAGTTTTACCGATACCGCGTTCACCAATTACGGCAATGTGGCTGCGTTCATCTGAATTGGCCATTTGTAAAATTGATTCAACTGGGCCTGCAAATACCGAATCGATTTGCGTGTCTTGGCCATCAATAAATATTTTTCTTTTGTCGGCGTCTAAGCTATCTAAACTTTTACTTTTTTCAATTAAGTCTTTATTGTCAACGATTAGCTTTTTGCGATAAATTTCTGCGGTGATTCTACGGCCAGACTCTACTTTAGAAATCAAACTTAAGAAAAATTTAGTTAAGAAGAAGTAAACCACAAACAATAGGGCAATATTGGCATTGATAAAGCCACGTGTACCGACACGAATCGTCACTAGTTTACGAATTAATGCTGGCGTATCGCGTTCTTCATCAATGTAGTTAAAGCAGTCTTGTCGCCACTGATAGATAAAGAAAATGTATACTGGCAATAATAAAATTTGAAAGATAGATTCTAACCAACTAAATATTGTACCGTTGGCAATAAATATTGCGGTTAGCTCGAAAGACAACTTGTACCAACCGGCCCACCAAATAACCCACTTTAAAGATGCAGATTGCTTTTTCGTGATGTCTTTAAGCATATTCTGTTTGCCACGCTCAATCATCTTGCTAATAAAGTTAAAAGCAAAGAAGGTGAGTGATACCCAAAGCGCAATCGTGCCAACCACTGAAATGATGATTGGAATTTGTAAAATATCGATATTAGCAAGAATAAAGTTGATAAATAACAACCACTCTAGTGGTTTACGAGTGTGCTCGAAATACCAAATAGCTCGGGCGGCTTTCATTCTAAGCGGCGTTCTTGGGCGCACGGCCATTATTTTTTGACGCTGCTGCGCTAAGCCAGTTTTTGCCCACTTGCGCCATAATCTAAAGACAACAATGGCGAATAATAAAACGCAGATATTAATAATAATAGCGACCGGTGCTACTTGGAAGCGTTCAGGGATCTCTAACGTACGCTGCAATGTCGCTTTAGTTATAATTAACACTTGCAGTTGTACATAACTTGCTTCTAATTTAGCTTCGGTAACGCCGTTTAATTTACTGCTGGTAAGTAAGTCTCGAAACTCTTCGCTCGCTTCGTTAAAAATTTGCTGACGTAATAAATAAAAGTTTTTGATCTCGCGCACGCGGCTGAATATATCTTGAAACTCTGCATCATTAGCCATTTGGCTCATGAGTTTTAAGTCGACATTATCGCGATTCATTAATTGATATAACTGCTCTGTTTTTTGTGTAAGCACAGGGCGCAGGCGCGCATATAATTCTTCGTAGTCATCTGCACTGCGGCTTAAGCTAGCTATTTTATCTTTTAGGCTGTAGAACTCAGCTTCAAAGCTTTCTAAACTGTTTTCTGCAAGTAAGGTTAAGTCAACCTGCTCGGACTTCTCGGCAGCGATAGGTTCGTTAATGCCCGGCTCTGCAACATCAGGCTCTTCAGCAATAGCTTCTTCAGCAACAGGCTCTGCAACATCAGTCTCTGCAACATCAGTCTCTGCAACAACGACTTGCTCTACTGTGTTGCTAGGCAACTCTGTAGTCGGTTCATCTGTTTCTTTAGGCTCGGATTGCTTATCTTTAGCGGATACTTCAGTACCTGCTATTGTTTTTTCAGCATTAATTTCAGCTGTTTCGCTCTGCACAGTTTTAGTTTCTTGGGCAACCTCTTCTGCAGCGAAAGCTTGTGGTAAAGTCAAAATACTTAACATTATCACTAACATTAAGCTGCTTACTGATATGGCAGATAAGTAGGTTGTTTTAACCTGGTTTAAAATCATAAAAATCTCTTAGACATTTCTTCTATGTTCACATTATGGTTTATATAGCCGATATATCTAGTGAGATCGTGTAATATTTGTTAGCAAAATGTTATGCGCTACAGATAGTTAGCGCAGAGGGAGTAAAATTTGGGTATAAAAAAACTCGGTAAAGACCGAGTTTTTCATAAGTTAGAAAAATTACTGACTATTTATAATAGCTTAAACATTTTTCAACTTCGTTTTTCGAACCTAAAATAACTTCAACACGTTGATGAATATCGGTAGGTTCAATTTCCATAATACGGCCAGTGCTAGTAACACTTAAACCACCGGCTTGTTCAACTAAAAAGCTCATTGGGTTAGCTTCATACATAAGGCGTAATTTAAATGGCTTGTTCGGGTCACGGTTATCACTTGGGTAAGTAAATATACCGCCGCGCACTAATACTCTGTGTACATCACCAACCATGGCAGCAATCCAGCGCATGTTAAAGTTTTTCTCACGAGGGCCGTCTTTACCAAGCAATAAATCACCGATGTAGTTTTTCATCGGTTGTTGCCATGAGCGTTGGTTAGACATGTTAATCGCAAATTCTTCGGTATTTTCAGGGATCTTAACGTTACGCTCGGTAAGCATGTAACTACCGTGAGTTTTATCTAAGGTATAAAAATGTGTACCTTTACCTGTGGTTAAAGCAAGTACTGTTGATGGACCGTACAACACATAACCAGCACACACCTGTTTAGTTCCCGGTTGCTTGAACATATCAGGATCAGCGGCCTTCATGCCTTCAGGTGCTTCCATGATAGAAAAGATAGTACCAATTAATGAGTTAATATCGATATTTGAACTACCATCGAGTGGATCAAATGAAACGATATATTTTCCTGACTCATGGCCGGCAACGGAAGTATCTTCTTCTTCTGAAGAAATCGCTTTTACAAACCCCGATTCTAAGGTTATGTCTTTAAACAACTGGTTAGAAACCACATCTAAATGCTTTTGTACTTCACCTTGAATATTTTCATCTAAGGTTGAGCCTAACACTCCACTTAACTGGCCTTGACCAACACGGAAAGAAATTTCTTTGGTGGCAGCAAGTATGGTTTTAATAAGAGAAATAAGGTCTAAAGGAACATTATCTTCGCGCAGTGCAGGAGCAATTCGTTGCATAGGAATACCTAAGGTTTTGTAATTTTATGAGAAATTAGTTGTTGGTATTGTACTAAATAAATACTAATAACACTAAAAATAAATCTAATTTGTATAGTGAAAAAAATTATTTCATATAAGTTAAACTAATTCAGCCATAAATATTGTATATTTAAGACAAAATTATAACTATAAATGTGCACTCTTGTGTTGAGCTCGATGTACAAACTTGGATTGCTCGAATGAACTCCCTTAAAATTTCTATTGTGTTTCTTATCACTACACTATTTTTTACTTTTAATACTCAAGCTGCTAGCGATGATTTCTTCAACAATAAAACCGAACACCGAGGTTTTGTGCCTTTTTATATAGATGATACGACTGGCCAAGTTTTTGTTGAATTAACTAATTTTAATCAAGAGTTTTTATTTCAAAGCAGCTTACCGCACGGCATTGGCTCAAATGATATTGGTATAGACCGTGGCCAACTGGGTGATACTCGTTTAGTGCAGTTTGAACGTGTGGGAAATAAAGTCTTTCTGCGTCAAAAAAATACCTATTACCGTGCTGACAGTACTAATGAATTAGAGCGTCAAGCCATCGATGAAGCCTTTGCTAGTTCGATTATTTGGGGCTTTAAAGTTGAAAAAGTAATTAATGATAAAGTGTTGATTGATTACACACCGTTTTTATTATCTGATATTCATAACCTAGCTGCAAAATTAAAAAAATCAAAGCAAGGTAACTTCTCTATTGATGCCTCGCGCAGTGGTTTGTATGCCAAGCGAAGTAAAGCCTTTATTGATAATACCGAGCTAGAAGCAACGGTTACCTTTAAAGGTACTGGCGCAGGTAATTATCTTCGCTCAGTTACCCCAGATGCATCGGCTGTAACAGTAAACATGCATCACTCACTCATTCGTTTACCTGATAACAAATATCAAACCCGTAACTTCCACCCATATTCAGGTATGTGGTCAGTCGAATACGCGGATTATGCTAGTGCTATTGATGAGTCTCTTATCAAGCGTGTGATCCCAAGACATCGTTTAGTCAAAAAAGAGCCAAATGCTGCAATCAGTGAGGCAGTTGAGCCGATTATTTATTATTTAGATCCAGGCGTGCCTGAGCCTGTGCGCTCTGCGTTATTAGAAGGTGCTGCATGGTGGGATCAAGCTTACTCAGCCATTGGTTATAAAGATGCATTTCAAGTTAAAATGTTACCTGAAGATGCCGATCCTATGGATGTACGTTATAACGTAATTCAATGGGTACATAGAGCAACTCGTGGTTGGTCGTATGGCTCATCGGTTATTGACCCAAGAACAGGGGAAATATTAAAAGGTCATGTAACTCTTGGCTCATTGCGAGTTCGTCAAGATTACCTTATTGCTTTGGGCTTAACGTCACCATTTGCTAAAGGTGAGAGCAATACGCCTGCAGATACTAGCAAACATAAAGAAATGGCCTTAGCCCGTATCCGTCAATTATCGGCACACGAAGTAGGGCACACCTTAGGAGTTGCCCATAACTTTTCAGCCAGTGTAAACAATCGTGCCTCAGTTATGGATTACCCGCACCCGCTAGTAAAACTTACCAATGGTGAAATTGATTTATCCGATGCTTACAGCAAAGATATTGGCGACTGGGATAAGCATGTTATTGCCTATGCTTACGGCGAGTACCCAAATAATGAAAGCGAGCAACTAGCAGCTTTAATAAAAGCGACTAAAGCCAAAGGCTTATTATATATGTCAGACCCTGACGCGCGTCCAAGTTCAGGCGCTGATGGCCATGGTCATTTATGGGATAACGGAAGTGACGCGGTTGCCGAGTTAAATCGTGTGTTAGCCGTGCGCGCCAAAGCGTTAGAAAATTTTGGTCGTAACTCCATTAGTGATGGCACACCATATTCAGAGTTAGAAAAAACTTTAGTGCCTATTTATAACTTTCATCGTTACCAAGTAGAAGCCGCGGCTAAATTAATTGCTGGCGTAAACTATTCTTATGCCATTAAAGGTGAAGATGTAAAACCACAGTCAGTAGTTACTCCTTCGCAACAACAAGCGGCTGTAAATGCACTTTTTAATACATTATCACCTGATACATTAACTTTATCAGATGATATTATTGCCCTAATACCGCCGAAGGCTTATGGATATTACCGTGATCGTGAAAGCTTTAGCTCAAATACAGGCTTAAGTTTTGATCCAATAACTGCAGCACAAGCAAGTGCTAAGCACACATTGTCGTTGGTACTTAATGAGCAACGTCTTGCGCGTTTGTCACAGCAACATGCAATGGATAGCGAGCAATTATCTGTATCACAGTTGCTAGAGTCATTGTTTGCTAATACTTTGCAACAGCCAGCACAAAAACAGTTAAGCTTATTAGTGCAACAACGGGTAAATACTCAAGTTGTCGATAGTGTATTAGCCTTATATCACAGTGCAACATTGGTAACTGAAGTAAAATCTGCGGTTGATAGAGAATTAATGGCACTGCAAAAGTGGTTAACATCGGTAACTAACTATCATCAAAAATCGAATCCTTTGTATAGCCAGTACCAATTATTAAATAAACACATTCAATTTAGTTTAGAGCAAGGTAAGGTAATTCAAACACCAGCGCCAGTTAGTTTACCGCCAGGATCGCCAATAGGATCGGATCTTTAGTAGACCGGCTTTAATTACTATTAACTAGGAATAGTAAATGACAAAACATATTCACATACTCGGTATATGCGGTACCTTCATGGGCGGTATTGCTGCGATTGCTAAACAACTAGGCTTTCGAGTGTCAGGTTGCGACGCTAATGTTTATCCGCCAATGAGTACGCAACTTGAAGAGCTTGGTATTGAGCTTATGCAAGGCTACAAGACTGAACATTTAGCCGATGAACCCGATATGGTGATTGTCGGTAATGCTATGTCGCGCGGTAATCCTTTGGTTGAGTATGTTATGGCGCGTAATATTTCATATACATCAGGACCGCAATGGTTATTAGACAATGTTTTAAAAGATAGATGGGTATTGGCGGTTGCTGGTACTCATGGTAAAACCACCACTAGCTCTATGCTAGCTTGGATCTTAGAATACGGTTTATTAACCCCAGGTTATTTAATTGGCGGTGTACCGCAAAACTTTGATACTTCAGCAAGACTGGGTAATTCGCCATTTTTTGTTATTGAAGCTGATGAATACGACACTGCCTTTTTTGATAAACGCTCTAAGTTTGTGCATTATCGTCCTCGCACCTTGGTGATGAATAATCTAGAATTTGATCATGCGGATATTTTCGATTCAATTAAAGATATTCAAAAGCAATTTCATCACGTGGTCCGTATGGTTCCTAATAATGGCTTATTGCTGGCGCCAAAAAATGATGAGTATTTAGCGCAAACGCTTGCGATGGGGGCTTGGACGCCAATTGAATTCGCTGGCGATCCTCAAGGTTGGACAGCAGAAAAAGTAAATACTGATGGCAGTGAATTTAAAGTGTTTTTTAACCAAGAGTTACAAGGCACGGTCACTTGGAAGCTATTAGGTGACTTTAATATAGATAATGCCTTAATGGCTATTGCAGCTGCTCGCCATGCTGGTGTGCCAAGTCATATTGCTTGTGAAGCACTGGGCGAATTTATTAATACCAAACGCCGACAAGAGCTAGTTGGCGAAGTAGGTGGTATTAAAGTTTATGATGACTTTGCTCATCACCCAACTGCAATTAGCAAAAATTTGGCCGGCTTTAGGGCTAAGGTTGGTAGTGAGCGCATACTTGCTGTATTAGAGCCAAGATCAAATACAATGAAATCAGGTGTACACAAAGACACCTTAGCGAAATCACTCGATGATGCCGATATCGTTTATTTATACCAAGACGAAAACGTTAAATGGTCGGTGAGTGATTTGCTTAATGACACTAAAGCACCTACGTTTTGTGCAGACGATATTGATAAGTTAGTTAGCTTAGTTTGCGAAAATGCCAAACCGAATGACCATATTGTAGTAATGAGTAATGGCGGTTTTGGTAGTTTTCATACTAAACTAATCGCCGCACTAGAAAGTAAATAACTAGACATTGACTATCTATCGTCTTCCCCGCGTAGGCGGGGATCCATAATGCAGTAGCTAGCTATTATATTTTTATATAACTGAGCTTTTTTTTCGTCTTCCTCGCGAATGCGGGGATCCATATGCAGTAGTAATAACTAAACGAGAACACAGTGAATAACGTAAGCACTAACAACACATTCGAAGCTAAAATCACTCTAGCAATAACAGGCGCGTCCGGCTCTTTGTATGCGCTGCGTTTATTAGAGTGTTTAGTCGCAGCTAATTACCAAGTGTATGTACTTATTTCAAGTGCAGCGCGCGTTGTACTCGATACAGAAGTTGGCATGAAGCTACCGTCTAGCCCAGAAAAGGCCAGCGAAGTACTTACCGATAAGTACCAAGCTAAAGCTGAGCAAATCACTGTGTTTGGCAAAGAGCAGTGGTTTTCGCCTGTCGCTTCTGGCTCAGCTGCGCCAAAACAAATGGTGGTATGTCCTTGTTCAACAGGAACCCTTGCCGCAATTAGCCAAGGTATGAGTGATAACTTAATTGAACGCGCAGCCGATGTGGTTATTAAAGAGCGTGGCCAGTTAATTATGGTACCGCGAGAAACGCCATTCTCAACTATCCATTTAGCCAATATGCATTCGCTTTCACAAATGGGCGTAACCATAATGCCTGCTGCACCAGGCTTTTATCATAACCCGCAAAGCATAAATGATTTAATCGATTTTATGGTGGGCAGAATGCTAGATCATTTAGGTATCGAGCAAACTATTATGCCACGCTGGGGTTATTCAAATAATTAGCTTTTGTAGAGGTAAGCTAAATAATTATAATTTAATACAGAGCGCCTTGTAGGCGCTCTTTTTGTCGAACTTGTATTTCATCGTTTTAACCGCGTAATTCATCTTAAAAAATAGCATCATTTTGTAACTCATCTTTACACTTTGTTTGCAATATGTTCTATTTCATCCATAAAAAATTCCAGTGCAGGCCATGTTCATTAAAAATGAGCTTGGGAGTATGTCGCTGACAAGTTAACTAACCTCGAGAATCCGTATGTCATTTTTTAAGATGAAGACTAAACCTTCGATTATTGCCGCATCATTATCTATGTTGCTGGCGTCATCAATGAGTTTTGCACAAGAGCCAGAAGCGAAACAAGAAGAGAAAAAAGAATGGTCGGTAAATGAGCCACAAGGCGAATTTATAACAGCCAAAATCAATGTTGACCAAGGTACTTGGATGAACGTTGATATTTCACCTGATGGTAAAACTATCGTCTTTGATTTATTAGGTGATATTTACTCTATGCCAATCAGCGGCGGCGAAGCTAAGGTACTTACTTCTGATATCGCTTGGCAAATGCAGCCAACGTTTTCTCCAGACGGCAAGCACATTGCTTTTACCTCTGACCAAGGTGGTGGTGACAATATTTGGGTTATGGATGTAGATGGCGAAAACCAAACGGCTATTACTAATGAAACTTTCCGATTAATTAATTCTCCTGCTTGGAGTCCAGATGGTGATTACATTGTTGCGCGTAAGCACTTTACTGGGAGTCGTTCACTAGGTGCTGGTGAAGTATGGATGTACCATAAAACTGGCGGCGACGGCATGGTGCTGACCAAGCGTCCAAATCAGCAGAAAGATTTAGGTGAACCAGCCTTTTCTGCCGATGGTCGTTATGTTTATTTCTCTCAAGATGCAACGCCGGGTAAAACTTTCCACTATTCAAAAGATAGTGAATCAGGCATTTATAAAATTAAACGTCTTGATCGTGAAACTGGTGAGATTGAAGTGATCTTATCAGGCCGTGGCGGTGCGATTCGTCCTACGCCATCACCAGATGGTAAAAAGTTAGCCTATATTTCGCGTGTTGATTTTCAATCGACGCTATTTATTTACGACTTAGAAACTGGTAGTAAAACGCCTGTCTACGACAAGCTTGACCGTGATATGCAAGAAACGTGGGCAATTCATGGCGTATATCCAACAATGGCTTGGACGCCAGATAACGAAGAAATTATCTTTTGGGCTGGCGGTAAAATTAACAAGTTAAACCTTGAAGATAACGAAAGCGAAGTTATTGAGTTTAAAGTAACTGCTGAAAAACAAATGCAAAAAGCATTACGTTTTGCGCAAAATATTGATGTAGATAACTTTGATGTGAAAATGCTGCGTGATGTAGAAATATCACCAAATGGTAAGAAAGTTGTATTTGAAGCTCTAGGTCATATTTATACTCGTTCATTACCTGACGGTAAGCCAAAGCGTTTAACCAAACAAACTGATCACTTTGAACTAAACCCTACGTTTTCTCGTGATGGTAAAAGCATTGTTTATTCAACTTGGGATGATAAAAAACAAGGTAACTTACGTGTAGTATCAGCGAATACTGGTCGCGGTAAATACCTATTGTCAGAGCCAGGTAAATACATTGAAGCAACGTTCTCACCAAATGGTAAAACCGTAGTATTTAATAAAGTATCTGGCGGTTATATTACTGATCCTAAATGGGGTTTAAACTCTGGTATTTATCAAGTATCGGTTAAAGGTGGTAAAGCCACACTTATTACTGAAAATGGTAGTGCACCACAGTTCGCCGATCGTAATGATCGCATCTATGTGCAGCGTTATGGTGAAATGCCTGAATTTGCGCGTGTTGATTTAGACGGTCAAAACGACAAAACCTTATACACAGGTAAATATGCTACAGAATTTAAAGTGGCACCTAATGGTAAGTATTTAGCATTTGCTGAGCGTTTTAAAGTATTCGTTACACCACTCGTAGAGCGCGGTGATGTTATTCATATTGGTCCAAGCGCAAAAAATGTTCCGGTACGTAAATTATCTACTCGTGCGGGTGAAAGCATTAGCTTTAACGCCCAAAGTGATGAAATTTACTGGAGCTTAGGTCCAGATCTTTATCAAGCTAGCTTAAATGGTATGTTCGATATCGGCTATAAAGCCGATGAAGAATTAACACCAAAAGTAACCTCACTTGGTTTTACTCAAAAATCTGATGCACCTAAAGGTTTAGTTGCCTTAGTTGGTGGTAAAGTACTGACTATGGAAGGTGAAGAAATCATCAACGATGGTGTGGTACTAATTGACGGCAAGCGCATTAAAGCCGTGGGTACTCGCTCTGCAGTTAAAATTCCATCAGGCGCTGAAGTTATTGATGTAACTGGCAAAACGGTAATGCCTGGTTTAGTTGACGCACATGCTCATGGTCCACAAGGCTCAAATGAGATCATTCCACAGCAAAACTGGAAAAATTACGCCACGCTTTCTTTAGGCGTAACAACTATTCACGATCCATCGAATGACACGACTGAAATATTCGCGGCAAGTGAGTTACAAAAAGCTGGCGATATTGTTGGTCCGCGTATCTTCTCTACAGGGAGTATTTTATACGGCGCCTCGGCTGCTGGTTATACATCGCACGTTGATAGTTTAGATGATGCCAAATTCCAACTTGAGCGTTTACAAAAAGTTGGTGCATTTAGTGTTAAATCGTACAACCAACCTCGTCGTAATCAACGTCAGCAAATTATTCAAGCTGGCCGAGAATTAGGCATGATGGTCGTGCCGGAAGGTGGTTCATTGTTGCAACATAATTTATCTATGGTTGCCGATGGTCATACATCACTTGAGCACTCAATTTCGACAGCGACAATTTATGATGATATTCGTCAATTTTGGCAACAGTCTGAAACTGCCTACGTGCCTACTCTTGTTGTAGCCTATGGCGGTATTTCAGGTGAGCATTACTGGTATGATAAAACAGAAGTGTGGAAACACCCTCGTTTAAGCAAGTACGTACCAAGCAATGTGTTAGCGCCGCGCTCGATGCGCAGAACTACAGCACCAGAGCACCATTACAATCACAAAAATGTAGCTAGCATAGCTAAAGAAATGCAAGACATGGGCGTTTTAGTTGGTATTGGTGCTCACGGCCAACGTGAAGGTTTAGCGGCTCATTGGGAAATGTGGATGATGGCACAAGGCGGGATGACACCGCTACAAGCACTTCGCACTGCAACTATCGATCCTGCGAAACATTTAGGTTTAGATGCGCATATCGGTTCACTTAAAGCCGGTAAGTTAGCTGATATTATCGTTATTGATGGTGATGTAGCTAATGATATCCGTGTGAGTGACAAAGTAACTCATATTATGATCAATGGCCGAATTTATGATGGTGACAGCATGAATGAGATTGGCAACTTTGATAAGAAACGTAAGCCGTTTTATTTTGAAAAATAATTTAGTTATTTAAATAAATCAGAATAAATAAAATTTAAATTAAGCCTTAATAATTGATCTTATTAAGGCTTTTTTATTTGCTTAAAAATATCGAGCTTTTGATCGCTATAAACACTTTTTAAAATTAATTTTCGGTGCTACACTGACTCTCTTATTCGCTCGGGAGCTAAAATAATCCTGCAAAATGTGGATAAGATAACGTAGCTCGTTCACACTCCTTATCGTCGAGTTATTAACATAAAACAAAATAGTAAAAACAGGATTTTTCATGGCCAGTCGTGGTGTAAATAAAGTAATTATCGTAGGTAACTTAGGACAAGATCCTGAAGTTAAATTCTTCCCAAGTGGTGGTTCAGTTTGTAATGTAACCGTTGCTACTTCTGAAAGTTGGAAAGACAAGCAAACAGGTGAACCAAAAGAGATCACCGAATGGCACCGTGTTGTTTTTAACAACCGTTTAGCTGAGATTGCTGCTGAATACTTAAAGAAAGGTTCAAAAGTGTACGTTGAAGGTCGTCTACAAACTCGTAAATGGCAAAATGCACAAGGTGTTGATCAATACACTACAGAAATTCGTGCTAATGAAATGCAAATGCTTGACTCGCGTGGCGCAGGTCAAGGCACTGGCGCTCCTATGGGCGGCGGTCAGCAAAATAATTACCAAGCACCAGCAGCACAAGGTGGTTTCAAGCCACAAGCACAACAAAAGCCTGCTATGCAACAAGGCGGCTACCAACAAGCTCCACAAGCTCCACAGGCGCAACAAGGTGGTTACCAACAGCAAGCCGCTCAAGCTCCACAACAGGGCGGTTACCAGCAACAAGCTCCACAACAAGGTGGCTACCAACAACAAGCCCCTCAACAAGCACCTAAAGTAAATCCACAAGAACCAGTGATGGATTTTGATGACGATATTCCTTTCTAAGGAATAGTTATTAGCGCTTGATTAAAATGAAAAAACTCAGCAAATGCTGAGTTTTTTGTTTATTAGCTCTAACTAATTAGCTTTAACTAATCAGCTTTAACTAATCAGCCCTATCTAGTTTTACGGTAGCTTTTGTTCATTATGACTCTGTTGCTGAATTTCCCACAATTTAGCGTACGTACCTTGCGTCGTGATTAAGGTGTCATGGCTACCTATTTCAACGACCTTACCTTTGTCCATAACAACAATTTTATCGGCGTCAATTATGGTTGATAAGCGATGGGCAATAACCAAACTAGTTACCCCTTGTGAGATCTCTTTTAAGGCATTCATGATGGCTTGTTCTGATTCACTATCTAGTGATGATGTAGCTTCATCAAATACTAAAATAGATGGTTGTTTGAGTATGGTACGAGCAATAGCTACTCGTTGTTTTTCACCCCCCGATAACTTTAAGCCGCGTTCACCTACCATAGTATTTACCCCATCAGGTAAAGATTGAATAAATGCATCTAAATGCGCAAGTTTAATTGCTGCTAGTACTTCTTCGTCGCTGGCGTTTAATCTGCCGTAACGCACGTTTTCGATAATGTTATCATTAAATAGTACGGTGTCTTGCGGCACAATACCTATCGCATTGCGCAGCGATTTAAAGGTTAATTTACTAATGTCTTGGCCATCAATAGAAATGACTCCCTGGTTAATATCATAAAATCGAAATAGTAATTTAACTAAAGTAGATTTACCGCTGCCACTTGCACCTACCACGGCAACTTTTTCACCAGGTAAAATACTAAAGCTTATGTCGTCTAAAATACTTCTGTCTTGATGATAACGAAACGAGACATTGTTGAATTCAACTTGCCCATGTTTTATTTGCAATGTTGTCGCTTGCTCGCTTTCAACTGTTTTTGACTTTATTGTTAGCAAGTTAAACATCAATTCAATATTGGCTAAAGAGCCTTTCATTTCTCGGTAGACAAATCCGAGGAAGTTAAGCGGTAGAAATATCTGCATCATAAATGCGTTAATTAATACAAAGTCGCCTATGGTCATAATCCCTGCGGCAACTTGCACAGCTGCAAGTGCCATCATTGCAGTCATAGAGGTAGCAATAATTAAAGCTTGCCCACCGTTAAGGACAAACAACGATAAGCGGTTTTTACGCTTAGCCATTTCCCAATCTTTTAACTCGATGTCGTAGCGCTTAGCTTCGTAATCTTCCGCGGTAAAGTACTTGGTAGTTTCATAATTAATTAAGCTGTCTATAGCTTGTGAATTACTGGCCGAATCTGCTTTATTCGCTTGGCGAACAAAGGCGGTTCGCCACTCTGTTGCTTTGATTGAATAACCAATATAGGCAACAATTGATAATAAGGTTATCGCTGCAAAGCTAAAGCCATAATTAAAAAATAGAATAAACACCACTAAACCAATTTCTAGTAGGGTAGGGATAATATTGAACACCATAAAGCGCATTAAAAAGCTAATGCCTGTGGTACCTCTGTCGATATCTCTAGATAAAGCACCTGTTCGGCGGTTTAAATGAAATTCTAAATCGAGTAAATGTAGGTGTTTAAATACTTTTAAGCCGATACGGCGGATTGCTCGTTCGGTTACGCGGCCAAATAATGTATCGCGCACTTCACCAAAGAATACATTTGAAAAACGTACAAAGCCGTAAGCAATAACTAGGGCGATTGGCGCTGCAACTAAGTTAATAGAATCGGTATTTACCGCGGTTAAATCATCAACTATGTACTTTAAAATAAAGGGTAAACCAACGCTGGCAAGCTTGGCAAAAACCATGAAGGCGAGGGCTAAAAACACCCTGTGCTTAAACTCAAACAAGTAAGGGATAACTTGCTTGATAATTTGCCAATTGAAATGGTCTGGTTCATTACCTGTAGGTATTCGAGATCGCATAAGGGAGACTTTGTTATTGTTTTATATAATTGATAATAGCGAAAAGTGTCGTGCAGAGGTATTAATAAAATAGATGAAAATAAAAAACCTGCTAATTATCAATCTAGATAGAGATAATTAGCAGGTTAATTTAACTCGTTTAAGTACCTAATTCGGTTAACGATTAATAATAATAATCTTCATGATTGTGAATTTGTGGGTCGTCAATTATTTCTTCAATGCCTACATCGAAACTGTGATTGTCGATTAAGTCGGTTAAGTAAACCGTTTGCGTCGCGCCATCTACCCAAGTAACTGTACCGCTGCCTTTATGACTAGCACATGACATACCGATACGAACTTTTTCAAGATCCATAATAATTCCCCTTGTTATCAATTTTAGCCAAATGGAAAAAACCGACTCTGCATTATTATTTGAGTCGTAAAGGTTGGACTTATATTATCTAATAAAGTTCAGTATAAAAAATGTACAGTTATTGGTGTTGCTTAAGGATAAAACTTGAGGCCTAAGCGGGTAGGTTTACTAGCACCGGTTACCGCAGGTAAATTACCATTAATATTGTGATCATAAGCATAGGCAAGCCAAGCAAAGACTAATGCTTCTAAACTATCATTATCTACGCCTTTGTCTTGTGGGGTCACAACCTTATGATCTGGGCATAGTGTAGATATTTGCTGACGTAGTAATGGGTTATGAGCACCGCCGCCACATAAAACAATCTCACCTTCGCTACTTAGTTGTTTAACAATATCAGCAATACTTTGGCAGGTCAGAGCAAGTAAGGTTGCTTGAATGTCTTGTGCCATAAGCTCGATATCATCTGTAGCAAAAGCAACTAGATGTGAGCGTAGCCACTCAATATGAAAGTATTCACGACCTGTGCTTTTAGGCGCAGGTAGTGCAAAATAAGCATCGCTTAACATTGAGTTTAATAGTTGCTGATTAACAACGCCAGTTGCTCCCCACTTGCCATCGAGGTCAATGCCGATAGGGCAATCTGGAAAATGTAAACGGTACCAATCATCTAATAACGCATTGCCTGGGCCTGTATCGAAGCCCAATATTTTGTTGCTTTGATTAACCGGTAAAAAGGTAATGTTACTAATGCCGCCAATATTAACGATATTGACATCTTGTTTATCATCTTTAAATATTTCTTGGTGATAAGCAGGCACTAACGGCGCACCTTGACCACCTAAGGCGATATCTTTATCACGAAACTTACCAACAACATCAATACCCGTTATGCAAGCCAGCGTTTGATTACAGCCTATTTGCAGAGTAAAAGGTTGCGCATCGGTAGGGCGGTGACGAATAGTTTGGCCATGATTGCCTATGGCGCAGATATCTTTAGGTAAGAGCTGTTCATTGAGCAAAAAATTATTAATGGCATCGGCAAATTGTTGAGCTAACAATTTATCTAATGCTCCGGCTCGGTCTATTTCATTATCTGATGGTGTATATAAGCTAGTGATTTGTGCACGAGTTACGTCATCATATGCTTGATAATATGATGCGACTAGTTGATGGGGATTTTTGCTAAAATCCACCAGTGCTAAATCAATTCCGTCAGCACTGGTGCCAGACATTAAGCCTATATAAAGTTTACTCGGCGATTGCTCTTGCTGCGTCATCGGTAGCGGCCAATAAGGCGCGTTTCGAGCCTTCCAATTTAGTTAATAACTCATTTGCTACTTGCACAAATTCGGCTTTGTATTTTTTATTAATTGGCTCTGCATCAGGTAGTTTAACTGTGCGTGGATTACGATGAACACCATTTAATAAGAATTCATAATGTAAATGTGGTGCTTGTGACAAACCCGTTGAACCAACATAACCAATTACTTGGCCTTGCTTTACTCGAGCGCCTTTTTTAACTGCACGTTTAGAGAAATGCAGGTACTTAGTGACTATGTTGTTAGCATGCTGAATAAATACATAGTTACCATTGTACTTGTTATAAGTAGAGGCGATAACTCGACCATTACCAGCGGCTTTTACTGGCGTACCAGTAGGCGCACGATAATCTACGCCATTATGCGCTTTAACTCGCTTAAGAATTGGGTGGTAACGTTTAGGCTTGAAGCTTGAGCTAATATACTGAAAGCTTACCGGTGCACGTAAGAAAGACTTACGCATACTGTCGCCATTAGGCGCATAAAATTCACCATCTTTAAAGCGTACGGCTTTAAAGGCTTCATTTTGGTTAATAAACTCTGCAGCTAAAATATTACCATTACCAACTAATTCGCCATCAATGTATTCGGTTTCATAAATAACGTTAAAGCTATCGCCTTCGCGGATATCTAAGGCGAAATCGACATCCCAACCAAAAATATTAGCCAAGTTCATGGTTTGATTGTTATTAAGACCTGCACCTAATGAAGCGCTCCAGAAATTACTTTTAATTTCTGCTTGTGCATAGTTAAGTCTCTTTTCAATTTTCTTAACATCAATTGAACTAGTAAACCCATCTTTAGTTAATGAAAACTTCAATGTCTCGGTAATCGATATTGGGTAATGTAGGGCGGTTAATACACCTTCGTCATTACTCGCTAATTCTAGTTGATCGCCAATATTTAAATTAACTAATTTTTTGCCGTGTTCACTACTTGTTAATTGGTAGGTGGTATTTGCTGAAAAACCAAAATCAGATAATATTTTGCCAAAGGTATCGCCACTTTTTACTGTGGCGGTTTGCCACGAAATGTCACTTGGCTTTTTCTTTCTTGCCTTACGCAGAGCTTGTTTGGTTTCTTCTGGTATTTCTAATTGATATCTTTTGCCTATTTCAATAGCTGATTTGTCACTTTGACGGCTTGCAGAAGCCTGTTCAGAAGGTAAAAGTAATAAAAAGAGCACAAAAATACAGCATCCGCTAATTAATAGTTGATGTTTTTTGGGAAGCTCTAAAAATATGTTTTTCAATTTAATCAAAGTGTTATCTAATCCAAAGTAATAAATTAAGACTTTATACCCTTAACTATAACAAATTATACATTTTACTAACAAGAGCATTGATAGATCAAAATGTAATCCGCGCCACAATATATAAGCAATATTAAGGCGTTATGGCAAAAAATCAAAACAAATTTGTATCTTAGATAAAAGAAAATAATGTTAAATAACAGGTCACTACTAAGATTCGAATTAAAATGCCCGTAATTGTACATAATTGATACAATTGCAGCTCATTTCTCCCTTTAATCTAAGGCTAGATTAAAGTAGAATTCGTTAACTTTGAATTAAAAATTAAGCTGGCAACTAATTAGATCGCAAAATAGATTTTTTAGATGTTTGGCAACACCAATGTAGGGCAAGTTAATGACTGATGTAATGCAGGCGTTTGCAGAAATCAAACGCGGCGCAGAAGAGATCTTAGTAGAAGATGAACTTCTAGCAAAATTAAAGAAAGGTGAGCCTTTACGAATTAAAGCCGGTTTTGATCCAACAGCCCCTGATTTACATTTAGGCCACACGGTTCTAATTAATAAAATGCGCCAGTTCCAACAGCTAGGTCACGAAGTGATTTTTCTAATTGGTGACTTCACCGGCATGATTGGCGATCCAACGGGTAAAAATGTTACTCGTAAAGCATTAACCGAAGCAGATGTATTAGCCAATGCTGAAACGTACAAAGAGCAAGTATTTAAAATTTTAGACCCGGCTAAAACTAGAGTTGAATTTAACTCGACTTGGATGTCTAAATTAGGCGCTGCTGGTATGTTACAACTAGCTTCTCGTCAGACGGTTGCTCGTATGATGGAACGTGATGATTTTAAAAAGCGCTTTAAAGAAGGCCAATCTATTGCCATTCATGAATTTATGTACCCACTAGTTCAAGGTTGGGACAGTGTTGCACTTAAGGCTGATGTTGAATTAGGTGGCACAGATCAAAAATTCAATTTATTAATGGGCCGTGAGTTACAAAAAGGCGAAGGCCAGCGTCCGCAAACTGTATTAATGATGCCATTGCTTGAAGGTTTAGACGGCGTACAAAAGATGTCTAAGTCATTAAATAACTACATAGGTATTACGGATTCACCAACTGAAATGTTTGGTAAAATCATGTCGATTTCTGATGTGCTAATGTGGCGTTACTACGACTTATTAAGCTTTAAACCGCTTACCGAAATCCAAGCATATAAAGACGGTATCGCTAATGGCGATAACCCACGCGATGTTAAAATTGCCTTAGCGAAAGAGTTAATTGCTCGTTTTCATAATGAAGATGCAGCACAAGCGGCTCACAATGAATTTATCAATCGCTTTCAAAAAGGAGCTATGCCTGATGAAATTGAAGAAAAAGCGATTACTACCCAAAGTGGTGAAATTGGTATTCCAAACTTGTTAAAGCAAGCTGGACTTGTGGTAAGTACGTCTGATGCTATGCGTATGATCAAGCAAGGTGCTGTTAAAATCGATGGCGAAAAAGTGACAGACAATAAGTTAATTTGTGCTGCTGGCACAACGGCGATTTATCAAGTAGGTAAACGTAAGTTTGCTAAGGTAACTCTTAGTTAATCGCCACACATTAGAAGATTATAAATAGCCAGTCATTAGACTGGCTTTTTTATGGGTTTAACGTAAAGTAATATAAAAAGAATATAAGTTAAGCGAAGAATGATAAAAAAATATAAAATTTTTACCGTAAGTCTTATTAGTTTAGTCATGATACTAGCTGGATGTAGTGTTGACCCTGACTATCGCTACACCGAAGGATATGATTTTAACAATATTAAAAGCTATAGCCTATTTCCCCGTGAGTCTAAATTTAGTTCAATTCAGCAGTTAAGTGACTTTCAGCGTAACCGTATTGAATTAACCATTGAAGAGGAAATGGAGCGTTTGCATTTAACCTATAAAGATTATGAAGCTGCTGATGTGGTGGTGAGCTATTTCATTGTTGAGCGCAGCTTAACAGAGTTGAAAGCATATAATAAAGGCGTAGGCGCTTGTCTTGGTTGCTCTAATAACCAACAAAAAGAATTGAATAAAGACATTAAAACGTCAATGTTAATTATTGATGTTCTTGATAATGACAACAAGCGTTCTGTGTACCGCAGCTTTGTTGATATGAAATTAGGCGAAAAAAATACCAGTGATGAGAACAATGAAATAATTAAAGAAGCAGTGAAAAACTTATTAATCAATTTTCCACTTACTAGTAACAGTAAAACTAATAAAAATTAGTTATACTGCGCGTAATTACCCAAAGAGTGTTGTATAGGCAATAAAATGAATTTTCCAAATGATGAAAATGGCTCGGTATTAAATGAAATGTACCAAGCTGGCGTTGATTTAAGCAAGCTTGCTATGGTTGAATTTTTTCAATTATTTGAAGATGAACAAAACGCTCGCGCAATGGCAAAGCATCTTGAAGATGAAAATATTGCAACGGACATCAAAGTTCACCCTGACAAAACAGCCGGGGTGTGGGATGTGGATTGTTGTATTGAAATGCTACCAAGTTATGACAATATAGTTGCCAAAGAAGCTCAATTTGAAAAGCTTGCCCGTAAATTTGACGGTTATAATGATGGTTGGGGTATTGCAATTGATGATTAATCTTAGCCGAATTTAACTTTTCCTAAGGTTACTTTTGGTCAACTTGCTAATTAAGAATTAGCAAGTGCCCAGTATGTACTTAGCCATTAAGTTCATCATCAAATTTAAATGCTGGCAGGGATACTTTCCAATAAATTCCTGCTAAGCGTAAAGTTAGTGCACCCGCCATAGCAAGTGTGCCTGCTAATACTTCTGAAAAACCAATATATTTAAATGCCACAAATAAAGTAGCACCTAATAAAGCAGCTGTTGCGTATATTTCTTCACGTAAAATTAAAGGGATCCTATTACAAATAATATCCCTGATCATGCCTCCAGCTACCGCTGTAATTGTACCCATGATAATCGCAATAAGTATTGGTTGACCATAATCAAGCGCTTTATTCGTACCTAGTACTGCAAATAAGGCTAAACCAAAAGCATCGGCAATGTGCATAAAACGCCTAGAGACTAGCTTAGGCTCTCGAATTAATAATATTGTTAATATTGATGTAAAGAAAATAACCACGATATATTCAGTTTGCACAGTCCAAAATACTGGTGCGCCTAAAATGATATCTCGAATTGTACCTCCACCTACAGCTGTGACTGCAGCAAGTACCATAACGCCAAATGGATCGAGCCTATAGCGCCCAGCTAAGAGAGCACCCGATAGAGCAAAAACGATCACTCCAAAAATATCAGCGTAATAGATAAAACTGCTCATTGGTTGTGTTATTTCAGCCATTGTTATTACTCGGTCACTACTTTTAGGCCAGCGGCTTGCCAACCATTCATATCACCGGTTAAATGATTTACGTGATGAAAGCTGTTCTCTTTTAAAATATCGATAGCAATGCGAGCTCGTCTGCCGGAACGACAATAAACAACAATGTTTTTATCTTTATAGGTAAATACATTATTAAGGTTGCTGACTAACTGGTCATGACTAATATTTACGGCTCCTGAAATATGGCCGGCGTCAAACTCTTCGGGGCTGCGCACATCTAACAATAAAAAATTTTCATTATTACTTTGCATGTCCAACACTTGTTGTTGGCTAGCCTCTCCAGTTAATTTTGCCATAGGCTCTGGAGGCTTTTCAAACTTGCCAAAATTACCGCATGCAGCAGTAAAGGTGATTAAACTAAAAATAACAAGCATTCGAAACACAGTGACTCTCCATTAGAGCAAGGTAGCTAATTTATTATTCAAATTAGTATTATATAAATAAATAGTAGCACTTAATCATTATTATAAAAGCAAAAAAAATCCTGAAATGAACATCAGGACTTTATTTAAGTTTTCTAAATGTTGTTTTAATTTAATGATTTAGCTTTTAATTCGTTAAGCATATTCATTACTAATTCAGATGAGTTCACTGATGCAGTTTCTAAGTATTCTTCAAAAGACGTTGGCGATTCTTTACCGGCAATATCACTCATTGAACGAATAACCACAAAAGGGACATTCATTTGATGACAAGTTTGTGCTATTGCAGCGCCTTCCATCTCAACTGCTGCCATGGTTGGAAAATTAGCACGTGCTTTGGCGATATCATCATCTTTTGTCATGAAGGTATCACCAGTGGTAATCAAGCCCGTTAATGTTTGAATACCTTCTAGCTTATCAATACCTGCTTGTGCCGCAGTAACTAAAGTTGGGTGTGGAATAAATGCAGCAGGCATACTAGGTAATTGACCTATTTCATAACCAAAGGCGGTTACATCAGCATCATGATGGCGAACTTCAGAGCTAATCACTATATCGCCAACTTTTAAAGATTGTTCAAAGCCACCAGCAGAGCCAGTATTAACCACATAATCTGGCTGAAATTTATCAATTAATAATACTGTTGCGATTGCTGATGCTACTTTACCAATACCCGATTGTACTAATACTACTTCGCTGCCATCTATGGTACCCGAGTAAAACGTGTAACCAGCAATTTGTTGCTCTGTTAAGTTTTCAAGTTTGCTTTTTAAAATCGCAACCTCTGGCTCCATAGCGCCAATAATTCCTGCTTTCATAATAAACCTTATCTATTATTCTATATCAAGGTGTCAGACACCTTGATTATATGGTTAAAACTAAACTTAAGCTGGGTAAGCCGCTTTTAAGCCGTTGTATACTTGTGTTTGAAAGTCACTAGCTGTTGTGTCTAAAGACGTTACTAAATCAGCTAATACTTCATTGTCTTCTTTGCCGTTCCAAACTTTAATGTAGGTACCTTCTTTATAGCCAAAGTCCTGACGGAAAAAGTTTAAGGTGTTCTTACCTACGTATTGACGAAATAATTCGTCTAAATCCATATTCATTAACTGCATACAAGCTGTAAAGCTTTTGCCGTCAAATGATTTATTCGTTACGGCTGCTGATGCTAAATCTTCTAATGCAAATTTAAAATCGGTATGTTCAACGCTTAGTTGTAATTCATTGGCTAATTGCTCGGCAATTACATCAGTATTATTCTCAGCCATAAGACGTAAGCTTAGACCAAAATGAAATATATCGACTAACTCAAGTTGCACTTGTGGCACATCACATTCTTGATGTTTCCACCACTTCCAACCGTGGTGATCTAGCATTTCTGCACATTCAACCCAAATGGCGCGGTACCATTCAAAGTTGTTTTCTCGCCATGTATCACTTACGCGTGAATTCATTGCGTCTTGCATGGTTAGCATTTGTTGGATTTGTTTAATCGCAGTGGATAAATCAGACATGGTCGACCTTTAATAATTTTAGTTATTTTGTTGGCGTTATTTTGCCAGAAAAATGGGGGTAACACTACCAAATCGGTAGTGAAAATAATGGCTATTTTTTAGCGGCGGTTAAAAACTTATCTAGGTTATTGGCAAAGTTTTGTCTGTCACCATGATTTAAAGCAGGCGGCCCTCCGGTTTGTACACCACTAGCGCGCATGGTATCCATAAAATCTCGCATGTTTAGGCGAGAGCGAATATTACTTAGTGTGTATAACTCGCCCCTTGGGTTTAATGCCAGAGCGCCTTTTTCGATAACCTCAGCCGCTAATGGAATGTCTTGAGTTACCACTAAGTCACCCGCATTAACGCGTTTTACGATCTCATCATCAGCAACATCAAAGCCTGAGCTAACTTGGATAAATTTAATAAACTTTGATGGTGGTATTTTAAGAAAATGATTAGCAAACAAGGTGGTGTCAGTTTGCGTTCTGTCGGCGGCTTTAAAAAGGATTTCTTTGATCACTACTGGGCACGCATCGGCATCTACCCATATATTCATCTTAGACATTAAATATCACTCGGCTGTTCTATTTCATAAATGGCGTCGCTAATAGTTAATACTTTTTCATTAACGATCGCTTGTGCGTCAAGTAAACCTTTATTGTAAAAAGCACTACCCATTTCCTTAGCAAAAAAATCAATCAAGAACTCGGCATCAAACTGGCCAATATCTTGATCTAATTCATTAATAAAGTAACGTTGCAGTTTAGCAACTATTGCCTCTTGTTGATTGCGAGTAAACTTTATCACCGATATCTCTCATATTTTTATCTATTTGAGCGAAGTATACCCGATATCATAGCCGTTATCATGCAGGGAGTTCGTCTATTTTATGTCACTTTATTGGTTAGCCAAAGCGATTGATAGGGTTGTAATGTTAGGGTTTCATTTACATTGGTAAACGTATGGCCGGTAATTAAATCAGTCCAAGAATCCAACTCGATTAAGTTCAAATCTGCTAAAGACAGCACTTGCTCGCTATCGGTAATGTTGTTGATAGAGAATATGCTTTGCGTGCGGTCAGGGCTTTGACGCCAAAAGGCAAATAATTTAACCCCTAAATGTAGGGTGAATTGGGTGGCATTAGGATGAAATGCCGGTTGCTCTTTTCTGACTTGTATTAGCTTAGTCAGCTCATGAAAAACCTGCGCATGATGACTAAAAGGATTATCTAATTGTGTTTGCAGTGCAGGGTAGTCCCACTTATGGCGATTAATACTTCGGTTTTGATTAGTTCGCTTAACCTTGTCATGATCGTTTTGTGTACCTAAGAAGCTGTGGATGTAAATAGCTGGGATCCCTTCAATGGCTAGCATAATGGCATGGGCACAAACGAAGCGTTGCTTTTGTAAAGAATCTTGGCCTTTTACTGTTCCCGATAATGCATCAATTAAACTGATGTTTATCTCATAGGCCTGATTTTTCCCGCCTTTTAATGCTCGCCATGAAATGCGACCACCAAAATTAATCATAGAGTTAATCAGTTCGTCAGTTTCTTGCTCACTTAAAATACCTTCTACAGGACGTAAACCTATGCCGTCATGTGAGGCGATAAAGTTGAAATAGGTAGTGCCATTTTGCGCTGGCGGTAGTGACATTAACCAAGTTTTCAAATGGGTACAGTCGCCAGTAACTAAGGTATTGATCAGTAACGGAGGTAATGAAAAATTATAAATTGCGTGGGCTTCATTGGCATTACCAAAGTACATTAGGTTTTGACGATTTGGTACATTGGTTTCGGTAATTATCACAGCTTTCGGGTTGTTATGCTCAACCAATAATCGCAATAAACGTACTACTTCATGAGTTTCTGGTAGGTTAATGCTGGTCGTGCCAACGACTTTCCATAGGAAGGCGACCGCATCAAAGCGAAATATAGTGATGCCTTTATCTAAGTAGAATTTTAATATGCTGACAAACTCGATGAGCACTTCAGGATTGGTAAAGTCAAAATCTACTTGGTCATGACTAAAAGTACACCACACATGTTTTTTACCATCAACGGTTTCTACTTCTTTCAACAAGTCATGAATACGAGGACGTACGACTTGCGAGGTGTCATCCTCGGGAGAGGCTAAAAAGAAAAAGTCTTTGCCTGGGTGTTTTTGTTGTTTAAAGTTTTCAAACCAACCACTACGAGCTGAACAGTGATTTATTACCACATCAGCCATAACCTTATAGTTATAGGCGATGCTTTGTAGATCGGGCCAATCACCTACCGACTCATTAACTTGATAGTAATCGATAACCGCAAAGCCATCGTCAGAGCTGTAAGGATAAAAAGGTAGCAGGTGCACCGAGCTAACATTATCTTTTAGGTGATCAGTTAAAAAATGGTGCAATGTATTAAGCGGCGCTTGATTTGGAGCTATGAGACTGTCGGCATAAGTAATTAAAAATACATCAGATTCATCCCAGTTATTACTATGAGGAGTGGGCGCGACACCGCCATCACTCACATCCATAACGGCAAGTAAACGCTGCGCTAAAGTTAAGTTATCATTATCACAATAAAGTGCATTTAAATGGGCAACCGTTTTACACAATAAGTCATGTAGCACTGGATTTTCATTTAGCATTGGATCGTTATCGTTCATATTTTTAACCTTAAATGTTAGCGTTTATACCTTGCTTTAATCATCAAGCTGTTTTGATATTTTGCTTAGGTTGTGAAAATTCTAAGTTATCTTCTTCTACCGCTTTCTTTAAACGTTCAAAAACATCGGGCATGGCATTGGTTACGCGGTTCCAGCTTGGAATAAACGGCGTTTCCATTGGGTCGTCTAAGAACTTTTCACCGGCTTTAATAATGTTTTCAGCAAATAATTCAACGGCTTGTTCTTCTTTGTGCACATCTAAATCTAAGCCATTAATAATAGCGTCATTTTTATAGGTTTCAATGAAGTCTAAAGCCATTCGGTAGTAGGTCGCTTTAATCGTTCTGAAAGTACCACTATTAAATACTGTGCCTTGAATGGCAAGTTTTCTAAATAGTGCTTTAGCAATGTCTATCGACATTTTTGATAAACCACCATCTTCGTTATCTTCTGACAATATTTGATGCTTGTGATCGTAAACATCGGCGATATCTACTTGGCAGATGCGGTTAGTAGCATAGTTACGTTTCATTTCCGATAATACGCCAATCTCTAAACCCCAGTCACTTGGAATGCGCAGATCATTGAGAACATCGATGCGGAATGAAAACTCACCAGCTAAGGCATAGCGGAAGCTATCTAGGTAATCTAGATATTCAGTATCTTTTGCTTGTTTCTTTAACGCCCTAATAAGTGGTGTGACTAATAAACGGCTAACACGGCCATTAAGGGTACCATTGGCAATTCTTGAGTAAAAACCTTTACAAAATTCGTAATTGAATTTTGGATTGGCTACCGGGTAAATTAAGCGAGCCAATAAGTCACGCTCATAAGTTAAGATATCGCAATCGTGTAATGCCACCGATTCAACCTTGTTACAGGCCAAGGTATAACCGAAACAATACCAAACATTGCGACCTTTACCCATTTGCTCTGGCGCAAGTCCAAGTTCACGTAATTCTTTATCTAATGCTTTTAATCTTGGGCCATCGTTCCATAGCACTTGGTGATCTTGTGGCAGTTGTGAGAAAAAATCTAACGCATGACGGTATTCATCCTCTGTCGCTCTATCTAAGCCGATAACGACTTGCGATAGGTAGGGTACTTTGGTCAGCTCTTTAACAATATTTGGTAACGCTTTAGTATCTAATTCGGAATAAAGGGAAGGTAGTACTAAACCCATAGGACGCTTTTTACTAAATTCTAATAGTTCTTTCTCCATATCTTCAACCGGACGTTTAGATAAGTTATGTAAGGTGGTAATGATGCCATTTTGATAAAAATCGCCCATAATATACTCCTGTATTAATTAGTTGTTAGTCGTTTGTTTAGCTGTCACTTTTATACGTTTATTGCTGGTTTTTCTGTGTTTGTTTGCAGTAAATTCAGCATCGATTCATTCCAACCCATAGGTCCTTGAAAGCGAGAACGAATTAAGTGTGGATGGGTATTTAAAATGGGATCTTGATGACTCGGTGATTCAATCACTACCGCGATATCAGCACACTCCAACATTTCTCTATCGTTGGGACTATCACCTAATGAAATTAAGATCTGGTTGTTATTATATTTTTGCTGATAAAGCTCTTTTAAAAACAATAACGGTTTAGCTTTGTTGGTTTGTCCTATTACATGCGAGTAACGCCCGCCTTGGATACAATTTAAACCAAACAGGTTTAAGTGTTGGCTAAACTCGTTAAGTTTTTCTGGTTTATCTAACCAAGCTACAGGCTCAGAAAATTGACGTTCCTTAGCCGCTGCCGCTTGCTCTAAGGTAAGGCCAGTGTCTTTAGATAATTCCCTGGTTGTAGTCGATTTAAAGCCTTTGTAACTGTATGGGTGACTGGCAGCAAATGTGGTTAATCTTGATAGTATTTCTGAACGATTAATACCAAATTTGTATACCCAATACTCGCCAGCGTCGAATCGAGGAACTGAACTTGGTTCAGCCATCTCAAAATACTCCTTGGGGACATAAACTGCAGCACCATTTTCAATAATAAATGGGTGGTTGTTATTTAGCTGTTTTCTTAATTTTTCAGTTTCAGAGAAGGTTTTACTGGTGTTGAAAATAATTGGAATTTGCATATCATCACAATACTCTAAAGCTGGCGCTGCTTTATTAAATTTATAGGTATTATGATCAAGCAAGGTACCGTCTAAATCAGTTGAGATGATGTATTTGTTATCCACAGTTATTTCCTTTATACATTTTTATAATTTATGTATTAAAGAGAGCAACTTATGTACCAAGGTGTGAAACCCTTATAAATAAAGGGGATTTTAATTGTATGGTCGAAAAGTGATAGTACTTAAGGTCTAAATAGATTCAAGGGTGCACCGGTTTGGTGCGTTGTTTCAGGGCGTTATTTTTGTGCGCTGTGGTGGTGCGCCGTGGTGGTGCGATAAGCGCAATGTAGTCTGTTGAATTTTAGCTATAAAAAAACCAGAGACTATGCTCTGGTTTTTAAATGCTAAGGTTTGAAGTTTAAGCTTGCTGTATTTGAATCAAGTTTTCAGCCAAAACAAAATCTAAAATACCCATAGCGGCTTTACGACCTTCATCAACGGCAGTAACTACTAAATCAGAGCCACGCACCATATCACCACCAGCAAAAATGTTTTGCTTCGTGGTTTGCATAGCAAAGCTTGAGCTTTCTGTCGCTATTACACGGCCACGGCTATCCACTTCAACTCCAGCATCTTTCATCCATTGTGGTGGACTTGGTAAGAAACCAAAGGCAATTACTACGGCATCCGCTTCCATGACAAACTCACTACCTTCGATAGGCTCTGGCGAGCGACGACCGTTGGCATCTGCTTGACCCAGTTGAGTTTTTACAAATTTAACGCCTATAGCATTACCCGCGCTATCTACAGCAATATCTAGCGGCTGAATGTTGAATTGAAAATCAACACCTTCCTCTGTTGCATTTTGTACTTCACGAGGTGAGCCTGGCATATTCGCTTTGTCACGACGATAAGCACAAGTAACATCTGTTGCGCCTTGACGAATTGCTGTACGAACACAATCCATCGCCGTATCACCACCACCGAGTACCACAACTTTTTTACCTTCAAAGCTGTTGTATGGCTTAACGTTTTCAGTGATACCCATAGTGTGTTGGGTGTTCGCAATTAAATAATCTAATGCGCTGTAAACGCCAGGAGCAGCTTCATTATCAAAACCACCTGTCATATCAGTGTAAGTACCTAAACCCAAGAATACCGCGTCATATTGCTCGCTAATATCGCTAAAGCTAATATCTGTGCCTACATTGGTATTAAGTTTAAACTCTATCCCCATGCCTTCAAAGATCTCACGACGTTTTTGAATCACATCTTTTTCAAGTTTGAATGACGGGATACCAAACGTTAACAAGCCGCCAATTTGTGCTTGTTTATCATAAACAACCGCTTTAACACCATTGCGCGTTAATACATCGGCACAAGCAAGACCTGCAGGGCCAGCGCCAATAACGGCCACTGTTTTACCCGTAGAGACAACATTACTTAAGTCTGGTTTCCAGCCTTGCGCAAACGCCGCATCGGTGATGTATTTTTCAATATTACCTATGGTAACAGCGCCAAACTCATCATTTAGAGTACAAGCTGATTCACACAATCTGTCTTGCGGGCAAACACGGCCACACATTTCAGGCAATGAGTTGGTTTCATGACAAAGTTCAGCTGCTTCTAAAATTTTACCTTCAGTCACTAGCTCTAACCATTGTGGAATGTAGTTATGCACTGGACATTTCCACTCACAATATGGGTTACCACAGTCTAAACAACGATCCGCTTGACCAGCACTTTGGTCATTGCTTAGCGGTTGATAAATTTCGACAAAGTTTTCTTTACGTTCGCTTATCGCCTTTTTCGGCGGGTCGATTCTTTTTACGTCAATAAATTGATAAACATTTTTACTCATAATAATTCCTACTGCGCCTGAACTCTTAACTCTGCCGATGAACGACTACGATGACCCAAGAGAGTTTTAACATCGGTCGCTTTTGGTTTAATTAATTTGAATTTAGTTAAAAATTCAGAGAAATTTTCAAGGATGTACTGAGCACGTGGACTGCCAGTTTCTTCAACGTGGTGATTGATCATGCCACGTAAATGTTCTTGATGAATAACTAAGTCAGCTAAATCAACAGTTTCAATTGATTCACCATTTAAACGTGAGTCAATATCGTTTGCTTCATCTAATACATAAGCAAAGCCACCTGTCATACCTGCACCGAAGTTAAGGCCAGTTTCACCTAAAATAGCAACAATACCGCCAGTCATATATTCACAAGCGTGATCGCCTGCACCTTCAATAACGGCTGTACAACCTGAGTTACGAACGGCAAAACGTTCACCTGCACAACCTGAAGCGTATAAACGACCACCAGTTGCACCATATAAACAGGTATTACCCATAATAGGAGTTAAATGTGAGTCATACTTAACGCCTTTAGGAGGCATGATAGTAATTTTGCCGCCAGCCATACCTTTACCAACGTAATCGTTAGCATCACCAATTAAGGTAATATTTAAGCCGCCAGCATTCCAACAAGCAAAAGACTGACCAACAGTACCGGTAAGGTGCAAATGGATCGGATTAGCACTCATACCTTGATTGCCATGATGGCGAGCAATTTCACCAGAAATTAATGCACCCACAGAGCGGTCGGTATTATTTGCAGCAAAGTGGAAATCACCACCAGATTGTTCCAAAATAGCATCTTGAACTTGAGCAAGGATGGCATTGTTTAGTACTGCTTTATCATAAGCTGGGTTTGTTTCTGTTTGATAGAGTGCGGTGTTTTCGCCTGCCACTACCGGAGCGATAATACCAGATAAATCAAGTTTCTCTTGTTTGGCTGTAATGCCTTTAAGTTGTACTAATAAATCAGTACGGCCGATTAAAGCTTGTAGAGAATCTACACCTAAGCTCGCTAAGATTTCACGAACTTCTTGCGCAATAAAGCGGAAGTAATTCATGACTTGATCAGGTAACCCTTTAAAGTATTCATCACGGAGTAATTGATCTTGTGTAGCGATACCTGTAGCACAGTTGTTTAAGTGACAAATTCGTAAGAATTTACAACCTAAAGCAACCATAGGTGCAGTACCAAAACCGAAGCTCTCCGCGCCTAGTATTGCCGCTTTCACAATATCAACACCAGTTTTTAAACCGCCATCTACTTGTAAACGAACTTTATGGCGTAAACCATTAGCAACCAATGATTGATGTGCTTCTGCTAAACCAAGCTCCCAAGGGCAACCAGCATACTTAACTGAAGTTAATGGGCTTGCACCAGTACCGCCGTCATAACCAGAAATGGTAATGAAATCTGCGTAAGCTTTAGCAACACCTGAGGCTATAGTACCAACACCAGGGCCAGAGACTAACTTAACTGAAACGATACATTTTGGATTAACTTGTTTTAAATCGAAAATTAGCTGAGCTAAATCTTCAATCGAATAAATATCGTGATGCGGTGGTGGTGAAATTAGTGTTACGCCAGGTGTTGAATAACGCAATGTCGCGATAAGCGGCGTTACTTTGTCACCCGGTAATTGACCACCTTCACCAGGTTTTGCGCCTTGTGCTACTTTAATTTGTAATACGTCAGCATTAACTAAATAATGCGGTGTTACGCCAAAGCGGCCAGAGGCAATTTGTTTAATACGCGAGTTACGAACCGTACCAAAACGGCTTGCATCTTCACCACCTTCACCCGAATTTGAGAAACCACCTAAACGGTTCATCGCAATTGCTAGGGCTTCATGAGCTTCAGGGCTTAATGCGCCAATAGACATAGCGGCACTGTCAAAGCGTTTAAACATTTCTGTATCAGCTTCAACCGAATCAATATCAATGGCGTTTACTTCTTCAGTAAACGTAACTAGGTCACGTAATGTTGCTGGTGGGCGTTGGTTTACGGCGTCTGCATATATTTTGTATTGTTCATACTTACCCGTTTGTACCGAGTCTTGTAGACTTTTAACAACCATAGGGTTAAACGCATGGTACTCACCACCGTGAACGTATTTCAATAATCCGCCATGGCTAATTTTTTGATGAGGCATCCAGGCTTTACGCGCAAGATTTATATTGTCTTGTTCAATATCTTTAAAATCAGCACCTTGAATGCGACTTGGAATACCAGGGAAACATAGTTCCATGATTTCGCTCGATAAACCAATAACTTCAAATAACCCAGCGCAGCGATAACTGGCAATGGTTGAAATACCCATTTTAGATAAGATTTTTAATAAACCTTTATTGATGGCATTACGATAGTTCAATAAAGCTTCACGTGGCGCAAGGCTAATTTGACCTGTTGCTGCCATAACTTCAATGGTTTCATAAGCCATAAATGGATAAACAGCGGTTGCACCTAAACCAAATAATACTGCGTATTGGTGAGGATCACGAACTGAGGCCGTTTCAACTACAATATTTGAGTCACAGCGTAAGTTTTCAATAACTAAGCGATGTTGTACTGCGCCGACAGCCATAGCTGCAGGAATAGGTAGCTTATTTTTATCAATTTGACGGTCACTTAAGATTAAGATAACTGTGTTGTCATCTCGCACGGTAGCAACGGCTTCTTCACAAACTCGTTTAACAGCAGCTTCTAAGCCTTCACTAACATCATAATTTAAGTTAATCGTTTCACAGCGATAATTTATCGGGTCTAACTCAAGTAGTTGCTTCATTCCCGTATACATAAGTACCGGAGTATCAAACATTATACGGTCAGCTAAGCCTGTAGTTTCGTTAAACACGTTGTGTTCACGACCAATACAGGTACCAAGCGACATTACGTAGCGTTCACGTAATGGATCGATTGGTGGGTTGGTTACTTGCGCAAATTGCTGGCGGAAGTAATCGTATAAGTTACGAGATTGACTCGATAAAACAGCCATAGGGGTATCATCACCCATAGAGCCGGTAGCTTCTTGGCCATTTTCCGCCATCACTTTAATTACTTGTTGAATTTCTTCATAAGAGTAATTGAAAAGTTTTTGGTATTGGTTCATTTGCTCGTCGCTAAACGCGCGTTTACCAACAAGCTCAGCATCAAGCTTATGAAATGGCACTAAGCGACGAATGTTTTTATCTAACCACTCTTTATATGGGTGACGAGATTTTAAATCGTTATCGATGTCAGCCGATTTCAAAATTTTACCTGTATAGGTATCAACTGAAAGCATTTCACCTGGGCCAACACGGCCTTTCTCAACTACTTCATCTTCGCCGTAATCCCAAATGCCTACTTCAGAGGCAAGAGTAATAAAACCATTGCTGGTAATTACATAACGAGCAGGGCGAAGGCCGTTTCTATCGAGATTACAAGCTACGTGGCGACCATTGGTCATCACCACACCAGCCGGACCATCCCAAGGCTCCATATGCATAGAGTTGAATTCATAAAATGCTTTTAGGTCTTCATCCATTGACGGATTGTTTTGCCATGCTGGTGGCATTAATAAACGCATGCCACGGTATAAATCCATACCGCCGGCCATGAATAACTCAAGCATATTATCTAGTGACGATGAATCTGAGCCGCTATCATTAACAAATGGCGCCGCATCCAATAAATCAGGCATCAATGGTGTTTTAAAACGATAAGTACGAGCACGACTCCACTGACGGTTACCGCGAATGGTATTAATTTCACCGTTATGAGCTAGATATCTAAATGGTTGTGCTAGATGCCATTGTGGTGATGTATTCGTTGAAAAACGTTGATGAAATACACAAATAGCCGACTGCATGCGAATATCAGCTAAATCTAAGTAAAAGTTCGGTAAATCTGCAGGCATTACCAAGCCTTTATAAATAGTTACTAAACACGATAAGCTCGCTACATAAAAGCGTTCGTCGGTAATGCGTTTTTCAGCGCGGCGACGAGCCATATATAAACGGCGTTCAATATCTTTGTTTAACCAACCCGATGGACCATTAACAAAAACTTGTTCAATACTAGGTAAGTTGCCTTTAGCAATAGGACCTAAAACATTTACGTCAACTGGCACTTCGCGCCAACCTAACACTTCAAGCGTTTCTTGTTCTAATTCTTGCTCTAAAATTTTCTTCGATAACTCAGCTTGTACTGGGTCGGTATTTAAGAACACAGTACCTACAGCGTACTTGTTACCTAAGTTCCAATTTTTTTCTGCCGCGATAGCTCGAAAGAAGCTATCTGGCTTTTGCATAAGTAAGCCACAACCATCGCCGGTTTTGCCATCTGCAGCAATACCACCACGATGTTGCATGCGATCCAGTGCAGAAATAGCCGTTTTGATCAGTTTATGACTCGCGTCACCTTGTTGGTGAGCGATAAGACCAAAACCACAATTGTCTTTTTGATAATTGGGATCGTAAAGTTGCATGCATAAATCTCCTATATTCTGGCCAGTATTGTCGAATTGCATTGACGAATATTAATAATTAAAAACTGAATAAATATTGCAATTTCAAACTGGGGGAACCTTGTAAGATATAGCTATGTTATGCAAAGGTCAATCAAAAATAGAGTTATTACTCTTAGTATTAATACTAAAGTTTTACATGCTACTAATAGGCTGGGAATTAAGGAAATTAAGAAACTCAATGAATTCAAGGGACAGAAAGATTTGTTGTTTATGTTGTAAACTTACAGTTTGATTTTTAAATCATTGAAAAAAATATGAAATAAATTTTTATTATAAGAGACTGTATTGATTGTTCAGGTATGAAAAATAATAAAGCCAGCATATTGCTGGCTTAATCGTTTCAAACCAATTTAATTAAATTGCTATAAATCTAGTGTTACGCTCTATAACCGTTTTCTATACCTTTAGTGGTTACGGCAACTGCATCGTGGGCGTGTAATGATTCTAAGTGGTTAATCTTAACCCAATAATCATCGTAGCCTTCAATCAGGTTCATCGCGTGTTGTACGCGGCGGGCTGCATCTTCACAAAACATTAAGTTTTGGCCGTTTAAACGAGCAAACTCTTGCTCATCTTCACGCTTAACTGCAGCTTGTACTGGTGTTTGTAACGCAGTTTCAATGGTATCTACTACATCAGTAATTGGGAAGTAATCTACTGACTCGTTTAGCTTAACTTTAATTTCGGCAATTGAACGTTGGCTGTGTGGTGTTGCCACTATGCCCTCAGATGTTCCTAACCATTGATGCATGTCTTCTTTAGCTACAGTATCTTGCTCAGCAAATTTTTCAGTGAATGCTTTTTGAATAAGCTGGCGAGCCAGAGCTGCTGAACATGGACAAGTTGATGAATAAGCAATGTCTACGCATAACTCAATATCAAATTTACCTTGCTCTAATTTACCTATGATAGTTACCGGATAAATTCTCCAGCCTAACTTACCACTAACTAACGCTTTACGGCGCATAGGGTAGTCAAAACTGAATTTAACATAAGCAGTATCACTTAAATCGTGATGTGAGCTAATAAATTCATTTAGTAATGCTACTAATGATTGGTAATTAAGGGTGTTACCACTTGAAAGGTCATCAAGTAATAAATACAAGCGAGACATATGAATGCCTTTAGCTTGTGCATCATTTAAATTAACGAAAGCATCGATGTGAGCAGAAACCATTCTTTCAGCTTCATCTTTGGCTGATACCATAATTGGCATTTGAATATTACCCATACCCACTCTATCTAGAGTACCTTCGGTTTGCGCCGTAGTGTGGTTGGCTATATCTGGCATTGATGTCGGCATTAGTGCTCCGCTTACTTCTTCTGTTACTGATTAATGAGTTTACTAGTAAATTCAACTTAGATTTTAAGGCGCACATTCTACCGAATTTGCAGATAAAGTTTTACCTTTATTTCGTTTTTTAGCTGAAATTAAAATCTCATACCAATTTCATGAATTAAGTGATCTATTTTTTAATGAGGAAAAATGGATAAATACAAGACATAAAATTTACTAAGTAGTTATTCTACTTATAAATTTTATAACGCAGTAGTTATTCATTTTAACCATTAAAAGTGAGCAGTTAATTTATGAACTTGGTATCATTTATAAAGACCTAGTAAATTGGTCGGCTATTCTGCAGTAAATTCACCTTAAAATCAATGTTTTCAGGCGACAGAGATTGTCATATGTAAACAAAATGGCGATTAGGTAAATTTAAAGTTAAAGCTTTGTATGGTCTTTGTTGTATTGATTATAAATTGCATGTTTTACTCGGCAATCGCCGTTTTTTCGTGCTATGTTGCTTTTAGGATGTCAATTAAGTGGTATGCATATGGAATTATTAGATTTGGAAATCGCCGGTCAATACAAAGATGTGTTGGGCGCCGAAGTGTTTGGCGAGACAGTAGATTTGTATGTTGAACAGTCGCAATTATATTTAGATAAATTAAAGCAAGCAGTTGTAGAGCAAAGCTATCCTAATTGGCAAGATAGTTGTCATATTTTAAAAAGTGCTTCAGGCAATACTGGCCTTAAACAAGTATTTTTAAAAGTGAAAGAATTAGAATACTCAGAAGACGATTTTGAACAGTTAAGTAAAGCGTTAGAAGAACTAGAGTTGTTAAACTCACAAAGCATTGCTGCAATACAAAAATGGCTAGCACAAGGCTAGCCATTTCAATCTAATTATTGCTTATAAGCAATAACCAGTAATTAAGCTTCTAAGTTTCCAACGAAACGGTAACCTTCACCGTGGATCGTATTAATGAATTCTGAGTTAGTGCTGTCAGTTTCAAAATGCTTACGTAAACGGCGGATAGTAACATCTACAGTACGATCGTTTTCACGTAAGTCACGGCCAGTCATCTCTTGGATAAGTTGTTGACGAGTTACGATTTTACCGCTGTTAGACATTAACAAACGTAATGCTCTGTATTCGCCACGAGGAATAGGGAATGTTTCACCTTGTGGAGATGTCATACGACGCGAGTTAGGATCTAAGTTCCAGTTGTTAAATTGGATCATTGCTGTATCAGCAGCAGGAACATTAACGTCTGTTTGTTGAATGCGTTTTAATAAGTTACGTACACGTATTGTTAATTCACGTGGATTAAACGGTTTAGTTACGTAGTCATCAGCACCAATTTCTAAACCTAATACTTTATCTACATCGCTGTCGCGACCAGTGATAAAGATAAGACCAGTATTGTTCTTTTCTAATAATTCACGAGCTAATAATAAGCCGTTTTTACCAGGTAAGTTAATGTCCATTAACACTAAATCAATTTTGTTGTTTTGAAGTTTCTCTGCCATGCTTTCGCCATTAGCAGCTACTAAAGTTGTGTAGCCTTCAGCTTCAAACAAATTTTTTAAATTTAAGCGTGTTACTTCTTCGTCTTCAACAATTAAAATTTGTGCTTGGTTTGTCATATATACCTCGATAAAAAACTGAGAGCTAATTAAGCTCGTCGGTTAAAATTTATACGCATTGTGTTCGCGCTATAAATTCTTCCTTTAAATTAATGATGTATATGATAGAGCAAGTTAAAAAGTAAACAATGGTGAAATTGTTGTAAAAATGTAAGATTTATTAACAAGGGTAAATGCTGTTTTTGTATCTTAAATCTTTGTTCTTGAACGGTATATTTTGTTTTTTAGAGTGTTTTTACAAAAAACGTAAATGAAACAAATTGTAATTTTTAAGGAAATTTAAGGTAAGGATGCCATTAATAATCGAAAAATAAGATGATTAAAAGGTTAATTCTATGTTGCATTAATCTTTTATTAGCCTTGTAATATCATCTATTTGATATGTTGGTGTGATTAATGGTCATTTTTCATTTTTACAGTGATGAACAGCGAAACCTTTACTATTAATTAGTAATTCAGGCTCTGCTATTTCAGCTTTTAAAATAGGGGCGTATTTAAGGAAGTTATTCGCTACTATCGTTAAACTTGCATTTTTAGCCATATATTTTTTGATGTCTTTTAAAAATGACTCAGTAGCATGGTAGTTGGTTTTAATCCCCTGATGAAATGGTGGATTTGATATAACCGCATTATATTGGCCGTTAATATTCGATAGTGCATCGGAAGCAAAAACTTTCCCGGCAAGCTGATTCAATTCAAGTGTTTTCTTGCTGCTGGCGATAGCTAAGGCACTAACGTCAACTAACTCAACTTTTGTTTTTGGCTGTTTTTTATTAACGAATGCACCGATGATCCCTGCGCCACAACCAAAATCTAAAACACTACCATTGATTTGGCTTGGTAAGTTTTCTAATAATAAGCGAGTGCCATTGTCTAACGAGCCACTACTAAATACACCAGGCAGTGAAGCGATAGTTAATGTTATACCCGCAATATCAATCTTAAACTGTTTATAGAAATCATTAATATCGAATTTAAATTCTTGATTATTAAACTCTACTGAAAATAATGAACAGTGACGAGCAGAGTCAATTTTGTTTGAACAGCTTGAATATTTTGTGCTTAATTTATCGCAAGACTTAACCCCGCCTTTATTTTCGCCAACCACTAATATACTTGAACCTTGGGCCATATGCGGAGCTAACATAGCCAGTAAAAACTGATATTCAGGTTTTGATTTTGGAAAATAAATAATAGCCAAATCATGTTTGCTACCGGTTTGATTATCATAGCTTTCAGAAAAACAAGCCCTTACCGAGTCTTTATAACGAGACTGAGTGTTTTGATGATAGCCAAAATGAGTTTGGTAGCTACTGATTTTCGCTTCCGGGTTAACAGAAATGAGTTCAGCAAGGAATTCATTATCAGGGCAGCCGACAACTAGTGGGTTATTACTGTTTAGTAATTCACTATTGCGAAGTAATAGTTGTGAAGGGTTTGATAATGACATGCAAAATGCTCTTTTAAAAATGACAAACAAAAATAGTGTCGCTATTTTCATCGTTTGTGTGAGTTTAGTAAACGATTAAATGCGCTTTTATTATACTTTAGCTAAATATAGACCTTAAAAAGATAATATTTACCAATAAATAACCAAATAGTCGCAAAGTATGCTTTTCTAAGATTGAAAAACTCACCGTGAAGTGGTTAAATAGCGACATTCATAAAATATGAAAACTGCCCTTATATTGAGGGCCAGAAGAGGAGCATTAACCAGGTAGTTATTTTGAGGAGATCAAACTCCAATGATAAATAATGAGGGGGATTAATGCCGAGGTACCAGTAAGTTTGGTCTTACTTTTATCGGACGTTTGGGTTGAATCCCTGCGGCTGCCACATGCTTATATAGTGGAGCGCTTCTGGTCTTTGTGCATTTATTTGTACGAATTCCTAATCATGCCATTTCCTATAATAAGCCTAGATATTGCTATACTGTTTGAATTAAGAAACAGTGTTATAGCTGCATTATTATCAAGTGACGAGACTTAACATGACAAGTTTGCAAAACAATCTTAATAACTTTCCACTATGGACTGCTTTAGTTACTCCATTTGACCAAAATGGTCAGGTTGATTATACCTGTTTAGCTAAATTGGTCGATGACCAGCAACAAGCCGGGAATGGCATCTTAATTTGTGGCAGCACAGGTGAAGGTTTAGCTATTGAATTGGACGAGCAATTACAGATTGTAAAATACATCTGTGATTTAAAGCCAAGTGTACCTTTAATGGTTGCCGTAGGTGGTGCTAATTTATCAGCGCAAGTTGCTTGGGTAGAAACCTGTAATAGTTTACCAATTCATGCCTTTTTATTGGGTACTCCTATGTACGCCAAACCTGGTGTTGTTGGACAAACTCAGTGGTTTGAAGCATTGTTAGATTCAGCGCAACATCCTTGTATGATTTATAACGTACCAGGTCGAAGCGCCATAAGCATTCCCGTACAAACAATCCAAAACATTGCCAACCATAAGAACTTATGGGCAATGAAAGAAGCCAGCGGTGATATTAGTCAGTTTTTAGCTTATCAAAAAGCAGCGCCGGCAATGCGTATGTATTCAGGTGATGATCCGTTAATGCCATTTTTAGCTTCATCAGGCGCAGTCGGCTTAGTGTCTGTATGTGCTAATGCGTGGCCAGAAGCCACCAATCTATACGTGAAAATGTGCTTGCAAGGTGAAACAGAACAGCTTGCGGATGTTTGGTTTGACGCCACCAATGCTTTATTTGAAGTGGCAAATCCAATTCCAGTAAAAGTGTTAATGCATAAACAAAGTGTTATTAATACTCCAGTGTTACGTGCGCCATTAACACATTTAGAGCTAACGAATGATCAAGGTATTTTAGCGGCTGATGCGGCAATTACTGATTGGTTATGTAATAGTCGCTCACATTTACGTGCAGTTAAGTAATCGATATAACTCGATGACTAATTTTTCTAAAGAGCTATTAACCGTTGGTGAAATGGCCAGCGGTGTTTCCTTAACTATTCCTGTTTATCGTTTAACAGGTAATGGTAACGGCCCATCTGTTTATATTCAGGCTAATATACATGGCGCAGAAGTGCAGGGTAATGCGGTAATTTATCAATTACTTGAACTTCTACAAAAAGAGACGTTAGCTGGCGATATTACCTTAGTACCTTATGCTAACCCTATTGGTTGTAACCATAAGAATGGCGAATATACACTTGGACGATTTGACCCTATTACCGGGGTTAATTGGAATCGTATGTACCATTTTGACCAGTCAATGGTTGTGCCATTTGCAGAAGAGTTTGCCGATGCAGACATTGAGTTGATTAAAGAATCATTTCAACAAAAGATGCTGGCGGGTATTCAAGATAAGCTTAACCATAATAATTACGGCTTAACTACTGGCAGGCGCATAGCTTATCAATTACAAGAAATGGCTCATCAAGCCGATATTGTTTTAGATTTACACACAGGGCCCGTTTCTTCTAAACACTTATATTGCCCAGAATACGCCAAAGACAGTGCTAATTATTTTAATATAGCCCACACAATTTTTATTCCTAATGGTTTTGCCGGTGCGATGGATGAGGCAACATTTTGTCCATGGTGGTATTTAACCGATGCGTTCGCCAAACAAGGCCGAGAGTTAAACTTTGATAAAGAAAGCTTTACTGTTGAGCTTGGCTCGCAAGAATTGATCGACTTAGATGAAGCATTAATTGATGCGCAAAGTATTTTATCTTACTTGCAGTACAAAAATGTACTTACATCAAATAAATATCAACCACAACAGATGACCCGATATGCCTGCTACTTAAAAGATTATAAGCAGTATTATTCGCCTATGGGTGGCATGGTCGATTATCTTGCCGAGTTTGGTAAACCATTGGCAGCAGGCGAGCCATTGGCACGTATATTACGTATGGATAACTACGGCGATGGCGACGCGTTGCACTATTTAACGCTCGAAGAAGATGCAATGCCAATCTTACACTTTGCTTCTGCAAGTGTGCATCAAGGTACCGAGCTGTATAAGCTATTTACTAATTACTTTAAACTTACCGATTAATTACCGTAACTCTAGAGCTTAAATTATTATGCCCAAAGCTAAGAAAGATCCTAATAAAACTGTAACGCCAAAAGTGGCTAAGCCTTCTGTTGAAGTGCAGCAAGCAGCAGCTAAGGTTGCCAATGGTATTAAAAAACCAGGGCAAACCAAAGAGCAAACTAAATTAATAGAGCAAGGTATTCAAAAGGGTATTGAGCTTTATAAAAAACAACATAAAGCCAAAGCAAGAGAAGCAGATAAAGCTAAGAAAAAGCTAAAAAATAAAACTAATGCAAATGTTGGATCTGACCTTCAATCGGCAGAACTAAACAACCGAAAATCTAATCTCTTACCTTGGTTGCTATTAATCGTGTCTTGGTTTGGTTTCGCTCTATATTTAGCTAACCTGTAAAAGCTATGCTCTCGCCATTTTATAATGGTGAGTGAGCGTTTTATTGTTTGCCCCGCATTTATAAATCTAATTTCATCCTAGCCATATACTCTTCTGGGAGTGTCTTTCAGTTTTTTACAGCAATAAGTAATCGTATATTGCTACCGTACCGTATATTGTTTTAACTAGCCCAATTAGAGCATATCAATGTTTTCAATATTTAAAGCAAACCCGACAAAAAAATTAAATAAACTTATCGATATTAAACTTGAACAGGCAATGCACGCCCAAAGAAATGGCGATATAAAACTCTATTCGCAATTGACCTTTGAAGCCGACCAGATGCAAAAAAAAGTGCTAGAAATAGAGAATGATTTAATCAAATAGCGAGGTCTAGTTTAGGAATGAATACCAACATTTTAACGGTTTTTTACGATGGGTATTGTCCCTTGTGTAGTTTAGAAATGCACAAGCTAAAACAAGCTGATGATAAAAACCTAATAAATTTAGTCAACCTTCACCAAGATGGCTTTCATACTCATTATCCATATATCCAGTTCAATAAAGCTATGGCTATTTTGCATGGCGAATATCAGGGGCAAATATTACTTGGCTTGGATGTTACGCACCGCGCATGGACACTTGTGGGGCGTGGTATGTGGGTTGCGCCGCTGCAATGGCCAGTTATAAAACAAATTTCTCATGCTTGTTATCTGCTAGTGGCTAAATATCGGCATCCAATTTCGAATTTTTTACATCGACGCTTTGGTTTAGGCAATTCAACCTGTGAGCAAGGAACCTGTTATGGAAAAGCAAATAACGATAATCATCGGAGCTAACAGTGCTATTGCAAAGGCTTTAGCACAAGAGGTAATTATTGACCAACAGCTTATTGTTATAAGCCGTAATGTCGATTTTTATGAGCAAGATATATTTGCCTCGGCACGGTTAATTTCGCTCAAAAATTATGATGAGTCAGAGATCGTCTCGGCAGTTAACACCATTAAGCATTCAAGCAATGGTGTTATTTCTCGTGTCTTTATATGCCATGGCATTTTACATAGTGAAAACTGTCAACCAGAAAAGCGCTTAGAAGATTTTTCAGTACAGGCTTTTAATGAAGTTATTACAGCCAATACGATTACTCCGATGCTATGGTTAAAAAATTTAGTGCCTTTACTTACCAGTAAAAGCGAGTGTAAAGTGACCGTTTTTAGCGCTAGGGTCGGCAGCATAAGTGATAACGAACTCGGCGGCTGGTATAGCTATCGCACATCTAAAGCTGCAATGAATATGTTACTCAAATCGGCAGCTGTTGAGTTATCTAGGAGAGCAAAAAATATCAAACTTATCTCCTTTCATCCAGGTACAACAGATACACCCTTGTCTAAACCTTTTCAAGCAAACGTACCTGCAGGCAAGCTATTTACTTGTGATTTTGTTGCTAAACAGTTATTACGAATAGTAAAAAATACTGAACTAGATGGGCAAGCAAGTTTTGTTGATTGGCAGGGAAACCTTATACCTTGGTAGGCTAGTAAATCAATAAAGGTTAATGAAATTCGATAGTGTAAGTAGCTAATTCAAACTCTTGAGGTTGTTTTGCTGTTATTAGGTAGCCCACATGTGAAATAGACGATGGCGTTAATTCTGGTGCGTTTGCAATAAAACGACCACGGAAAGTCGCTTGGAAATCGGCTAGATTAAAATCAAGTGTTTCACGCTTATTATTACTCGTTAAAAATTCTATTTTATATGCAATATCATAGCCTTGATATTGGCTTCTAAGTCTTAATTGATATTGATTGCTATCACCCTTAATATTAATTTTAACGGATCTGATATCTGCAGGTAATTTAGGTAGCTTTATATAAGCACTGGTAAAACCGCCATTGTTTGCTGTAGAAACACTCCCTGAAAATGTAATAGCCTTATTGATTTGCTTGGTTTTGCCAACGGACAAGCCACCCATAACACCATCATTTATAACAGTCCAAGGATAATCTTGTTGCTCACTGGCAAAGTTTATTAAAACAGTATCTTTATTCATTGTGTCTTTTTCAATTATATTGTCGGCTAAAAGAGTATTTGCAAATACAAGCAAAGCAAGCAAGGCTAGTCTTTGTGAAAATAACATTAGCTAACCTTCAACTCAGATATAGAATTGTTAATTAATGAGTCAAACTCTTTAAATGTATCGTCTTGAGTATAATCATAAGAAAAACGACCGTGAAAGTACAAACTCAAAATTAGCTCTTTGTAGCCAATATAACAAGTGTAGCCATCAAGGTCGTGCCAAGCTGATAATGCATTTAAATGGAATTTACCTGCTTTTTTTTCGCCGTTAGAAATGATGTGGTTAAAAATATAAAGGTGATCAGATAAATTCATAGATAGCCTACTTTGTTAAAAATTGATGGTTTGTTTAAATGGTTCACAAGCGGGTAGACCACACATTTCATCGTAAGCAGTTTGTAATGTGAGTTGCGCGCAATGCACATTGTGTTCTATGAGTAAGGATTTTGCCATAGATAACGAACTGCATTGAGCAATCCTCCCTAGCTGGGGTAGAGCATCAAAATTATCTTGGTTATCTGTTCTACCCACCAAGTAAGTGGTTGAGTCTGCCATACCGATAATTGTTGGTTCATACATCATAATATCTCCTAAGTGCTTTGCTGATCTTTTTTGTTGCATGGGTAGAGTTACGTAGATGAGTTAGAAATGGTTCATATTAAAATTTTAATTGTTATTTATCCTATTAGAGTTATGGAGAATAAGCATAGTGATAGGTCAATGGATCTATTGCTATCTATTGCTTGTTCATAGGCACATACTGATGTTGTTACCATTAACTTGCACCTTTATGTAAGGTATTGCGTAATTACAGTCCTTAGGTTGGCTCAAACTAACTTTCGGTTTAATTAATTATTTCAAAAGGAAAGATGTCTAGTTAAACCCTGAGTAAAGGACAAGACAGTAAAAAAAGTGGTAAAAAGCAGGCACTATTAAGCCCTAAAGAAAAAAAAGCTGCTAAAGCCGCTAAGAAAATTTCAAAGAATGTATTAGGTCAGCAATAGACTTAGTATAAATAGCCTTGTTCAAAATAATGATCATCAAGTATTGGTGATCATTATTTTGAACAAAGCTATTTTAATTCTTACCACTTTTTTCTAGCTAGGTATTCGTTGCTTTGCTCTGGTTTTAATTGTTTTTTCACCGCGATTTTTTGATTTTTCCCTAACAAAACTTTTATTTGATAATAGCTTTCCTTAGCTAGCATCACCCAGTCAGCTTTAACCCAATTACTATGATAAAGCTTTTTAACCGCAGCAACGCTATCGGGTGAACGTTCACTTATTTGCTGAGCTAGTGCGTAGCTTGCTTGCAGCGGCTGGTTATTTATTTCGGTAATTAATCCATAATTTAATGCAGCTTCTGCACTAATTACCTCAGCCGTCATGGTGAGCTTTAAAGCAATGTCTTTGGCTAGTATTTCTCGCAGTACAAGGTTGCCACCCATGTCGGGAATTAAGCCCCATTTACCTTCCATTACCGAGAATGAAGCTTGCTCGTTGGCTATTCTAAAATCCCCACCTAGTGCTATTTGTAAGCCTCCGCCCCAACATCTACCATGGATTGCCATGATCACAGGTACAGGGATTTTTCGCCAATTATTTGAAACTCGCTGTGCTAAATTTGCCTGTCCTGGAAGCCATTTGAAAAGTAAAGACAGTGCCGATGATTTATTACTTAATACCGATTTTATGTCGAGTCCGCTGCAAAAGTCTTCGCCATTGGCATTAACGATAACTGCTCGCAGTAAAGTATTCTTTCTTAGGTCTTTACTCACTTTATCTAATGTTTTGAACATCTCGATATCAAGCGCATTTCTTTTTTCTGCTTTATTGAGGGTAACTAAAGCTATGTTGTTTTCGATACTGATAGTAACTGGTGAGTTAGGCATATTTAAATCCATTTTTATTATTTCTAGCTTGTGCTTGTGTTTGTACTTGATTCTAGGTTAACTCTTAATTTCATATCACGCTAGTTAGGGATAATAAGTCCGATAAGTTTGCTATAGTTAATGTTATAATATAACATTAACTATATCTTATAATTTGAGTCAATTGATCAAATGAATCTTCAGCCAAAATTTAAACAAAATAACATTATTGCTTTAATCGCAATGGTGGCTTTATTGTTGTTTATGCCTTTGGCAAAAGCTATGCATTATGCTGATCATGATTCAACTGTCCATGAAGTACATTGTAAAACCTGTTCATCATCGGTTTTAGATGATTTTGATTTACCCTCACCAACCTTAAATATTGCCATTGTTGACTTTAAAACAATCGCATTTATTCATACGTCAACTCATGTTGTATACCCGTTTACTAAAGCCTATTTAAGCCGAGCGCCACCAATTAATTTTTACTAATCAGATCTTATTCTCTTTGTATTTTGCAAAGAGCGTCTATTTATATTTAGGAAAATTAAAATGAAGTTAATTAATACAACCGCTGTCGTGCTTGCGACTAGCTTTTCAGGTGCTGCTCTTGCACAAGACCAACTTAATATCAGTGCCATTATAAATGTTGGTTTTACCGAACGAGATGACTTTTCGGGAGTCGCAGGCTATGGGGTTGATGAACATGGTGCTGGTTTAAAACAAGGCTTTTGGACTGACCATACCGAACTGGCTATCAGTGCGCCTATCGATGATATGTTTATGGGTAAACTTACTATTGTGCTTGATGAGCACGAAGGTGAAACCGAAGTTGAACTAGAAGAAGCATTTATTCAAACCACGGCATTACCTTATGATTTATCACTTAGATTTGGTCGATTTTTATCAAACGTAGGTTACTTAAATGGCAAGCATGCTCATACTGACAGCTTTGCCGATAGGCCTCTAGTTTATCGCACCTTTTTAAATGGTCACTATTATGATGACGGTGTGCGCTTATCTTGGCTAGCACCAACCGATATGTATTTAGAGTTTGGTACTGAGTTACTAAAAGGTGGCAGCATGCCAGCTTACGCTGAAGGTGATGGTATTGGTGCATATTCTGCTTTTGTGAAAACTGGCGGTGATTTCAACATTGAGAATAGCTGGCAACTTGGCGCGTCGTATTTAGGTTTCGATAATGATGAAGGCTCATGTAGTAGTCACGCTCATGAAGACGAACATGAAGAACATGATGATGCTGAAATGGAAGAAGAACATGGTCATGAAGCGTTTGGTGTTTGTGATTTCAGTGGTAGTAAAGATTACTATATTATTGATGCCGTTTGGAAGTGGGCGCCAAATGGTAACTATAAATATCAAAACTTCACCTTAGCGACTGAATACTTTTTTGTAGAAGAAGACGGCGAGTTACACCATGAAGAAGAGCACGAAGAACATGAAGAGCCTATTACTAGCTTAGCTGAAGAACACTTAGATAGTATCGATGTTAGCCATCAGGGCTTTTATGTAAGTGCTGTATATCAGTTTACTCCAAACTGGGCAGCAGGCTTACGTTATTCGCAAATTGATTTTGATGAACCATACTCAGACGACTTTAAGCCAGAAGTATCTACCGCTATGGTTGAATATCGTCATTCACATTTCTCAACGGTGCGTTTGCAGTATAACCAAGATAAATCGGTTGAAGATATCACCGATGACCAAATTACTTTGCAATTTAACATGGCATTAGGAGCTCACGGTGCACATCAATTTTAAGCGTTTTTTAATTAGTCTTGCTGTTTTATCTACTGTTGTGGCTTTGCCTGCTAAGGCTGAGCTGAATATTTTTGCTTGTGAGCCTGAATATGCTGCACTTGCACAAGAATTAGTGGGCGATGAAGCAACAATTTACAGTGCGACAACGGCGTATCAAGACCCGCACTTTATTCAAGCTAGACCAAGCTTGATCTCAAAAATGCGCCGAGCAGATTTAGTTGTATGTGCAGGCGCGGATTTAGAAATTGGTTGGTTGCCAATGCTACAAGCCAAATCAAATAACCGGGATGTGCAATCGGTTGATAAAGGCCTGTTTTATGCGTCTGATCACGTAGTCAATTTAGATATTCCAGTTACGGTTGATAGGTCTATGGGGGATGTGCATTCATTAGGTAATCCGCACGTACATTTAGATCCAGAGCGTATAGCACAGTTAGCAAAAGCTCTAACTAATAAGCTATCGCAACTTGATAGTGATAATAGTGAGATTTATCAGAATAATTTAGCTGATTTCTTAACTCGTTGGCAACAGGCAACTGTTGAATGGCAGAGCCAAGCGCAAGCATTGAAAGGGCTGAAAGTTATTGCTTACCATTCGTCATTTCGTTATTTGTTTGAATTTTTAGGTATGCAGCAAGTGGGTGATCTAGAGCCTAAACCAGGTTTGCCGCCAACCACTTCACACTTAATGACCGTGCTGGATATTGTAGAAAAACAACAGGTTAAATTAGTGGTTTATACTGGCTATCAAGACAAGAAAGCAGCTAGTTGGTTACAAGAGAAAACCAATATAAACAGTGTGCAATTACCGTACACCGTTGGCGGTAATGAACAAGCTAGCGATTTATTTTCAATGATGACTCAGCACATTAACTTAATTAAAAGTGCTATTTAAGCGAACTAATAATGCAATACAGCAAAATTAAAATAAGCAGAATAAATCAATATGTTTGAGTTAATTGATATTTTATTACCGGCGCTAGTTGCTGGGTTACTCGTGCTGATCACGCATGTGCCGTTAGGCTTTCAAGTGTTAAAACGCGGTATTATCTTTATTGATTTAGCGATAGCTCAAATTGCTGGTTTAGGTGCTGTCTTGGTTACTACCTTAGATTTAGAGCATCATCTACCGGGTGCTAGTTATATTGTTGCAGCAATTTTTGCTTTGTCTGGGGCAAGTCTTATTGCACTATTTGAGCGTTATTCTAAGCATAACTTAGAAGCTTTGATTGGTTGTTTGTATGTGTTGTCGGCAACGGGTGCTTATTTACTTTTAGCTAATGACCCGCATGGTGGAGATTTATTAAAACAAGTCTTATCAGGGCAAATTCTCTGGGTTACCTTCTCAGATTTATATTTGCACATCGGTTTATATATTTTATTAATGGCACTTATTATAACCAAGCCAGCGATCCTCAATGGTAAATGGTTTTACTTTATTTTTGCGATAGCAATCACTAGTTCAGTGCAAATGGTAGGGGTATTTTTAGTATTTAGTACCTTGATCATTCCTGCATTAGCTACAATAAGGTTAGCTCGATTTAATCATCGTTTGGCTTATATAATCGGCTTTGTCGCTTATTTAATGGGATTGGTGATCTCAGCGCTATATGATTTACCTAGTGGTTCAACGATTGTTTGGACCTTAGCGTTTACTGCTTTATTAGCGAGTCTAATAATAAAGAAAATGACCAGGTTACATCAGCAGTAAACTTGATTATAAAGCTTACATAGAATAGGGAACCGACAGGTTCCCTTTTTGTTATACGAGGCCTAACTTAAATTTAGTCAGTTGCCACTAGTTGCCACTATAGTCATTAACGAGGCATTACCACCAGCCGCCGTTGTCCCCATAGTGACTGTTTGTCAGTAACTAGGCTCTAAATATATCAGGGGTATCTCAAATTCCCACTTATATGGTCACGGAAAATGTTAAAGAAGATTTAGGTTTACCTGTTTTAACTACGTAATACCTAATTGTTATTAATAATCACCATAAGTTACTTATAATTAACATTTTTATGAGGTATTTTATTATTTATGCCATACTGAAAGTGCATAGAGTTAAAGCTATACCAATTTGACTAATTAAGTGTTCTACTTTTTCATGAGGAAAAATGGGTAAATACAAGGCATAAAATTTAGTAAGTAGTTATTCTACTTATAAATTTTATAACGCAGTAGTTATTCATTTTAACCATTAAAAATGAGCAATTAATTAATCAACTTGGTATTATATGTATTTAATAAAAAGTTAACGATGGAGTGTCAGGATGAACAAGAAAATAATTACTCTAGCAGCTGCGGTAGTAACCTTAGGCTTAGCTGGTTGTGCCAATAATGATGCAATGGAGCAAGATCTTAGCGCCTTAAATGCCAAAGTTACTAGCTTATCTAGTCAGGTAGAAAGCTTATCTGGTGAAGTTGGTCAATTAAAAGCATCACAAGAGCAAAGTGCAGCTGATGCACAAGCGGCTAAAGAAATGGCTGCGGATGCACAAGCAAAAGCATCACAAGCTAATGAGCGCGTTGATAATGTGGTCAGCACATATAAAAAATAATGGTTAATATTTTACTGCCCAAAAAACCAAGGTGACTTGGTTTTTTTATGCTCAGATTTTATCATAAATTAATCTAATTGGTTTTATTCTCTGATATTAAGGTAAATCAACACGAACAGGTAAGCCTTTAGGTTTTTTCATAATTTCCTCTAGCGCTTTTAAATCTTTTGGATCCTTACCTATAAAGTTTTTTACCCCTGAACTTAAAGGGTACAAACTTGGTTTGTGGTCATCACTCAAAGATAATGGCGAATGTATCTCAATCATACGTTGGCTAGGTGTTAGGTAAGTCATTTTTATCGGTTCATCTATAATTTTTACTTTAGTACCAGAGTCCGCTTGCTTAAATAACCATTCAATATCTTCCGGGTTCATTCTAATGCAGCCCGAGCTAGCCCGCATGCCAATACCAAATCGTTGGTTGGTACCATGAATTAAATAGGTACTTTGACCAATGCGCATAGCGTAATCACCTAATGGATTATTAGGACCTGCCTTAACCATTCTTGGAAGTTCTACCCCATATTTTTTAAAATGCTCTTTACGTTTATCCACTGTTGGAAACCAATTTGGATTAGAGCGTTTTTCAGTAATTTCACTGATCAATTTAGGCGTAGCATTACCTATTTTACCAATACCGACAGGAAACACATTTACGGTTTGCTTAGCATTGTTAAAATAATAAAGACGTAATTCTGATAGATTAATCACAATACCTTCGTGCTTGCCATAAGGTAAGATCATCTGGGTAGGGATGCTAAGTACAGTACCTTCTTGGGGAAGTAAGGGGTCAATTCCTGGGTTGGCTTCCATCAAAGCTAAAAAACCAACATTATAACGCTGTGCTAATTGTTGAAAGAACTCACCTTTAGCGACCGTATGTTTAGTTATTTCTCCAATTAAGCGGCTATTATTCTCTGGAAGTTTATATTCCAAGGCGAAAGCCACTTGATTGACTAAAATCAAGCTGTAAATGCATAGAATTGTTGAGAATACTTTATTCAACATTAATTAGTCCATTGTTAAAAAATATGCTGAAATTAGTTTACTCTGCTGTAACATTGATTACTAGTAGATTAAATTCCAGTTATACTGTTTATAATAATGCCTTTAAGGAAAGTAAGTGTACGATTTACTCGAAAGAAATTTAAAAGAAAAAGTATCACAAGCCGAGTGGCAAACTCGTGTAGATTTAGCCGCATGTTATCGCCTAACTGCACATTTTGGTTGGGATGATCTCATTTACACCCACATTTCTGCCCGTATTCCTAATAGTGAACATTACTTGATAAATGCTTTTGGAATCGCCTTTGATGAGGTTACTGCGTCTAATTTAGTGAAAATTGATATTGACGGCAATGTGCTTGATGGTGGTGAATTTGCTATTAACCCGGCAGGTTTTACTATTCATAGTGCAATTCATGCAGTGCGCCATGATGCACAGTGTGTGATGCATTTACATACCAACTCTACTATTGCTGTAGCATCACAAAAACAAGGTTTGTTGCCGTTGAGCCAATATTCAATGTTCTCTATGGCGTCGATGAGTTATCACGACTATGAAGGCTTAGCGGTTAATCCTGATGAGAAAAAACGCTTACAGCAAAACCTTGGCAGTAATAATCATTTATTATTACGCAATCATGGCGGCTTAACATTAGGGGCAACCATAGGCGATGCTTTTATGCGTATGTATGATTTAAACAGGGCCTGTGAAATTCAATTAATGTTGCAATCAGCAGGACAGGAAACTACCAGTATCCCTCAACCTATAATTGATAATATTATGGTACAGGCTAAAGTAGTGCACACCGGCAGTACTGGTGGGCAAAAAGCATGGCCTGCGATGATGCGTAAAGCGTATCGCCTAGATCCTAGCTTTGCTCAGTAGTCTATAGTTGTGAATAACCTTTGCAGTAATTATAAAAATTAATAAGAAATGAATACGGAATCTATATAACCATGAAAATCACCCACGTAGAAATTTTTGATATCCACTGTCCTGAGCGAACGGCTTGGAATCCTGTTTTTATTCGAATTCATACTGATGAAGGTATTACCGGTGTTGGTGAAGCGGGACTTGCATACGATTGGGGTCATAGCGCTGCAGCCGCAATGATTAAAGAAATTTCTGAAGCAGTTCTAATTGGTTATAACCCATTTCAAACCGAGTTACTTTGGTCAAGAATGTTGCGTGAAAGTTTTTGGGGCTTAGGCGGCGGACCCGTTCTATATTCAGCGATGAGTGCTATTGATACGGCGCTTTGGGATATCAAAGGTAAAGCCTTAGGTGTACCGGTTTATCAATTACTTGGCGGTAAAGTAAATGGCAAATTACGCACTTATGCTAGCCAATTACAATTTGATTGGGATAAAGAATGTAAAAAGCTAATTCAGCCAGAAGAGTATGCTGAAGCAGCACTAAAAGCTATGGCTGAAGGCTATGATGCAGTGAAAGTTGACCCTATTGTTTATAACCATGATGGTAGCTCAGCCTTTGACCGCACTAAGTTATTTACTAAGCCGCAAATGCGTTTATTTGGCGACCGCTTAAGAGCTATTCGTGATGCCGTAGGTGAAGATGTCGATATTATTTTTGAATCGCATTCTTTAATGGGCGCAGCCTCAGCAATTCAAATGGGAAAAATTGTCGAAGAAGTTGGTTGTATGATGTACGAAGAGCCGGTTAATTACCTAAATTCGGCTGTACATAAAAAAGTTTCTGATAATGTAAATGTACCTATTGCTGGTGGCGAGCGTTTATACCATCGCTGGGATGTTCGTCCTTATTTTGAAGACCAAAGTATTGATGTACTGCAACCAGACGTAGGTTTATGTGGTGGTTTTACCGAAGCTAAAAAAGTGTGTGACTACGCCGATGTTTACGATATTCGTATACAAGCTCACGTTTGTGGTGGCCCTGTTGCAACAGCTGCATCATTGCATTTAGAAACCGCGATTCCAAATTTCTTAATTCATGAGCATCATACTTATGCCATTAAATCTTGGAATCGCGAATTATGTATTCAAGATCCGCAACCGGTAAATGGCTTTTTTGAAGTATCAGAAGAGCCAGGCATTGGTATTGAGTTGAACGATGAAATTGTCATGAGATCGCCGCACGTTACGGTTAAATAATTAACCAAAAATTATACTAATGACTTTTAAATATTGAAGGCAACCTGATGGTTGCCTTTTATTTTTTTAATCTTATTCTTACGTCTTTGTAACAAATCCTTCCCAAAGTATTACAGTTTCACTTCCCCTCGGTCGATATAATTCTAATTATCAAAGGCAACTCATTTGCCAAATAGTTTATATCGGAAGTACATACATGTTTATTTTTTTAAAGAATACCATTAAAGGTGGTTTTTTATTTTTAATGCCAGTGATCATCTTTGTTATGATCTTAGGTAAAGCCTATGAAATCATGCTTAAAGTTGCTGAGCCTTTAGGCGAACTAGTACCAATCGACGTTGTTGGCGGTGTAGCCGTTGCCAATATTATGGCCGATATATTTATCGTATTATTATGTTTTGTTGCTGGCTTATTTGCGAGCAGCCGTTTAGGTAAAAAGTTATTTTCAATACTTGATGATAAGCTAATGTTACTTATACCTGGCTATGCTTACCTTAAAAGCGTTACTGAAGGTCTTACTGGTGCGTCAGATGAAACCAATGCATTAAAACCTGTTATGGTCCGCTTTGATGACCAATTGCAAATTGGCTATGAAGTAGAGCGCACAACAGAAGACTTAGTTGTAGTCTTTTTCCCCGGTGCTCCAGATCCTCGCTCTGGTGGTATAGCCTATGTTAATGCGGAACGTATTGAACCAATTAATGATAATTTCATTGGCGTACTTGGTAGCTTGAAGCGCTTTGGTAAAGGGTCTAGTAAATACGTAAATATGGACCAAGCTAAGATAATGTTAGAAATGGATAAGCAAGGTTAATACTTAGCTTACATTAACACTTAACTCGGCAAGTTAAATCGATAAAACAGCTTAGCGTTATCAACGCTAAGCTGTTTTTTTTGCTTGAGAGAAAAGTTGGCTAAAAGTTCTTTGGAGTATTTTTGCCATAGCTGCTTGTAGGACATTGCTAAATTACTTACCGGAAAGTTGCTCGCCAACATCACTCGTTCAATACCAAATGTTGTGATGATCAGTTCTAATAACGGTTTTATATCACTTGTTTGCCAGTCTCTATTTTGCATTTCCCAGCCAGAGCATTTGATCCAGCAATTATCTAATGAAGCTAGAAGGGATAATGAGTCACGATATTTTTCATCTATTTTATTATTTGCAGCAAAGCCCGCATGGTTAATTACGACTTTTAAATTTGAGCACTGCTTTATGGTGTCGACAAAAATTTGGCAATCGTTAGCATTGGCAATATCAAATTGTGCTTCAAATATTAAATCACTAGCCGCTAATAATTGTAAGTTTTTTAAGGTGTGTTGTTGGCTTAAAATCTCAAGTAACTGCTGATCAAGAATATGCCTAATGCCAACCAAGGATTTGAATTGTTTTAGCTTGCCTAGTTGCTCAGCAAAGTTGTTGCTGGTGATATCTAAAAATGCGATAGATTTAAACGCTAAATTACAGGTTTGTTCTAACCACTGAATTTCACGGTGCGGATGTTGGTTGTTAAACCCTGCCTCGATATGCACAAAGCCAATAATGTTTGTATTGCTATCAAGCTCTAAGTCTTGTTCGCTAAAATTACTATGGATTTTATATTTATCTGGCCAAAAAGGCGCTTGCTTAGCTTGTAGCCAATGATAATCGCCTTTTGTTAGGTCAAATAAATGTAGATGCGGGTCAATAATATCCATAGTTTGTAAAGTCAGCAACAGCTAAGCTGTCGTATAACCGCCATCAATTACCGGTAAACTGCCGGTAATGAAACTTGCTTTGTCACTTGCTAAAAACAGCGCATACTCGGCGACCTCTTCAGGTTGCCCCAATCTTCCAAGAGGTTGTAATTTCTCTTCTTCTTGGTGTATCTCTTGTTTATTAGCACCACTTTGTAAGCAGTAACTATCAATAGCTTTATGATATAAAGGCGTTTCTATAGTACCTGGACAAATAGCGTTGGCGCGAATATTAAATGCGGCATAATCTAATGCGGTTGTTTTGGCCATTGATGCCAATGCATGTTTCGATAGATTATAGGCAAATGAGGTAGTTTTACCTATTAATGCTTGATCCGATGCAATATAAATAATGCTACCGTTTTGCTGTTTTTGCATAACTGGCAGAACAGCTTGAGTCGCGGCGTAAGCGCCTTTAACATTTATAGCAAAAACCTTATCTAATAACTCTTCACTTGTATCTTCAATATTAGCTGAAACATGAATGCCAGCATTAGAAAGCAACACGTCAATACGACCTGTTTGCTTAGTGATATCGATAATCGCTCGTTTAACTTGTTGTACATCGGCAATATTACACTCAATGTAATGGCCAATATCTGATGGCTGAATATCTAAGTTAAACACTTGGTAGTCGGCTTGCAAAAACTTACTTACTAATGCATAACCGATGCCTGAAGAGCCGCCAGTAACAATACATACTTTACTCATAGATATTCACTTTTATTTATTACTCTTTAGCTTTTGGCTAAAGCAAATTGATGTTTGTTAAAAATACTACCATCAGCGGTATAACTTTGCTCGAAAAAGTCGATACTGCCAGAATGATGTTGCAAGATAACTGTAGTTGAACGAGTACCATAATCGTTTGATTGAATAAAAATACTCGATAATAATCGCTCCCAATCCATACCCACACCTGTTTCTGGAAGTAATTCATCAGGGGCCTGACTTTGATCTTTCATGATGGCAAAGATATGTTCAGGGTTAATTGGCTTTTGCTCGCTGATTAGCTGTTCTAATAAGTACTCACCTTTCGCCATCTTTGGCCAGATATCATCTAGTGCGCCATTACAGATAGCATGAAAACCATCATTTAGTAAGGTTTGGCTTTTACTTTCGCTGTTAAAACAAAACAGTTGTTTATTGTCGCTGTAGACTAAATTGAATGGATTGTAATTAGCGCTATTAGATTTGAGCCAATTAAAATCAAGTGAGGTGCTACTCTGTAATGCTTTAGTGACCAGTTCACCTCTAGACTTTGCTGCGGCGTTTAAATTTTTTAAATTACGTATATTGGTTAAGGCTGAGAAATTGCCAAGACCATTTAATCCTAACCAAGTACCACCGGCTTGCAGATCCACACCCGCTAATATTTTATCTTCGCCGGGCCAAAAATGAGCTGATTTTGTTGGCCTAATATGAAACTCATCGCGATTCGCCGCAATGATGACAGGGTAGTCTTTATGCTGATTAATTGCGATGAATAATATACACATAATTAAAGTGAGTTGCGCGGTCTAACGGCAACATTAGCAAAGATAAGGCCAGCGACTAACGACATAAAAATTAAAAATGTTTGCGAACCAAGGTGGTCTGCATTGATCATATCTGAACCGGTTATTATAGAATTTAAACCAATGTAAACTTTTGAACCTGGAACTAATACCACTAAACCTTGCACCATAACTACAGATGCTGGTGCTTTAAAGAAACGAGCAAATAAATTGGAATAGATACCAATAGCAAATGCCCCCGCGAATGCGCCTAAAGCTACTCCTAGGTAATCTGCCGCCCAATAACTCACTGAAAAAGCGATAAATCCAGATAATACACCCCAAAAACCATGTCTTTTTCTTGCTTTAAAAACAATGATAAGTGATAAGGATAAAATTAATACCGCAAGCCATACTGTCCATTCGGGCACTAATTCTGTTGGCACAAATTCAACTGGTTGCCAAAATAAGCCACTGATTGTCATGCCTAAAATAGCGCCAAAAAAAAGCTTGAACATAGTCATAAATGCATCCATTATTTTTGCTGTCCCTGACATTAAATGTCGTTCAGCTAATTCACTCAAACCTGTGGTTAAGGTAAGACCTGGAATGAAAACAATAATGCTAGAGAGGATCACAAAGGGGACATTAATTAATGGATCAAAAAGAGTGATTGCACTTGCTGAAATAGCAACAAGTATTGATGATAAAGGCTCGAGCATATTCGCGACACTTTTTGAACGCTCTGACCACAATACTAACAAGTAAACCATGAAACCAAGTACAGTAGACCAGAATACGTCATGCCAACTAGTTTGCATCAGCATGGCAAAAGCACCTGATGAAGCACCAAAAGCAAGAAAAATTAAAATATTAGGGTAGGGTGCTGGCTTGTTTTTAATTTCATCAAGACGTTCGATTGCTTCAGATAAACTACGTTGTCCTGTCCCTAACTCTTCAACGAGCTCGTTAGTTCGAGCTAATGCACCTAAATCGATATCACCAGGAGCGACTCTTACTATGAAATTATGCTCTAATTGATCTTCTGAATTATATAATACAAAGGTCATTGAGGTTGGTGTGATAATGAATTGGCCTGGCACACTCAAAAAACGAGAAACATTGGTTAAATGATTTTCAAGGCGATAGGTTGTAGCGCCAAATTTATGCAGCAATTTTCCTAATGTAATAATAAAATGACGTTTTTGGGTAAATGAATCTGGTTGCATTTAATACTGGCCTAAAGATCACTGCAAATTTAATTATATGCCATTAATTTTACTCCTATTTTTTAAAATAGGTTAACTTTTTTATGTAATTAATATGTATTACGAAGAACAATAAATACAAAAACGGGAATGAGTCTATATTCATTCCCGCTTAATTTAGCTTAGTGCTTAACTTATATAAATTATGATCTTACAAACTATTAAGCATCATTTCCCTAATGATTGGCACTGGCGCGCTTCCATAACTTAAGAATTGGTTGTGAAAGTTGGCTAAGTTAAATTTATCACCAAGCTTTGCTTTTAATTCTTCCCGTAGAGCATAAATTTCAGAGTAACCTGTAAAGTAACTGGTTAGTTGTACTTGTGACAAGGTAGCTCTGCGCCACTTGCCTCGAGCTTCAGCTTCTTCTTGGAAAGCTTCATTCATCATTAAATCAAGGGCACCTTGCTCTGACAGTCCTGTCACTTGGATAGAATAATCGATGATCGAGTTCATGATCACACGCAAGTTCCATTTGTAGTACATAAGCCAAAGCTCTGGTTCAAAATCACCATAGCCTTGTTCAAGCATCATACGTTCAGTATAAACAGCCCAACCTTCAACCATAGCGCCATTACCAAAAATCGATTTAACTAAGGATTTAGATTTGTTGGAATGCACCAGTTGAGTGTAATGTCCTGGTACAGCCTCATGAATATTTAAAATTTGTAATATCCAGTGGTTATACTCGCGTAAATAGCTTTCAGCTTGGTCGTCATTAAACGCATCAAGTGGTGTAACATTGTAGTAAGTGTTTGCACCTGCATCATATGGACCTGGCGCATTAATTGATGCCCCTGCAAAACCACGTTGATATTCAGGTGTTTCTCTAACCACAAGTGGCTTGTCGGCATCCATTTCGAGTAAATTATTTTCGCTTACAAACTTTTCTAATTGTGGTATTTGAGCTTTTACGCTAGCGACAAATTTTTCACGCTCTACGTGTTTCACTGATATATGATCAATCAAAGCTTTTATGGCGACAAGTTTGTTATCTGGCATTACTTGTGTAGCAAAGTATTTAGGCCATAACTTATCTGCCAGCTTACCCATTTCACCATGAATTCTATTTTTTTCAGCTTCGGCTTTGTCGAATAATTGCTTAGCCGTTAAGCTTGAGTAAATATCTAAAGCAAACTTCTTCTCGTACAATGCCTCACCAATACGAAAATCTTTCGCTGAGCCATCAGCTTCTATTTGTTTAAGCTTATCTTCTAGCCAACTTACGTAGTCGTTAATCGCACTGGTTGTTTTGGCAATTCTAAAGTTAAAATCGGCTTTTTCTTGGGTGCTTAAATTAGACTCGGTCATCGCCGTATGAAGCGCGCCGGTAAATAACCCTAAAGCACCTTGGTTTTGTTGTATAGCGAGCTTAGTATGATTGATTGTTGGTGTAGTAATGTTCGCTTTCGCAGCTTGATAGTATTCAGGTACAAATTCCATACGCTTAAAAATGGTACGTAAACGTTCATCTTTGGCTTTGTAATCTGTATTTAAAATAACACCAAAAACACCTGCAATATTATAATTAGATGGATCCCATTGATGTGATTTAAGCTCTTCAACGTTGAACAAACTCGATTGCATTTGGTTTTGCAAAATGTAGTAGTCGCTAGCGTTGCTTGGGTTAAGCTCACTCACATCGAAGGCTTGTAGTTGAGCTAATTTTTCTTTAGTAAAAACTATCTCTGCTTTCAACCCTGCTTCATCAGGAATGCTTAATTGGTCATCGTATTTGTAATAGCCAACATAGACGGCGTAACCTGGATTTTTTTGCCAAAATTGTTCAATTAAGTCGGCGCTAAACTTAATAAATTTGGCATTAATTTTTTCATCATAAACTTTTACTATAAGCTTTTGTTCTAAAGCCGGAGCGTCAATTTTACCTGTCTGTTGCTCTTCAGATTTTTCAGTTGGCTTTGGTTTTTCAGCTGGTGAACAAGCTGCCAGAGCTGCAATAATTGATAGTGTCAGTAGATGTTTTTTCATATGGATACCAAAGATGTTAAGTGTTTAGGTCTATATAAGAGTTCTTTAAGTTAAGAGAACTGTTACTTGCTTTTTATTTTATTGATATACCTTGCCAACAAGCGATCACTTATGCAAATTTAATTATGTCTATCATTTGTAACCTTTTATTTATGCTGTCGATGGATGATTTGCAATTTGTTTATATCACCTTTGCATAAATTTGCTTATAATAAGGGCAATTAATTATTAAGGAGACACCATGAGAGTTTGTGGTATTGAAATCAAAGGCGATGATGCAATTATTTGTTTAATGTCGCTAGAAAATAGTATGTATGATATTCCGCATGCTCGAGTGCCGAAAATTGCATTAGCTAAAGGTGTTGAATCGGAGCATATCCGTAAATTTCAATTCACCATTAGAAAGTTCGTTGAAGATTACAAAATAGATGCAATCGCGATAAAAGAGCGAATGACCAAAGGCAAGTTTGCTGGTGGCTCGCAAAGTTTCAAGATTGAAGCTGCATTGCAATTAATTGACGATGTACGTGTTGACTTAATTCGTCCAACCGATATTAAAGATTGTTTGCACCGTACTCAAATCACGATTGATTTTAGAGATACTGGTTTAAAGCAGTTCCAAGAAGGTGCGTTCCAAACGGCGTTTACTTTCCTTAATAGACTGTAAGACAATCAACCGCTAAAATTAAAAAAGCCGTTAAATGAAAAATTTAACGGCTTTTTGTTATCTGAGCTTAAAGAGTGATTTTATTTTAATTCAATATTAATGTTGTAAAATCTACGCTCTTTGGCAAAGGCATTTGATGATTTTTCATTGGTAGACTCTATACCTTGAGCATAATACTTAATGTAATTATCGTAATCACTTGTTGCAGAGCTTTGTACTAATCTTACGAATGTACCTTTAATACTAGTATCCTTGCTAATGATATCTTCATACCCAGGAAGGCCATTTACAGTTGGTAGCACTCCTGATATCGCTCCATATACTGTCCATGAAGCTGGCATATCTAACTGCGTGTTAGGATCTTTAGCTAAATAATCAAATTTGATAATCGCCATATTATAATTATTTACGACGTTAAAGTTATACTCACCATTGTCTTGTATTTCTGATAAATACTCTAGGTCGATATTTGGTCGATTAGTGCTTGGGCTAATATCTAGAGCTACTTGATAGTCGCTATTAAAGGTTTCATGCTCAGAATTTAAAGTGGTCTGGGTTAACGGGCCTGAACTTGTACCATCAAATGTGTTTGTGCCATAACCACTATATACAGCAGTATCAGTGTATTTATGGTTATCAAAAACTAATACCGTACCTGCACCTTGTGCTACCTCGGTTTCAAAATGACGTAAGCCATTAAAAAATTGACTAAAGGTAAGATCAGGGTTTTTATTCGTTAAATTATCATAGTTAAATGCTTGATACAGATCGTATAAATCTTCATGGCCAGTGCCAAAACCGGATAAGCCAACCAGTTCATAATTGCCACTTGGTCCTTCGACACTAAAAGAATGATCTGGCCATTCGTCATTAATATTACGACAAGTTTTTAACGCATTGAATTTGGTATTGTTACTATCGATCCTTTCAAAACTATCAAACTGAGCCGAGCTATAAGCTGCATTTAGTTCATCTAGTTGATTGTGAATAAATACCACATCATTGGTTTTACATTCACAGCTTGAGTTATCAAGTTGAGCTACATTAGTGGCATAATATTTGGCTGAACTATTGGATTGAACACTTGCAAAACTTACGGCTTCTATGCCTTGATCATTACCCTTATGCTTACTGGTCGCTATGAGGGTGTAATTGATTTTATAATCTGCTGTCGTTAATTCAAAAATACCTTCAGCATCAGGCATGTGAGTACTAATGGTTTGCCAGTTTTCATCTTGTAATACTAGTTCGACATCTGTGTATGGAGATTCAACACCACAATCATTTTTCAAAACACTCGCTAATGAAAAATTAAAGGGACCTGTTGGTTGGGGTTCACTCGAACTACTGCCTCCGCCGCCACAAGCAGACAGTAATAAAATACTAGCAATTGATATATAAGGGGATAATTTTGACATTACTATTCCATAGTCTTGTTATTGTTTTTAAGCGCTAGTGATAATATACCTTGTAACTAGGGGATGGGGAACAGTAACCAAGTTTTTTATAGCTTTTTAGTTTATTTAAACAAATAAAAAGGCGATGTACCTATACGGTCATCGCCTTATTCATCTTTTCAATCTGATTAAGTTAAATCAGATTAGTGACAACCGCCACAACAAACACCGTCTTCACCATGCTTTGGTTTAACTGCTGCTTGTTCTTCAGTTGCTTTAGTTTCAACTGGCTTTTGCTCTTGGGCAGTTTCTGTAGTTTGTTTGTTTTTGAACACATCTAAAATTGACATAATGATCCCTTGTATAGAAATAAGTAATATTTATGAAGCTAAAGTACAATAACCCAGTAAAATACTCAAGTATTGATATGTATCAAAGTGTAACGATTTTATCTTTGCAATTATTTTAAATTTTCTTCAGAGAAATGCAGCATAGCATTACTAAAATGATCAGCTAAGCCAGGTGCAACAAATTCAAATGCAGCTCTTTTTTCTGCGTCATTAGCAATACTGTTAGCGAAAGCGATAAATCTTTCATAGTCCACAATAACTTCTTTCTTTTGTAATTTAGATAATGCCATTTCTGTGTAATCTAAATATTGCTTAACGACTGTTTGCACTTCGTTACTTGCCACATCTAATCCTAGTGTTTTAGCCATCACAAGGTTTAGTTCATCTGCTTGTGCTTTTAACTCTAGAGTTTCTTCCATACTCAAATTAGCTAATTGCTCAAGGCGCTCATCGACCTGTTCATCACCGACACGCTCTCTTGATATTTTTTCCCACTTTTCTAAGTCTTCGCTTGCGACCTCTTGGGAAAGGCTGTCATTTTCGTTGCTTTTAATATCGCTCATAATTGTCTCTGTAGTCTGTCGTCGAGGAAATCTCTGGGATAGATCTTGTATTAGTTAAATTAATTGGCAGTATTATAACGCGTTCATTGATAAATGATAAAATCTATTTAATTGTAATTAGGTTTTATTATCACAGGTTTGTTTGTAAACTTAATTATTGCTTACTTTAATAGGAACACAGCTAATGATTTTATACGGCTCAACAACATCACCATTTGTCAGACGTATTCGAATTTTTACTCAAGCGATCCCGCTAGAGTTTAAAATATTGGACATTTTTGCCCTCGAAGATCGCAAAGAATTAATTGCTAAAAACCCAACCTTGAAAGTGCCTTTTTTAGTTGATGATGAAGTGAGTGTATTTGATTCACGAATTATTCATCGTTATCTTTGTGAAAAGTTTGAGTTAACGCCGCTTAACTGGAAACAAGAAAATATTCTGACGCTGATTGATTCAGTAAATGACACGCTAGTGTCAATGTTTTTATTAAGCAAAAGTGACTTTGATACGACAGCTGATAAGTTGTTTTTTAAATTACAACGCCAGCGTATTGCTAATGTATTAGCTGCACTTGAAAAAGATTGTGCACAAGGCAGTTTCAATGATTGGCATTACCCAAGTATTTGCTTGTACTGTTTAATTGATTGGGCGCAATTTAGAGAGTTAGTCGATTTTAGTGACTACCCGCACTTAGTTTCTTTTTGGCAAGGTAATAGTCGTCGAGCAGAGGTTGTTGCGACAGATCCAAGGTAGGCTTTAATATAAAAGAAACGGGGCCTATCATTAGCCCCGTTTCGGTATATCAATATCTGAGTTTATTCTGTAACACTGATCAAATTAAACTTCGCTAATTCAGCAACGTTATCCGTTAATTCTGACTCAATTTTATCAAGCGATTTTAAATTATTACAAACTAGCTCTGCTTTTGCGCCTAACTCTTCTGCTTTGTCTTCAACTTGTGCTTCAATGTCATCACCCATACGCTCCATACGCTCGCCAAATGCTTCCATGTTTTCTTCTAAGCTGCCATCACCACTATTCATTGCGGAACCAACGGCAATTAATAAGTCACCAATAGAGTCGGTTACTACTGCTTCAATCTCTTGTTCTAGTTCATCTTCAATAAACTCATCCACTTCAGTAAAGTCTTGTTCAGCTAAAAAATAATAACCTTCTTCATGATTAAAGCGGGTGTGAACTTTTTCTTTAATTTTAGCGAAAATATCATCAATACGTTTATTTGGTTTCGCGTCTTCACCGCTGAAGCCTGTTACTACATGAGAGACAGCAGAAAAAGCAATTTCAACCGCATCTAGTGCTATGTCGACGATTTCTGGGACTTGTTTGTGTACGCCTTGGGCATATTCATTTAATAGTTTTTGTTGCTGAGCATCAAGTTTAACTTCTTTACCTTCAACGAATAATTGTTCTTGGTTATTAATTTGCACATAAGTATTTTGATCTTGTAAAAATCGAATGTTTTGATCTTCAACAATCACACTGTAATTAAAGTCTATTGCGCAATTATCACTACTAAAAGAGTGGTGGTCGCTATTTTTAGCCATTACCTGGCTGCTTAACAATAAAGTTGCGGTTAATCCTGCTAATAATAATTTTTTCATGTGTTGTTCCGTTAACTAAAGTGATTACATTACTTAGTGTTAATAAAGCAAAACCCTTGCCATAATGATTATTTTGTTATTTATCAATGCATTAACTTGTTGGTGTTGCTTTTGGATAACGATAAAATAATAAAAATTAGTGTTTTTAACTAACTTTTATCAAATATAACCTTGTTAAATATATAGACTTACTTAACGTGACGTTGTCTTTCGATAAAGTATCTAGGCACATCATGGTAGTTAAATAACATGCGTCGAATTAAGTCTAAACCTGCACTTGCCATAAAAGATTGAAAGTACACGCGGTGGGCAGGGAAGTACAAGTGTTGTGCTTGGATATTGTTTTTACTACCCCAAGCTATCCATACTGTTCCTACCGGTTTATCTTCTGTGCCGCCATCAGGTCCAGCAATACCGGAAACTGCAATAGCGAAATCAGCACCACTTTCTGCAATTGCACCTGCAGCCATTTCTTTTACTACAGCCTCACTTACCGCACCGTGTTCAGTAAGTGTATGTTCACTTACATTGACAAGTTTTGATTTTATACGGTTAGAGTAGGTAACAAAACCAGCCTCAAATACTGCTGAAGAGCCGGGGACATTTGTTAATAGCGACGCTATCATGCCACCAGTACAAGACTCTGCCGTTGTGATTTGTTTACCTTGCTTAGCTAACTCATTAACTATGGTTGTTGCTAATGACTCTCCTTTATTGGAAACAATGTGCTGGCCTAGTAATTGTTTTATTTTAGCAAACCAAGTATTACGCAGTTTACTTGACGTTGATGATCGACTAGTCAGTTTAACTTCTAATAAAGGCATTATGGCTCTAAACCCTAGCTCTATTTCAGTTGGCCAGTCAGGAAACGCCTCATCAATCATCTTTTGTAATCCTGACTCACCAATGCCAAAGGTGGTGATTTTCTCAGTAACAGTTTGCAGATCTTCAGGTAACTGTTTAGCAATATCAGGAATTATTTCGTGCTGCATCATGGCTTTTAGCTCAACCGGCACACCAGGAGTACAAATGATTTGGCAATTGTTATGTACAACCGAAAAGCCAGGAGCACTGCCAACAGGATTAGTTACAATAGAACAATTGCCAGGCAATATAGCCTGTTTCATATTTGGGCCAGTGAGATTAAAACCACGTTTTAAACACCAAGCTTTAACTTGCTCAAGAGCTATTGGGTGCAGAGTTAAAGGGACGTCAGCTAATTGTGCTAGAGCTTGTGCTGTCATGTCATCTACCGTTGGACCTAATCCGCCATTCACGATAATGATGTCAGCTGATTGACTTAAGTTATCCATTTCAGCAACAAGTAACTCTAAATTATCACCAACCGTTACTTTACGCTCTACTTCAATGCCTAAGCTTTTCAATTCTTGGGCAATATATACAGAGTTAGTATCGGTAATATCCCCACTCATTAATTCATTACCGGTAAGTAATAACTGAATATTTAACATTTATGACTACTCTTATTTTTAATATGCTTCTATCATAGCTTGTTAATTGTTTGGATTTAATAGCAGATGTTAAGATTATTTTTATTTTATTTTTAAACCTTTTACAAAAGTTGTGCATCTTACTTACAAGAATCATGTTTAGGCATGAAAACAAATAACAAAAGTAGTGAAGGAATCATCATGAAAACATTAAATAAACTAACTTTAGCCTTATTAGCCGCATGTGCATTCAATGCCAGTGCCAAAGTTGAAAATACCATTGAAAAATCATTTGATTTATCTGCCCAAGGTCAGCTTGTTTTAGAAAATATAAATGGTGATGTAAATATTGAGTCTTGGTCACAAAATACCGTTAAAGTAACCGCCGATATACAAGCGAAGACTCAAGAAGACCTTGACCGAATAGAAATTAAAATGAAACAGTCAGGCGACCGAATCTCAGTTGAAACTGATTACTCAAGAAATGACTCTGGTTGGAGTAACAATGGTAGCAGCGGCACAGTTGATTATACTGTTATGGTGCCAGCTAATATCGACTTACGTGATATTGAATTAGTAAATGGCTCTTTAAATATTGTTAATGTTTCTGGCGAGCTTAATGCTGACGTAGTAAATGGCTCTGTTGAAGCAAGTGGTATGTCATCTGATGTTGAAGTTGATTCAGTTAACGGTGCGGTAGAGTTAAGTTTTGCCGATAGTGCCAAGAACCTTGATATTAGTGTTGATACAGTAAACGGTAGTATTCGTTTATACCTTCCTGAAGATTTTGGTGCACAAGTTGAAGTGAGTACTGGTAATGGTTCAATAAAAACAGACTATGGACTATCAGGAACTAAAGGTGCTTATTACGGCACAGACTTAACTGGTTCGTTTGGTGACGGCAGTAGTGAAATAGAACTAGAAAGTGTGAATGGTTCGGTAAAAATACTTAAAAAATAATGTAAGCAGATTTAATAAATGAGTTAGTTAAATATCCATTAACTCACCACATTATCTCTATATTAAAGCCAACAGGTAATTACTTATCTGTTGGCTTTTATTTTGCCTTCTGTAAATAAATCAATAATCAATAGCCAATCAAAATTGCACTAGCCTTAGCACTAAAATATAGTTAAATTGAACAATAAAGCGTAATTGCAACCGTTGGTTGACAAATTAACAACCCGAATTGCTAGTCTGCAACTACTTGATTTTCTATGCTAAACGCTAAATAACAGATGAAGGAATAACTAAATGATATTAGCAGATAAAATTGTCAGACTAAGAAAGCAGCTTGGTTGGTCACAAGAAGAGTTGGCGGAAAAGATGGGTGTATCTAGGCAGTCAGTATCTAAGTGGGAAAGCACTAATAGTATCCCCGATTTAAATAGAATAATTATGCTAGCGGATATTTTTGACGTTTCAACTGATTTCCTTTTAAAGGATCAATATGAAACTTATAACCCAAGCGATGAAGGTGAAAAATCTAATGTTTCTCAAATCAGCTTAGAGCAGGCGCTACAGTATGTTGAAAATAAAGTGAAGATGTCAGGCTTAATTACTAAAGGAGTTGTGCTTTGTGTTTGCTCTGTAATGCCACTATTTTTCTTTTTAGCAATGGCTGAAACTAATCGCTTGAATTTAACCAGCAATATTGCAGCTGTGCTTGGGGTAATAAGTATTTTAATCATGGTTTCTATAGCAATTAATTTATTTATTAAAACCAACCAATATGAAGACGCTGTTGCTGAAATAGATAATAAGCCATTTGAACTGGCTTATGGTGTACACAGTGTTTTCATTGATAAATCACAAAAATTTAGAGTTACTTATAATCGAAAATTATCCGTCGGCATATTTATGTTTATTATTAGTTTTGTGCCTCTAATGTTAAGTAGCATTTTTTATCGAGGTTCGGATATCACTTTAATTATGCTGATAGTACTGCTGCTCATAGTAGCTATTGGCCTATGCATTGTAATTCCGGTCTCTGCTAAATACGACGCATATAATAATATTCTAAAAGATAGTTTTTTAAATTCAGACAAAAGTGAGCGTACTAAACGAGCAGAAAAACTTGCTGCTTTTTATTGGCCATTGCTAACGGCTGTATTTCTAGGTTGGAGTTTATGGACTATGGATTGGGGTACAACTTGGATTGTTTGGCCGGTGGGGGCTATTTTGTTTGTAGCTCTGGTTGGATTAATGGAGTTACTGAATAAAGAGCAACCTTAAAACCAACATTTTTTGAGGAATCCTATCCTTCTTTAGGTGGCACTGAACGGCAATTCAGTGCCATCAACAAAAGTAGAGAAAATACACCGTCATCCTGTACGAGCCAAAGCGAGCTACGGGACCTCATTGAACTTACTGTGGGTCTGAAAAGTGCCATTAGCGAAAGTAGCAAAAGTACACACTAACTTATTAAGAAGCCCCTTAATCATACTGATATTTTATTACGGTTAGCAGCCCTTTGAGTTTTAATTATCACCGAGAACCAGTAAACCGTTGTTAGAAAAATAATAAAAATAGATTTATAAAAGAACGTTTTAACATAAATTTCAGGAAGAAAAAAACCAATAGTAAGAGCATATATAGCACTTGCTATGATTAATAATAGAAACATAAAAATGAATATTGATAATGCTTTGAAGTAAGATGGCTGAGGCTTAATTATATTACTTTTTTTTAACTGTCCAAAAAACTGCAACTAAAAATATTATTGCTACCAAATTTGCTAAAAATAAATCCAAAATTTAAACTTTCCCTGTGATATCCGTGACCGTTTTTCGCTCATTATAGCCTTTACCTTCCTAGCAGATGATGAAAAGTATTACGTCAAAACCGTTAACTTCACACTTGTTCTCCTATTGATTCAATAATGAAATCAATAAAGCATTTTAACTTTAAAGAGCTTTGATATGGTTTATAAAAAACAGCATTTATAGGTTGGTAGCTTTCAATTGTTGATTGAGCTAGTACTTGTACTAGCTTTCCATTTTCTAAATCATGCTTGGTCATAAAATCAGCTAAACAAACAATTCCCATTCCACGTAATGCGGCTTGTCTTATTAACGAGCCGTTGTCGCATAATAAGTGTGGCCTAAGATCAAATATTTTATGCTCGTCATCTAATTTCACTGGCCAATTATTAAGACTAATAGGCTGTGAAAAACCGATAGTATTATGCTCATGTAATTCACTTACTTTTTGTGGAATACCACGTTTTTCAATATACATTGGACTTGCCAATATACGTAATAAAGAACGACCAACGGGACGATAATGCAGAGATGAATCTTTTAATTCCCCAACCCTAAAAGCAACATCAACTTGTTTTTCAATCAAATCAATTTGTGTATCAAAACTTGCTAATTCAACCTCTACCTGAGGATATTTAGCCATAAAACCAGCTAAATAAGGAACTATACAGTGTTCTAAAAATGGCGCAGGAGCATCAACTTTCAGCTTTCCTTGGGGTATTGAGTGATTCAAATTAGCGTTATCTTGAATATCATTTATTACACTTAGTGCCTGCTGAGCTTTTTCAGTAACAATTTTCCCTTCATCCGTAAGACTGATGTTCCTTGTAGTTCGAGTGAATAACTGAAAATTTAGCTGTTTTTCTAATTTACTAATTTTGCGACTGATAGCCGAAGGTGTTTGTCCTAATAATTCAGCGGTTTTACTAAAACTTCCACAGGTATTAACAGCTACTAATACTCTTAACTGATCTAACGTAATATTCATTTGTACCTTCTTTGCACAAGTAATGTTCCATTGTTGATATTTTAGTTTAATTCTCGAGAAGTTAATATGTGTCTATTGAATTTACAGCAACTTATTTTTTGGAGAAAACATATGAATTTACAACTTACCAACAAAACAGCATTAGTTACCGCATCAACGGGTGGTATCGGTTTAGAAATAGCAAAGTCATTAGCGACTGAAGGCGCAACTGTCATTATTAATGGTCGTTCATTAGTAAGTGTTGAGAAGGCTGCTTCTAAGATTCTATCTGAAGTGCCAGATGCAAATTTGAAGTATTTAGTTGCAGACAATGCAACCTCCGAAGGTAACGAGATAACAATAAAAAAATTTCCTCAAATAGATATTTTGATTAATAATTTGGGCATTTATGAATCTGTTGAATTTCTAGAAAGCACTGACGAACAGTGGCAACATATTATAGATGTGAATATTATGAGTGGTGTTCGTTTATCACGTTTTTATTTAAGCAATATGCTTGAAGCGAATGCTGGACGAATCATTTTTATGTCGAGTGAATCGGCAGTGAACCCAGCACCAGAAATGGCTCATTATAGTGCGACTAAAACTATGCAAATGTCATTATCTCGTAGCTTATCTGAGCTTACCAAAGGTTCAAATGTTACGGTAAATACATTACTGCCAGGATCAACGAAAACAGATGGCGTGAAAGAGTTCGTTCAGAATATCTTCCCTGAACTGCCATATGAACAAGCAGAGCGTAAATTTATGGATGAGAACAGATCTACATCACTTATAGGGCGATTGATTAACCCTAAAGAAATAGCCGATTTTGCAACCTTTATAAGTAGTCCTCTTTCATCTGCAATTAATGGCGCAGCGCTCAGAGTTGATGGTGGTATTGTTCGTTCGGTTTTTTAATTGTATCTGATAAATTAACTAACACGATAAAGTAACCTTTTGACAGGTTGCTTTATCTAATTATTTTGATAAACGCCTCTATGACCGCTTTGGTGCCCAGTCGGTCAAAGCTAGATGTTTTATGACGTGGCTACTTCTGCTAATGGCACTTTTCAGACCATCAGCACGTTCAAGGAGGTCCCGTATCTCGCTTTGGCTCGTACAGGATGACGGTGTACTTTCTCTACTTCCGTTTGTGGCATTGAATTGCCGTTCGAGTCATATTGAAACTGCATGAAATATCACCGCAAAATATGCAGGGATGATGGTGTGTTTTTTCTATTTTTAGCACTGTTAAAGCTATTTTTCTTATTCTCTGATTTTGTGAATGGCTATAAGGTCCTACTTCTTAAAGCTATATATCAGGTTTTAAAATCCCCTTTTTTTATTAACGCGTATATAATAGCGCCTTAAAATTTATTAGATAAGAGTGTTAATAGTAATGAGTCATTTAGCTTGTGTTGAAGTTGAACCAAAAACAGCCGCTACGGCTAGTGTTATTTGGTTACACGGTTTAGGTGCTGACGGCCACGATTTTGAGCCGATTGTTCCAGAGTTACGATTGCCACAAGATATGGCGGTGCGTTTTGTCTTTCCTCATTCTCCTAAAATCCCTGTAACCATAAATGGTGGCATGGTAATGCCAGCATGGTATGACATTTTGGATATGAGTATTGAGCGTAAAGTTGATGCCACGCAATTGATTGCTTCAAGTGATGAAGTGCAAAAGTTAATTGCCCGTGAGATTGCTCGAGGTATTCCTGCGCATCGTATTATCGTTGCTGGTTTTTCACAAGGCGGTGCAGTTGCGTATCAAGCGGCTTTAACATACCCAGAGAAATTGGGTGGTTTAATGGCGATGTCTACTTACTTTGCTACTAAAGATTCAATCACAACTAATGCTGCTAACCAAGATATTAATATTGCGGTAATGCATGGTAGTCAAGACCCTGTTGTTAGCCCAATATTAGGCGAGCAAGCAGTTAGTTCATTACAAAGCATGGGTTATGCACCAAGCTATAAAACTTACGCTATGCCACATTCAGTTTGCGGCGAGCAAGTGGTGGATATTTCACAATGGTTGGTTGAACGTCTAAGCTAATAGCAATTTGATTAAACTGGTATAATATACAAGTATTCGATTTACAAAATTATTTTTCAAAGGTAACACTATGGCTAGACAAGTAACGTACGTATTTAAAGGTAAGCGCAAGACCATACCTTTTTCATATGGTTTATTCCGTGATTTATATGAAGCCGCAGCGGCCGCTGAAAATGTAGATATTAAAAGCTTTTTAGCGATGGAGCAGCAATTAGAAATGACCAGTCGTGGTCAAGGTATTGTCAAAAACTATCGTCAGAAAGAGTTTGCTCGTATGGGGTTTACAGAAATTAAATTTGTCCGAGACGAAGAGTAATCATATAGGTATTAGTGATAGTTTATATCCTGGACTGAATACAAAAAAGGCTGCAAATTTGCAGCCTTTTTTATTGGGATTTGAAATCTGAAATTAAGATTTAATCTTTGTTTTTCGCTTTTTGTTGATAAGCTTCACCATCAACCATCCAGCTAGGCGCTGGTTTACCTTTTAGGTAATGATCAAAGTACTGCTTCATCTTAATCGTGTAATCGACTTTATTTGGGTACTTCTTCAAGTGATGAGGTTCACCTTCGTACTGCAGTAAAATTACATTTTTCTCTAAACGGCGCATCGCTAAATACATCTCTATACCTTGCTGCCATGGTACTGCATCATCAATATCACCAAATTGCATTAACAATGGCGTATTTATTCTATCGGCAAAAAATACTGGCGAATTCTCAATGTATAAATCACGACGCTCAAACATGCTTGCGCCAATGCGAGACTGACCTTGCTCATATTGAAATTGACGGGCTAAGCCTGTACCTAAACGTATGCCAGAATAAGCACTGGTCATGTTAGATACCGGTGCGCCAGAAACCGCCGCGGCAAACATATCTGTTTGAGTAATTGAATGTAGCGTTTGATAGCCACTCCAACTATGGCCATGGAGGCCAATGGCATTTTTGTCAGCTACGCCCATATCAATAATTTTTTGGATACCAGGCAATATCGATTTATTGGTTGAGTGGCCAGGTGTGCCAACTTCAAAGTGTACGTCAGGCAAGAATATAGCGTAACCGTTTGAAGTGTAGTACGGGAAGTTAGGACGATGGTTTACTTTCATCGCATTAAACTCGTACATGCGCTGTGAAAATAAACGGTAGTAGTAAACTACAACAGGGTACTTTACGCCTTCAACATAATTTGCTGGCTTAATCAAAACACCCTGGTGCTTTTCACCCATGGTTGAATTCCACTCGACTAACTCAGGCTGGCCCCATAAAAAGTGCTCTTTTTGTGGGTTAACGTCCGTTAATTTTTTGCCGTTAGCAGGGTTTAAGTCAGAGACCCATAAATCAGGGAATTCGTTAAAATCTTCACGAGAGAATAATACTTTGTCGGCTTTCTTAGCTTTACTAATAAACTTAAATTTTTTGTTTTCTTCGCGTAACTTAGTTAATGACTTGTCTTTTAATTTAAGCTGATAAAAACCATAGTTTTTGTGTTCATCGTTATAGCTAGTTAAAAGAAGTTGTTCTTCTACTTTAAAGTAATCACGCTCTTCATCTAACTGGTTAATACGAAACTGTAATGAATTAGGGCGACCTTGTTCACAAGTTAAACATTTGCTGTCTTTAGCATTTAAAGTGAGTAACCAAATATCAAATTTATCGTAAACAAGAACACCTTCATCATCTTCCAACCAACCTGCAATACCGTAGCCTGGTGCTTTACTAGGGTAGTCGTGATCTTCATCACTAAATGATGTCGTTAAGCCTTTAGTTAAATTAGATGTTTTGTTTTTGTTGCGGTCAAATAACCAGTAATGACCATCTTTAAAGTAAGTAGCATAACGGCCAGATTCACTTAGTTCTACTTTGGTGTAACTACTAAGCTTTTCAGCGATTAATGACGCCTTGCCACTTTCTAAATCGGTGATGTAGTAATCACTAAAGAAGCCTTCCCAAGTTCTTAGCTTGCGATAGTTAAGATCTGTCGTCGCGATCACCGCATTTTCATTATTAGTTGCTTTAACTCTGATGATTTTTTCATTCGCAAGGCGAACTAAATCTTTGTCATCAACATGATAAACCGCAGTATATAAATGCTTTTTATCTTTGTTTAACTGGTACTTTTCATTGGTTTTAATTAGTGCATCATCGCCATGCCAAATTTGCAAACTACGACCAGCGGTTAATTTATCTTTATTGTATAGATCAGACTGTGATTCAGGTTTAGTGTCTATTCTTGGCTTAGTAACATCGACTTGTTTAAAACCAAAGAACAGGCGTTCATCATCTTTACTCCACGTTAGGTCGTTGTAATCACTTACGAACCATTTAGGGTTTTTATATTTAACCTTTGTTAACTTATTCGATTTAGCTTGCCAAATTTTTACTTGATGTGCTCGTTTGTCAATTTCTTTACTAAAATCACCTTGGGTAAAAGCAATATTTTCGCCTTTAGAGTCCCAACTAAAATTATTAAAACTAGCGTTTTCTTTAGTTATGATAGATGTTGTTTTTGCATTGTTTAAATCAACTGACTTTAAAGTGTTATTTTTACCGTCTTCGGTAGATAAGCTATAGACTAAAACTGGTTTTTTAGGAGAAAAGGAAAAACTGTCAACATTGTTTATTTGTTGTTTATCAAAGGTGGTTAAATTCACTAAAGTTAAGGTGTTTTTGATGCGTTTTTTGTTAAATAACTTAACTTTGTCTGCATCAGGCTTTTCTTGTGTTTCAATGGCCGGTGCTGTTTCATCAGAGTTTTTAGTGATAACTTGTGCTACTTCTGTTGTAGCGTTTACTTTGTTATCAATTGGCGCAGCCTGTACATCATCAGCTTTTTTCTCTGCTGATTTGTCTTTTTTATTTTCCGATAAAAATGCAAGAAAACTACTGTTGTCACTTAATGCAAAGCTTTCTATATTTTTATAAGTAACACGCTTACCACTTGCAAGCTCGATGATCTCTAAGCTTTTTTTAAGTTTTTTCTTATCTTTTTTAGCGGTCTGCTCTTTGGTTAAAAGGTCGACATCAACCATGATGGCAATGTATTTACCATCATCACTAAATACACCGGAACTACCAAAATTAACTTGATAAGTAATGTCACCATCAATTGATTGCACATGATAAGTGCTATTACCGCGATCGGGTTGTGCGCTATAAGCTAACCACTTACCATTATCACTTAATTGCGGTGCCACGATAGAGCGAAACTTCATTATGTCACTGACTTTTAAAGGCACTTGCACTGCTTTTGCTGGTGCAACTACTAGTAAACATAGCAGCATTAAAGCTACTGCATTAAATGGACTAAACCTAAGGTTAATTTTCATAGTGTAATTTTGTGTAAATGATTTGCTCTGATTATCTCTGTCTTCGCTAGTGCAAATCAATAGCAAACGAATTATTTACGCGATTTTTATGTAATAACACTATATTATTTCACTATTCGCGAGAAATCGCTTTAATCTTTGCTTAGGTAAACTATGTATCAACGTAAACAACTTTTTGGTCAGTGGCACCGAGCTGAGCAAAATGGCACAGAAAATACTAATGAATTAGCTGAAATAAATGCAGATGGCAGTTTCTCGTTTAGTTTCTATAGTTATACGCCTGATGGCACTATTATTGATGAAATCACCGAAATAGGTGATTGGGGGTTAGTCGGAGATATTCATTTTACTATCACCAAAGGTGAGGTAGATAATGAAGCTCATTATATGGCGGACCCGACAGACGCAGATAATTATCATGCTTATAAAGTTCTGCATTTATGCCCTGAGCGCTTTACCTATGAGCATATCGTTACTGGAGAAAAGTACACTTTATTTAAGGTTCAAGGGCTGTCAAAACAAAATTAATTTTTCTGCTAAACTTAATGTTAATTAACATAGATTAAAACGATTTTCATTTGATAGCGTTTTAAATCAAGAGGTTATGTCAATGCTGTTTGTTAGGTATCAATCAGCTTGCTATACCTTGTCGTTAACGGTTTTATTAATATAGGCGATATATTATGAATAGAGATTTTACTAAATTTCCGGTTGATCCTAACGGTGATACTTTATGGTCTATGGAGCTCGAGGGAGATAACTTAGACTGTGCTAGAGAAATTCAATTCTCAGTTATTTTTCCAGATCAAGACAAAGCGCTTAAGTTTGGCCGTGTATTGTTGGCGAATAACCAAAAGCTGTCTTTTTGTCCTTATTTAGAAAACCCTGAAAATCCTTGGGAAATCACCGCATACCCAGAAATGCCAGCAAGCTATGAAAATATCATTGGCTATCAAATGTTATTAGAAGGCCAAGCGAAACAATATGATGGTGTATATGATGGCTGGTATTGTCCACCGCAGATACGCTAATATATGTATAAAGCATCCGCATTTAATAAATTTTGAGATAAAGTCATGTCAGCAGTAGATTTTTCTAAATTAAATAAAGTAACCGCTAAATCATTTAATGAGCAAAAAGCCTTGATTAAAAAAGTGCTTTTAGGTCGAGACATTAAATGCACCACCTGTAATTTACCCCTGAGTGTTGTTCATCCTAAACAAGCCGGCACACCTGGCATTTATTGTCCTAAAGGCTGTACTAGCATTGAGCTTGATATTACTTAATGCAAATAGAGATCCGCCAAGCTAAAGTCGATGATTGTAGCCATGCTATTCCATTAATATTTAGCTCCGGACCTGCGGCATTTAACTATATATTCCCTGATCCTAATGCGTTTTTACAATACAGTTTTAACAAGGGGCAGAGTCAGTTTGGTTTTGCCAATCATCATCTTGCTCTTTTAGATAATGAAGTGGTGGGCACTATTGCTTGTTTTGATAGACACCAAGCACAAGTTATGGAGCTTAGTTGTATTATTGACATGGTTAAACACTTACGCTGGAAGTTTATTGCTAGCGCCATCAAAGGCCTACGTTTTGAGCGTATTGTGCGTAAGCCAATTAAACACAGTTTATACATAGCTCATTTAGGTATTTGTTCTACTGTGCAAGGCCAAGGTATTGGCACTCAATTAATACGTTGGGCCATTGCAAGGGCAAAGCAACAAGGTTACCAATCGGTTTCATTAGACGTTGCACAGAGTAATCCGCAAGCTAGAAAACTGTATGAATCCCTTGGCTTTGTTGAGTGTCGAACGCACAAATCTAAACTGCCAGGTATTGCCCAACATGCTACTTTGTTACTCGCTCTGCGTTAATCATCTATAGTTAACTTTATGAATTACTTAGCCCACTTATTCTTTTCACAAAATACCTCTTTGTCCTTAACGGGTAATTTAATGGGGGACTTTGCCAAAGGCGTCGATCTAAAAAAGCTGCCGATTGAAATTTATAAAGGTATTGAAAATCACCGTTTAGTAGATAAGTTCACCGATCAACATCATTTGGTTAGAACCTTAAAAACCCCTTTGTCTGTAGAGCGAAAGCGCTTTTCGTTTATTATTTCAGATGTGGTATTTGATCATTTTCTTGCAATACATTGGCATAAGTTCAGCGAGCAAAATTTTGAGCAGTTTGTCCAAGACAGTTATAGCAAGCTTTTACAGGCTCAGCATCATATGCCTGAGCAAATGAAGATAGTAGTGCAACGTATGGCAAGTCAAAATTGGCTATCGAGTTATAAGAGTATCGACATTACTGGTAAAGCCATTGATTCATTATCTAACCGAATACGATTTAAAAATAATTTGGCTGGTGCCATTGTTGAAGTTAAAGCGAATTACCAAGAATATGAAGATGTATTCCTTAAATTTTTTCCTGAATTACAGCAACATGTCACACAATCTAAGATAGAGGTGATGTAAATCAACTCATCTACTTTTATTATCTTAATCAGCCAAGATAGACATTAGTTTATATTCTACTCTGCTGTAGATTGCTTTATACTTAAGCCAAATTAAGAAACATTGCTTTTATTATGAATTCATTTATTAAAAAAATATCAATCATTTACGTCTTTGCTTTAGGCGCTTTATTCATCGGTGCTGCTGTTGATAGCGACCCCGCGTTAAATGGTGTTGAACAGTTTATTGCCCAGCAAAAAATTGATAAACAAGACCCTCGTTGGAAGCATAACTTAGTCAAGCCACCACAGTTTGAGTTTGTTGAAGGAAAAAGCTATTTTTGGGAACTTGTTACTAGCAAGGGTAAGATTGTTATTGAGTTATTTCCACAATACGCACCTATGCACGTATCAAGTACTATGTATTTAACGGAACTAGGCTTTTACGATAACTTATTATTCCACCGAGTTATCCCTGGCTTTATGATCCAAGGTGGCGATCCTGAAGGTACTGGTCGTGGTAACCCTGGCTATAAATATGCCGGTGAGTACCATCCGGATGCAAGTCATAATGCTCCAGGTATGTTAAGTATGGCTAACGCAGGTCCAAATACTGATGGCTCACAATTCTTTATTACCTTTAAAGAAACACGCTTTTTAGACGGTCGTCATACGGTATTTGGTCAGGTTGTTGAAGGCTTAGATACACTTGAAATGCTTGAAGGTTCTGGTAGTCAAAGTGGCAAGCCATCAGAAGAGTTAAAAATTAAACTCGCTAGCATCACGACTAAATAATAATTACATTATATTGCTACGTTATAAAAACGTAGCAATATCTGCAAAGGCTTTTTTTGTTGTTGCATGTTCCGGTATAGTAGCATCCTCACTCGGATACCCTGCAATCAACAACATATACGCTCTATCGTTATCACCTCTATTACATATTTTATTTAAAAATGACATTGGCTTAGGTGTATGAGTTAAAGTTGCCAGTCCTGATGAGTGCAATGCGTTAATTAAAAAGCCAGTAGCAATACCTACAGACTCATGCACGTAATAGTTGGTGTTTTGATCTTCAATACTCAAACCACCTCGCTTTTGGCTAAAAATAGCAATTAACCAAGGTGCATGTTCTAAATAAGGCTTATTGGCGTCAGTGCCTAACGGCTTAAGTGCTTCTAACCATTCTTCACCAGCACGTCCTTGATAAAAACCACGTTCATGTAATTCAGCTTGCTCTCTTATTTGTCTCTTTACATCTTGGCTGTTAATCGCCACAAACTGCCATGGCTGATGATTTGCACCACTTGGCGCTGTGCCAGCGGCCTTGAGGCAGTTTTCGATAATTCGTTTATCAACGGCTCTATCACTGAACTTTCGAATTGAATGCCGGCGCTTAATATCTTGGTAAAACCGCTCTGAGCGTTTCAGCATTTCAGCTTCAGGGTATTCAATGAAGTCTGTTAGAGGGTGATTTTTGTGATCTTGCATAACGACCTTAATGGCTTGTTTTTTATTAGCATACCGATAAATGTATTATAACTTCAAGGAGGTATTGTAATTAGCGTTAGTCAAGGTTGCTTAATAAAGCTGTATTAGCCTAAAAGCTTATGTATTTGCTTTACAAAAATTGTTAACCTAAAGCTTCTATATACCTAGGTAAATAACCATGACTAGTGACAGCGACTCACCCCAAGTATTATCTAAACCAGAGCATCCATTAAGAACGCCTTTTGTATTCTTAGTGTTATCGACCTTAGTGATGACGTTAAGTTTTTCTGGTTGGATGGCACTGTTGAATAACTTTACTGTCGAAGCGGCTAATTTTAGTGGTGCTGAAATAGGCATGTTGCAATCGTTGCGTGAAATTCCAGGTTTTCTTGCGTTTACCGCGGTATTTCTTTTACTCATTGTTAAAGAACAGCATTTTGCTTTAGTGTCTCTCGCATTGCTTACTGTAGGCGTTGCTGCAACAGGATTCTTTCCGTTTGAGTATGGTCTTTATGCGACGACTATAATAATGTCGACAGGATTCCATTATTACGAAACCGTTAATCAGTCGTTGAGCTTACAATGGTTTAGTAAAGAAGAAGCACCAGCAAAATTAGGTAAACTTATTTCAATTAAATCAATTGGTGCACTCGTTGTTTATGGCTTTATCTGGGTAGCTTTTAGCTATTTTGATATGCAGTTTAAGAGCGCTTATTTAATACTGGGTGGTTTAGGCTTAGCGATAACTCTGTGGTTATGGTTATTTATGCCGGTGTTTCCACAAAAGGTAATACAGCATAAGCATTTGGTTATCCGCAAACGCTATTCACTTTATTACCTATTAACTTTTTTAAGTGGTGCTCGTCGTCAAATCTTCGTGGTTTTTGCCGGCTTTATGATGGTTGAAAAGTTTGGCTATTCGGTTGCTGATATTTCGATGCTGTACATGCTTAATCATCTACTTAATATTTATATAGCCCCTAAGATTGGTAGTTGGATTGGCCGAGTAGGGGAGCGCAAAGCGCTGACCTTAGAATATATTGGTTTGATCCTTGTCTTTAGTGGCTATGCTTTAGTCGAAAATGCAAATATCGCTGCTGCTCTTTATGTTATCGATCACTTATTCTTTGCTATGGCTATTGCCATTAAAACCTATTTCCAAAAAATAGCCGACCCGAAAGATATCGCCTCTAATGCCGGTGTCAGTTTTACTATTAACCATATTGCGGCGGTATTCATTCCTGTACTGTTTGGCATGCTTTGGTTGTATCAACCATCTTGGGTATTCTTTGCTGGCGCGGGCATTGCGCTATGTTCACTCATTGCAAGCCAATGGGTAAATACCGATAGCTATAAGCAGATGCAAGCTGAAGTAAGTTAAATATCAAGGTGTCAGACACCTTGATATTTCGGTATAAAAAAACGCCTTACGGCGTTTTTTGTTTTTATAGCTAAGTTTTTTGATTAACCAACAAACTTACGGGCCTATTATGTTAGCTGAACATTCTCACCCATGGAGAGTCTTCTAGCCACTATCTCGGTCAGTGCGCTGATGAGATTCCATCCCAAAGCATGATGGAATGACGGCGTGATTTTTATCGACATAGTTATTTTTTAGACATAAAAAAACGCCTTACGGCGTTTTTTTGTTTTTGTATCTTAATGCTTAGCTGTGGTTATTAACCAACAAACTTACGGGCGTTTCTGAACATTCTCACCCATGGAGAATCTTCTAACCACTCGTCTCGGTTTTAGCGCCCAAGAGTTAGCAACCGTTCTAAGTACACCTAATATTTACTTTTGCTTCAAAGCATAAAAAAAAACGCCTTACGGCGTTTTTTATCTTAATGCTTAGCTGTGGTTATTAACCAACAAACTTACGAGCGTTCCTGAACATTCTCACCCATGGAGAATCTTCTAACCACTCATCAGGATGCCAAGAGTTAGCAACCGTTCTAAATACACGCTCAGGGTGTGGCATCATGATCGTTACACGACCATCGGTCGTAGTAAGTGACGTAATGCCATCTGGTGAGCCGTTAGGGTTCGATGGGTATGTTTCTGTTACTTGACCGTAGTTATCAACATAACGTACCGATACAGTACCAGAATCGTTTGCTGCATCAATTGCTGCATCAGATTTAAATTCTGCATGACCTTCACCGTGTGACACAGCGATTGGCATACGTGAACCTTCCATACCTTTAAATAAGATAGATGGCGATTCTTGAATTTCAACTAATGAGAAACGAGCTTCAAAACGTTCTGATTTGTTCTGTACAAAGTGTGGCCATAATTCTGCACCAGGAATGATTTCTTTTAAGTTAGAAAGCATCTGACAACCATTACAAACACCTAGTGAGAAGGTGTCTTCACGGTGGAAGAATTCACGGAACATTGCACGAGCGTTGTCGTTAAATAAGATTGATTTAGCCCAACCTTCACCAGCACCTAATACATCACCGTACGAGAAACCACCACAAGCAACTAAGCCTTTATAGTCGTTTAAGTCAACGCGACCCGCTAATACGTCAGTCATGTGAATGTCTACAGCGAAGAAACCGGCGCGGTCAAAAGACGCGGCCATTTCAACGTGCGAGTTAACACCTTGCTCACGTAAAATCGCAACTTTTGGATTACTTTCATTTTCAGCATCACTCGCTATGTGGCCAGCAACGATATCTTCATTGATATCAAAAGTAAGGTGAGTATTTAAACCTGGATCTTCAGTATCAAATTTTAATGCGTGTTCTTGCTCTGCACACTCTGAGTTATCACGCAGTGATTGCATTTTAAACGTTGTTTCTGCCCAAACTGTACGGTAGTAAGTACGAGAGTTTTCAAGTACAACATTACCGTCACGGCTAAAGCGGATAGTGTCTTCGTTATTAATACGACCAACATCAGTACAGCTATCTAAAATACCAAATTCAGCGAAAATTTCATGGATTGCTTCAACGTCGTCTTCACGGATTTGAATTACTGCGCCGATTTCTTCACTAAATAATACGCTTAAGTCATCGCCAGCAAGTTTGGAGATATCAATATCAACACCAGTGTGGCCAGCAAATGCCATTTCAACGACAGAGGTGAATAAACCACCGTCCGATCTATCATGGTAAGCCAATAATTTTTCTTCGCGTACTAAACGCTGCATTGCATCGAAGAAACCTTTTAATAGCTCAGGGCTATCAACATCAGGAGTCTCGGTGCCAAGTTGCTTATAAACTTGTGCTAAACATGAACCACCTAAACGGTTTTTACCGTTTGATAAATCAATCGCAACAATGCGGCTATCGCCTTTATCTGTACGTAGCTCAGGAGTTACTGTTTTGCGAATGTCTTCAACACGACCAAATGCGGTAATAACTAACGATAAAGGAGCCGTTACCGACTTGTCTTCGCCGTTGTCATTCCACTTGGTTTTCATACTCATTGAATCTTTACCAACTGGGATAGTTAAACCTAAAGCAGGACATAACTCTTCACCAATTGCGTGTACCGCGTCGTATAAACCAGCGTCTTCACCAGGGTGACCTGCTGCAGACATCCAGTTAGCAGATAATTTAATGCGATTTAAATCGCCAATGTCAGTACCTGCAATGTTGGTTAATGACTCAGCTACAGCTAAACGAGCTGAAGCGGCAAAGTTAAGTAATGCAACTGGCGTACGCTCACCCATTGCCATAGCTTCACCGTGGTAGCTATCAAGAGCAGCAGCCGTTACGCCACAGTCAGCTACTGGCACTTGCCAAGGACCAACCATTTGGTCACGATTAACCATACCAGTAACCGAGCGGTCACCTATGGTAATTAGGAATGTCTTCTCAGCGATAGTAGGTAGGCGTAAAAGACGATCAGCTGCATCAGCTAAAGCAACGTCGCCTAAGTTTAACTCAGTACCCGCTTGCGTTTTACGTTTCACATCTTTAATGATTTTAGGTGTTTTACCTAATAAGATATCAAGCGATAAATCGATTGGTGTGTTTAACTCTTCGTCATCAGCAAAATGGCTGTCTGTTAAAGTTAAGTGCTCTTCTTCAGTTGCATAACCAACAACAGAGAATAGCGCACGTTCGCGTTCACAAATTGCTGTGAATTCATCCATACGCTCTGGTGCTACAGCTAATACATAACGTTCTTGTGATTCATTACACCAAATTTCATGTGGCGCCATGCTGCGCTCATCATTTAAAATGTTACGAATTTCAAACTTACCACCACGGCCACCGTCTGAAACTAATTCAGGGAATGCGTTCGATAAACCACCCGCACCAACATCGTGAATGAATAGGATAGGGTTATCATCACCAAGCTGCCAACAACGGTCGATAACTTCTTGACAACGACGTTCCATTTCAGGGTTTTCACGTTGTACAGAAGCAAAGTCTAAGTTCTCTGTTGATTGACCAGATGCCATACTTGATGCAGCACTGCCACCTAAGCCAATGTTCATTGCCGGGCCGCCTAAAGCAATTAAGTTAGCGCCAACAACAATGTCACCTTTTTGTACGTGTTCGTCACGGATATTACCTAAACCACCAGCAATCATAATTGGCTTGTGGTAACCACGAACCTCAACACCATTAAACGAGTTAACTTCTTCTTCGTAGGTACGGAAATAACCAGTGATCGCCGGGCGACCAAATTCGTTATTAAATGCCGCGCCGCCTAATGGACCTTCCATCATAATGTCAAATGCGTTAACAATACGGTCTGGCTTACCAAAGTCAGTTTCCCATGGTTGTTCAAAACCAGGGATACGTAAGTTAGATACAGTAAAACCAACTAAACCAGCTTTTGGTTTAGAGCCAATACCTGTTGCACCTTCATCACGAATTTCACCACCTGAGCCTGTTGCTGCACCAGGGTAAGGAGAAATTGCAGTCGGGTGGTTATGAGTTTCAACTTTCATTAAAATTTGAATGTCTTCTTGGCTGTACTCATAAATGTTTGTTTCTGGGTTTGCAAAGAAACGACCGCCTTCTGAGCCAACCATAACCGCAGCGTTATCACTGTATGCGCTTAATACGTAATCACTGTTTAATTCGTGCGTATTACGGATCATTTTAAATAATGATTTAGGTTGTTTTTGACCGTCGATAGTCCAGTCAGCATTAAATATTTTGTGGCGACAATGCTCTGAGTTTGCTTGGGCAAACATGTATAGTTCGATATCGCGAGGATTACGACCTAATTTTGAGAAGTTGTCGAACAGGTAAGTAATCTCATCATCAGAAATCGCTAAGCCTAAATTAACGTTAGCATCTTCAAGGGCTTTACGTCCGCCAGCAATAATATCGATAGCAGTTAACTTACCAGGCTCTGCTGATACAAATAAGCTATTTACGTCGTTAATATCAGTAAAAATCACTTCCATCATACGGTCGTGAATTAAGCTAGCTAACTGTTTGCTTTGCTCGTTTGATAATTCACTACTCGTTTGTACGTAGTAAGCAATACCACGCTCTAAGCGGTTAATTTTATTTAAGCCACAGTTGTGAGCTATATCAGTCGATTTTGATGACCATGGTGAAATGGTACCTGGGCGAGGTGTAACTAATAACAATGTGCCTGTTGGCTCATGTTCTTCGATACTTGGACCGTAAGTTAAAAGTTTTTCAAGTTTAGTTAATTCATCAGCAGTTAATGAATCGCTGTTGTGAGAAAAATGCATGAACTCAGCATATAACTCGGTCACAGGCAGGCCTAATTGCTCGCATTGGGCAAGAAGCTTGTTGGTTCTGAAATCGGAAAGCGCAGGTGCGCCGCGTAAGATTTCCATAAATGTAATCACCATAGTTAAATTAATATCAATTCCATTAAATACCGTAGGTCTTAATCGAAACGTAATGGAATTAATATTCTCTGGTTTTTCGCGCGCATTATAAAAGAAAAAACACTGTTTAGTAAGTTAAAAACACTTCGATTACAAATTTAAATTTATCTATGTGCAAAGTATTTTAAAAAAAGACTGTAAAAAAAATGAAAATGACGACACAATGAATTTAATATGAAAATAATTATAAATAAATTTAACAGTCGTTTCGCTAAACTTTGTTGTCTTATCTTGATAACGGTAGGCTTATTGGTTGGCTGTAATGAGAGTGATCAACCCGCTGATTTACAAGAGATTGTTAAACGAGGTACGTTACGTGTTGGCACTTTGTTTGGACCTAATAGTTATTATATTGGTGCACAGGGGCCAAAAGGTTTTGAATTTGAACTAGCGCAAAAGTATGCAGATTCAATAGGTGTGCAATTAGAAATTGTTCCTAGCTACACTCTAAAAGAGTTATTCCCCAAAATAGACAATGGTGAAGTTGATATCCTTGCCGCAGGTCTGTCTGTTACCCCTGAGCGATTAAAGCAGTATCGCTTTGCTCCAAGTTATACCGAAATTAGTCAAAAATTAGTTTTTAAGCAAGGTAAACCATGGCCTAGAGATATAGAAGCGCTAGAAGGTGAATTGCAAGTTTCTGCACACTCAAGCCATGCTGAAAATTTAATACAATTACAGCAGCAGCACCCAGACTTAAAATGGAATGAAACAGATGAGTTTGATAGTGATGAATTATTGCTTGAAGTGTTAGATGAACGCATTGATTATACCATAGTAGACAGCAACTCTTTGGCGATTAACCGCCGCTATTATCCTGAAATAAGCGTTGGCTTTACTATACAAAAACCTAAGCCTATCGCTTGGATGTTAAGCAAAAAAGGTGATGACTCGATACTATCGTCATTGATAGAGTTTTTTGGAGGGGCACATCATGACGGTACGTTATTAACCTTAAATGAAAAGTACTATGGGCATATTAAAGAATTTGATTACGTCGACACCCGTACGTTTATCAGAGCAATTGATAGCAAGCTACCAAAATACAAAGACTTATTTAAGCGCTATGGTAGTGATATGGATTGGCGATTTTTAGCTGCAATTAGTTATCAAGAATCTCATTGGGAGCCAAAGGCTCGTTCATTTACCGGTGTACGTGGCATGATGATGCTTACCCTGCCAACCGCAAAACAAATGGGTGTTAAAAGCCGTATTGACGCCGAACAAAGTATTCGCGGCGGTGCTAAATATTTCCAACAATTGATAAATCGTATTCCAGCAAGAATTAAAAACCCTGATAGACGTTGGTTTGCTTTAGCTGCTTATAATGTTGGTTGGGGGCATATGGAAGATGCTCGAGTTATTACCCAACAACTCGGTGGGGATCCTGATCGTTGGGTTGATGTTAAAGAGTATTTACCTTTATTAAAGCAACGTAAGTATTATAAAAATACTAAGTATGGCTATGCTCGAGGCGATGAGCCGGTGCGCTATGTTGAAAATATTAGAGGTTATTATGATACGCTAGTATTTGTAGATGAAAAGCAGCAAAGCTCTATCGTGCCATCTGAGATGTAGTGGATTTAATAGCGTTTTGCAGGCTGTCATATTACTGTAATAAAGGCTCAGTAAGATCAGTTTGGTGTTTGGCGCTATATAGTGCCAATTATTTTAAAATTGTAAATTTAAAAACATTAAATGTTAGCCTATAAGGTTAGGAGTTATTATCAGAAACCGTACCTGTAAAAGTAACCAAAGACGACGTCAGTTAAAAGCTGCGCATCGCAAAGTTAATGGCCGCTACCGCGTATATTTTCGCGTGGTATTAATGAATGTTCAAGAGTCTGAACAAACCGCAAATAACTAAAGAGTTTACTAGCTTATTGTTTAGCAGCTTTTGTTGCTTTTAATGCTTTTTTCTCGGCTCTTCTACGCTTAAAAAATGCCGACAATTTTGCACTGCATTGTTGTGCAAATAAGCCCGATTGAACTTCCAGCTGATGATTTAATTTATCACTCGCAGTTAAATTAAACACACTTCCTGCCGATCCTGTTTTTAAATCAGCTGCTGCATATATCAACTTCTTAATTCTACTATGCACTAATAAACCTGCACACATAGGGCAAGGTTCAAGCGTGACGTATAAAGTACAATCGAGCATACGATAATTTTGAACCGCACTACCCGCTTGCCTAATTGCGATCATTTCAGCATGAGCTGACGGGTCGTGCAGTTGAATTGACTGATTCCAACCTTGGGCTATTACCTTGTTATCGCACACTAATACTGCCCCTACTGGGATCTCTCCTTGGCTTTGGGCTTTATCTGCAAGCTCCATAGCCAATCGCATAAACTCTTGGTCTTGTTCGGTAAATTCATGCTCTAGGCTAGTGATATTCATGCTTGTGCTCATAGTGTGTTCATAGTTTGATCATAGTTTGATTTAATTACCTATACCTAAATAAATAGCTCTAATAAATCATTAAGATAACGGCGTCCATGTAATGTTGTTTGCCATTGACCTTGGTTTTCGCTAAGCAATTTTTTATTTTTAGCGGTACGTAAATGTTCACTAATATAGTCGCTACTTAACCCGGTTGCTTGTTCAAAATCTGTTAAGCTAAATGGCTTAAATAACCTAAGGCGGTTCATCATATATTCGAAAGGGCGCTCAGCTTCGCTCACCTCGGTTAAATGATCTAAGTGTACTCGCTCTTCATCCATATAGCCTTTAGGATGTTTTACTTTAACGGTGCGGTATATTTTATTTTCAGCAGCGCAGGTTATTTTACCATGAGCGCCACAACCAATTCCTAAATAATCACCATTTTGCCAATAGTTAATATTATGCTTTGATTGAAACTCTTCACCTTGGCTAAATGCGGACACTTCATATTGTTGATAGCCAGCAGCGGCTAGTAACTTGAAACCTTGTTCTTGGATTTCCCATAAGGTGTCGTCTTGCGGCAGCTCAGGAGGCTTTGAGTAAAACGCTGTGTTCGGCTCTATAGTTAGTTGATACCAAGACAAATGTTTAGGTTTTAGTGCTATAGCTTGGCGTAAATCATCAAGGGCATGCTCAATACTTTGATTTTCTAAACCGTGCATAAGATCTAAATTAAAGCTTTTTACGCCGCAGGTACTGGCTATTTCAGCTGCTCGAGTTGCTTGTTCACTGTCGTGAATACGGCCGAGCTTGATTAGTTTATCTGAAGCAAAACTTTGTACGCCAACCGATAAGCGGTTAACACCTGCATTACTAAAACCTTCGAATTTACCTGCCTCGACTGTACCTGGGTTTGCCTCTAAAGTTATTTCAATTTCAGGATTGTTTGCAAATCTGAGCTTGACTTCATCCAGTAATAATTTTATTGCTGTCGCCGAGAATAAACTTGGCGTACCGCCACCGATAAATATTGAATGTAGTGGGCGGTTGATATTAAAGCGGGCGATATCACTGTCTAAATCAGCAAGCAAATGCTTGATATAAAGTTGCTCGTCAATATCACTTTTTAAAGCGTGAGAGTTAAAGTCGCAATAAGGGCACTTTTGTACACACCAAGGTATGTGAATATAAAGTGATAAAGGAGGTGATTTTAACAAATTGAGTCTCTTATTATGCGCTATAAAAGCATGTTCACTAAGTGGAATATGCTTTGAATATTAGCTCAGCTTAGCGAAAATGTTTAACAAGTTTAGCCAGTGCTTTACCGCGATGGCTTAATTGATTTTTTAAATCTCTAGGTAACTGCGCTGAGGACATTTGTTGTTGCTCTAACCAAAAGATTGGATCGTAACCAAAGCCTTGCTCACCGTGTCTTGTTGTGTCGATTTCACCTTCCCAAGTACCTTGGCAAATGATTGGCGTAGGGTCGTCAGCGTGGCGCATATACACTAAAACACACTGAAACCTAGCTGTGCGCAAGCTAGACTCAACGCCATCAAGGGCTGCGAGTAATTTTTCATTATTGTCGTTATCATTACAATCTGTACCGGCGTAACGAGAAGAGTATATTCCCGGTGCACCTTTGAGGTAATCAACTTCTAAACCGGAATCATCGGCAATAGCAGGTAATCCGGTAATTTTAGCTGCATGACGGGCTTTAATTATCGCATTTTCAACAAATGTTGTACCCGTTTCATCAGCGTCGATAACGTTAAAGTCACTTTGCGGAACAATTTCAATATTATGCTGGCCTAATAAATGTGAAAGCTCTTTTACTTTGCCAGGATTACCTGTAGCTAAAACGATTTTAGTCATATTATTTCTTTTATATAGAATGGTTTACTGTTCAACGTAAAACTTTTGTTTAAAGTTGAGCTTATGTTCTTTGCCATTATTGTTGATGGTAATGTCAAAAGTGTAAGTTTCATCATTCGGATATTTAACTATGGCTATATAGTATATCGCACTACCTTCTTTGATTTGCTCAAATTCTAATTGCATACGTTGGCCAACTAGATTGGTTGCACTACCTGAAAGTCCGGCGCTAATCGCTGGCTTGCCATCTTTGCTAGTATCTAACACCGAAATATTAACAAAACCACGATAACGACTACGTTCAATATTGTATTCTTTTGCTATTGCGGGTTGTAAAATCGACGTTGATAAGCCGATGTAATGAACTTCTAATTCATCTAGCATTTTCATGTTTTCGGCAACACTGATAGATGAGAACAGCAGTAAGGTTAAAAATAACATTACTGACTTATATGATTTTTGCACAGTTCGAGTAAACATAATTACCTCTCTTGGTATTTATGGCTTATTTTAAAAAGCCAAAAGCTAACTAAATTATAACAGTTAATGCTCAATTTAATTTATATGTGCGCTATATCTTTATAAGATACGCCAGATAGGTAACACGCTACCTATACCTATGTTAATCACATTTAATAATAAAAATGCTACCAGAACCGATAAATCAATACCGCCAAGATCGGGTAAAATACGTCTGATAGGTCGAAGTAGGGGCTCAGTTAACTGTTGAAATACCATTTGCACAGGGCTACGGCTTTGTACTACCCAGCTCATTAATGCCATGATCAACATCACCATAAACACTAAGTAACCCATTTGTTTGATAAAAAATAATGCGCCGATAATTAATACTGAAACTAAATCAATTGCTTGACCATTTAGTGCTGACAGCGCTGCAAACTTGGCGCAAGCAATAAGTAATGCCACCACTAGAGTCGCCATATCTATACCTGCTATACCAGGAATTAGGCGTCTAAATGGGATCACAACGGGGTTAGTGATTTTTACTACGAATTGACTAAATGGATTATAGAAATCTGCACGCGCAGCCTGTAGCCAAACTCTTAGTAATAAAACCAAGAGGTAAGAGTCAAAAACAAAATTTAAAATATAATTTGCAGCTTCCATGGGTACTCCGGAAAATAGTTTTGTTTATAATAACTTAAGATGAAAAGATAAGTTAAAAAATAATTACTAATAGTTGAAAGTTAATCGTTATCTTCGAATTAGTTACTTTCACATATTTCGATTGAACGAGCTTTTGCTCGTATCATTGCCGAGCTTACTAACTCGCCTAACTTGCCATCGCTAAATACTTGTAGAGCAGCTTGGGTTGTGCCGCCTTTAGAGGTAACATTCTCGCGTAATGTTGCAATATCGGTGTCTGCATTTTTAATTACCATGGTCGCTGCGCCAATAGCTGCTTGTTGCACTAACTCTCGGGCATCTTCTTGACTAAAGCCAAATGTTATAGCTTGTTGTTGCATTGCTTCCATAAAAGCAAAGAAATACGCTGGACTTGAGCCTGATACGGTAAGTAGGTCATCTATTTTTGCTTCGTTTTCTAACCACATTACTTTGCCTACAGCATTGAGTAAATCATTTGAATATTGCTGTTGTTGGTTATTTACTTCAGGGCTTGCATACATACCTGTCATACCTAAACCAACCTGTGAAGGGGTATTTGGCATACAACGAACAACAGCTGCAGGCTGTGCAAGTGCAGCTTGAATTTGGGCAATACTAATGCCAGCCGCTAAACTGATGAAACATTTGTTGCTAATGTCTATTTGACTGGCAATTTGCTGACACACGTCTTTGATTAAATGTGGCTTAACCGATAATACTATGGTGTCACAAAAATTAGCCGCAGCAATATTATCATCTGTGTGTTGAAGGCCATATTGCTTTGCTAGCGCTTCTCTTTTAGGAGCGCTTGGGTTACTGACGATAATATTGCTTGCAGTAAAACCTTGTTCAATTAATCCAACAATAATGGCTTTACTCATATTACCAGCGCCAATAAATGCAACTTTACTCATTTTATTACCTATGTTTTTGTTTTTGGGGCCAGGTTTAATGGCCATGTCTATCTGAATGATTAATTTCTACTGCCAAAAATAGCTGAGCCAATCCTAACCATCGTACTGCCACACTCAATCGCTATGTCTAAATCGCCGCTCATACCCATGGACAATGTATCTACACTAGGATATTGGTGCTGTAATTGATTAAACAAGGTCTGCATCTGTTTAAATCGCTGGCGAGTAATTGCCTCATCTTTACTATTTTCAGGAATAGCCATAAGACCGCGCAGGATTAAGTTATCACAATTGTTTATATAATCTGCTAATTCGGCAATTTCGTTAACTAAGGCACCTGATTTACTTTGTTCGCCACTAATATTCACTTGTAAACAAACGTTTAGCGGGGTAATGTTGCTATCACGTTGTTCATTAAGGCGTTTTGCAATTTTTATCCGGTCGACACTGTGTACCCAGGATACATTATCTGCAATAAGTCGGGTTTTATTTGACTGTATTGGCCCAATAAAGTGCCAACATATGTCCGCTAGGTGTGCAAGCTCATGGATTTTATCCACGGCTTCTTGAATATAGTTCTCACCAAAATGGCGTTGCCCGGCTTCATACCCTTGCTGAACTAATATTGCAGGTTTAGTTTTACTTACAGCCAACAAGCTCACGGCTGCAGATGAGCGATTGGCCTTATTGCTGGCAATTTCTATTTCCTCATTAATTTTACTGAGGTTGGCGGCGATATTAATCATTTTTTATTCTACAAACATATATAAATTAGGGATATTATGGATATTACTGAGTTATTAGCATTTAGTGTTGAACACAATGCATCAGATTTACATTTATCAACAGGTATGCCACCGGCAATTCGTGTTGATGGCGACATACGTAAAGTTAACATTCCTGCGTTAGAAGACAAAGAAGTTAATGCATTAGTTTATGACATTATGACGGATCGTCAACGCAAAGAATACGAAGAAAACTTAGAAGTCGATTTTTCTTTTGAAGTTCCTAACCTTGCTCGCTTCAGGGTGAACGCCTTTAATCAAAACCGTGGACCTGCTGCGGTATTTCGTACCATCCCAAGCAAAATATTGTCATTAGATGATTTAGGTTGTCCAGATATCTTTCGCCAAATTTCTGAAAACCCGCGTGGTTTAGTATTGGTTACCGGCCCTACTGGTTCAGGTAAATCGACTACTTTAGCCGCAATGGTTGATTATATTAATGAAAATAAACGTGACCATATCTTAACGATTGAAGATCCAATCGAATTTGTGCATGACAATAAACAATGTTTAATTAACCAACGTGAAGTTCACCGTGACACGTTAAGTTTTAGCGCAGCATTGCGTTCAGCGCTTCGTGAAGACCCTGATGTGATCTTAGTTGGTGAGATGCGTGATTTAGAAACCATACGCTTAGCTATGACAGCAGCTGAAACTGGTCACTTAGTTTTCGGTACCTTGCATACGACTTCAGCACCAAAAACCATTGACCGTATTGTTGATGTTTTCCCTGCTGAAGAAAAATCTATGGTTCGTTCAATGTTATCTGAATCGCTACGCGCGGTTATTTCGCAAACCTTAATCAAGAAAATTGGTGGGGGTCGAGTTGCTGCTCACGAAATTATGATTGGTGTTCCGGCTATACGTAACTTAATTCGTGAAGATAAAATTGCGCAAATGTATTCAGCTATTCAAACTGGTATGTCGCACGGCATGCAAACCATGGATCAATGTTTACAAAACTTAATGAGCCGAGGCCTGATTACTCGTGAAGATGCGATGTCAAAAGCCGCAGATAAAAACCAATTTAAAACTTACTAATTAGAGAATAACTATGTATTTTCATGATTTATTAAGAACTATGGTAAGTCAGAACGCGTCTGACTTATTTATTACTGTGAAAATGTCACCGAGTGCAAAAATTAATGGCGAATTAACCGCGATTGATGAAAAGATACTGACTAAAGAAGATGCCTTAGAAATTGTAGAAGGCACGATGACCGAGAAACAAATTAAAGAGTTTCATGAGTCATTAGAATGTAACTATGCAATCTTTGTTGAAGGTATTGGCCGTTTCCGTATTTCTGCTTTTTGGCAGCGTGAAATGCCAGGTATGGTAGTTCGCCGTATCGTTACTGAAATCCCAGACGTTGATACCTTAGGTTTACCTGCAGTATTAAAAGATGTGGTTATGTCGAAAAAAGGCTTAGTGCTTTTTGTTGGTGGTACAGGTACAGGTAAGTCAACGTCGATGGCATCGTTGATCGGTTATCGTAACCGTAATGCTCGTGGTCACATTTTGACTATTGAAGATCCAGTGGAATTTGTCCATGAACATGGCAAGTCGATGATCACTCAGCGTGAAGTTGGCATGGATACAGAGTCGTTTGACGCGGCGCTTAAAAGTTCTTTACGACAAGCTCCTGATGTAATCTTAATTGGTGAGATCCGTTCACAAGAAATTATGGAACATGCATTAAGTTTTGCTGAAACAGGGCATTTATGTATCGCAACATTGCATGCTAACAATGCCAACCAAGCCATTGACCGTATTATGCATTTAGTACCCGCTGATCAACATGGTAAGTTACTGTTTGATTTGGCACTAAACCTGCGTGGTATTATTGCTCAACAGTTAGTACCAACCCGAGATGGTGAAGGCCGTAAAGCGGCAATTGAGATTTTACTTAACTCTCCTTACGTTGGTGAGTTAATTAAGAAAGGTGCTGTAGGTGATATTAAAGAGGTTATGGCTAAGTCACGTGAGCTTGGTATGCAAACCTTTGACCAAGCGTTATTCGATTTATATGAGTCTGGCGATATTAGTTACACCGATGCATTACATAATGCCGATTCACCGAACGATTTACGTTTAATGATTAAACTTCGCAGTAATGATCAAGGCGGTATTGGTGGTCTTAAAGGTGCAACATTGGATGGTCTAGATTAACTTTATAACCTAGTTATCTTGCGCGATTAAATAGAAGCCAACTTACTTAGTAAGTTGGCTTTTTTAATGTCTAAATTTTAATGCAAATTGTATACATTGAAAAACGTTTAGCCGTCTAGACGTAAAAAGGTAGATTTATTTTTTTAATCAATGTAGAATTCTCGTCATTATCAATAAATAGATTTAATTATGAGCTGTTTTTATTGAGCAGACGTATCTATTTATGAATTTATTAAAGATTAAGAGACATTATGACTAAACATTATTTCACTTCAGAATCTGTATCTGAAGGTCACCCAGATAAAATTGCTGATCAAATTTCTGATGCAGTATTAGATGCAATTATTGCGGAAGATAAAAACGCCCGTGTTGCTTGTGAAACCATGGTGAAAACCGGTGTTGCAATTATCTCTGGTGAAGTTACAACGAAAGCTTGGGTTGATTTAGAAACCATTACTCGTAATGTTATCAGTGATATTGGCTACACATCATCTGATGTTGGTTTTGATGGCGCTACTTGTGGCATTATGAATTTAATTGGCCAGCAGTCTCCAGAGATTGCTCAAGGTGTTGACCGCACAAGCCCTGAAGAGCAAGGTGCAGGTGACCAAGGTTTAATGTTTGGTTATGCAACCAATGAAACTGAAACACTTATGCCTGCGCCGTTATACTATTCTCACCGTTTAGTTGAGCGTCAAGCTGAAGCACGTAAATCTGGTGTACTACCTTGGTTACGTCCTGATGCTAAATCACAGGTAACTTTTATCTACGAAGATAATAAACCTGTAGCTATTGATACCATAGTGTTATCAACTCAGCATAACCCTGATATTTCTCAAGAAGATTTACACACAGCGGTTATGGAAAATATTATCAAACACACAATACCTGAAGAGTTATTAACTGCGGATACTAAATATCACATTAACCCAACGGGTCGTTTTGTTATTGGTGGCCCGGTAGGTGACTGTGGTTTAACTGGTCGTAAGATCATTGTTGATACGTATGGCGGTATGGCTCGTCACGGTGGTGGTGCTTTCTCAGGTAAAGATCCATCGAAAGTAGACCGTAGTGCTGCATATGCTGGTCGCTACGTTGCTAAAAATATTGTTGCTGCCGGTTTAGCAGATCGCTGTGAAATCCAAGTATCTTATGCAATCGGTGTTGCTGAGCCAACGTCTATTTCAATTGAAACTTTTGGTACTGGCAAAATTAGTGAAGAACGATTAGTTGAAATTGTTCGTGAAAATTTTGATTTACGCCCTTACGGCATAACTAAGATGCTAGATTTATTACATCCAATGTACCAGTTAACAGCTGCATACGGTCACTTTGGTCGTGAACCATTTGAAATGACGGTTGGTAATGATACCTTTACTGCGTTCACTTGGGAAAAAACAGATAAAGCTGATGCACTAAGAGCTGCCGCAGGTTTATAAGTTTAATACCTAAATAATCGTTCTATTGAAGGCCAAGTTAATACTTGGCCTTTTTGTTTTTTAAATGCTATTAATTGTAGATAAGCATTGTTATTAAAGTGCGATTAATTGTAGTTACCTATTGTTTATTAATGAGTTAGCCCTTATCTTTAACGTAATGATTTATACGAGTGATTTCGCTATATGAGCAACCCCAGAATTTTTCAACCATCAGAATTTATAGTCGGTAACGCTATTATGTTATCTGATGATGCTTTTGGTCATGTGATCCGTGTTCTGCGCCTAAAAGTGGGTGATGAGATAACATTTTTTAATGGCGATGGTAATGATTATCAAGCGACTTTAACTGAAGTAAATAAAAAACAGGCCAAGGCGGATATTAAAAGTACTGCTATTATTAGCAATGAGTCACCACTAAATATTCATTTAGGACAAGGCATATCTCGTGGCGACCGTATGGATTTTACCTTACAAAAGTCGGTTGAGTTGGGAGTTAATAGTATTACTCCACTATTTACAGAGCGTTGTGGGGTTAAGTTAAATGCAGAGCGTCTGGAAAAAAAACGCCAACAATGGCAAAAAATAGTCATTAGTGCATGTGAGCAGAGTGGCCGCTCTGTTGTCCCACAAGTAAGACAACCTATGGCTTTGCAAGAATGGTTAGATGAAGCAACACAGGCGTTAAAAATAAACTTACATCCTAGGGCTAACCACTCAATTATGGGGTTACCTTTAAGCTGTGAAAGGGTTCGTCTCTTGATTGGTCCTGAAGGTGGGTTAACGGATGAAGAAATCGAACTTGCCGGTGCTGCAAACTATACTGAAGTATTGTTAGGACCAAGAGTATTAAGGACCGAAACTGCAGCATTAACGGCAATTACTGCATTGCAGTGTAAATTTGGTGATTTGAGCTAATACAGATATTAGTTAATCACCCATAAAATAAATTTAGGAAGATAGAATGACAATTAAACTTGGCGTAATAATGGATCCAATCTCTACTGTAAATGTAGTTAAAGATTCAAGTATGGCGATGATGTTAGAAGCGCAAAAGCGTGGTTACGAAATTTATTATATGGAAATGAATGACCTTTATTTAGATCAAGGTGAATGTCGTGCGACAGCTGCGAGGGTAACCGTATTTGATGATGCTCAAAAGTGGTATGAACTTGAAGAAAAGCAGGACATTGAAGTCGCTAGTTTAGATGCGGTATTAATGCGTAAAGATCCACCTTTTGACACTGAGTATATCTACGCCACATATATGTTAGAGCGTGCCGAGTTGAAAGGCACTTTAATGGTAAATAAGCCACAAAGCTTACGCGACTGTAATGAAAAATTATTTACAGCATGGTTTGCTGATTTAACGCCTCGTACTTTAGTTACTCGAAGCTCACAGCGTATTCGTGATTTCCACAAAGAGCATAAAGACATTATTATCAAACCATTGGATGGCATGGGGGGCTCTTCAATTTTTAGAATGGGACCTGGTGAATCTAACGTTGGTGTTATTATTGAAACATTAACTAATCACGGTGCAATGTATGCCATGGTACAAGAATATATGCCTGAAATTTTAGAAGGTGATAAGCGCATATTAATTGTAAACGGCGAACCTATGCCATATTGTTTAGCGCGAATTCCGGCACAAGGTGAAACTCGAGGTAACTTAGCTGCCGGCGGTCGTGGCGAAGCCCGTCCATTATCTGCAAGTGATCGATTAATTGCCGAAACGATAGCACCTGAGCTTAAAAAACGAGGTTTATACTTTGTTGGCTTAGATGTTATTGGTAATAAAGTTACTGAAATTAACGTAACTAGTCCTACTTGTATTCGTGAAATAGAGGCAGCATTTCCAATTAACATTAGTGGTAAACTAATGGACGCAATTGAAGAGCAACTGCAAGCAAAATAGAGCATTTATCAAGGTAACCAAATAAGGAAAGTTTATGGATAGTTTAGAAAATCAATTTTTAATAGCCATGCCTAGTTTAAACGATCCTTATTTTCATAAAACCGTTACTTATATTTGTGAACATAATGACAATGGCGCTATGGGCTTAGTCATTAATATTCCAGTGCGCATTAGCTTAAATGAGTTACTTGCTGAATTTAAAGCGGATAACAATGATGTTGAAGCTTTAAGCCAGCGAGTGTTAGCTGGTGGTCCTGTTGCTCCGGATCGAGGTTTTGTTTTGCATAGCACGCAAGCAGGGTGGGAGAGTTCTTTAGATTTAGGTGAAAACATTATGATCACCACGTCAAAAGATATACTCGAAGCATTAGGTACCGATGATGCACCAGAGAAGTTTATGGTGGCGTTAGGTTATGCTGGTTGGTCTCCCGGGCAATTAGAAGCTGAAATACAACAAAATTCTTGGTTGAATATTCCAGCCGATGCAGAAATTTTATTTGATACTCCAATTGAATTAAGGTGGCAAAAAGCTGCGGAAAAATTGGGCATAGATTTGGGCCATTTATCTTCTGAGATCGGCCATGCATAATGAGCTTGGTATAATTTAATGACAATTAATAATAACTAAGAGAAGTTTATGTCTGTTGTTGGTATTGGGAATGATATTGTAGAAATTGGTCGTATTAAGAATATGGCCGATAAAGCTCGAGAGCGTCTAGCTATTCGCGTACTAACGCAAGTTGAACATCAAAAATATCAAAACAGTAAACAATCGGTAAGTTATTTAGCCAAACGTTGGGCTGGTAAAGAAGCCGCTGCAAAAGCGCTTGGTAGAGGCATTGCCGATGGCATATCGTTTCAACATTTTGAGATTAGTAATTTAGCAAGTGGCCAACCGATTTTGACCTTAACGGGCAGAGCCCTAGAAATAGCACAGCAAATGAATGCTCAACAATTCCATATTAGTTTATCCGATGAAAAAGAATACGCGTTGGCTTTTGTCGTTCTATCGCAATAAAGCCTAAGGTTCGTTAGAAACTAGAATTTAGAATTTAGAATTTAGAAACTAGAAACTAGAATTTAGAAACTAGAAACTAGAAACTAGAAGTGTGATGTGACCCCTTGTCCCCCTTAAACCCATTAACTCCTTAATTATCAATTAATTGTTGTAGGTGGTTTTGTTGAAAATAAGCGTCTGCTAGTTCAAGTATTTTATCTATTTCATCAAGTAACTCGAATAGTTCAGGTTCAATATCATCGCAGCTAAAGCCACTCTTAATGTTTGACTCTATTTGTTGGCTAATTTTCTCTAGGCTAGGCACTCCGTTATAACAACAAGCACCATTAAGCTTATGAACTTCATTTCCTAAACTTGGTAAGTCAGCTTGTTTCATATTTTGCTCAATCAAGGATTTTGTTGTAGGTAAAGAGGCAACAAGCATTGTCAGCATTTCAGCCGCCAGTTCAGGTTTGTTTGCCGCTCTAGTCAAAGCTAAGTTCCAATCAAATATACCAGCAAACTCTGATGCTGTTGTCACTAAAACCGGTAGTGTATTGTTGGTAAGTAAACCAGTCGATGTGAATTCAATATTGGTATGCTCGTAAATAAGGTGAGTGAGCATAGTTTCATCAAGGGGTTTAGTCATGTAACCGTCAAAACCGGATTCTATTAACTTCTCTTTCTCTCCAGGCATTGCATGAGCGGTCACTGCAATAATATTAGTATCCATGTTCATCGAATCTAATTTTATTTTTTGAGTAGCGGTAACCCCATCCATTACTGGCATTTGCACATCCATAAAAATAATAGCAAATGTTTCTTTTTGACAAAGTAAAAGAGCTTCTCTGCCATTGGTTGCTGTAACTATATGCTCCACTTTGTCAGAAAGTAAGGTGGTCATTAGTTTTAAATTTGCTTCATTATCATCAACAGCAAGTACTTTAATCGGTAGTTTCTTCGGAGTAAATTTAGCTTTGTTTTTACTTATTAATGTTTTCGACTTTGAGGATAAATATTTATCTAAAATGGTCGATGTTAGCGGTTTACTGATGCAAGAAGCGGCTCCTGCTTTAATAAAAGTATCTTTTAAGTTTAGAGAGCTGTTATTAATGGCTATATGTATTTGCTTAACCGAAGGTTTTAAAGCTTGGATCACATTCTTGATGTCATCGATGTTTGTCGCTGTAACCGCAAAGCCAAGCAGCGCAAAGTCATAGTTTTTTAAATGCTGTTTTAAGGTTAAATCTTGTAATGAAGTCACCGCAGTTACCTGCATTTTCCATGAGTTAAGAATATCAATGGTTGCTAGACGCGAATGAGGGTGAGACTCAAAATACAGGATAGACTTATTGGCAAGGTCTATAGGTAAAATAATATCATCAATAGGTAATTGGTTTAGTTCACATTGGAATTTAAATTCAAATTCAGAGCCATGGTTTAGTTGTGAATTAAAAGTGATGTCGCCAGACATTTCCTTAGCTAAGTGCTTAGCAATGATTAAACCTAATCCAGTACCGCCATATAAGCGGGTGATAGTTTTGTCTGCTTGCCCGAATGCTTCAAATAAACTTTGTTGTTGCATCTCGCTTATGCCAATACCCGTATCAATGACGGTTATAGATATTTCAATTTTTAGATTTTTAAGTAATTTATAATCAATATCTACCGTTATAGTGCCTTTTTCAGTAAATTTAATCGCATTACCTAATAAATTAATAACCACTTGCTTAATACGCATAGCATCACCAATAAGTGAATTAGGTATGTCAGAATTGATATTAATTGATAACTCTAAGTTCTTTTGATGTGCTTGCTGAGAAAGTAAAATAAGGACTTCATCAATCGAATTTCTAAACGAAAAAGGGACCTTCTCAATAACCATGTGTCCGGAATCTAACTTGGAAAAATCAAGGATGTCATTAATAATGCTTAACAGGTTATTTGCGGAACCGTCTATGGTGGTTAAGAATTCTCGCTGATTATCCGTTAGAGGGTTTTTTAAAACTTGCTTAGTAAAACCGATTACACCATTTAATGGCGTACGTAATTCATGACTCATATTAGCTAAAAATTCTGATTTTACTTGGCTCGCTCGCTGTGCATTTTTTCTCTCTAAATCCAGTTCAACATTTTGTGCTTCAAAGCGCTCTAATGTTTCCTGCATATCAAGAGTTGCTTGGTCGATATTTTCTTCAAGATCTAATTGATAATCTTGTATGGCTTGTGCCATGTTGTTTATACCAATCTTAAGAAACTCAATTTCTCCTTCACAAGCCATTTCTGTCCTAGCCGATAATATGCCTTCCCTTATACTTAATACGGTTTTGTTCATAGCTTTTACTGGTTGAGAGAGCATGCGCATTAATTTACGACTAAATAAACTACAAATAATAGAGGCGAACATCAAAGACACTAGTGAACTAAATAGCATTTCGAGTTGTTTTGCTGCAATTGATCTTTCTGTTACGTTAATAACCAAGTAACCATAAAATCTTTCAAAAGATGGCATGCCATCGACAGAGGGGCGTAAGTGTCTTATTGGTTTATAAAGAGCATAGCCGCCTTCAATAATTTTTTTATGCTGAACCATAGTTTCAATTGGGCCATCTTGATATTGAAAGCTACGAGGAGAGAAGCGTTGAGAGGTACTTAAAATAGATTTATTATCAGCATCATAGATAAATATAGTGCGGATAATATTTGAATTATCATTGTGCAGTAAGTTGGTGAATAAATTTACACCTTGGAAATTTTCAATTTCAATAGCGTGGGCTGTCGATTGAGAGATTGCTTCGGCAATAATGTTTGATTTTTCTTCAATACCACTTTTTAAATCATTTGTTCTATCTGTGGCGAACAGTATAGCTAGCAATACGCCAACAATGACAGTTGGAAAAAGGGTAAGAAATAATATCCATTCTCTTAGGGATACTTTATTCATCTTTGAGTGCAAATCCGTGTTATTATTGAATAATTGTTCAGTGTAAATATCATCATCGCATATGCTTGTCTAAGGTCAAAACATTAATGGCTAATTTTTATAAACCTAGTACTAAAAAAAACAATTTGAATCAGACCTTTACTATAGATATTGAACGCTTAGATATCAATGGTGATGGTGTGGCAAAGTTTAATAACAAACCAGTTTTTGTTAGCGGCGCACTACCAAACGAACGAGTTGAAGTAAAAGTCATAGAAGAGAAATCTAAATATCTGCGCGCTAAAATTATAAAATTATCAAGTTTATCTCCCCAAAGAGTGCAACCAGAATGCAAACATTTCTACCAATGTGGTGGGTGTGATTTACAACATATGCAAATAGATGCGCAATTATCTTATAAACAAAATAAGGTAGCAGAGCTATTTCGCCGTAATGCCCAACTTGTTGACTTACCTTGGCAGGCACCATTAATTTCATCAGCGATAGGCTATCGCCGCAAGGCTCGTATTGGCGTGCAATATAATAAGCACGCACAGGCTATTGTCGGTTTTAGACAAAAAAGCTCTAATACATTAACGCCAATAAAGTCATGTCCAATTTTAACTGATACGTTTAATGAAGAATTTCCTGAATTTACTCGACTCATTAATTTATTACCGACTAAGAAAGCCATTTCTCATATTGAAGTGATTGCCGCAGATAAGCCAAGGGCTATTTTTCGTCATACCAGTAAGTTAACTAAAAAAGATAGGCAAATACTGACTGATTTTGCCAAAACAAAAACGTATGAGTTGGTATTGCAAAATGAACAAAGCATTGTTGATCTAGATAACGAACCTACCGAGGCCTTAACTTATCAACTAGATGACTGTAAATTTACATTCAGTGAAACAGATTTTGTGCAGGTAAATGCCAATTTAAATCAGCAAATGATCACTCAAGCTTGCCAATGGTTAGAGCTATCAGCTGTTGATAATATTTTAGATTTATTCTGCGGTTTAGGTAATTTTAGTTTACCAATCGCCAAGCAAGTCAATGCAGTGATAGGTGTTGAAGGTATTGATGCTATGGTTGAACGAGCAGGACTGAATAGTCAGATAAATGACTTGCACAATACTCAGTTTTTTCAAGCAGATTTAAATGCTGAACAAGCCCAGTGGCCTTGGTTTAATAGCAGTGTTAACAAAGTGTTGCTCGATCCGGCTAGAGCAGGGGCATTAAATGCAGTAAAAAATATTGTCGAACTAAATATTAAAACTGTACTCTATATATCATGCGATCCGGCCACTATGGCCAGGGATGCTAAAGTCCTAATTGATGTAGGTTATACATTGGATAAGTTAGGCTTAATGGATATGTTTGCACAAACTCGCCATGTTGAAACCATGGCACTTTTTACCCGTAAGTAAATTCGGACAAAATGGTTCGAATATGTAGTTTAAAAATTAAAGTTTAGAATAGGTAACAACATGGTATCAGTGAGAAAGTCTCACCAAATGTCGTCAGAGAGTTTTGAGAATTGGTTAGCCGATTTAGATTTGTCGGCACATAAAAGCCAGGCAATAGAAGCATTGTGGAATTCATTAAAAGATGTTTTTGCTACTAATTTAGCCGCTGAAAAAAAGTCGCTAGAAATGGTCGAAATTCTTTCGAGCTTAAACTTAGATAGAGAGTCTTTATGCGCAGCTATGCTAGTGCCTCTTATTGAAAGCGAAGCTGTTGCCTTAGATAGTATTGAAGAAAATTATGGTAAGGCTATTTTTACCTTGGTTAAGGGCGTTCACCAAATGGATGCCATCAGAAGTCTGCAGCAACCAAGCGGTACAAAATTTGCCAGTGGCCAAATAGATAACTTACGTCGCATGTTACTTTCTATGGTGGAAGATGTTCGTGCTGTTGTTATTAAACTTGCAGAGCGTGTATGTAACTTAATTGAAGTTAAAGATGCTGATGAAGAAACCCGTGTATTAGCCGCTAAAGAAACTGTTGCCATTTATGCGCCACTTGCCAACCGCTTAGGTATTGGCCAGCTGAAGTGGGAGCTTGAAGATATTTCGTTTCGTTATTTACACCCAGTTACTTACAAAAATATAGCCAAGTTACTCGATGAAAAACGTCTCGATCGTGAACAATATATGCTTAATTTTGTGCAATCGATCCAAGATAAACTGGATGAATTAGACATTAAGGGCAAAGTTTACGGTCGTCCTAAGCACATTTATAGTATCTGGAAAAAAATGCAACAAAAGTCACTCGACTTTACGCAGTTGTATGATGTGCGAGCAATGCGCATTGTTGTAGATAAATTACAAGACTGTTACGGGGCTCTAGGTATTGTGCATACTAATTGGAAACACTTACCAAGTGAATTTGATGATTACGTTGCCACGCCAAAGCCTAATGGTTATCAATCTATTCATACCGTGGTACTTGGACCTGACGGCAAGTCGGTTGAAATACAAATACGTACTAAACAAATGGATGATGATGCTGAGCTAGGTGTTGCTGCCCATTGGCGTTATAAAGAAGGGTCTGCCTCGGGTAAAGTTGGCGGTTTTGATGAAAAGATCAATTGGCTACGTAAACTCTTGCAGTGGCAAGAAGATGTTAGTGATTCTGATGAATTAGTAGATGAACTGCGTAATGAAGTATTTGAAGACAGAATTTATGTATTTACCCCTAATGGCGATGTGATTGACTTACCTAATGGCTCTACGCCACTCGATTTCGCCTATTACATCCATTCTAATGTAGGCAATCGCTGTACCGGTGCCAAAGTTGATGGTCGAATAGTTCCCTTTACCTACAAGCTTAAAACGGGTGAGCAGTTAGAAATATTAACAGGTAAAAATAGTAAGCCTGGGCGCGATTGGTTAAACCCAAATTTAGGCTATATTTTTACCGCTCGAGCGCGTTCTAAAGTACAGCACTTCTTTAAGTTATTAGATAAAGATAAACACATACAAACAGGTAAAGAGCAATTAGAGAGTGAAGTACAGCGCCTTGGTTTAAGTGAGGTAACAATAACGCCTGCAATGTTTAAACGCTTTAACTCGAACAGCATGACCGAGCTTCACGCCGCGATTGGTAATGGCGCGGTTAAACTTGCTCAAGTAGTGAACCAATTACAGTTTGAACTCGAAAAGTCTAAACCAGTCGCTGAAATCGATCCTAAACTTGTTATCCGCCAGCAAGCCGAAAAACAACACGTAGATAACAACGGTATTACGGTCTCAGGCGTCGGTAATTTATTGACTCATATGGCTAAATGTTGTCAACCAGTCCCTGGTGATAACATCGAAGGTTTTATTACTCAGGGTCGTGGGATTTCTATTCATCGAAAAGATTGTGACCAATTACAGAACTTACTATCGCAATCACCAGAACGTTTGGTTGAAGTGCAATGGGGCAATAAGCATCGCCATGTATATCAAGCAGCTTTGCAAATTACAGCTGGCGATCGCCAAGGTTTATTACGCGATGTAACCACGATAATTGCTAACGAAAAAACCAATGTTCTTGATATGTCGTCACGCTTAGATCAAAAAAATCATTTGTATATTATGGAATTCAAACTAGAAGTCGCCAACAATGAAATACTCGACAGGTTAATCAATAAAATTGATCAAATCGATGAGATCCTAAGTGTTGCCCGTATCCGCAGTTAATTAGGTAATAATAGCCATGAAAGACGCACCAGCATCAATTGATAAATTAGTTTGGATCATGAGCCTACTTCGAGATCCAGAGCAAGGTTGCCCTTGGGATTTAAAGCAAAACTTTAAATCAATAGTACCTCATACTCTCGAAGAAGCCTTTGAAGTTGCTGAAGCGATTGAAACCAACGATTACCAAGAGCTAGAGAAAGAGCTCGGTGATTTGTTATTTCAAATTGTATTTTATGCACGTTTAGGACAAGAGCAAAATAAATTCGACTTTAGCGATGTTGTCGAAGCTATTTGTGAAAAGCTTATTCGTCGTCACCCTCATGTCTTTGCCCAAGAACAAGTTACCGATGTAGATCACGTGTTAGTTAATTGGGAAAACGAAAAAGCGCAAGAGCGCCTTGCTAAAAATCAGCAACGCAGTGTGCTAGACGATATTCCAAACGCACTGCCGGCATTATCGCAAGCGGCTAAAATTCAAAAACGCTGTGCCCATATTGGCTTTGATTGGGATAATATTAATGATGTGCTGGCTAAGGTTAAAGAAGAGATAGAAGAGGTTGAAGCTGAGCTTAACGCGGATACCATCGATGCGGATTTAGTCAATGAGGAAATCGGTGATTTACTCTTTGCTGTGGTTAACTTAGCACGTCATGCCAAGCAAGATCCTGAACAGTTATTGCGCCAAGCGAGTCGTAAATTTACCAAACGCTTTCAATTTATTGAACAGCATCATTTTGATAATGAACTTGATATTAAAAAATCGACTATCGAATATTTAGAGTCGCTTTGGCTAACAGCTAAAGCACAATAAACCATTTATTTTAGGAAAGGAAAAATCATGTTTTTAGCAGTTAAAAGTTTAATTAAAACCAGTGTGTTCGGCTTACTAGTCTTGAGCCAAACGGCTCTAGCTAATGAAGCTGGGTTAGTATCTATTGCAACACATGATGCATACTTTAATAATATTAAACAATATTGCGGTAAAGCGTTTGCGGGCAAAGTAACCGTAGATAATGCACCGTCAAGTAGCTTTAGTAATAAAGCATTAATTATGCATGTGCGCAAATGTAGCGATAGTGAATTACAAATACCTTTTCATGTTGGTGAAGACTCGTCTCGTACTTGGATCATCACAAAAACTGGGAGTGGTTTATCGTTAAAACATGATCACCGCCATAAAGATGGTAGCAGTGATAAATCAACTATGTATGGTGGTCATACTCTTGATGCTGGTTGGGCACAAGTGCAGTCATTTCCTGCTGATCAGTACTCAAAAGAGTTATTCGTAAGTTTAGGTATTCCGCAATCTAATGGTAATACATGGCAAATGTATGTTTATCCGCAAGTATTTACTTACAGAATGATAAGGCAAGGGCGAGAATTTAGAGTTGATTTTGATTTGACTAAAGAAATCACGCCACCGAAAGCGCCATGGGGTTATAAAGATTAATACTATATTAGTTGCTAAGTAGCTGTTCTGTCTGTTATAAAATATTATAAAAAGGAAATTGTTATGACTCAAAAAATAAGAAAACCTAAGAAAAAGCCAGTAAAGCATAAAGCGACGAACAAAGAACCGAAATTATCAGACAATGTTTTTTTATATACTGTGTTTATTGTCGTGCCGGCCATTGTTATTTTAATGTTGGTGTTATAATTTTTAACCGTTTTTATATCCTAAAGTAATCTGTGCAGTTAATCTTTGAATAACTGCACTGCACTTAACCTAGTGTACAGTCTACAAACCTAAGTTAAATCTAGCCCAAATATTTCCGCAATCAAAGCTTAATACTAACGTCATAAATAAGTCATAAACAAACATTACCCTTATAGCAAATATATAAAGGAGTAATGTTATGTTAAAGCTCAATTCTAGAGTCAATTTAATCCGTAAAAGAAGCGCCGCGCATAAAGTTTATGTGCCGAGTAATGCCCGAGAAAATCAATATTTATTAGTCGAGTTTAAACCAAGCTCAACGTTATTAGAATTGGTAACCAAAGATGATAGATCAGGTGTGCTCTTTGCTGATTTTTATCGTCAATTAAGTCATGTTTTTTTTGATTTATGCGAGCAGTTTGAGTTATCTAATGTAAGTTTTATTGCCAAGAATAAATTAGTAAGAGTGATGTATGCAGAAGAGCAGCAAGTTCTGGAAACTGAACAACAATTGTTGTTTATGTATAACCCTAAAGTACATACTGGTTTAAGGACATTTTTTAATCCAGATTTACTGGCAGATAAAATTTCACTATTATTTTTGGCTACAGGAGATGAAATAAGAGATCAAGCGCCACAATTTCATCAACAGGTGAGTCGTTTGATGGATGCATTTGCTAAACGCATTCACTTGGATCTAGGATCATTTAAAGTGCGCGATCATCAGCATTTAACTTATGATATTTTTGCTAATGCGAAAGGTCATAAAAAAACTATCACTCACGGTTTTAGACAAATAACTACTCGCTATCAGCAGCAAGCAATGCTATTACCTGAGGGCAATAATAATATGACTTTTGCGGTGGCAAGCTTGCCAATAACGAAGTTGCTTTTACAAGGTTGTGAAATTGATGAAACCGCCGAAGACCCATATAATCCGTTATATACCTATGTAAGTGATTTATTTGTAAAAATAGCCAAAGACTATAACTTAAACCAATTAGCATTAGTGGCCAATGGCAAGGTGCCGATTATCCGTCAAGATAATGAAGACTATGTATTACCTCAAGGTGAAATAATAAATTTAGGATTCAAGCCTAATGGCAGTGGCGGACTTTATGTAAGTCAGTGGGATAGTAAAAACTTGGTTGATAGTATTAAACTTGTCTTTATTGCTACTAACTCTGATACCAATCGACGCGGTTATGGACGTTTTGTTAATCATCTAACTCATGTACTAAAGGAGCTTTGTATGGCATTAGATTACTCGCAAGAAAAAGATACGATTACCTTAAGGTTTCATCAACACTTAATGTATTTTCTGCCTGAAATTGGGAATAGCCAAGGTGACTTAGATACAGTTGATGAAGTTAGTAAGCCTTAACTTTGAATGGTCGCAATGAGCCTTCTTGCAGAAGCTGAGTCTCGATGCTCACCTAAATAGATACCTTGCCAGGTGCCAAGTGCCAGCTGACCATTCGTGATAGGAATAGTAAGTTGGCAACCTAATACTGAACTTTTAATATGCGCAGGCATGTCATCAGGGCCTTCATAATCGTGTTGATAGTAGGGCGCATTTTCGGGTACAAAACGATTAAAGTGTTGTTCCATATCATAACGAACAGTGGGGTCAGCATTCTCATTGATGGTTATTGAAGCAGAGCTATGTTGTAAAAATAAATGCAGCAATCCAGTTTCAACTTTAGCGATGGCTGTTAATTGAGTGAGAATATCATCAGTAATTAAGTGAAATCCTCTACTCTTAGCTTTGATCATAACGTGTTGTTGATAAAACATATTTTCTCGCTTTAGTGTTGCCTAACCTTAAACTAATTAGTTTATAGCATAATCTTAACTGGAATGGTTAATTCCTTATTGTCGTTCGTGTCTGTTTTTGCTACAATTGCGCCCCGTCCTGCTACGCTGTTAGCAAGCACAATTTTCTATTAATTCCTTATTTTTGGGCATCAAATGACAACAAGATATATTTTTGTAACTGGCGGGGTTGTTTCATCCCTTGGTAAAGGCATAGCTGCAGCTTCAATGGCCGCTATTTTAGAAGCCCGTGGTTTGAAAGTAACCATGCTAAAACTTGACCCTTATATTAATGTTGATCCTGGTACTATGAGCCCAATTCAGCATGGTGAAGTATTTGTTACTAATGACGGTGCTGAAACCGATCTCGATTTAGGTCATTATGAGCGATTTATTCGCACCAAGATGTCTAAGAAAAACAACTTTACTACTGGCCGTATTTACCAAGGTATTTTAGCCCGTGAACGTAGAGGTGAATTCCTTGGCGCAACAATTCAAGTGATCCCTCATATTACTAACGACATCAAACGTCGAGTAATTGAAGGTGCTGAAGGCTACGATGTTGCTTTGGTTGAAGTCGGCGGTACAGTAGGTGATATCGAATCACAGCCATTCTTAGAAGCGATTCGTCAATTAGGCGTAGAAGTTGGCCGTGAACGCGCCATGTATATGCACTTAACACTCGTACCTTACTTAGCTGCAGCGGGTGAAATTAAAACTAAGCCAACTCAGCATTCTGTAAAAGAATTACGCTCAATTGGTATTTTCGCGGACATCCTTGTTTGTCGTAGCGAAAGACCTATTCCGGCAAACGAAAGAGCTAAAATTGCATTGTTCTGTAATGTTGAAGAAAAAGCTGTAGTGACCATGCGTGACGTTGACAGTATTTATAAAATACCGGCAATGCTTGTTGCTCAAGGTACTGATGAACTAGTTTGTAAACGTTTTGGTATTGATGCTCCTGTAGCTGACTTACATGAATGGGAAAGTGTACTATTTAAAGAAGCTAACCCTATGGGCGAAGTCACTATCGGTATGGTCGGCAAATACATTGAACTACCAGATGCTTATAAATCAGTGAATGAAGCATTAAAACATGCAGGTATTCAAAATCAGCTTACCGTAAATATTAAGTACATTGATTCACAAAGTGTTGAATCAAAAGGCGAAGAAGCTCTTCAAGGTGTTGACGCGTTATTAGTGCCAGGTGGTTTTGGTGAACGTGGTGTTGAAGGTAAAATTGCTACTGCTAAATATGCCCGTGAAAATAACATTCCATACTTTGGTATTTGTTTAGGTATGCAAGTGGCGTTAATTGAATATGCTCGTAACGTTGCTAACATGACAGATGCACACTCAACTGAATTCAATGAGAAAACCGAACACCCAGTGGTTGGTTTGATTGAAGAATGGTTAGATGAAGATGGCCAAGTAGAAATGCGAGATGCAAATTCTGACTTAGGCGGCACTATGCGTTTAGGTTCACAACAATGTCATTTAATTGCGGGTACTAAAGCTGCAGAAATTTATGGCGGAGAAAGCGTATTTGAACGTCACCGTCATCGTTATGAAGTGAATAATAATTTCCGTCAAGAATTATCTGATGCTGGCTTAGTTTTCTCAGGTTTATCTGCGGATAAAAAATTAGTTGAAATGATCGAGATCCCAGAGCACTTATGGTTTGTTGCTGGTCAATTCCATCCTGAGTTCAACTCAACTCCTCGCGATGGTCATCCATTATTTGAAAGTTTTGTTGCGGCTGCATTTGAGCATCAAAAATTGCAAGTTAAGTAATCCAATCTATAAAGCCGCACAATCTTGTGCGGCTTTATTATTTTTACTGCTTTATTAAAATTAAATTGAAATACAAAAAAGTGATCTCAATTGTGAAAAAAAACATTGTTGCAACATGCAATATTTAAAAGATTTTTATGTTTTTTCAATTTAAGATAGAGCCAATATATACAGTTCGTTAATTTAAAAGTTAGTTATTTAAAATAAAAATTTGAGGTTGATATGTCAGAAATAGTTAAAATCATCGGTCGTGAAATTATGGATTCACGTGGTAACCCTACTGTTGAAGTAGATGTTCGTCTTGCTGGCGGTGCTTTTGGTCGTGCTTGTGCACCATCAGGCGCATCAACGGGTTCACGCGAAGCATTAGAGTTACGTGATGGTGATAAAGCTCGTTACTTAGGTAAAGGTGTTTTAAAAGCTGTAGCAGCAGTAAATGATGCTATAGCCCCTGCACTTATCGGCAAAAATGCTTTAGAGCAAGCTGAAATTGACCAAATAATGATTGACCTTGATGGTACTGAAAACAAAGAACAGTTTGGTGCAAATGCAATCTTAGCTGTTTCTCTTGCTGTGGCTAAAGCTGCTGCAAACGCTAAAGGCGTTGAGTTATATGAACACATTGCCGATTTAAACGGTACTCCAGGTGTTTATAGCTTACCTGTACCTATGATGAATATTATCAACGGTGGTGAGCATGCAGATAACAACGTTGATATTCAAGAATTCATGATCCAACCTGTTGGCGCTGCTAACTTTACTGAAGCACTACGTATGGGCGCGGAAATCTTTCACACACTTAAGAAAGTATTATCAGCTAAAGGCTTAAATACTGCTGTTGGTGATGAAGGCGGTTTTGCTCCTAACCTAGAGTCAAATGCTGATGCATTAGCAGTAATTAAAGAAGCAGTAGCTACTTCTGGTTACGAGCTTGGTACTGACGTTACTTTAGCGATGGATTGTGCTGCTTCAGAATTTTATGATGCAGACAAGAATATTTACGACCTTAAAGGTGAAGGTAAGCAATTTACCTCTAATGGTTTCTCTGACTTCTTAGCTGAGTTATGTAAAGAATACCCTATCGTATCAATTGAAGATGGCTTAGACGAGTCTGACTGGGATGGTTTTAAATACCAAACTGACCTGATTGGTGACAAAGTTCAGATCGTTGGTGATGATTTATTCGTAACCAATACCAAAATTTTGAAACGTGGTATTGATAACGGCGTTGCTAACTCAATTTTAATCAAATTTAACCAAATCGGTACGTTAACTGAAACATTAAACGCAATTCGCATGGCGAAAGAAGCTGACTATACAGTAGTTATCTCTCATCGCAGCGGCGAAACCGAAGATGCGACTATTGCTGATTTAGCCGTAGGTACTGCAGCAGGGCAAATTAAGACTGGTTCATTATGTCGCTCTGACCGTGTATCTAAGTACAATCAACTATTACGTATTGAAGAGTTTTTAGGCGATAAAGCTATTTACAATGGCCGTAGCGAAATCAAAGGTCAGTAAGCTTTAATCTTACAACTGTTTGACTAAAAACATAAAATTATAAAGGCCACTCTTTGAAGTGGCTTTTTTTATGTTATTATTTAACCATATTGATTAATTTTTGTTTAATGTTTCTTATATGCCACACGACTTACTTTCACAATCATCTTTGCAAACCACGCAGTTCTCTGAGCTGTGTAATGCTATGTATGAACGCGAGGTAATGATTTTAGCGAATACGAATTTTAGCGATATAAAACAAATTCAAAATAGATTAAAAAGTTTAACGCATTATATTAAGCGCACCGCAGGCTCAATGTTAGCGATTGATTCGCCGTTGTTACTCGATCTACAAAATGCTAGCTGGACGATGAAACAAGCAAAGCAAATACCTATTGCAGAGCAAGCAGTAAGCGAAATTCAAACTTGGTACCAAAAAAATCCGCCGGTGTTAGGTTTGGTTATTCCTGTCTTGATCACTAATGGTGCCTCATCAAGGATCATTATCGATTGTGTTGATCGAATCGATATTGAGAAAGCTCGGTTTAGAAGCAATTACTGTGGTTGGTTTAATTATCAGCAAGAAATTATGAACGCTGACACAAATATCACCTTATTAAAGCCTAATAAAAAAGTATTAACTGCAGCTTGTAGTGGGCATCAATGGCGAGGGAATACGAAAACTGGGCCAATAACTTTGTCCTTAAGAGAGCTTTTACTGTCTTGCCAGATCAATTGGCGTAATTTACGCGCACCTATCCCTTTAAATGTTAGCGCTTTTTAAATAGAATAGAATAATACCAAGTTCATTAATTGATATAAACAATAGCAGTGTATACTCGCTTCTATAAATTATAATAAATAAAAGTATTCTTAATCATGCGGATAATAACGGTCATCCTAATAATGTTTTTAGTTTTACTACAGTATCGTCTGTGGTTTGGTAAAAACAGTGTGCCAGATTATTTTGTATTAAAAGAAAATGTCGCTTTGCAACTTACTCAAAATGACAAACTTCAGCAGCGCAATAAATTAATTTATGCTGATATTGACGATCTTAAAAATGGCTTGCAAGCGGTTGAAGAAAGAGCAAGGAATGAGCTAGGTATGATCAAAGAAGATGAAACTTTTTTCCGTGTGATCCCCAATGACGAATAAATCGGATATAAGCTCCGCAACAGCTAAATTCTCTGTTGTAGTTCCAGCTGCTGGCATTGGCAAACGAATGCAAAGTGATTGTCCAAAACAATATTTAAAGATAGATGATGTTTGCATTATAGAACACACCATCAAGCGTTTATTATCGCATCCACAAATTAACCAAGTCATCGTAGCTCTTGCCGAACATGACGCTGTATTTAAACTTTTACCGATCGCAAGTGATCCAAGAGTTATCAATGTTGTTGGTGGGAAAGAGCGAAGTGATTCGGTACTTGCCGGTTTACAACATGTTAATGACGCTAAGTGGGTTTTGGTTCATGATGCCGCTCGTCCTTGTATTACACACCAGGATATTGACCGACTAATTACTTTTTGTATAGCTAATGAACAAGGAGCAATACTTGCTACCCCAGTTAGAGATACAATGAAGCGCACAACTAACACTAGTGAAATACAGCATACCGAAAATAGAGATAACCTTTGGCATGCACAAACTCCGCAGATGTTTAATCATCGACAATTACAAACTTGCTTAACAGCGGCGATTAAAAATAATGTATCGATCACCGATGAAGCTTCAGCGATTGAAGCATCGGGAGCTAAAAGTTTTGTGGTTGAGGGAAGAGAAGACAATATCAAAATTACCCGACCGTCTGATTTGAATTTAGCCGCGTTTATTCTTGAGCAACAAAAGGAAACATCATGCGTATAGGCCATGGTTTTGACGTACATAAATTTGGTGGCAGTGGACCAGTCGTTCTTGCTGGCGTTGAAATAGAGCACCCGTTTGGATTTATTGCCCATTCCGATGGCGATGTTGCTATTCATGCCTTATGTGATGCGCTACTAGGCGCGTTATGCTTAGCTGATATCGGTAATCATTTTCCAGATACAGATGCGAGTTATGAAAATATCTCAAGTCGAATATTACTAAGACACGTAGTTAACTTGATGCAACAACGTCAATATGAAATAGGCAATGTGGATATTACCATTGTCGCACAAGCGCCTAAAGTTGCGCCGCATTTGTTAGCAATGCGAGAAATCCTTGCTCAAGATTTAAAAACCAGTATTGAAAACGTAAATGTAAAAGCCACTACAACTGAAAAGCTTGGATTCGAGGGGCGTAAAGAAGGTGTTTCTGTACACGCAGTAGCATTACTTAAACAGGTTAGTGATAAATGACTATAGCGATGACAGAATTACCTTATTTACATGGCAAACCAACAAGCACTGGTTTGCTAAGAAGCAAAGTTGAAGATTTTAAGGTATTTGAAAAACTACCATTTGCAGCCAGTGGCGAAGGTGAACATTTAATTATTCATATCCGTAAAACTGGCGCTAACACCTTATTTGTTGCTAGACAGCTAGCTAAATATTTTAAAGTCAAAGAAGCATTAGTTTCCTATGCCGGCTTAAAAGATAGAAATGCGGTGACTGAACAATATTTTGGCATCCATGTCCCTGGTAAAACAGAATACGACTTATCTGATTTAGAAATTGAAGGCGTCGAAGTTTTAAGTTACAAACGTCACAACAAAAAATTAAAGAGTGGTGCGTTAACTGGTAATAACTTTGAATTAACACTGCGCAATGTAACCGAACCGGAAGCACTTCGACGACGTTTTGTTGAGGTAATTGAGCAAGGTGTACCGAATTATTTTGGTGAACAGCGCTTTGGTATTGATGGTAATAATATACAAGCTGCAAAAGAATTGTTCGCTGGTAAAAAAATTAAGGACAAGAAGAAAAGAGGGTTTTATCTCTCTGCAGCTCGGTCGTTTATTTTTAATGCGATTGTGGCTGAACGGATTGCTTTGAAGAAATTTCTACAACCTCTTGAAGGGGATGTATTCATGCTTGCTGGTAGTCGCTCTGTTTTTAAAAGCGAGGGCATTAACGATGAGATACTTTCTCGCTTAGCCACTAAAGATATCGACATTAGCGCGCCTCTTTGGGGAGCAGGAGAGTCTTTAGCTACAGAACAAGCACTGGCATTAGAAAAATCTGTTGCCCAAAAATATGAAGACTTAGCGACTGGTTTAGGGCGTTTTGGTTTAAAGCAAGAGCGCCGCAAAGTGAGCTTACAAGTTAGTGAAGCTCGACTAGAACTTGAAGGTGATACTGCCATTATTAGCTTTTTCTTACCTGCGGGGTGTTTTGCAACGACGGTATTAAAAGAGTTAATTGATTACACAGACAATTCTCAACCAGTTGTGAGCACTTAGTTTGATGAAAATTTTAGTAAGTAATGATGATGGCGTTAATGCCTTAGGTATTAAAATACTTAATGATGAGTTAAAAAATATTGCCACAACATTAGTGATTGCACCCGACAGAAATTGTAGCGGTGCGAGTAACTCTTTAACATTAATTAATCCTCTGCGTATAGATACACTAGAAAATGGTTTTGTTTCGGTCAATGGCACGCCAACCGATTGTGTTCATTTAGGCATAAGCCAATTGTTTGATGGTAAACCAGACTTAGTTGTAGCGGGTATCAATAAAGGCGCTAATTTAGGTGATGACGTTTTATATTCAGGCACGGTTGCTGCCGCTACTGAAGGTCGTCATATGGGACTACCTGCAATTGCAGTGTCTCTAGCGAGTAAAGAGTGCGTTAACTACAAAACTGCAGCGTTAGTCACTGCAAAAATTATTGCTAGGTTACAGCAACATTCTTTACCTAGTGATCAAATATTAAATATTAATGTCCCTGATTTGCCTATTGAGGAATTAAAGGGCATTTTAGTGACCCGATTAGGTAACCGTCATAAAGCCGAGACTATGACTAAAACTCGCGACCCTTGGGGACGAGATATATATTGGTATGGAACACTAGGCAGTGAACAAGACTGCGGTGAAGGTACCGATTTTCACGCAATAACTAATGGCTATGCTTCAGTGACGCCGTTAACCGTAGATATGACCGCATATAAAAGTATGCCGCAAATGACAGAATGGATGAGTGAACTCGTATTATGAGATTAGGACAGAGTATTAGTGGCAAGTCACAGCGCAGTGGTGAGTTATTGGCCCAACAGTTATACGCCAGTGGCATTAGGGATGTAAAGGTCTTGCAAGCAATTGCCAATACACCAAGGCATACGTTTGTACCGGAAATCTTGGCGCATAAGGCCTACGACAATACTGCTTTACCTATAGGGCAGGGGCAAACAATTTCTCAGCCTTATATTGTCGCAAAAATGACAGAGCTTATTTTAGCAGATAATAGTAATGATAATGTATTAGAAATTGGTACAGGCTCGGGATATCAAACCTCGATTTTGGCACAGTTGTTTAATAAAGTTTATACCGTTGAACGAATAAAGGCGTTGCAGTGGCAGGCTAAAAGACGCTTACAAAAGATCGATCTACACAACATTGCAATGAAGCATGGCGATGGTTGGAAAGGTTGGGCCAACAAAGGGCCATATCAGGCAATTATAGTAACGGCTGCAGCAAGTGAAATACCACAAGAGTTATTAAATCAATTGGCCGAAGGCGGTAAGTTGATTATTCCTGTAGGAGAACAGTCACAAGTGTTAAAGCTTATTCGCCGTGAAGGTGATGCATTTATCAAAGAAAAAATTGAAGCGGTACGTTTTGTACCATTAGTACCGGGCGAATTATTGTGAAAATTTTTAGTAAATTATATGCATGGACAATGGAATGGGCTGAGCATAGGTTTGCGCCAGCAGTATTAGCGCTGCTAACGTTTGCTGAGTCGGTTTTTTTTCCTATTCCCCCCGATGTTTTATTAGCTCCTATGGTACTTTCAAAACCACAAAGAGCATGGCAATTAGCGACACTAACGACGATTTCATCCGTTATTGGTGGTGTAGTCGGGTATTTGTTAGGTTTCTGGATGTTTGAACCCTTTATAGAGCCTCTTTTAATTGAATTTAACTATATGGATAAATTTGAACATGCGATGGCTTGGTTTAGTGAGTACGGTGTGTGGGTAGTGTTTATCGCTGGCTTCTCGCCGATCCCATATAAAGTATTTACATTGAGCGCTGGTTTTTTACATATGTTGTTTATCCCTTTTCTAATTGCATCAACAATTGGTCGAGGTCTTAGGTTCTTTCTTGTGGCAGGCCTTATCAAGTGGGGTGGTGCGCCAATGGAGAGAAAAATTAGAAGTAGCGTTGATATTATCGGCTGGGCTATTGTCGTACTAATTGCTATCCTATATTTCATTTATAAATAAAAGACTCTATAAATCAATGGAATGCTCAAAAGGGAATACTTGTTTTAAGTTGTTAATATTAATGTTTAGTGCATTAATACTAACGGCTTGTGCAGAAAGAACTCGACCAGCTCCAGTCGTATCATTGAATAGCTCAACAACAAATTACTCAGCAACAAAAACAACTATTTCAGGCAGCAGCTATAAAGTTAAATCTGGAGAGACACTCTATTCCATTGCTTGGCGTTCAGGACAAGATACACGTACTTTGGCAAACCTAAATAATTTAAAGTCTCCTTATAAAATATTTCCAGGACAAATCTTACAATTACAAAGCAAAGTTACTAAAACCAACCGCTCCGGGGCTAAGTCGAATAAAAGCACTAATACCAGTGTAAAAAATAAACAAAAAACTAGTAGCAAAAATGTTGCAAAACAAAAATCACAGGAGTATGGTGAAGAAAGTGGCGGAAAATTCACCGATGTTAAGGTGCCTTCTTTGACACAGAAAGTGAAAAAATGGGTGTGGCCAGTAAAAGGCAAAATCATATCTAATTTTTCAAGTTCAGCCCAGGGTAACAAAGGTATTGATATTGCTGGAAATAAAGGCACATCAATCAAGGCCGCAGCAGATGGCCTTATCGTTTACGCTGGAAATGCATTACGTGGTTACGGAAACCTAATAATAATAAAGCATAATGATGATTATCTAAGTGCTTATGCTCATAACGACACGTTGTTAGTAAAAGAACAACAAACAGTTAAAGCAAACCAAGTGATAGCAAAAATGGGCAATACTGGTACTAACAAGACCATGTTGCACTTTGAAATACGATTTAGGGGTAAATCGGTAAATCCAAAAAGGTATTTACCGTAGTGATAGTTAATTTTAGTAAAGAGGCGTGTACGTGATAATTCGATAAAAAGTTCCGGTTAGTATTGGGAGATATGTATGGATAAAATAAAAGAAGCAGTTAAACCTGGTAATAAAAAAGTTGCAAGCAAAGTAAAAACAGAAACTTTGATTGCAGAAGAGACAACCTCAAACTTAGATGCAACTCAGATGTATTTAAGCGAAATTGGTTTCTCTCCATTATTGACTGCGGAAGAAGAAGTATATTTTTCACGAAAAGCTCTTAAAGGTTGTGAAGCATCACGATCGAGAATGATTGAGAGTAACCTCAGACTTGTTGTTAAAATTGTACGAAGATACAATAATCGCGGCTTACCATTACTCGACTTAATCGAAGAAGGCAACCTCGGCTTAATTCGAGCTGTAGAGAAATTTGATCCTGAACGTGGTTTCAGATTTTCAACATACGCGACTTGGTGGATACGTCAAACCATAGAACGCGCCATCATGAATCAAACTCGAACCATTCGTTTACCTATCCATGTAGTTAAAGAATTAAATGTATATTTACGTGCTGCACGTGAACTTATTCAAACCCTTGATCATGAACCAACAGCGGATGATATTGCTAAGAAACTTGATGTTCCTGTTGCTGACGTTAGTAAGATGCTTAAGTTAAATGAGCGTATTACTTCTGTTGATACTCCATTTGCAGGTGACTCGGAAAAAGCTTTATTGGATGTTATTGCCGATGAAAAGAGCAAAGGCCCGGAATCTGATTTACAAAATGGCGATATAAAGCAAAACATTGTGCATTGGTTAAATGAGCTAAACTCTAAACAGCGTGAAGTACTTGCGCGACGTTTTGGCTTGCTAGGCTATGAACCAGCAACGCTGGAAGATGTAGGAACTGAAATAGGCTTAACACGCGAACGAGTAAGACAAATTCAGGTAGAAGCATTAAAACGTTTACGTGATATTTTATCTGCTCAAAACTTATCGATAGAAGCTTTATTTCAAGCATAATTTTTAAATATATTAGAATAAAAACCAGCTAAGTAGCTGGTTTTTTTATGTCTAAATTTTACTTAGTAGACTAGTCCTTGCTATAGCTGCTGCTTTAATTTGAATAGCAGATCCAGTGCTTGTTTGGCAGTTAAATCATTTTCATCTAATGACTTAAGCTGCTCAATAATTGGATGTTCAACATTAAACAAATCAATCTGCTCAGAACTTGGTGCTGTGTTTACTATTGTTGGACTCTGTTGTTGTTCAAGCTCAGCTAATCTTTGTTTGGCGCGATTAATCACTGACTTAGGAACACCAGCTAATTGTGCTACTTGTAAACCAAAGCTTTTACTCGCCGCACCTTCCTGCACCGCATGCATAAAGACAATAGTGTCATCATGCTCTATGGCATCTAAGTGAACATTTGCTAATGATGGCATTTGCTCTGCAAGTGCCGTTAATTCAAAGTAGTGAGTGGCAAATAAAGTAAAGGCATTCGTTTTGGTCGCCAAGTATTCAGCACAAGCCCACGCCAGTGATAAACCATCATAAGTACTTGTACCTCGGCCTATTTCATCAAGTAATACCAATGAACTTGCCGTTGCATTATGTAGAATGTTGGCTGTTTCAGTCATTTCAACCATAAAGGTTGAGCGACCACTAGCTAAGTCATCGGAAGCACCTATGCGAGTAAATATTCTGTCAACAACCCCTATTTGAGCACTTTCAACAGGCACAAAACTACCGATATGAGCTAACAAGGTAATTAAAGCCACTTGTCTCATATAAGTCGATTTACCGCCCATATTAGGGCCTGTAATTATCAACATTTTTCTTTTATCTGATAACTCTACCGGGTTAGCAATAAAAGCTGAATCGGTAACTTGTTCAACAACAGGGTGACGACCAGCAGTAATATGAATTCCCGGTGTTTTTGTTAACTGAGGTTTTTGATAATTTAATGATAAGGCTCTTTCGGCAAGACAGTTTAATACGTCTATTGTTGCTATTGCATCAGAGCAAACTTGTAATGCTTCTATGCTAGGAGCAAGTAGATCGAATAGTTGATCATATAAGCGCTTTTCAAGAGCTAAGTATTTGCTTTGAGCGGAAAGAACTTTTTCTTCGTGAGACTTTAACTCTTCAGTGATAAAACGTTCATTGTTCTTTAAAGTCTGACGACGAATATATTCAACAGGTGCATCAACAGCAGCAGTGCGGCTCATTTCAATAAAAAAGCCGTGAACTTTGTTGTAACCTACTTTTAAAGACGAGATCCCGGTTTTATCACGTTCACGTTGTTCTAACTCTGCCAAGAAATTACTAGCGCCTTGGCTAAGATCGCGTAGTACATCAAGCTCACTATTATACCCTGGCGCTAAAACCCCACCATCACGTATCAATACCGGTGGATTATCAACAATGGCTGTAGACAACAATTGTTGTAGCTCTGGCATAGGTAAACTCTGTTTAGCGAGCTCAGTAATATATGACTGCGAACTTAAACCTAACAAATTTTGCAACTCTGGCAGCTGGGTAAGCGCATTGCGCAATCGGGCAAAATCTCTTGGTCTGGCACTTCTTAACGCAATCCGGGCAATGATACGCTCAATATCACCGATAGTTTTAACTACATCATGTAAGTCATGATTAAGATCTTCGTCAATAATTGCAGATATAGCATTTTGGCGATTTGATAATTCCTCTATATTGCGAAGTGGGAAGTGCAACCAGCGTTTTAATAAACGCGATCCCATTGGCGCAGCAGTTTTATCAAGTACCGAAGCTAACGTATTGTCAAAGCCTCCGGATAGGTTCTGGGTTATCTCTAAGTTTCTGCGAGTTGCAGCATCAAGTATTACTCCTTCAGCATAAGCTTGCGCTTTAATGCTGCGAATATGTGGCAGTGCACTGCGTTGTGTATCTTTTACATATTGAATTAAGCAACCTGCGGCACACAATCCCAGAGGTAGATCATCAACCCCAAAACCAGTCAACTCTTTCGTGGAAAACTGATTATTGAGCAATTTGATTGCAGTGGCTAAATCAAACTCCCAATCAGGACGTCGTCTGGTACCTTTATATGGAGTTAATAACTCAACATGTTCAAATGATTCAGGATATAAGAGTTCTGCAGGGGCCAAACGCTGTAATTCGGCTTGCAGTTGTTCGTTGGTATTTGGCTGGCAAATAACAAAGCGGCCACTGCTCATATCCAAATAGGCAACACCGAAGCCTTGCTTTTGCTGATACACACTGACGAGTAAATTATCTTGTCTGTCATTAAGTAAAGCTTCATCTGAAACTGTACCAGGAGTAATAACACGTACAACTTTACGCTCTACCGGGCCTTTACTGGTTGCTGGATCGCCAATTTGTTCGCAAAGCGCAACGGATTCGCCCATTTGCACTAAGCGCGCTAAATAATTCTCCACCGCATGATATGGAACACCTGCCATTGGAATAGCGTTACCACCGGTTTTACCACGAGCAGTTAAAGATATATCTAGCAAGTCTGAAGCTTTTTTAGCATCATCGAAAAATAATTCATAAAAATCACCCATTCGATAAAATAATAAAGTATGTGGGAACTCAGCTTTAATTTTAAGATATTGGCGCATCATTGGAGTATGTGCTGATTGTGCTAAAAGGTCGTTTGTCATTGATTAACTTAATTATTTATATTTTTAATATATTGGATTTTGTTTTGAAATAAAATTAGCAGCTATAAACAAAATCATCTAATAAATTGATGTTAAAATAATATCATTTAATGCGCAAAGAGTGTTGCAATTAATCTAACTATTTTACCCAGTAAAAACTACTGTATAAAGATAGTGATAGATATACAAAAACCACTGTATAACTACTGGTTAGATTAATAATTAAACGATGTCGTATAAAATATTTTAATTTTATTTGTCTTATATATCAGCGATTTAACGGTTGGGTCTTGGGTTTTTATAAAAAAATCACTGACTGGCTATTGATACTGTACGATTATACAGTATACTTAGCTCATCAAAACAATATAACTAAGCAAGATTCTGGAGAAACAAATGGACGCGAACAAAGAAAAGGCGTTATCAGCAGCCCTAAGTCAAATCGAACGTCAATTCGGTAAAGGTTCAATCATGAAGTTAGGTGATAACCGCAGCATGGATGTTGAAACCATTTCAACAGGCTCTCTTGCTTTAGATGTTGCATTAGGTGCTGGTGGTTTACCTATGGGCCGTGTTGTTGAAATTTACGGACCAGAATCAAGTGGTAAAACAACTCTTACTTTAGAAGTTATTGCAGAAGCACAACGTAATGGTAAAGTTTGTGCCTTCGTTGATGCCGAGCATGCGCTAGACCCAATTTATGCAGAAAAGCTAGGTGTGGATATTAATGAACTATTAGTTTCACAACCTGATACTGGTGAACAAGCGTTAGAGATTGTTGACATGTTAAGCCGCTCTGGCGCTGTTGACGTTATTGTTGTCGATTCAGTTGCTGCACTTACACCAAAAGCTGAAATTGAAGGCGACATGGGCGATAGCCACATGGGTCTGCAAGCTCGTATGTTGTCACAAGCGATGCGTAAGTTAACGGGTAACCTTAAGCAAACAAATACTATGCTTATTTTCATTAACCAAATTCGTATGAAAATTGGTGTAATGTTTGGTAACCCGGAAACAACTACTGGTGGTAACGCTCTTAAATTCTACGCTTCTGTACGTTTAGATATTCGTCGTATTGGCGCAGTAAAAGAAGGCGATGAAATTACGGGTAACGAAACTCGCGTTAAAGTTGTTAAAAACAAAATCGCTCCTCCATTCAAACAAGCTGAATTCCAAATCCTTTACGGCCAAGGTATTAACAGCTTAGGTGAATTAATTGATTTAGGCGTTAAGCACAAGTTAGTTGAGAAAGCTGGTGCTTGGTATAGTTGTGGTAAAGAGCGTATTGGTCAAGGTAAAGCAAATGCAAGTAAGTATCTTGCTGAACACCCTGAAATGGCGAAAGACTTAGATGTTCGCTTAAGAGCATTACTATTAACTCCTGCTACGGTTACATCTGAAGCTGATGAAGCTGAGTTAGCTGCAGAAAAGTAAATAGCTAAAATTTACCACCACTTGATAAGTGGTGTAATAATCAAAAAAGGGATCTATTTAGATCCCTTTTTTAATTCTATTTTTGCCATAAAGTGAATACATTACTCTTTATTTATTGCTGTGTATCATTGCTTGAAAATACAGCTAAGATAGGAAATTTACTGGCTCCAAAGGAGACTGTAATCGACTGAATTTCATTGCCTTTAAAGTTTAATTTTTCGGCAGTTGGTGCTCTTCTAGTACCGTCGGCAAAAAGTGCAATTAAATGATCCTGCTCAAGAGAACGATGACCAGAGGATGTATTAACTAAAGTGATAACAGCATAGCGTTGACCTACTTCATTACTCATTAGTACGTAATTTAAAATCGCAAAATCACTGTCTTTGGGTTCTATGTCATCATCATTTGCAAAAGAAAGATGGATGTTAGGAGAAAGTGCTCGGTCTACATTCAAGACTTCGTCAGCTTGAGCTGAAAATGTGTGAAGTATGAAAAGCATTAAAGTAAGCTTGTTAATTAGATTTACTCCTTGATATAAAAATAGACATTTCAACATTCAATGTGTTGTTCTGTGTTGTTCTGTGTTGTTCTGTGTTGTTCTGTGTTGTTCTGTGTTGTTCTGTGTTGTTCTGTGTTGTTCTGTGTTGTTCTGTGTTGTTCTGTGTTGTTCTGTGTTGTTCTGCG
>JAQWHD010000027.1 GCA_029237915.1 Thalassotalea sp. | reverse complement strand
ATTGCTCTCGGTGTAAAGGCAAACGAAGCGACCCGGCGGCGCACATCCGCCGACAAGCTCCGTAAAGCCCGCATGAAGACGAGCAGCCTCCCAGTGGCAATTCGGTACTGTAGTTCAGCAATATCTTCGGTATGTAATATCGCCTCTACTCCTCCCCATCCGACAAAGATAGCAGGATTTTTTGCATTAGCTAATAAAGCAACCGCCTGCTCTAAGGTTTGCTCAATATCGTTTTTTATTTGTTGAACTGACGGAGTAAACTCGATGAGCTCGCCTACATCACCTTTGTCTAATTGCAGGTTTACCGGTATTTCAACAAATACCGGTCCTGGTTCGCCTTCATTCGCGACTTTGTATGCTTCAAAAATAGTAGCAACAACGTCTTGATGGTTTTCAACTTTATAAGTTTTTTTGGTAATAGGCTCTAACATTTTATGCTGGTCCATATCATGAAGTTGATACTGAAACTGAGAATCAGTTCTCACACCTCCACTTATAACTAACATGGGGATACCGTCTAAAAACGCTTCACCAATGCCGCTTGCTGCATGTGTTGCACCTGCAGCAGGAACAATGACCAAGGTACCGATACTGTCGCTACTACGACTCACCGCATCCGCCATGAAAGCTCCGTATCCTTCATGTGTAACCAGTATTGGTTCAATTTTGTCAGATTTTTCTAATTCATCATAAATTTCAGTGTTATGCACTCCAGGGATCCCAAACGTAAATTTAACGTCTAACTGTTCTAGTGCATATTTTACTAACCAAGCGGCTGTTTTTTTCATGAATTTGTCTCAACTAATTTCTTATTTTACGTTATTGATTTTATGATATTTATTTCGCGTTATTGTTTTTATTTTCAGATAACACTATGGCTTGTGCAGCATTTCTCGCGGTTAATATACAACCAGAAAGAAATGTTCCTTCTAAGGAGCGTTTGCCATTCGCGCCTCCGCCACCAAAACCAGCGGCTTCTCCGATACAATATAAATGCGGAATAATTGCACCGCTTTCTTTCAGGACTTGGCTTTTTAAATTTGTTTGTAACCCGCCTAAGCTTTTTCGACTGATTAAATGTAAGCGAATAGCAATGAGTTTCTGTTTTTTATTTGTAGAAAGTATCGGGCTAGGTTGACAGGTTCTTAATTTATCTGGCTTCCATTGTCTTGCATGATCAATACGTCTTATTTGCTCGTCATTTTGTAAATTTTTAGGTTTTGCTAATTCTTGATCATATTGAGCAATTTCCTTTTGAATAAAGCCTAAATCAATATAGCTATCATCCGTTAAATCATTCATTTTATTAGTTAGTTCATCGAGCGAGTCAGCACAAATAAAATCCTCACTTTCATTCGTTAAATGGTTAATTAAACGCTGATTGCCAAATAAAATTTCTTTTAAGAAAGTAAAAAGCTTTTTATTTTTAATAGAAGGGTTATGCAGTGAACCAGAAACCGCTAATTCTTTTTTGGCAATATCCTCATTTAACACTTGCCAAGTCCATGGTTTTTCCTGCTTCACAACCTGCTGGCATAAATAATTGGTATCAAAACCTGTAACTAGAGGCATTGGTCCAATACGTTTACCAACACTATCTAACCAAATAGCGGATTTACATGGGATCAAGCTTAAGCCATGACCTTCAAATTCAGCCTGAGGGTGATGGATGCCTGCGGCATAATTCCACATTTTATCTGCATGAGTAATATTTCCACCAACTATTTGAATATGTTCATGTAGTTCGCCATCAGATAAAGGGTTCGCCCCGTTTAATATTTTTTCGCTAACGTTATTTCCTTGATAAGGCCAATGTTGTTTAACTTTTTCAATACTGCCATTAATCCCACCACAAGCAATGATTGTATCGTCAGCTTTAATATCAAATATTACATCTGATCGCTCATTTTTAACTTTCACGCCAATGCATATTTCTTTATCTATTAAAGCTTCTAATACTTTATGTTGGTGAAATATTTTAAGTTTTTCGTTTTTTATAAAGGGCGATAACAACGCTAGTACGGTTTCTGTTAAATGCCACCCTGTGCCCCATAAAACATGATATCTAGGTAAGGAATTCCCTGGCGTATAAAGCCCACGCTCTACCCAATTTACGGCAGGTAAAAAGCTTAAACCAATACTTTTTAACCATTGATAAACTTTATCATAATTGTGCTCTGCATATTCTTTCGCCCACGCTTTAGGCCAAATATCTTCATCAGAAAATTCAGCAAAGCTATGCCAATCTTTTAACAAAGTGTCGGGTGAATCAGGGATTTTCATTCTTTTTTGTTGTTGAGTTTCTGATAAAGCCATTCCACCAAAAGCCCAACGAGCTAAGCCGCCTAATCGTTCGGGCGTATCACGATCAATAATGATAACTTGCTGTCCACTTTGTAATAACTCAAGCGCACTAACAAGCCCAGCAATACCGCCACCTGCTATCACAGTATTACAATTTAAAACTTTTACTTGTTCCATTAACTAACCACCTGTTAGCATAAAATTATCTTTATATTCTTTGAAATAACTGATTTTGACTATAGTAAAAATTACCCAATGAATGAAACTTTAAGAGAAAACAATGAAGCTGATAAATTTATTAGCCAACTTTATCGAAAGTCATTAAGTGTATCGTTAGAAGATTTTCCAACGTGGGCATTAGATCTGCTTCGCCAAGTCATTCCTTTTGATGGCGCTATTTGGGGAACAGGTCATACAACGACAAAGAAATTTCACACACAAGTAACGCTAGATGTTTCTGAAGATATTTTTAATAAGCTATTAGAGCATTTACCCATTAACCCTATCTTTGAGCAAATAAAGCAAAGCTTAGGCTCGGCAATCAATATGAGTGACGTGATCAGTGATGAAAAATTCTATCACTCTGAACTTTATCATAAATGCTTTAAGCCTTATGATATTGAAAGAATTTTAAGCTCAATTAATCTTGATGAACGTAGTGGTATTTTTACTTTGCTGACACTTTATCGTTATGATCGAGAGCATTTATTTACCGCTCAAGAACAACAGTTACAAAGCCGTTTGCTTTATCACTTAATGAGTTGTTTTGCTTATCGCCAACTCTCAGAAATATCCATAAAAACGGGCATTGAAAGCAATCAAGAAGAAGCACATATTAGTGCGCTATGTGATGCTAAAGGTATTTATCATTGTGTAACACAGCAATTTTTTGATGTACTTGATGAACATATGTCTAAACCTTCACATCAAATATTTCCAATAGATTCATTTAATAAAAATGACCATTTCATCAAAAAAAACTTACATTTCTCGTTAAAAAAAGTAGGTGAATTATTTAAGGTTTCGATAAGGGTTATCAATCAACTTGATACGTTAACCGCAAGGGAAAAAGAAGTTATAGAAGGGGTTTGTCAGGGAAAAACATTTAAGCAAATTGCAAAAGAATTAACGCTTTCGCCATCAACTGTTTCGAATCATTTATACAGAATATATATCAAGCTTGGCATAAACACGAGAAGTGAACTCATTGAATTAGTTCAAAAGAAAGTGTGACGAGATAAAAATTTAGAATGAAGCTATTGGGAATTGAAAAATGTGGCGGAGTGGACGGGACTCGAACCCGCGACCCCCGGCGTGACAGGCCGGTATTCTAACCAACTGAACTACCACTCCGCACCTTAAGCAATCAATTCAACAACAAGTCGTTGAATGCGGGGTGGATAATACGGATATGAAGATATTGAGTCAACTATTTTTTTGAATAAATTTGTATAATTTTAACTGACTGCGCATTTGTCATACAATCCGAATAAATTAACATCAATATTTTAACAATTAGCCTAACTTTAATCGGTTTTTACTTCACCGTGCCAAATACTATGCCCAAGCTTCTTTTCAATAATCGCCAATCTTTCAACATGGGCTTGTGACTCTTCGTCACTCGCCTGAACAATTGCAAGCGGGGCACGGTTTGAGTCTAACCGTCTAATACTATCTGAGGTATTGCCTTCAGTGCCGTCACCAGGATTAAAGTTAATGGTGTTTTGATAGCGAGTCATCTCTACATAAACATATGCAAGTAACTGCGCATCGATTAACGCGCCATGGTAAGTACGATCAACTAAGCCACTTACACCATAAAATTTTGCCAACGCATCTAATGTTCTAGGAGCACCAAATACATCACGCGAAACCTTTAATGTATCGGTAACCGTACAAATATCATCTGTCATAGGTAAATTTTGACGAACCATGGCAAATTCATGGTTCATAAAGCCAACATCAAACTTGGCATTATGGATAACTAATTCGGTGCCTCGAATAAAATCCATAAACTCATGAACAACTTGATGAAATAAAGGTTTATCCGCTAAAAATTCATTGGTTAAACCATGAATATTAATAACTTCTTGTTCCATCACCATTTGTGGGTTTACGTATGCGTGGTATTTTCGACCGGTTAGTTTACGGTCGATCATCTCGACACAGCCAATTTCTACAATACGGTGCCCTTGTTTTGGGTCGATACCTGTTGTTTCTGTATCAAGAATAATTAATCGTTCTTGTGGTTTTTGTTCTGTTTGCACAAACAATCCCTAAAAGTTATGTATGTCGGTATTTATTAATATCTATATTCAAACAAATTTAGCTATGATCTGTAAATCATTCTTTGCTAATTCAGTAATAAATTTTATTCTCTCACACACTCCCCTCTGTTCCTATTTTATTAAATTGTTACAATGTACAAATAAAAGTTAAATACTAAGAAGTATTGGAATACCAATGAGTTTACAAATACAGCATTTTTTTCATCCTGCATCATTTACCATCAGTTACGTAGTTTTTGACGATGAAACCGCAAAATGTGCAGTTATCGATCCAGCTTTAGATTATGATCCTGTGGCCAGCTCTGTTAACACAGCATTTGCCCAACAAATAATAACGTTTATTGAAACAAACAAATTATCTCTTAGCTATATATTAGAAACCCATGCCCACGCAGATCATATTTCCTCCGCTTTTTATCTTAAAAAGAAGCTTGGCGGTGACATATGTATTGGCAAAAACATTGTAGGCATTCAAAAAACATTTAAAACAATATTCAATTTAGCGAAAGACTTTAATACTCAAGGTGTGCAGTTTGATACATTACTTAACGATGGTGATGTGCTGAAACTAGGTAACTTCGATATAAAAGTAATGAGTACACCGGGGCACACACCCGATAGTGTTACTTATTTAGTTGATAATAACGCCTTTATTGGTGACACCTTGTTTATGCATGACTCAGGCTCAGCTCGATGCGACTTCCCAGGTGGTGATGCTAGCTTGCTGTATAAGTCTATCCAGCGGATATATGAGTTAGATGATAACACCAACTTATATATGTGCCATGACTATCAACCTGCAGGACGTGAGCTTATGTTTGTGGCAACCGTAGCTGAGCAAAAGCAGGAAAACATTCAAATTCAAGCGAGCACTTCAGAACAAGATTACGTTACAAAACGTGAAGCCAGAGATGCTACGTTAGCTAATCCTAAGCTTATCTTCCCTGCCTTGCAGTGTAATATCCAAGCGGGTGATTTACCGCCAGCTGATAACGACGAAAAACACTATTTTAAAACCCCTATATCAGGGCTAGAGAACTTAGATTAATTAGAGTATGAGTTAATAAACAACATCTCTTTTTTTACGGGGAGTTTCTGGAATTTCTTCTGGAAACTCCTTGCGATTTATCTTTGCTTTTGAATTGAATTTACAAAATAAAAGTAAACTGAGCGCAATAAACGTTTGTGCGAAAAGCCAACTTAACTTACCTTGCGAAAATAAAAAATACTGCCCCCAATATATCGCTAAATCAATAAAGACGAAGACGCTCATCACTGGCAAAATATTGTGCCACAAAGTTTTAACCCAATTAGCAGCACTTGGCCGTCGCTGAATAATGGCATAGAAAAGTAATAAGCTAGGCGCACCAGATAACAAACTAAAGTAAAACATCGATGATTCAGGGTAAAACCATTGAATTAAAGCCAGCTTATCTCGCATATTAACTAAGGACAAAATCGCAATAGCAAAACCGCGCAGTAAAAAAATTAAGATGAAGTAATATATAAACGATAACTTTAAGCAGTTATATTTATCAAAATGTCGTAGGGAGTACTTGGCTAAGGGGTGCATAAAACTTAGGGTTTCAGTAATGATTACGGTAGATGAGATGATTTATGGAGTATAGTTGCCAATTTCAATCATAAAAGCAAACAAAAAATAACGATGATTAGGGGAGTAATTCAACTTACCATCCTCCCCTGCAATATCAACCACCTTGATATTTAGTCAAACGTGTACCCTTCTTTTTCTAAATTATCGACCCCTCGTTGTATAGCTCTAAGCGCCTTAGATTTAAACTCTCGGCAATACAAGATATAAACAACCAAAAGACTGCTGAACAAAAACATTAAAGGGTGAAAAAACCAACTTAATGCAGATAAAGAAAAATAATAAGACCGTAGCCCATAATTATATGCATGAGCCGCTTGGTCTTGAACTCTTGCCATTTGTACCGAGTAATCGATCAAATGCTCCTTTTGTGTATTAACAGCAACTGGGGCAGCGCCAATCATGATATTAACAAAACCATATTGGCGCATTGACCAAGTAAATTGAAAAAATGCTAAAACAAAGATCAAAACCAACAAACAAAGCTTAATTTGAATGGCAAAGTTACTTGCTTCTTGCGTAACTGTTATACGAGTTAATAATTCGCGGACACTATCAATTTGTGAAAAAACGGTCAGTACACCAGCTAAGACCAGCATGGTAGTTGAAGCAAAAAACGCAACATTACGCTCAAGGTTAGCCAATAGTGAGGCATGGGATATACGAATATCGGTATCAAAAATTTGACGCATCCAAATTAAACGATGTTGATGTAAACACCGTGAGATACAGGCAGTATTTTTTGCTTTAATCCTAGCAAACTGGGTATATCCAATCCAGGAAGTAAAAAATATAGCCAATGCAGCGTAGTCGATTAATGTTAATGACAATTTGAGCCTCGCGTTACTTGTGTTTATAACCTGATATAGATTTAAGGTTAATATACTGTTATTTACTATAGAGTAAAATAGAAATAATATATTATAAATAAATAATTTTTTAATATATGAAACAACACATTACAGATTGACAACAACTTCATATTTACGATATAAATAATGTTACAAAATATGTTCTTGGAAGAACGTAGTTCATCACCTAAATAATAATAAAAGCAGACATAGGAAGTAGTCATGATTTTGCTAAGAAAAGGTGCTAAGTATATCAGTGCATTGATATTATTTGCTAATTTGCCTTTTCAAACTGTTGCCCAACAACAAACATTAACCATACCCCATATAAAGTCCGACATCGTTTTTGATGGCGAACTAAATGAGCCGGTGTGGCAACAAGCAAAACGTATTGATCTTAATATAGTCAACTACCCATACGACAACACCCCTAGTCCAGTAAAGACTGAAGCCTATATTTTTGAAGATGGGGTTAATGTTTACTTTGCTTTTAAAGCCCACGATCCTAATCCAGAAAAAATCCAAGGCTTCCTTCGTGATCATGATGAAGCCTTCGCTGATGATATTGTTGGTGTAAAGCTAGACACATTTAACGATCACCGTCTTGCATACAAGTTTTTTGTAAATCCGTATGGTGTACAAAATGATGGCATAGTCAATGAAATGACAGGTGACGATAACATTCTGTGGGATGCCATCTGGACTTCTTATGGCAAGGTAACCGATGATGGCTATCAAGTTGAGTTTGCAATCCCTTATCGTGAGTTAAATTTTGAAGAAGGTAGTGATATAAAAACTTGGGGCATCGAGTTAATTCGAGTTTACCCAAGAGACAACATATTAAGAATATCTCACATTGCTTTAGACCGAGACAATTCATGTTGGAGTTGCCAGATGGTACCAGTACAGGGCTTTGAACAAGCTAAATTAGGCAAAAACCTATTAGTTACTCCGTCAGTAGTCGCAAGCCGTAATGAAGATAGAGACGTTTATAATGACCAAAATTGGCAAACTGAAGATAATATCGATTTAGGTTTAAATGTGCGTTGGGGTATCACCCCAGATATAATGCTTAACGCCACGATTAATCCTGACTTTTCTACTGTTGAATCTGATTCAGGACAGCTGCAAGTTAATAAAAAATATGCATTGTTCTATGATGAAAAACGTCCTTTCTTTTTAGATAATTCTGAATATTTTTCTAGCCAATTCAATTTAGTATATACCCGTAATATTGCAGATCCTGACTTTGGTACTAAGTTAACTGGTCGATTAGATAACTCTTCATTTGGTTTTTTCATGACCAAAGACAATGCCACCAATATAATATTGCCTGGTAATACCTATTCATTACCAGAAACAATAGATGAAGAAAGTTATTCTGGCGCACTTCGCTATCGTTATGACGTTAACCAAGATCTTTCCTTTGGTTTTATTTCAACATTACGTGAATCAGATAGCTACCATAACTTCGTTACAGGGGTTGATGGTAAGTACAAATTAAATGTTAGTAATTCCATTACTGCCCAAGCATTAACCTCTGAAACTCAATACCCGATCGAGTTGTATGATTATTGGTGTGCAAATGATGATTGTTATTTACCAAGTTTGATTGGTAAGTATGATGATGAATTCAGTGACCAAGCTTACAAACTTGGTTTTGAGCACAATAGCGAGTTTTGGCTTGTCGATGTAAATTATGAAGATATAGGCAAAGATTTTCGCGCGGATCTAGGTTACATGCCAAAAGTCGATATTAAAAAGTTTACTACGGATATCGTAAACACCCTTTATGGTGAAAACACCTGGTGGACAGAAATAAAGCTTGGCGCTAATTACCAAATTACCCATAACCAAAATGACCAGTTAATTTCAAAACGTTCAGCAGCAAGCTTTACTATCCAAGGCCCTATGCAGTCATTGTTTGACGTTATTATTTCACAAGAAGATAGTGTTGGCTTAAGGTTTAACACTAATGATAATGCCATTGACAACAACACCACAATGTTTGAACAAAACCAGCTTCAACTGTATTTAGGTTTTCAACCTAGAGCAAACCTTTATCTAGAAACGTTTACCTTACTTGGCGAAGCAATCGATTATGATAATAACCGCTTAGGTGACATTATTGAACTCAGCCCTCGCGTTATCTATAACATGTCAGAGCATTTAGAATTAGATTTAGGCTACACCTATGCAGAACTAGAAGCTGATAACGACTACGTTTACAGAGAAAACATCACCAATGCCCGACTAACCTACATGTTTGATGTAAATAGTTATTTAAGATTAACCATGGTGTACACACAAACTGATTTCAATAAAGATAACAACCCTGATGTATTTATTGAATCCGAACAACAAGACAGCCTTGCTTCACAACTTATTTATTCTTATAAGCTTAATCCGCAAACCGTATTTTTCTTGGGATATTCTGACAGCTCGATAGAAAACCAAAAACTAAAAAGCTTAAAACAAGAGCAACGAACTGCTTTCTTAAAGTTAAGCTACGCTTGGATGTAGTTTTGACGTAAGGGCCGTAAAGAGCGAGCAGCAGCCCTACTAAACTAGTAGCTTAAACAATCAAAGAAACAATTAACCGCGTCATCCCATCGTGCTTTTGGATGGGACCCTCTCACGCATGCTGTGACTATAAAAAAATTAAAGAAGCTCTTGGTATAAATCTTTCCATTTTGGATTTGTATTTCGAATTAATCTTTCTTTCCAACTTCGTTGCCAAACTTTAAGTCTTTTCTCTCTTTGTATTGCACTTTCCATATCATCATAAAGTTCGAAATATACTAGTTTAAACAGGTTGTATTGTTTGCTAAATCCACCTATAAGCTTTTCTTTATGTTGATATATTCGCTGAACTAAGTTGCTAGTAACACCGATATATAAAACGCTATTGGTAGTGTTTGTTATGATGTATATGGCTGGTTCTTTCATGATCGA
>JAQWHD010000014.1 GCA_029237915.1 Thalassotalea sp. | reverse complement strand
AGGTGATAAAAATCGCTAAAAGGAATTTTAGTAAATGTAGTGTTGGACTGTTTTTATTATTATTTTTTATAAATTGCACAGATTTATTATTTTAACTACCGTGTTAATAAAGCTCTCAGGCTTTGAATATTTGTAATAACTCCAATGATTATCTTAATGCAATTAGCGGGGGATTAAAAGGTGAAAATCTTGTTAAATTATTGAGGGTAATGATCGTTTAGTATTTGTACTTGGTTTCGGTGTGGAACTTAGTGATATCGTTAATTATTTTATAGTTTTTTGGTAGGGAAACCAGCTCATCATCAGCCTTTAAAGAAGCTAAGCAAATTTTGTCAGGCGCGTTAATGTCTGAAAGTTTAGTTGTGATAAAAGCTTGTATGTCATCTAGGGTTAAATTATTTATGGCATCAATTAATTGCTGCTTTTGATCAAAGTAATAATCTTTATTACAAATGCTCATCCAGTAACGCTGGCTCTTTACTCTTGGGCTGGTGTCTTTTTCTTGCAGTTGCCCAATTAAGCCTTGTTGTAAGTGTTGCCATTCGGTTTCTGCTACGGAACATTGAAAGTTTGTTATGAACTCTTCCATTGCTTCGAATAAAGTTACGGGGGTACTGTCAGGTGATTGAATGTAAAATGCTATGCCAGGAAAGCGGTTCATCGGCATATAACCAACGCCAACTAGGTAGCCGTATTGTTTTTCTGTGCGCATTTGATGAAAAAATTGTGGGGATATCAAATGACTAGTAACCATAGTTTTGGCTATTGTTTTAATATCGTTAGTTTCCATTGGAAAGTATAAAATACTGGCGTAATCATGAGTGGGTAGCACTTGTGATATTAACTTCGAGCCTTGTTCTTTATAATCTATGACTGCGCAATTCACTTTTGCATTTACATCAATATGCTCGGTTAATTCGGAATCAATAAGATTTGCCATGGCAACGGCATCTTTCTCTAACCAATTGCCATAAATGAAGGCTTCAATACATAAATGCGAGAAGAACTGATGACAAAAGTCAGTGAAATCATCATAGGTAATTGCTGTTAAAGCAATTGCTAACTCTATGCCGCTGGGACCGTAGGGTTTCATTAGTGCACTTAATTTAGCAAATAATTGTGATATCGATTTACTTTTATCGGCATTGCCCCAATTTTTTATTAGTTGCTTTTTAAATAAGTGGAAACGGTCTACTGCTAATGAATGATCTTTTAAATTTTGTAGTAAATTTTTTAATAGTAGGGGCTGTTTCTCATTAATCCCTGAAAGCTGAAGTGTCATTCCGCCTTGATGTGGATACAGGTGGTAGTGGATACCCGCAAGCTCGGCATGGTAGTTTTGTTCAAGCACTGCATCAGAAAATAGCTCAACGAATAGGCGTGTCATGGCAATATTTTTCTTACTCTCTATTGCCACATGAGAGTCGATACCAATAAATATTTGGCCCTTAGGGACGAAAAACGAGCTGTCTTGTTTGAACCAAATATTTAGTCCAGGCTTGCTAAGTAACTTAGCTGGCTTTCTCGGTTTGTCGTCGGGAGCAACTAAAAATGGTTTTTCAACTATGTAAGGGTTTGCTTTAGGTAATGCCAGCTCTGTAAAAGCCGGTTTTGAACTCCATTGGTTTACTTGTGCAGCGGATAGTTTTTTTACGGCATAAGGTACTTGATACCAATAACTTGTTTGATCTGTTTGTTGGTGTTGATTAATGCAGATGACGCGCATATTTTGGGGAGTGAAATAGCCCAAGTATTGCTCCATCAAACTGGGGTTTAATTCATCCATTACATAATCGCCGTACATATAATATTCTTCGGGATAATGCTGCATATTTACCGACAATTGATTAACTGAATCAATTGGTTTTAATTTTTCTTGGTATTGAAATGAAAATTCAGAAATAGCTTTTTTTTCTGAGAAGTATATTTGGTTGATACCATCTTCTCTGATCAAATTAATATAGGCATATACTAGAGATATGATTTCATTGATATTTTCCTCGCCTTGTTCGGTTAAGCGAATGCTGATATTGAAATCTTTAAAGTTCGAACCATTAATGCCGCCACCAGAAGTCAGCGCCATCGCCCATTGACGCTTCTTAAGGTACGATAGAATACTGCCTTCACCTTCATGGCCAATTAAATAGCTGAGATAAGTGATGGGCTTGTCTTTATAAACGTCATCAATGCCTGGCATAGCAAAGCTTAAAATTAACTTGTTGTCGTTTTTTTCTGGCTTAATATTAATCTGTAAACCTAAATTTCCCTGGTTATATAAAGGCTCTACAATTGCAGGTTTTGGCCTGCCGGATGTTTTAATTGCAGAGAATTTTTCTTTTACAAGCAACTCTAATTCAGTTATTGATTGTGGCCCTTCAATTGCGAGCGTCATTCTATCTGCGCAATAATAGGTTTGATAAAACAAGTTTACTTCGTCTTTAAGGCAACGGTTTTCTTTATCGGCCAAGGTATCAATACTACCCACCGAAAATTTACTAAATGGATGTTTTAGGTTGATCGTTTCTTTATGCACATCGTAAATTCTGCGCATATCATCTTTAAGTTTTAACTTAAATTCAGAGTCGATATTTAAACGTTCTTTCTCGATAAACTCTTGTGATAGCAGGGGGGAAATAAAAAACTGACTAAAGCGATCAAGAGCAGGAGCCAGGTGTTGATGATTAATATCAAAATAAAAGCAGGTATGTTCAGTGCCTGTCCATGCGTTATTTGCACCGCTATGTTGGCTAAGATATTGCTGATACTCGCCACTTTCAGGGTACTTTTCGGTACCTAAAAATAACATGTGTTCAAGAAAGTGAGCCAAACCTTGTCTATCAACAGGATCATCAAAATGACCAGCATTAACCACCAAAGATGCAGCCGCTCGATTTGAACCTTGATTTTCGACCAATAACACACGCAAACCATTATCAAGTGTAATAGGTTTATAACGTTTTAGGTCATTGGGACTTTGAATCAAATTCAGCTCCAGTAGTCAGAATCGGTCATTATTATTTTAGTCAGATGTGAACATCTTAAGCTGACAAGAGGAAATATTCCTTATATATAATACTAATATAACTGATAAACCAAATTTCTGTACATTTGTTTGTAAAATCTGTTGCATAGTATTGAACTACAGCTATTATTGCATGTTATAAACAACCCTAGTATCACTACGTGATTACAGAATTAGTCTAACTAAATGAATTTATTTATTATGCGTCATGGCGACGCAGTATTACAGGCATCCTCTGATGCGCAGCGAGAGTTATCTGAGTTAGGGATTTTAGAAGCCAAGGTAATGGCAAAATGGCTTAAAATTGAGAATCAAGCAATTGATTTGATCTTAGTAAGCCCATACATACGTGCACAGCAAACCGCGAAAGCTTTATTAGATGAACTACAGGTAGAGATAGCCTTAGAAACGATTAGTTTCATAACTCCTGAGGGAAATGCTAAAGATGTTCATGATTATATCGATGGTTTATTAGCGAGTAGCTCTTATCAAAATATTTTAATTGTTTCGCATATGCCATTGGTTTGTTATCTAACGGCAGAGCTAACAGCTGAAAGTCATTGTCCATTATTTCAGACCGCTTCAATAGCAAAAATTGAATACGATACGCAAATGATGTCTGGCAGCTTAACCAAAATGGTTAGCCCTGATGATTTTGCTAGATAAATTTGTTCTTAGATAGTTCTGAAATTTATGATTTTAAAGATCTTTACAGAACATATCTTCTTTTAAATCTATCAAAACAAGTAATGCACCATTACCGCCATGAGCAAGTGGTGCCTGGTGAAAAGCCATTACATCAGGGTGTTGTACCAACCAATGTGGCACTTTGGTTTTCAAAATATGATTACCAATACCATGGATAATACACACACAATGAACGTGTTGTTTATGGCAAGCTGAAATTAATGCAGCAATTTCGAGTTTTGACTCTTGTTGTTTAAGGCCATGCAGGTCTAAAATAAGCTCAGGAGTATATTCTCCACGACGAAGTAATTTAGCCTCAAAACTATCAACATCTTCTCTGACGTATTTCATTGGGCCATGTGACTCTAAATTGGGCTCAAATTCATCAGAAAAGAAAAACTGCTGTTTTTCAAACTCTTGTTTTTCTTGTTGGCGTTTGATGTGCTTTTTACTTGTTAACGTTTGTGGATGAACGGTGTCTTGCTTAAGTGCTTTCACCTTACCTATTTGTTGTTTAAATAGGTTTTCATCATCAGTGGTGTTTTGCTTAAGCGCTTTCACCTTGCCTATCTCTTGTTTGAATAGGTTTTTATCATTGTCGTTTAGAAGATTTTTAAATTTCATGACCTAAGTGTAAATTAAGGCGACTGAAAAATAAAAGGTTAATCGATATTAGGAGATTATTTTTGCTAGAAGTTAATATTGAAGAAGTCACAACAGACTTACATACCATTGCCGATTTTTTGCGTTGGAGCATGAGCCGATTTAATGAATCTGACTTATATTATGGTCACGGCGCAACTAACGCATGGGATGAGGCGGTAAGCTTAGCATTATTTGCTTTGCATCTTCCTGATAATCTTGATGACTCGATCATGCAAACTCGGTTAACAAAAACCGAGAAAATGGCGGTGATTAATCTTGTCCTGCGTCGTATCGATGAACGTATCCCTGCAGCATATTTAACAAATTTAGCCTACTTTTGTCGTCTACCATTTTACGTTGATGAAAGAGTGCTAGTACCTCGTTCGCCAATTGGCGAGCTTATCGAAAACGGCTTTGCTGGGTTAATAGAACATCAACCTCACAGCATCTTAGACTTATGTACCGGCAGCGGTTGTATTGCTATTGCCAGTGCTTATGCATTTCCTGATGCAGTGGTTGATGGCGTTGATTTATCCGATGATGCCTTAGATGTTGCCCAACTAAATATTCATAATCATGAACTTGATGAGCGAGTTCGTGCAATCAAATCTGATATCTTTTCGGGTGTTGCAGGTCTGCAATATGATCTTATTGTCAGCAACCCTCCGTATGTAGATGCAGAAGATATGGGTGATATGCCTGATGAGTTTCATCATGAACCTGAAATGGGCTTAGCCTGTGGCAATGATGGCTTGGATATAGTGCGGGTGATTTTAGCCGAGGCTAGTGAGTATTTAACCGATAATGGTACGTTAATTTGTGAAGTGGGTAATTCGATGATCCACGTGCAAGCACTCTACCCAGAAGTCGAGTTTAATTGGATTGAATTTGAACGTGGTGGTTTAGGCGTATTCCAATTAACAAAACAACAATTAGAACAACATAAAGAATTATTTAAGCAAAAGGTGAGCAAATAAATTATGGCTGGTAATACAATAGGAAAAGTTTTTACAGTAACAACGTTTGGAGAAAGCCATGGTTTAGCACTAGGTGCTATTGTTGATGGCGTGCCACCTGGAATTGAATTATGCGAAGACGACTTGCAATTCGACCTTGACCGCCGTAAACCAGGGACTTCGCGTTTTACTACTGCGCGCCGTGAACCTGACCAAGTTAAAATTCTATCAGGCGTATTTGAAGGTAAAACCACAGGTTGTCCTATCGGATTGATGATTGAAAATACCGATCAACGTTCAAAAGACTACGGTGAAATTGCGCAAATGTTCCGCCCAGGTCATGCCGATTACACTTATTGGCAAAAGCATGGTATCCGTGATTATCGTGGTGGTGGTCGTTCTTCAGCACGCGAAACGGCAATGCGAGTTGCGGCTGGCTCTATTGCGAAGAAATACTTAAAAGAAAAACTTGGCGTTGAAATTAAAGGCTGCGTAAGTCAAATCGGTGATATAGTTGCCGAGCAATACGATTGGAATGAAGTCAGAAATAACCCATTCTTTTTCCCTGATGCTAGTAAAGTGGCAAGCTTAGAAGAATTACTTAAAGCTATTTTAAAAGAGAAAGATTCAATTGGCGCTGCCGTTAAAGTTATGGCATCTAATGTCCCTGTTGGACTTGGTGAACCAGTATTCGACCGCATAGATGCTGAACTTGCTCATTCATTAATGAGCATTAACGCCGTTAAAGGTGTTGAAATTGGTGACGGCTTTGAAGTGGTTAATCAACGTGGCTCAGAGCACCGTGATGAAATGACGCCTACAGGCTTCTTATCTAATCATGCTGGCGGTATTTTAGGTGGCATAACTTCAGGACAAGACATTGTTGCAAGTATTGCGATGAAACCAACATCAAGTATTGGTGTTAGCGGTAAAACCATAAATATTAAAGGTGAGCCTGCTGATATCATTACCCGTGGTCGTCATGACCCATGTGTGGGTATTCGTGCGGTGCCAATTGCTGAAGCTATGATGGCAATTACTTTAATGGATCACTACTTACGTCATGTTGCACAAAACCGTGATGTAAATTGTCCAACGCCAATTATTACTGATTAATTACTGATTAATTGTTTAGTAATTAAGTTAAGAAAATGCCGTAACTAATTTTGTAATTAGTGCGGCATTTTTTTTATCGGTGCTATTATTTATTTAAACAACATTGCTCATGATAAAAACTCTCTGCTTGGAATTTAATGAAACACTTTGCCCTAAACCATAAAGGTAAACTAATTACCCTTAGTCTATTCATTCTGCTTATTGTCGCTCTTCCTTATGTGGTTAAAAGTGTCATTATTAGCAACATAGAAAAACAAGGTTTTGATGACGTAACTATTGAAGCTATTTCTTTAAATATATTTAAAGGCAGCATTGAAATTGAACATGTCAACTTAAGGCATAATGGTAAGGAGAAGTTAGCCGTTGGTTTAATGCGGGCAGATTACCGCTGGCAGGGGATTTTTAGTGGAGGCATAGCAACCGAGTTAATTGAATTAAGAGATACTAATCTTGCCATTATTGAGGATGAAGAGGGTAATTTAGAAGTTGTCATCCCAATAGTAAATAATAAAGCAGTTGAGGAAAACTCTGAAACTGCGCAAGCAATCGCTTTTCCAAAACTCGACGTAGATTTAATCCGTTTCAGTAATATTTCCGTCGATATTCAGTTAGCTAAACTTAAATCCAAATTAAATATTGAAGAGTTCACCTTAACTCGTTTATCTACCTGGCATGATTATCCCGCAGAGTTGGTCGTTAAAGCAAAATTTAATCAAGCCGTTATAGATATCAATCTGCAAGCTAAGCCATTAGCATCTACTCCTACAGCTAAGGGGACTATTGCCATAACTAATTTACAGCTAGCAGACTTTAAACAGTATATTCCCAAGCAGTTTTCACAATTTAGTGGCTTATTCAATGCGAAACTAAACTATGACGGCTCTAGATTAAGTAAGCAGCAAGTTATAATGAAAGTGGATGGCGCAGTAGCATTAGAGCAATTAAAGGCTCAATATTTACCTCTAGGCATGTCTACTAACTCGTTACAGGTACAACTGAGTTCAGATATAGATATGAATGGCTCTGATCTTTCTTATATTGTGAATGCAGATAGCACATTGTCTGCATTTAAATCTTTTGATACCCAGCAAGACTACTCATTATTCGATTTTGATACATTAGAATTAACGAACCTGTCCGTAGATGAGAAGACCAACTTAGCCTTTGATTCCTTAAAAATAAACGATCTTAACGCACTCGCTTTAAAAAGTACTAAAGAAAAAGATAAGCACCTCGCTTACTTTAAACAAGTACAGCTAACAAATACCAAATTAAATTTAATCGATAATGAACTTAGCCTTGATCAAATAGTATTGTCAGAGCTAACCAGCATTTTGAATTTAGAGAATGACTATAAAATTGCAGAAATCACTTCCCTAAATGCATTTTTATCGACATTAAATGAAAATGAGCAACCTCCAGCATCTGCAGAGAATAACATCACAGAAGATGAAGCCGAAAATGCGCAGAAACCGCCTTTTAGTATTCGCTTAAATCAGCTTGATTTAAGTCAGGGTAGCGTTATCCATGTCGCTCAAGAGACAGCAGAGCATAAGATCCGCCGAGATATCTTCATCGATGAATTGAACGTGCAGCAATTAAGTCCATCTGATCCCAGTAACGAGTCTAAGTTCACCTTAAAAGCTAAAGTAGGTGAGTTCACCAGCATAGATATTAATGGAGGTGGCAAGTTTTTTGCTCCACAGCCATCTATTAAAGCTAGTGGCCACATTGATGAAATATCATTGGCCAGAATATCACCTTTCGTTGAAACCGTGATCGGGTATCAGTTTCTCAGCGGTCAGCTTGATCATGAGTTTGACTTAGCGATAGAGAATAATATTATTGATATGAATAATGTACTTGTCATTCGTAAAATTGAAATTGAAGAAGTAGGTCAAGATAAAAATACCTTATCAGACTTAATGCCGTTACCTATGGCGATAAGCATGTTAGAAAATAGTGATAGGACTATTGATTTGGAGGTTCCTGTAAAAGGGGATTTAAGTAGTTCTGAAGTTGGATTACAGCCTATGATTCAAATGGCTTTATCAAAGGCATTACAAAAAGGCTCTCTGGCATTTCTAAAGCATACATTACAGCCTTATAGTACAGTAGTCTTCGCTGCTGAATATTTAATTGACGAAAGCAATAACGTTAACTTTGAACCTATGCCATTCCCTGTTAATGCGGTAGAGCTTAGTGCGGAGCAGCAAGCATATGCTGATAAGTTGGTTGGGCTTTTAATACAAAGAGAGCAAATTAACTTATCTTTGTGCGGATTTAGTAATGCAAAAGATAAAGAACAAATTTTACTAACGCCAATAGCAACACCAGCCACAACATTGTCAGCTCCTACCGCGACAAGTGGATCATCAGCACCATCCACAGTTGATGAGAAAGGAATTAATCAATTACTAACTGAACTTGCAAGCGATAGAGCCAAAGCTGTTAAACGCTACTTTATTAGTAAAAACATTAAGAGTAAGCGATTATTTTTGTGCAAAGCAAAGTACCAAGATGATGAAATTTCTGGCGTTAAAATTAGTATGTAATACCAATTTTGCTAAGTAAGTAAGTAATGAAATTGGTGGAGCTAAACAGCAGATATAAAAAAAGCGCTAAATGCGCTTTTTTTTGTAATTACTACCACTGAAAGTTACTTAACTTCTTCACCAGCGGCTTGTTTGTCAGCATGGTAGCTAGAGCGAACTAATGGACCACAGGCTGCATGTTCAAACCCCATTGCATCAGCTTCACGTTTGAACATATCAAAGTCATCTGGGTGAACGTAACGTTCAACTGGTAAGTGATGCTTACTTGGCTGTAAGTACTGACCAATAGTTAACATCTTCACGCCGTGTGCACGAAGGTCGCGCATCACTTCTAGAATTTCTTCGTTAGTTTCACCTAAACCAACCATAAGGCCTGATTTAGTTGGCACTGTTGGGTTTGCTTCTCCAAACTTTTTCAATAAATCTAATGACCACTGGTAGTTAGCACCAGGCCGAGCTTTTTGATAAAGGCGAGGAGCTGTTTCTAAGTTGTGGTTAAATGTATGTGGAGGCGCAGCATTTAAAATATCTAATGCACGGTCCATACGACCACGAAAATCAGGTACTAAAATTTCGACTTTAGTCTTTGGTGAATGAATGGCAATTTCATTGATACAATCTGCAAACTGTTGTGCTCCGCCATCGCGTAAATCATCACGGTCTACTGAAGTAATAACAACGTATTTTAGATCCATATCTTTTAATGTTAAGGCAAGCTTTTTCGGCTCTTCTAACTCAGCGGGTAATGGACGACCATGACCAACATCACAAAATGGACAACGACGAGTACAAATATCACCTAAGATCATAAAAGTAGCCGTGCCGTGGTTAAAACACTCAGCAAGGTTAGGGCATGAGGCCTCTTCACATACGGAATGCAAATCATGCTTACGTAGTGCCGATTTTATCTTATCAATTTTATCTGTAGTACGAGGCAATTTAATACGCAGCCAATCAGGCTTGCGCAACATGGTTTCACGTTCAGATGTAATAACCTGAATTGGAATATGCGCCATTTTATCAGCGTCACGCATTTTAGTGCCTGGCGCTACTCTAGTTGATTTTTCTGTAGCCGTTGTTTTAGTCATTACTGTGTTAAACCTGTTTCATAGCTGACTTGTTCAGCATCGAATAATTTTTGTAATTCTGTTACTAAACCTTTACCAGTTTCAGTAACGTTATCTGGACCACCAAGATCACTTGTCTGGATCATTTCTAAGCCGGCATAACCACAAGGATTTATGCGGTGGTATGGTTCCATATCCATGTTTACATTAATGGCTAGCCCATGAAATGAGCAACCTTTACGAATACGAAGACCGAGTGATGCAATTTTTTTATCGCCTACATACACACCGGGAGCATCCGGTTTAGCAGCAGCAACAATATCGTATTTCGCCAGCATATTAATGATACTGTTTTCGATCAAGGTAACCAATTCTCTTACGCCCATTTTACGTCGACGTATATTAATCATCGGATACAAAACTTGCTGACCAGGGCCGTGATAAGTCACTTGTCCACCACGGTCAACTTTAACCACGGGAATATCACCTGGCATCAATAAGTGCTCTTCTTTACCTGCTTGTCCTTGAGTAAACACTGGAGGGTGTTCAACTAACCAAAGTTCATCGGCAACACTATCATCGCGAGTGTCGGTAAAGTTTTGCATAGCATGCCAAACCGTTTCATAGTCCATAACACCTAATTGGCGAATTACTAATGGTTGTGTCAAAACGATATCTCTTTAATAAATATGGCGGCATTATAGCCGTTCATGTAGAAAAATCTACAGTTATGCAGCAATGCTCGTTATTGAAACTGTCTATAAAACGTAACGCACTTCTTCAATTGCTGATAACTCTTTGTAAAGTTTCTCTATATGCTCTTGGCTCGTCACTCGAATAGGAATAGAAACAGAGTGGTAATTACCTTTACTACTTGGCTTTATTTTTGGAACGTAATCACCCGGAGTATCTTTTTGCAGCACAGCAATGATCAAGTCAGGTAATTCTTCTACAGCAATTCCCATCACTTTAAAGTTTAGTACGCATGGAAATTCAAGTAATTCATTGAATTTTGTTTTCATAATATTCTCTTAACTGGCTTATTCGTTTAGTGGCGAATAAGGGACTTTTTAAATGTTTGAAACTCACTATGGAGCGCTTTAGCAACAGGGCCAATTTCCCCATTACCGATTATTTTATCATCAATAGCGGTGACAGGTGAAATTTCTCTAGTTGAACTTGAGATCCACACTTCATCTGCATTGAGCAATTGCTGTTTCGAAATATTTTCTTGATGTAACTTTAAGCCAGCATTTTCTGCAAGTTCAATAATAACATCGCGTGTTATACCACCAAGGATCAAGTTGCTTTGCTTAGGTGTATATACCTCTCGGTGCTTTACAATAAACACATTCGAAGTAGAGCCTTCTGTTACCACGCCATTACGATGTAAAAGAGCTTCGCCGTGGCCTAACTGCTCTGCTTGATTACGCAGCATGACATTACTTAATAAGGCCACTGACTTAATATCACAATGGTGCCAACGGGTATCTTCTAATAAAGTTGCCGTTGTGGTTTGAATTGCTTGCTCACTTATGGTTAATGGGCTTGCCATCACCAACACCGTTGGTGATAAAGATTCGCCACCAATATGGTTTCTATCTACGCCTACGCCGCGGGTAATGTGCATATATATCGAAAGGTGACCGCCACCATTACGTTCAATTAGGGTGCGGATAATATTTTTCCATTCAATATTTGAATGTGGGTTAATAATGCTTAATTGGTCTAAACAATATTGCAGGCGAGATAAGTGTTGCTCTAACCGAAAAGGGGTAGAGCTGTAGACAGGAATGACTTCATATATGCCGTCAGAAAACAAAAAACCTCGATCTAAGATCGAGATTTTTGCTTGGTGCTTGGCAATTAACTCGCCATTTAGATAGACAATATCAGTCATGTATTAACTAAGTTAAAGCTTACTGAAATTGTAATTTTACGTAGTCTACTAAGCGGCTGAACATGCTTCCTTCGTTTACTTCTTGTAAAGTAACTAAAGGATACTCAGCAACGTCTTCGCCATTAAGTTGTAAAAACACTTTACCAACTACTTCGCCTTTGGCGATTGGCGCAGTTAATTGTGTGTCTAACTCAAAGTTTGCTTCTAAGTTTTTACGTTGACCGCGTGGGATGGTAATTGCGGTATCCGCTAAAATGCCTAAATCGACTTCTTTAATATCACCCATCCAAACACGGTTAGTCGCAAAACTTTCACCGGCTTTATATGGCGTTATTGTTTCAAAGAAACGGAAACCGTAGTTTAATAATTTTTTGCTTTCAATTTTACGAGCTTGTTCGCTTTTAGTACCCATTACCACGGTTACTAAGCGCATTTCGCCTTTCGTTGCACTGGTTACTAAGTTATAACCCGCTTTTGAATGATGACCAGTTTTTAAACCGTCAACGTTCATGCTTTTATCCCACAATAAGCTATTGCGGTTATATTGCTTAATATTGTTGTAAGTAAACGATTTTTGTTTATAAATTGCATACTCTTCTGGTACATCACGGATCAAAGCGCTAGCTAAAGTTGCCATATCGCGAGGAGTACTGAAATGATTAGTGCCACTTAAACCATGAGCATTTTCAAAACTTGAACCAGCCATACCAAGCTGTTCCGCATGAGCATTCATTAAGTCAGCAAAAGCACTCTCACTACCAGCAATATGTTCTGCCATAGCAACACACGCATCATTACCTGAAGTTACAATGATACCTTGGTTTAAAAGGTCAACAGATACTTCAGTGCCTACTTCAATAAACATTTTTGAAGAATCAGGGAAGTTTTTAGCCCAAGCATTTTCGCTAATGAGTACTTGGTCTGAATTACTAATGTTACCTGCGGCAATTTCTTGACCTATGATATAACTGGTCATCATTTTGGTTAAGCTTGCAGGCTCTAACTGAATGTCAGCATTACCTTCGGCAATTACTTTACCGGTTGCATGATCGATAAGAATGTAACCTTCAGCGTTAATTTGTGGTGGCGCTGGAGTTATGCTATTTGCCGCGACCACAGTTGAGCATATAGCTAATAATAAGCCACTGAAAATATTGATAAGTTTACTTGCTGAATTGGACATTTCGTACCTGTAATGTTTACTATTTAATGTTGCATGAGTTATAAATTAAAATGATGAACCATCATTTTACTGTTTCAAATTCTAATATTACCTTTACAAAAACCACATAGTTACTGACGCTACTAATGGCGCAATTAGATGATATTAACGAAATCAAAAATTATCGATTAGTATACCACCTATTCTATTGAATTTAACCTATTTAAGTGATTTTAGAGGGTAAGCTTCAGGGTATCCTTGCTTTTGAATATTTGCCAGTAATGATTTTGCTTCCTCGGCACTATCTATTGGTCCTATTTGAACGCGAAAAAGTTCATTCTTTTCTGATAAATTTACAGGTACAGACATTAAAAATTTAAGGCCCTTAGCTGTATTGTCTGCTAGCAGCTTATCTCTAGTAACTAATACATGAATAAACCGGTTGCCAGTTGCCCCTATTGTTGAGGAAATATCGGCTGACTTTACTGATGCTTTGCTTGATTGTTGCGGATTTGTTGTGTCTGCTTTCGTCTTGGTATTTAAAGCTAGGCTTGAATTATTCGTTGTTGATTTTTGGTATTGAGCAATGTTTTCAGCGGTGATTGCTTCTATTTTTACTTTCGCCGTACCTTGGTTTAAGTAGCCAAGTTTATAAGCCGCACTATAAGATAAATCAATTAATCGGTCTCCGTGGAAAGGTCCGCGATCATTTACTCTAACAATGACTGACTTATTATTGGCAAGATTGGTTACTTTTGCATAAGTTGGTATTGGTAATGATTTATGCGCAGCACTAAAAGCATACATATCGTAGGTTTCACCGTTTGAAGTTAAATGGCCGTGAAACTTATTACCATACCAAGATGCCGTACCTTCCTCTATATAACCTGCGGCTGTTGGTAGTACTTTATATGGCTGACCAAATACTTGATAATTTTTATTACCGCCGCGGCTCGGTGTTTCAACCTTGGGCTCAGGCTCTTGCAGTTCTTGCCCTTGAGGTAGGCGAGTAGGGATGCTGTCATGCTTTTGTGAGTAACGTGATGGTGTGTTATTACAAGCAAATAATTGCAGTGTAAGTATGAATAGGGAGAGGTATTTAAAAAAATTCACGTTGTTTAGTCTGATCACAATAGATAATAATTAACTAGAGTGTATGGTTATTTAAAAGCAGACTCAATAAGCCTGCCTAAATAAATTCATTAAATTAAAAAAATTATATTTATCTTGGCTAAGAAATTAATCGTCTATGGGTACTAATACCCATTAAAACACCAAAGCTTGCCATCAAGGTTACCATAGATGTACCGCCATAACTCACCAGAGGCAGTGGCACACCAACTACCGGCAGTATGCCTGATACCATACCGATATTAACAAATACATAAACGAAGAAAGTTAAGGTTAAACTGCCAGCAAGCAGTTTAGTAAAAGCATCTTGTGCACAATATGCAATCCACAAACCACGCATTACTATTAGCAAATAAATAAATAGTAAACCTAACACGCCAAATAAACCGAACTCTTCACTAAATACTGAAAAAATAAAATCGGTATGCGGCTCAGGTAAAAATTCTAATTGTGACTGCGTACCTTGTAACCAGCCTTTACCGGTTAAACCACCAGAGCCGATGGCTATTTTTGATTGTATTATGTGATAACCAGTTCCGAGAGGATCTTCCTCTGGATTTAAAAATGTTAATACTCGCTGCTTTTGATAGTCTTTCATCAAAAAAGTCCACAAAATCGGTAAAAAAGCAGAGATCAAACCTAAACTTATACCGATCAGACGCCAACTTGCACCTGCTAAAAATATTACAAAAATTCCTGAACTTGCGATTAATAATGAAGTACCTAAATCGGGTTGCTTAGAAATCAACAAGGTGGGGATCATAACTAAAATGAAGGCGCCAATTATATGTTTGGTTTTTGCTGGTATCTCGTACTGACTAATAAACCATGCAATTGTCATAGGTACGACTAATTTCATAATTTCTGAAGGCTGAAATTTCATAAAGCCTAAGTCGAGCCAGCGCTGCGCTCCTTTACCAACATGGCCAAATAATAACACGGCAACGAGCATCAATATGCCTAGGATAAAAACTACGACAGCCCAACGTTGGTAAACTATCGGCGGAATTTGTGCCACAACAAACATAACGCCTAGGCCAATACCTAAACGAATTATTTGACGAATAACTAACGCAGTATCTTGACCACCAGCACTATAAATTACGAATAAGCCCAAAGTCATTAATGTCAGCAATACCACTAATAAAGGCCAATCGATATGAATTCGTTCTAATAATGTTTTCTTTTTCGCCTCATCTTTACCGGCGTAGCGGACATTCATAAAATACTATTAATCCTTTGCTGTGACATTATTAGTTTGAGACAACTTTCGACTGGCAAAATATTGGTCCATTATTTGTCTTGCTACCGGGCCCGCATTTGAACCACCGCCGCCTACAGCAACGTTTTCAATAGCTACAGCAATGACTATTTCCGGAGCATCAAAAGGTGCAAAAGCGATAAACATGGCGTTATCACGATTACTTTCAGAAATTTTAGTTGCGTCATAATCAGTATCTTGAGCTCGACCAACTACTTCACCAGTACCTGATTTACCGGCGGCATCATAGCTTGTGCCTTTAAATGCACCAAAGCCTGTGCCTGATGGTTTACTAACGGTTTTATGCATAGCCTCAAGGATAATGTCCCAATTGTTATCATTACTCAGTTCAATTGGTGGTTTTTCATTAACTGTATATGGCACGATGTTTTTTTCAATCGACAGGAAAGCAGCATCTTCAGTGCTATCTAGTTCAATATTCTCAGGATTCACTACTTCTGAAAATATTGGTTCGTGCGTAGCGGCAAGAAAATGCGGTTCGAAAATATTACCTTTGTTTACTAATATCGATGTTGCCTGGGCTAACTGTAATGGGGTAACAGTCCAAAAGCCTTGGCCTATACCAATATTTACCGTATCGCCATGATACCAAGGTTGGTTATAGCGAGCACGCTTCCAGCCTCTACTTGGTAATATTGCAGAGCTTTCTTCGTAAATGTCGATGCCAGTGGATTCGCCAAAACCAAATTTAGCCATAGTTTCAGATATTTTATCGATACCAAGACGGTATGCTAAATCATAGAAATAAGTGTTACATGAGCGCATGACTGCTTCTTCGAGTGTAACCCAACCATGACCCCATTTTAAATGATCTCGATACTTACGCTTGCCATCTTTAAGCATAAAAAATCCTGGATCCCATAACTTACTAGAAGTCGTAACGGTATGATTATCTAAGCCCGCAAGTCCTAAAAATGGCTTTATGGTTGATGCCGGAGGATACGTTCCTTTGGTCACACGGTTTACTAGCGGACGGTTACGATTTTGTAGGGCTTTATAATTTTTTGATGAAATGCCATGCACAAATAAATTACCGTCGTAACTTGGGTTTGAATAAAATGCTAATATTCCACCGTCTCTAGGGTCAATAGCAACAACAGCTCCACGCTTTCCAGCTAAAGCTCGTTTAGCGATCATTTGCAACTCTATATCAAGAGTTAAGCTAATATCGGTACCCGGAATGGGAGGGTTGTAGCTAAGCGTTCGTAGAATACGACCTTGATTGTTAACCTCTACTTCCTGATGACCTATGGTGCCATGTAAGGTATCTTCATAATATCTTTCAAGACCGAGTTTGCCGATATCTTTGGTGGCTTTATAGTCATCGGCTTTACCTTGTTGATCGAGTTTAATTAAATCTTTACGATTTATTCGCCCCACATATCCTAAAGAATGCGTGGTTAGATCGCCAAACGGGTAATAGCGTTTTAAGCGTGCGTCAATTAATACACCAGGGAAAAGGTGTTGGCTTACTGATATTCGAGCAACTTCTTCATCGTTTAAACGTGAAATTAATTCAATAGGCTTGAAACGACGAGTACGTTTTGAGTTTTTAACGAAGTTAGCTCTTTGTTCATCAGAAATATCGATAATGCTACTAAGCTTATCTAATGTTTCGTTAATATTTTTAACTTGTTCAGGAATGATAGATAAAGAATAAAATGGCTTGTTTTTAGCAAGTAGTACACCGTTTCTGTCGTAAATTAAGCCACGATTTGGTGCTACAGGTAATACCTTGATCCTGTTTTTATTGGAGCGGGTTTGATATTTTTCATATGAATTAACCTCTAACTCATAAACATTGTTGATTAAAATCAACAACATCACTAGCACGCCAACAAAAGTAAGAAATGCTCTGCGAGCAAATAAATTAGCCTCGGCACTATGGTTTTTTATGGATACTCGTTTTACCACGCGTATTTATTCTCAATTAAGAGGTGGATAGTAACGGTGTTTATGAATACTCGTTTCACCACGGGTTATTCTCTGTGATAAGGGTGATTGTTATTGATGCTCCAAGCTCGATACAAGCTTTCGGCAATCATAATGCGAACCATAGGATGAGGTAAGGTAAGGTTAGATAGAGACCACTTTTGTTCTGATGCCTGAATACAAGCAGGAGCTAAACCTTCAGGGCCACCAACTAATAGAGCGACATCTCGACCATCCATTTGCCATCGCTCTAATTGCACGGCTAACTCAGGTGTGGTCCAAGGCTTACCTTCAACTTCAAGGGTTACTATCCTACTGCCTTTGGGTACAGCCGCCAGTGTTTGTTCACCCTCTTTTTCTAGAATGCGAGCGATGTCGGCATTCTTTCCACGTTTTCCAGGGTTAACTTCAATTAGATCAAAGCTTAAATCGCGAGGGAAACGGCGTGAATACTCACTAAAGCCCTGAGCAATCCAGCTCGGCATTTTGTTTCCTACAGCAATTAAGGTAATGCGCATGCGTTATTGATCTTTTGCCCAAAGGTCTTCTAGTTTGTAAGTATCACGAATATCATCAGTCATTACATGAACGATAACATCGCCAAGATCAACCAGTGACCATTCACCGATATCATTACCTTCAATGCCGATAACTTTAAGCCCTTTGGCTTTCGCTTCGGTGTTTAAGTTTTCAGTGATCGAGCGTACATGTCTAGATGAATTACCCGAACATACGATCATACAATCAGTAAAGCTGGCTTTTTCTATAACATTGATCACAACGATATCACGAGCTTTCATATTTTCAAGTTCAGCTTGTGCGAATTCAATTAATTGTTCAGTTTGCAAAGTAAAGTCCTTGGAGCATTTTAATTAAGCGGATTGCTAATCTTGTTATTCTACAGGGAAGTTAAGCATATTTACAGAAAAGTCTATTACGATCATAGATATCGTACAATTTTGTAAATATTTTGACATTATCTTTGCATTTGAAAGTTGCAAAAAGCGCTCGTAATGGTCGGATTATGGATTATACCTAATTAATTAAATTGGTATTAATAGAGGTTGTTGTCTTTAATGTAGGCGAGTACTTCAGGGCAGAGCACATCGGTTAAAGGCTCTACTAATTTATCTTCTTTGTTTAAAAGCGCTCTTAATGTCGTTGACGAAATATCGATTTGCGCCGTTTCTGCCAAGAATATTTTCCCAAACTGGGATGCTAGGAATTCTTGTTGGTTAGTGGTTACTTTGTTACTAAACCAAGGTTTTCCTTCTAGTTTTACTGTGTAACCTGGGCGAGTGGTCACAACAAAATGACAAAGTTTCATTATTTCATCAATCTGATGCCAACTAGGTAGATCTAGAAATGAGTCGGTGCCAATGAAAAAATAAAGAATAGCATTTGGAAATTGTTGCTTTATCTCTTTCAACGAGTCGATGGTATACGAGGCTTTATTGCGCTTAAGCTCTCGGTCATCAAGAGTAAATAGTGGGTATTTTGTGCAAACCAATTCAACCATAGCCTTTCTATGTAGTGATGAGGCACTGGCAGCTGATTTGTGCGGAGGTATGTTCGCAGGTATTAAAAACACTTTATCTAAGTTTATTTGTGCAGCCAAATCGATAACCGGCACGATATGGCCTAGATGAATTGGGTCGAATGTACCGCCAAAAAGTCCTATTGTTTTCGGTGTTTGCTGAGCATGTTTAGTCTGGGTGTGAGACATATTATTAAGCAAGGTGCTCATAATTTAAGGGCATGGTCTTGGTAATATTACCGTGAAATGCAGTAATACAAACATCAGACAAGAGTAGATAATGATCAAAGTCACTACTGGTTTTACTGACCAAATCAGCTTGTGCGAGTCGCTGCTTAGCAAGTTTTAGATTAGCCAAAGTCATACTATTAAGTGCTTTATTGTATAATGGCTTACGTTTATCCCAAACTCGATATTCTTTAAATAGTGCTTCATTATTCTCGCCATTGTTCAAGCGAGATTGCATGGTTTCTAGTTGTGTTAATTCTTTATGAAGTACCCAAACAAGTTGTGCGGCGGCAATGCCTTCGTTTTTAAGCTGGGTGAGCATGTTCATGCACTTAAAAAGATCACCAGCGAGCAATGCATCTATCAATTGAAAAGGAGTAAACTTCGCTTGTTTAATTAACAATGACTCTAAGTCTTCAACGCGAATGAATTGCTGATCAAATAAAATAGCCAGTTTTTGTAATTCTTGATGCAGAGCAGGTAAGTTGCCGGTAAAAAATTCGGCGAGCATAGATTGTGCTTGGCTATCAAGTTTTAACTTCAGCTGTTGGCATTGTTGGTTTAACCAAATATTGAGGCCTTTGCCTTCCATTTCATACAGAGGAATATAACAACCGACTTTATCTAGTTCTTTAAACCACTTTTTACGAGAAGCTGCACCTTCTAATTTCGGACCATGTAAAATTAGCAGCACATCGCTTTGCGGTTGCTGCTGAATTTGTGAGCTTATTTCAAGCAGCACTTTAGTGGCTTTATCATCAACTTTGTTATTTACTAAATCGATTTCTATAATGCGTAGTGCCGAAAATAAACTTAATGATTGGTATTCTTGTAAAACTAAATTCCAGTCGAACTTATCATCAGCAGTAAAGCGGATAAGTTCATCAAAGCCTTGTTGTTTGGCGCTTTGTTTGATTGAATCTAAACCGTTATTCTTTTGCCATGGCTCGTCACCAAAAATTAACCAAACCGGAAGTAAAGGTTTGGCTAATTGATTGTTGATGTTACTATGGTAAATTCGCATCTATAGTTTAATTGTGGCTAAATTACGAAGGATCTTATTTGCGGCTTCACTGCGCATTTCAGTGCGAAGCAAAGTAAGCTCTCGCGATTTCGCTAGAGCTCTATCTGGATTATCTTGATAATTGCGATAGAGCTCAAATTGGAAATATCTTGGTCTATCGTATGAAAAACGGATTTCGTAACGCACTGTATAAGTCAGTTCGTATTCAGCTACTTGGCCATTTTCAAATAAAGAAAGGGTACGCCTATCTAAACTATCGTTTAAGATCCGTAGTTCAGGAATTGTTGCGCTGCCCTTTGTTTCTAAGTTAACTTCATTAACTTTTAAATGCTGCTTTACCATACGAGTGAGCTCACCGTGTTTATCGGTGGAGCTGACATACAAAGTTTCAAATTCTTCCGGCAATAGATAATCACCGCGTAATTTAAAGCCACAACCGCTAAGCAGAGATACCGCTAGCAGGGTAGCAATTGTATGCTTTATTAGTTTTGTAAAAACAGCATTTTTTATCATTAATTAGCCACTATATTAAGTAGTTTGCCAGGTACGTAAATAATTTTTCGTACAGTTTTGCCTTCAGTGAATTTAACTACATTCTCTTCTGCAAATGCAAGTTTTTCAACATCTTCTTGCGAAGCTTGTGCTGAAACAGTTACTTTTGAACGTAACTTACCATTTACTTGCACTATTACTAATTTTTCATCTTGCACTAATGCAGCTTCATCAACTACAGGCCAAGATGCTTCTTCAACAACAGTGCCATCACCAACAATGTTCCATAATTCATGGCCTAAGTGCGGGGTAATTGGCGTAAGCATTAATACAATTGCTTGCACGGCTTCTTTCATCACAGCTTTATCAGCTTCAGATTCAAGTTTAGCTTTAGCAAGGTTATTCATTAATTCCATAATGGCAGCAATCGCGGTATTAAAAGTATTACGACGACCAATGTCATCACTTACTTTCGCAATAGTTTTATGTAATTCACGGCGTAAATTTTTATGAACTGCTTCTAATTGCACATCAGCAATATTGCCAGCTGGGCCTGATTCTGTAAAATCATAAGCTAATTTCCACACTCGTTTTAAGAAACGGTGTGCACCTTCAACACCTGAGTCAGACCATTCTAAGGTTTGCTCTGGTGGAGACGTAAACATAATAAATAAACGAACGGTATCAGCGCCAAATTGGTTAATAACCTCTTGTGGGTCAATACCATTATTCTTTGATTTTGACATTTTCGTCATGCCACCAGAAATTACTGGCAGGCCATCAATTTTAGATACAGCTTTAGTTACTGCGCCTTTTTCATCACGCTCAACCTCGACATCTGTTGGAGCAATCCACGTTTGTGCGCCATTACTTTCTTCGCGGTAGAATGTTTCAGCTAATACCATGCCCTGACATAACAAGCTCTTGTATGGTTCATCACAGTTCACTAAACCAACATCGCGCATTAGTTTGTGGAAAAAGCGAGAATACAATAAATGTAAAATAGCATGCTCAATACCACCTACGTATTGATCTACTGGTAACCAGTAGTTAGCTTTTGTTGGGTCGAGCATCATTTTATCGTTATCAGGATTACAGTAACGCGCGTAATACCAAGATGATTCCATAAAGGTATCAAAGGTGTCTGTTTCGCGGAATGCTTCTTCACCGTTATAAGTAGTTTTTGCCCACTCAGGATCGGCTTTAATTGGTGAGGTAACCCCATCCATAACCACATCTTCAGGTAAGATAACGGGTAATTGATCTTGTGGTACAGCAACAGATTCACCATTAGCAAGACGTAACATAGGGATAGGAGTTCCCCAGTAACGTTGGCGTGAAACACCCCAGTCACGTAAACGATAGTTAACTTTTACGCTACCTTTACCGGCATTGCTTAAATATTCGCTAATCGCTTTAAATGCTTCATCGAAAGATAAATCATCGAATTGGCCAGAATTTACTAAGGTATTTTTTTCAGTAATAGCTGCAACGTTTATATCGTCACCTTCACTTGCGGCAACAACTTGTTTAATCTCTAAACCATATTTTACAGCAAACTCGTAATCACGTTGATCATGACCTGGTACCGACATTACCGCACCAGAACCGTAATCCATTAACACAAAGTTTGCAGTCCAAACCGGTACTAACTCGCCAGTAATTGGGTGTATGGCTTTAAGACCCGTATCAACACCTAATTTTTCCATCGTCGCCATATCGGCTTCAGTGGCTTTGTTGTTTTTGCACGAAGCAATAAACTGTGCAAGTTCAGCGTTATTTTCAGACGCTGCAAGCGCTAATGGATGTTGCGCAGCAAGAGCTACGTAAGTTACACCCATTAATGTATCAGGACGTGTAGTGTAAATATCAAAACTGTCTGTTGAATCGGCAACTTGGAATGTCATTTCAACGCCTTCTGAACGCCCAATCCAGTTTCGTTGCATCGTTTTAACTTGTTCAGGCCAACCTTCAAGTTGGTCTAAATCATTTAATAACTCTTCTGCATAGTCAGTAATTTTAATAAACCACTGCGGAATTTCTTTACGTTCAACAATTGCACCTGAACGCCAACCGCGACCATCGATAACTTGCTCATTGGCTAATACAGTTTGATCAACAGGATCCCAGTTAACCGTTGCATTCTTTTTATATACTAAGCCTTTCTCGAAAAGCTGAGTAAAGAACCATTGTTCCCAACGATAGTAATCAGGCTTACACGTTGCTAATTCACGATTCCAGTCATAAGCAAAGCCTAATGATTGTAATTGGTTACGCATGTAATCAATGTTTTGGTAAGTCCATTTAGCTGGCGCTGACTTGTTATTGATTGCCGCATTTTCAGCAGGCAAACCAAATGCATCCCAACCCATAGGTTGCATTACATTTTTACCTTGTAAGCGTTGGTAGCGACTGATCACATCACCTAATGTGTAGTTACGTACATGACCCATGTGTAGACGGCCACTTGGGTAAGGAAACATAGACAAGCAATAAAATTTTTCTTTGCCTGGAATTTCAGTTGCTTCAAAAGTTTTGTTTTCAGTCCAGCTCTGTTGAATTTTTTGTTCAATAGACTGAGGATTATAAATGGATTCCATTAACGGTTTTCTCAAACGTTGGTAGTACTATGATTTGATAATAAAAATTTAATTAACTTGCTTAAATTACACCAAACTAGCACTAGACTTGAATTTAAAATATTACCTATAGAATAACTTATTAGGCTTATAAACAACAACCAAAATACTGTAGTTAATGGATAATTGTTGGCAAATTTATCATGAACTCGCTTAAAACGATGTAAATACCGAAAAAACCACATAATTATCGCCATTATCGTTTGCCTGTTTATAAGAAAAATATAATACAGCGACTATACTTTTATTATAAGCAATCACTTTAAAGGTAAACATTTATGGCTAAAGCAAACCCCGAGTATCAAAGTGTTTTTGATAAGCTCTATGATTGGCTACAACAAGCAAAAAAAGATGAAGTGTTAAATATCTCTAACTGGGTAGCTAAAGCGAATGAATATATCAAAGCCGCGGAAGAAATATCAGTAAACGAATACCAATTATCGGTAGATGACTTTAAACGAGATTTATTCGGGTTTCACAGCGCTAATAGTGAAGAGGAGGGGCAAACAGAGCAACATTCCTTGTATCTGAGATCAATTAAAGAAGGCATGTGGCAGCACCTTTCTCATATGACCGATCAATCACAGGTTGAATGGAGTGAATTGCTTGACGACTTTGATCATGACGGCATATATAAAACCGGAGATGCTATTGGTTTTGGTCGATTAGAATGTCAACAATGTGGTCAAACCGTTGATATATTGCATGCTAGTACCGTGACTTCATGCATAACCTGTTCAGGCAATGAATTTAAACGAACGCCTCTAAAACAAGCAAAATAACCTAGATATTGTTGCTTAAATGAGCAACTGTGATGTTATCTCTAATAGACGTTGCTTTTTAGCTTGTTATTGGTAATGTAATAACTATATTTTGATAAAAATACCTTATCTTTCATTGCCGCAAGGATAGACCCAATCGATGACTGCAAACGTTGAAGCTTTAAAAATTCCAGTTAATGAACTGTGTGCTGAATTACCCGAATCCTTATTTACTGATAGCCAAGTCGATACTAATACCAAACAAAAATTTATAGGCCATGAGCGTGCAAAAGAAGCTTTAGATTTTGGTTTGTCAATGACCTCTAATGGTTTCAACGTGTTTGCAAAAGGTGAGCCTGGAACAGGTCGTCAAACCTTGATAAGTCAAATGCTTGCTGAATATGCAAGCCAAGAGCCAACCGCTGAAGAGTGGTGTTATATCAATAACTTTGACGATATCCAAAACCCGCAAAAACTCTATTTAAACGCCGGAGAAGGTAAATTACTGCAAGGTAAAATAAGCACCTTAATTGACGACTTGATGGATTTATTTCCAGAGATTTTTGACAACCCTGGTTATCAACGAAAAAAAGCATCGATTGACCGTGATTTTAATAAAAAATACGACGAGGCAATTGAGCAGGTCGAAGCGCATGCTTATAGCAAAAATGTAGTTTTATTTGAAGAGAAGGGCGAAGTCGGTTTCTCTCCTTTAGTTGATGGTAAGCCTTTAAAAGATGAAGAGTTTGCCAAGCTTTCGGAAGAAACGCGTACTGAGTTTTATGAGTTGTTAGCCGAACTTGAAGCATTGTTAAGTGAATCTTTATTAGAGCTGCCGCTTTGGAAACGTGAGTCTAGTGTTGCGGTCCGTAAACTTAAATATGATACCGCAGAACAAAGCATTAGACCGCTAATTAAAGAATTAGAAAGAGAATTCTCCACTAATTTAGGGGTGTTAAAGTATCTTCATCAAGTAAAAGGTTCAATCACGGAAACCGTATTGGATATTTTAGTTGATGAAAGCAGTGACACATCGCGTGATGATAAAGCCTGCCGTAAAATGATGATTGAACATTTTATGCCTAACTTTTTAGTCTCACGAAATCCAGACGACGGGGCTCCGGTTGTTTATGAACAAAACCCAACCTTCCAAAATTTATTTGGCCGTATTGATTATTCAACAGTGCAAGGTGCAGTTTATACTAATCACAGATTAATTCGGGCGGGGGCATTTCATAAAGCCAATGGTGGTTACTTACTATTAGATGCGGAAAAACTGTTAACACAACCTATTATTTGGTCACGATTAAAATTAGCCCTTAAAACCCAAGAAATTCAAATTGAACATCCTTATGCTGATATGGGGACAGGTAGTATTAGTTTACAACCAGAAAAGATCCCACTAAAGGTGAAAGTAATTTTATTAGGTGACTCAGATATTTATTACACCTTACAAGAATATGATCAAGAGTTTACTGAGCTGTTCAGAGTCTTAGCCGACTTTGACAGGCACGTGGTTAATAATTTAGATAATCTCAAAGCCTATGCGACGTTAATAAGACAGCATGCGCAAAAGCATAATTATCCGGATGTGAGTGATAAAGCGGTAAGCTTATTAGTACGTTACTCGCTAAGAAAAGCCGAGCATCAAGAAAAGTTGTCAGCCAATATTGTGCAAATTAATGACTTACTTGATGAAGCCTGTTTTATTTGGCGTAAACAACAGCAAGAGGGCGATATATTAGGCTCTCATGTTGAAGCTGCTCTTGCTGCTAAAGCACGGCGTACAGGACGCTTAAGTGAAACTTGGCTACAAGAAATAAAAGAAGAGCAAGTACTTATTTCTACTCAAGGTGAAGAGGTTGGCCGAGTCAATGGGTTAACTGTACTTGAGATCGGTGATAGCGTATTTGGTACACCAGCGCGTATTTCATCGACCGTTTATGCTGGCGCCCAAGGAGTAACTGATATTGAACGAGAAGCTGAGTTAGGTCGCTCAATTCACTCGAAAGGCGTGTTGTTACTCATAGGTTACCTAGGGCACAAATACGGTCAAGGTTTCCCGTTATCTATTTCTGCGAATATAGCGATTGAACAATCTTATGGTCATATCGACGGAGATAGTGCCTCAATGGCCGAACTTTGTGTGTTGATCTCATCAATTACCAAATTACCAATTAAGCAATCATTAGCTATCACCGGCTCTATTAACCAACATGGTGAAGTTCAGTCTATTGGCGGCGTTAATGAAAAAATAGAAGGTTTTTACCGCTTATGTCGTGATAAAGGCTTAACTGGTGAACAAGGTGTGATTATACCTAAAACCAATAAGATGAACTTAATGCTCGACCCTGATGTCATTGAAGCTGTGGCGAAAGGCCAGTTTAGTATCTATGCAGTGGAAAATATTGATCAAGCGTTAGAGTTATTATTTGGTCAAGAGGCTGGCCAAATGAAACGAGATGGTAGTTATCCTAGACGTTCTATCCATGGCTTAGCAATGGATAAACTGTCTTATTTATCTGAAATGATCAATGGCTCAGAAGCGGATTAACCCGCTAAGTAGATACTGCTAATTTAATGAAATTGGTATCAATATTAACAAGCACTTAGATAAATCTATTTAGGTGCTAATTTTTAGGTAAAGGTATGACTTTATTTTTAATTTTAGGGGCTGTATTTGCTGTTGTTGCTTTGATGGTGTACTTCGGCGAACGTTACGCTAAACCGATGGAAGAAAAAGAACAGAGTAAATACAGCAAAATAATTATTATCTTGGTGTTTATTTCGTTAACTATTGGTTTATTGAGAGAGTTGTTTTAATAAATAATAATTTTAACTTGAGTTAAATTAATTTATAGAATATATAAGAATTGAATAGTTCGATATTGGTAGAAGAAAATGGCAGGGGTGGAGAGATTCGAACTCCCAACCGTCGGTTTTGGAGACCGCTGTTCTACCAATTGGAACTACACCCCTGCAATGGCTTCGCATTATACGTATGCTTTTTTAAAGGTAAAGAAAAAATTTAAATAAATTGTTCGTTCGCTCAAATATTGCTCTATGCGCTAGTTTTTCAACCAAAATTGTTCGCGTTGTTCTAGTTTTGCGAATTATTACTGGCTGTTTTTAAGGTTAATAAATGTTGTTTACATTATTTTTACATAAAACTAATTGAAATAAATTAAAATCTGTCTACTATGTAGGCTAATAAAAATAATTAATACCCACTTGGTAGTATTAATCCGCACATTAAATAATTAATTTATTGCGGATACTTAAAAGGAGTTTAAGTATGAGTATCTTGAAGTTTTTCACAAAAATCACTGGCAAGAAGCAACAACCACAAACTAAAAAAGTTCAGGTTGATATCAGCTATATCGAATCTAAAGTTTGCCCTAAAAATTTTTACACACCAGCCGAAGATGAACTCGAAACAGAAAAAGAAACTAGCTAATTTAATCGCTTGTTCTATGTTGACCACATTTTCGCCCTAAAGTTATAAACTTTATGTTGCTACCTCGCACCTAATAGCTAGATGTTGTTACACAATTATCCTTGCTATTACGCTCTTTCAGCACTACAATTACGCGTTTTTTTAAGCTGAAATTGAACCTATTTAACCATGCTAGTATCTGACTTTTCATTTGAATTGCCAACCGAGCTTATTGCTCGTTATCCACAGGCTGAACGCTCAGCCAGCCGCTTACTGTCATTAGACGGTAATAGTGGGGAGTTAGAGCATCTTAAGTTTAACCAAATAATCGATAAATTATTACCTGGTGATCTGCTAGTGTTTAATAATACAAGGGTTATACCTGCTCGAGTATTCGGGGTGAAATCTACGGGTGGTAAAATAGAAGTTTTGGTTGAAAGAGTTGTCGATGACTCTCGCGTACTTGCTCATGTTCGAGCCAGTAAAGCACTGAAAATTGGTAATGAAGTTTTACTCGAAGGTAAAGTCAATGCCACTATGGTTGCTCGCCACGGAGCGTTATTCGAACTTGAATTTCACAGCGAACAAACAGTACTTGAAGTACTTGAAGATATTGGCCATATGCCATTACCTCCATATATTGACCGCCCAGATGAAAACTCTGACAGAGAACGCTACCAAACCGTATACAATGAAAAACCCGGTGCAGTAGCAGCTCCTACTGCGGGCTTACATTTTGAAACTCAACTATTAGAAAAAATTAAAGACAAAGGCGTTAACCTAGCGTTTGTTACCTTGCATGTTGGCGCAGGTACTTTTCAGCCAGTAAAGGTTGACCAAATATCTGAGCATATAATGCATTCAGAGTACGTTGAAGTAAGTCAGGATGTAGTCGAGCAAATTAAAGCGACTAAAGCTGCAGGTCATCGAGTGATTGCCGTTGGTACAACGTCGGTTCGCTCCCTTGAAAGTGCAGCAAAAAAATCTACAGAGCAAGGTAAAGAGTTATCTGCATTTTATGGTGATACAGATATTTTTATCACCCCAGGATACGAATTTAAATTGATAGATGCACTAGTGACAAACTTTCATCTGTCAGAATCAACATTATTGATGTTAGTGAGTGCATTTTCTGGTTACGACCACATAATGAATGCTTATAAGCAAGCAATAGCAAATGAATACCGATTTTTTAGTTATGGAGATGCAATGTTTTTAACCCGTCAAACGACGAGTAACGCTCTGTAACATTAACAAAACCTACAGCCTGTTTCGCTGTTTGGTAAGGAAAGTAAAATATGAAATATGAATTAATTAACAAAGACGGTAAAGCCCGTCGCGGTCGTCTGACGTTTGATCGAGGCGTAGTTGAAACTCCAGCATTTATGCCAGTAGGTACTTACGGTACTGTTAAGGGCATGAAAACCGAAGAAGTAAAAGATACCGGTGCTCACATTATTTTGGGTAATACCTTTCATTTGATGCTTCGCCCTGGTACTGAAATCATTGAGCAACATGGTGGTTTACATGGGTTTATGAATTGGGACAAGCCAATTTTAACTGACTCAGGTGGTTTCCAAGTCTTTAGTTTAGGTAAAATGCGTAAAATTACCGAAAAGGGCGTTGAATTTCGTTCACCAACAAACGGTGACAAAATTATGCTTACGCCTGAGCGCTCGATGGAAGTTCAGCGCAGTTTAGGCTCTGATGTGGTAATGATTTTTGATGAATGTACTCCATATCCGGCAACGCATGAAGAAGCTAAAGTTTCAATGGAACTCTCTCTGCGCTGGGCAAAACGTTCAAAAGCCGCACACGGTGATAATCCTTCGGCGTTATTTGGGATTGTGCAAGGTGGTATGTATGAAGACTTACGTAAAGTCTCTGCTGCAGGACTCATTGATATTGATTTTGATGGCTATGCTATCGGCGGATTATCGGTTGGTGAACCAAAAGAAGAGATGATCAAAGTATTAGATCACACAACAGACTTGATACCTGAAAATAAGCCCCGATATCTAATGGGAGTAGGTAAGCCGGAAGACTTAGTTGAAGGCGTACGTCGTGGTATTGATATGTTTGATTGTGTTATGCCAACACGTAATGCCCGCAATGGTCATTTGTTTATTACTAACGGTATTGTGAAAATTCGCAATGCCAGTCATAAAACAGATACCGGACCTTTAGATCCAGGTTGTGATTGTTATACTTGTAAGAACTATTCTCGCGCTTATTTACATCATTTAGATAAGTGTAATGAGATTTTAGGCTCACAATTAAATACATTACATAACCTACATTTTTACCAAAGAGTAATGCAGGGATTGCGTGATGCAATTGAGCAAGGTAAATTAGATGAATTCGTACAAGAATTTTATGCCATTCGTGGTCTTGAAGTTCCTGAGCTAAAAACATCAGCAGAAGAATAACAACAAAGCATTGTTTGATACATTGTTTCAATTTTCAATAATTATAATATAAGTAGTAGAGGATTTTATGGATTTTTTAATTAGTAAAGCATACGCAGCAGACGCACCACAACAAGGTGGCGGTTTTGAAATGTTAATTATGTTAGCAGTATTTGGTTTAGTTTTTTACTTTATGATTTACCGTCCACAAGCAAAGCGTGTTAAAGAGCACAAAGGCTTAATGAGCGCATTATCTAAAGGTGATGAAGTATTAACTCAAGGCGGCGTAGTTGGCAAAATTACTAAAGTATCTGACGAAAAAGATTTCATCGTAGTGAGTGTTGCTGAAGGTACTGAATTAACAGTACAAAAAGGTGCAATCACTGCAGTTTTACCAAAAGGGACTATGAAGTCTCTGTAAGGACAATATTGTGTTAAACAAATACCCTTTGTGGAAATCATTGATGGTGGTGTTTATTGTCGCCCTTGGTGCTTTATACGCATTACCTAACTATTATGGTGAAGATCCAGCGGTACAAATTTCGGGAACGAAAGGTGTTAAAGCTGATCTATCTACTTTAGATAAGGTTAAAGCAAGCTTAGATAATTCAAATATTGCTTACCAAAGTGCAGCACTTAAGAATGGTCAAGTGCTTGTGCGTTTTAAAGACTATAAAAATCAACAAACAGCTAACCAAGCTTTATCAAAAAGTTTAGGTGAACAATATTCTGTTGCTTTGAACTTAACTCCAGCGACACCTGAATGGCTAGCTAACATTGGTGGTGTACCAATGAAGTTAGGTTTAGATTTAAGTGGTGGTGTACATTTCTTAATGGAAGTGGACATGAAAACTGCTATGGGTCGTGCGCAAGAGAATATGCTTGGTGGTTTCCGTACGGAACTACGTGGTGAAAAAATTCGCTACCGCAGTGTTACTGAATCTGGTAATGGCGTAGAAGTCGTATTTCGTAATAGCGAAGACTTAGCGCAAGCGACAAGCTTGCTTAAGCGCTCTAATAGTGATCTGATTTTTGTTGATGATGAAGATAAGTTATCTTTAAAAGCAACGATGTCTGATGCTAAGCTTAAAGAAACTCGTGAATACGCAATTCAACAAAACATTACCATTATTCGTAATCGTGTAAATGAATTGGGTGTTGCCGAGCCTCTAGTACAACGTCAAGGTTCTAAACACATCGTTGTTGAATTACCTGGTGTACAAGACACAGCACGAGCGAAAGAAATTTTAGGTGCTACGGCAACGCTACAATTTCATATGGTTGATCAACAGCACGATGTAATCGATGCAGTTAATGGCCGTGTCCCTCCAGGATCTTTCTTAGTAAATGATCAAAATGGTCGTCCACAGTTGTTGAAAAAACGCATCATGTTACGTGGTGAGCACATTGTTGGCGCTGCACCTTCTCGTGATCAACAAACGAGTCGTCCACAAGTTAGTATCGACCTTGATAGTAAAGGTGGTAGCCTGTTCTCTAATGCAACTAAAGATAATATCGGCAAGCCAATGGCTACCGTGTTTATTGAAAGTAAAGCAACGGGCGAGAAAAACCCAGACGGCAGCTTAATCTTCACGCAAGTACAAGAAGTTATCAGTGTTGCAACTATCCAAGCCCGTTTAGGCAGTAAGTTTGTGATCACTGGTCAAGATTCTCCTGCAGAATCTCAACACTTAGCATTATTGCTTCGTGCTGGTGCCTTAATAGCTCCTATTGCAATTGTTGAAGAACGTACTGTTGGTCCATCACTTGGTGCTGAAAACGTACAGTTAGGTATGCAAGCAATCCTTTGGGGTTTCGCTTTAGTACTTTTATTCATGATGGTTTATTACCGTAAGTTCGGTGTTGTAGCTAATTTAGCTCTGGCAGCAAACTTAGTGTTAATTGTTGGCGTTATGTCATTAATCCCTGGAGCGACTTTAACGCTTCCTGGTATGGCAGGTATCGTACTTACTGTTGGTATGGCTGTTGATGCAAACGTACTTATTTTTGAGCGTATTCGAGAAGAATTACGTGAAGGGAAAAGTGTACAGCAATCAATTCATCAAGGTTATGATGCGGCATTCTCAACAATCTTTGATGCTAACATCACTACCTTAATCGCAGCGCTTATTTTATTTGCTGTTGGTACTGGTCCTGTTAAAGGTTTCGCAGTAACGCTTTCTATCGGTATTATCACTTCTATGTTTACTTCAATCGTTGGTACCCGTGCGGTAGTTAATGCGGTTTGGGGTGGCAAGAAACTCGATAAACTACCAATTTAGGTCAGGAAAATAACATGAAATTATTAAATTTAAATGAAACTCTGGCCTTTATGAAATACCGTAAGGTAAGTTCTATCATAAGTATTATCTTAATTGTTGCCTCACTTATTTCATTAGGCACTAATAAGTTAAACTTTGGTTTAGACTTTACTGGCGGTACTTTATTAGAGGTTGGTTACAGTCAACCTGCAGACTTAAATAATATACGTGCTTCATTAGAAAAAGGTGGTTATCCGGATGCTGTAGTTCAGTTATTTGGTAGCCCTGAAGATGTACTTATTCGTTTAGGTCATCGTGAAAACGTTAAAGCAGAAATGTTAGGCAATGAAATATTAAGTTTGCTGCAAGCGGGTGTAGATAATAGCGTTGAAATGCGCCGTATCGAATTTGTTGGTGCTAACGTTGGTGATGAGTTAGCAGAGCAGGGCGGTCTTGCTATGTTAACGGCACTTATCTGTATTTTGATGTATGTTGCTTTTCGTTTCGAATGGCGCTTTGCATTAGGTTCAGTAACGGCACTTGCACATGATGTTATCCTAACATTGGGCTTGTTCTCTGTTTTAGGTTTAGAGTTTGACTTAACTGTACTTGCGGCTGTACTTGCCGTTATCGGTTACTCGCTCAACGATACCATTGTTGTATCGGATCGTATTCGAGAAAACTTCCGTAAAATTCGTAACGGTGGTGCAGAAGAAATTATCAATATTTCTTTAACTCAAACGCTTAGTCGTACGATGATCACGTCATTAACGACTTTCTTAGTGTTACTTGCTTTATTTCTTAAAGGTGGGGCATTAATCCACGGTTTCGCTACAGCGTTACTGTTTGGTATTGTGGTTGGTACTTATTCATCAATCTATGTTGCTTCATCAGTAGCATTGGCATTAGGTATTTCCAAAGAAGACTTAATTCCGGAAGTGATTGAAGTTGAAGGCGCAGATCAAGACGAAATTAGAATGTAGTAATACACTCTATTGCAACTGACAAAAAAGCCAGCATTCGCTGGCTTTTTCATTTCAAGGTGTCAGATACCTTGATTTTATAAAAAAGGTTAAGCAAGAAACAACTTAACCAAATACCAACTTGATTAATTTACTTCCCACTCAGTGAGAGTTAAAAGGTTTCTATACAAGGCATCGATTGAAGATAATGGTTTTTCCATTGTCAAAGTCGATAACGCAGTATGGAAGCTTTTTAAACTCACCCTTGGGAGCATGTTCTAGGTCCACTAACGTCACAAAATTTATTTAATATAGAATAACTATATCTAAATCAATTTTGCTTGTTATTGAACCTATATCATAGCTCTGAGGTGGAAATAAATTTAATTAAATTGGTATAAGCCCCTATCATTAACAATATTTGGGAGTAGTGTGTTGTCAGGGGCGAAAAAGGCTTGCGGGTTGTTTGCCTGCAATTGTTGATGTTGATTAACTGCGTTAACTACATCACCTATAATTAATAAGCTTGGCGGTTTTATCTCATTGTTTTTAACTAGCTCGGGTAAATTTTGTAACGTACTGCGCCAAACTTTTTGATCGTTTTGTGTTCCTTTGCGAATAATTGCAACCGGCGTGCTTGCTTCGCGGCCATGTTTCATTAATTGTTCGCTAATAGTACTAACCGTTTTTATACCCATATAAAATACTAAGGTTTGGGTTTTGTCCGCGTAGTTCTGCCATGGTAAATCTAGTTCGCCGTTATGACTAAAGTGGCCGGTAATAAAGCTACAGCTATGTGCAACATTGCGGTGAGTTAAAGGAATTCCTGCATAAGTAGTACAGCCAGAAGCTGCAGTTATGCCAGGTACAACATGACTAGCAATGTTGTGCTCAAGTAAATAGTTTACTTCTTCACTACCGCGGCCAAAAATAAAGCTGTCACCGCCCTTTAAGCGCACAACCTTTTTGCCTTTGCCTGCCCACTCAACAATAGTGTCATTAATTTGATCTTGGCTAATACAGTTTTTGTGTAAAGCCTTGCCAACATATACCTTTTGACAGTTATCACTAAATAAACGCATTATTTCAGCACTAACCAATCGATCGTAGATAACAACATCTGCTTGTTCAATAAAGCGCAGTGCTTTTATGGTGAGTAATTCAGCATCACCAGGCCCAGCACCTATTAAGGCTACCTCTCCTGGTTGAAATACAGATTTGGATGCGAGTTGGTTATAAATGCTCATAAAAGCTTATCTTAATTAATCAATAAACTTATCATAACGGCAAGTTAACATAACTATAAAGTATTGATTTTGTATTTTATATATCTATTAGCTATATAAAGGTTGCGACTTTGGAACTTAACCTATTTTAGATGGCGCTTAACTTATTAGCTGTTGCTAATTTATTAGAATTGGTATTAATTAACATAATGATTGTTATGAAAATAAATAAAAAGAGCCTGAATATGAAACTCGACCATAAAGCTTTATTCCCTAAGTTAACTTGCCTGCTTATGCCGGTATTAAGTGTGTCATTATTGAGTGTATCAATACAAAGTTTTGCAAATAGCTCAATGCTAGTACCAGCAAGTGAACATCTAGTGTTGCGAGATATCCAAAAAGATGTACAAGCAGAGCGATTAAAATCTGATGTCACTACCTTAGTTAATTTTGGTACACGCCATACACTATCTGATACTAAGTCTGATACTCGTGGTATTGGCGCTGCAAGGCGTTGGATCAAATCAGAATTTGAAAAAATAGCCAAAGAATGTGGCGGCTGTATCGAAGTTATTACTCAATCACAGACATTCTCTGGTGAAAAACGTATCCCTGATCCAACTGAGGTGATGAATGTCATTGCCATTCAGCGCGGTAGTACCGATCCCAATCGTTACATCGTTATGAGTGGCGACATCGATTCTAGAGTAACTGACCCACTTGATTTCACCAGTGATTCACCTGGTGCTAATGATAATGCCACTGGCGTTGCCGGGGTTATTGAAGCGGCACGCGTACTGAGTAAATATAAGTTTAATGGTACTGTGGTTTATGCGGCACTTTCAGGTGAAGAGCAAGGTTTGTTCGGTGGTAAAATTATGGCCGAACAAGCTATTAAAGATAACTGGCGAGTGGAAGCGGTTATTAATAATGACATGATAGGTAATATCTCTGGTATAAATGGCGTAATTAACAACACTACCGCTCGAGTTTTTTCTGAAGGCATCCGTTATGTTGAAACTGCTGAAGATGCCAAAATAAGACGTTTTAGTGGCGGTGAAGTTGATTCCTCTTCTCGTAACTTAGCACGCTATATCGATACTATCGCGGATAAATATATTCCTAACTTAGATATTATGATGGTGTATCGTTTAGATAGGTTTGCTCGCGGTGGGCATCATCGTCCATTTAATCAAGTTGGCTTTCCTGCGGTGCGAATTATGGAAACTAATGAAGATTATACTCGTCAGCATCAGGATTTAAGAGAAGAAGGTGGAATTGATTATGGTGATGTATTAGCGGGCGTAGATTTTGATTTTACCGCCAAACTTACATCATTAAACGCCGTTACTATGGCATCTCTTGCGTGGGCACCTGCACCTCCTGCGAATGTTGATATTAAAGGAGCTGTACAGGCATCAACGACATTGTCTTGGACTAAGCCTGAAGGTAAGCAAGCACAAATTTAGCGGGTTATAGAGTCTACTGGCGCCTAACCACAGATGCACAGTGGAGTCATAGCCAATATGTAGGCAATGTTGATAGCTTTATACTGGAAAACATTGTTATTGATAATTACTTCTTTGGGGTAAGTAGTGTTTCAAAAGATGGCTTTGAATCGCCTGTGGTGTTTCCTGGCCCTGCGGGCGCATTTGGTGGATATAAATAAATGTTAAATTTTACTTTACCAATATTGTTCGTTTTCAACTTATTGCTGCTGAGTTTCAATTCGTTTGCAAGCGCAAGCAATCAACAAATATTACCATTGCAGCAAAGAGCTGAGGTGATCGATGGCATATTAGCAACTCGTGTTGAAAAGCTTATGCCTGAGATGATGCGTAATGCCAATATCGATATGTGGATTTTGATCTCACGTGAGTACAATGAAGATCCAATCCTCAAAACATTTCTACCTGCAACTTGGATGGGGGCGAGAAGACGTACCATTTTAGTATTTACTTATGTCAAACAGCCTTCGCCAGAACAGGATTATGTCAAAGCTGATGCTATCTCTACATACGATATTGGTAGTGTGTTTAATAAAGCTTGGGATAAAAATAAGCACCCGCAGCAATGGCAAGCCCTGATTGAATTGATCAAGGTAAATAACCCGCAAACCATTGCGGTCAATCAATCACAAGACTTTCCTTTAGCTGATGGTTTAGTCGCGACGGATAAAGATTTATTTTTTGAAAATTTACCTACGAAATACAAACAACGAATTGTCTCATCAGAGCCTTTAGCTGTAAGTTGGATAGAAACAAGAAGTGAAGAAGAAATTGCCTATTATCAGCAATTAGCTGCTTTAACCAAAGATATTATTAGCGAAGCTTTTTCTGCCCGAGTCATAGTCCCTAATAAAACCACCGTAAATGAATTAGTCTGGTGGTTTCGTACTAAAGTTAGTGAATTAGGTTTGTCTACTTGGTTTCAACCAGCCATTCGAGTGCAACGCAATTCTACTGATTTTGGCATTAGTGAAGATCCTAAAACAGTTATTTTAGCGGGGGATTTGATCCATGTTGATTTTGGTATTAACTACTTAGGTTTAAATACCGATATTCAGCAACATGGCTATGTCTTAAAACACGGTGAGACACAAGCGCCCAAATTTTTGCAAATGGCGTTGCAACAAGGCAATCAGTTACAAGATATCTTAATGGCTAATTTTACTGCAGGGCAAACGGGTAATGAGATATTGTTAAAAACTCGTCAACAAGCTCAGGACGCAGGGCTTAAACCTATGGTCTACAGTCATCCAATCGGATACTTTGGTCATTCTGCAGGTACAACAATCGGCCAATGGGACTCTCAAAATGGTGTAGCAGGCTCAGGTGACTATCCTCTGCATAATGATACCGCTTATGCAATTGAGCTAAATGTAAGTGTCTATAGCAAAGAGTGGCAAAAAGACATAATGATCATGCTAGAAGAAAATGCTCTTTTTTCAAAAAATAAGGTTAAGTTTTTAACGCCCCGTCAAACACAATTACTATTAATTAAAGCCATGTAGACAAAAAAAATGCCTTACTAAAGAGTAAGGCATTTTTATTTATTCTATAAAAGAAAATTTATTTTTTCATTGCAGGCGTTAAGTGTGGACGCATTTCAGTAAGCATCTCTTTAAGTAGGCGAGGGCTTGCAGCCACTACGTTTCCACTTTGTGCATGGTTATGGTCGCCAACAAAATCAGTTACCAAACCACCCGCTTCAATTACTAATAATTCACCAGCTGCCGTGCTCCAAGGTTTTAAACCCATTTCAAAACTGCCGTCTAGGCGTCCTGCTGCAACATAAGCTAAGTCAAGTGCTGGAGAGCCGGCATGACGAACATCAGCGGCTTTTGCAAATACTGAAGAAAGAATTGAGAAGTAAGCTTCTGAGCTGGCTTTGTTATTGTGAGGGAAACCTGTACCAATAACGGTACCTGCTAACTCTTTGTGAGCTTTAACACGAATACGAACACTGTTGAATTGCGCGCCTTTACCACGACTTGCAGTGAACATTTCACCACGGATCGGATCGTAAATAACCGCTTGGTCTAATTTGCCTTTAACTTTAAGGGCGATAGATACAGCAAAATGAGGAATACCTTTAACGAAGTTCGCAGTACCATCAATAGGATCAATGATCCATTGGTAGTCGCTGTCTTTACCTGGTAATTGGCCACACTCTTCACTCACAATAGAGTGATCAGGATATGATTTACGAAGAGTTTCAATAATAACTTCTTCAGATTTTAAATCTATATTAGTAACAAAGTCGTTAGTGCCTTTAGCCGTAACTTCAACTTTATCAACATTTTCAAATGAGCGAGCAACAACGTTACCGGCAGCACGAGCAGCACGAATCGCAATATTTAGCATTGGATGCATAAATGGTTTCCCCAGATTGTAAAAAGAACAATTTTAATGCCACTCCGACAGAGATGACATTTTAGCGGCGCGAATTATACCAAAGATATATTAAATAAGCGATAGCAAAGTAAAATTGTATTATTGCTACTTATGTATAGTGCAAAAAATATTTTTTCAATGTAATTCCTAGATAAACAAACGATTAACCGCTTATATACAAATAAACTTTGTCATAAAAAATTAAACTAAGCTAATCAGATAAATTGATCTAATTTGTAATTTTTTTATGTTAATTTTAGATATCAAATAGGTATAGTGCTCGCAAAAGGTCGAATTGCTGTGTTAAAATTGCGCCATTATTATAGATAGCAAAGAAAAAACACATGTTAGATAACGTACGTATCGTTTTAGTTAATACATCTGATTGCCGTAACATCGGCTCTGCAGCTCGCGCGATGAAAACAATGGGCTTAAAAAGCCTAGTTCTTGTTGACCCTAAAGAAATGCCTAATGGTCAAGCTCAAGCATTAGCTGCTGGAGCAACCGATGTATTAGCCAATGCAAAAGTTGTTTCAACGATGAAAGAAGCAATCGAAGATTGCGGTCTAGTTGTCGGTACAAGTGCTCGATCACGTACATTACCTTGGCCAATGCTTGACCCGCGTGGTTGTGGTAAGCAAATGACCATAGAGGGTAAAGAATATCCTGTAGCATTAGTGTTTGGCCGTGAAAGTAGTGGATTAACCAATGATGAATTACAGCTTTGTCATTACCATGTTGCGATCCCTGCTAACCCAGAATACAGTTCACTGAATCTGGCGATGGCTGTACAAACGTTAAGCTATGAAATTCGCATGAATTTCCTTGAAGACGAACAAGCACAATATAATAAGCAAGATAAATCTGAAACGACAGATAGCGATGTTGAAGATGGTGAAAGTAAATATCAATTAGTAGAAGAAACTGAACGATTTTATGACCATTTTGAAAGCGCCATGCAAGGTACTGGTTTTATTCAACCTAAGCATCCTGGCATTATAATGACTAAAGTACGTCGTTTATTTAATCGTGCTCGTCCAGATGGTAAAGAATTAAAAATGCTGCGCGGTATTTTAGCGTCAGTTGATAAAGCGGTAAAAAATAGCAAATAAAGAACGACCTGGGTTATTCTTTAAAATTATATAAAAAATATAAATAAGGGTACCAATGTTTAGCCGTATCAAAGAAGATATCAAAAGTGTATTTGACCGCGATCCCGCGGCCAGAACAACATTCGAAGTATTAACAACTTACCCTGGCTTGCATGCCATTTGGGGACATTGTATTTCTCATTGGTTATGGCAAAGAAAAGTAAAATGGTTAGCACGCTTTGTATCTACGTTTTTCCGCTGGTTAACTGGTGTTGAAATTCATCCAGGTGCAACTATTGGCAGACGCTTTTTTATTGATCATGGTATGGGCATTGTTATTGGTGAAACAGCTGAAATTGGCGATGATTGCACCGTATATCATGGCGTAACCTTAGGCGGTACGAGTTGGAGTGCGGGCAAGCGTCATCCTACATTAGGCAATAATGTTGTTATCGGCGCAGGTGCCAAGGTACTTGGACCATTAATGGTTGGTGAAAATGCACGTATTGGTTCAAACGCTGTAGTCATTAAAAATGTACCAGACGGTGCTACTGTAATAGGTATTCCAGGGCGAATTGTTAGTAACCCAACCGATCCTGAACAAGTAAAACGCAGTAAAATGGCGAAAGAGTTTGGTTTCGATGCTTATGCTGTTTCAGCTGATAGTCCAGATCCGGTATCAAAAGCGATAGGTCGTTTACTTGATCACGTAAATTTACTTGATGGTAAACTTCAAGAAGTGACCAAAGCAGTTAATAAAGTCGGTGGTACTGTTTGCGAAGAAACCGTTCCTCCTGTTCATGTAACCGAGTTTGTCGAGTACGAAAAAGCCGCTGCAGAGCGCCGAAAGTTAGAAAAAGATACTTTCGATCCTAAAATTTAACTTGCCTCGAAACCAATACCCGAGTAAAATACTAGGGTATTAAGTTGACTATTTTACTAGGTTAAGTAAAATGCGCGCACAAATATCAAATTATTAAAAAAATAATCGACTAAACACCGTAAATTAAATGTGCGTGTTTTGTCATAAACTCAATGATTTGATGATAATTAGGGTAAATAAATGAAATTAACTTCAAAAGGCCGTTACGCGGTTACAGCTATGCTTGATGTTGCCATTCATGCTGAAAGTGGCCCAGTACCATTAGCTGACATATCTGAGCGCCAAGCAATTTCATTATCTTATCTAGAACAGCTTTTTTCACGTTTACGTAAACATGGTTTAGTAAGCAGTGTTCGCGGTCCTGGCGGTGGTTACCGTTTAGGTCGATGTTCTGCAGAAATCGCCATAAGTGATGTTATTAGTGCTGTAGATGAAAGTGTCGATGCGACCAAATGTGGTGGCAAAGGCAATTGCCAAGGTGGCAATCAATGTTTAACCCATAATTTATGGAGCGATTTAAGCGATCGCATAACCGATTTTTTAAGTAACATTTCCTTAGCTGAGCTCGTAGCTAAAGGGGATGTGAAACAAGTGTCTAAGCGTCAGGATTTGGAATATGCATCTCATAACCAAAACAAAAACTCAGGCACATTAATATCAACACGAAATATTATTAATGAGTGGTAAACAGCCCTCGTTTAATTTGGAGAAGTACAATCCATGAAGTTACCTATTTATTTTGATTATTCAGCAACGACACCAGCAGATAAGCGTGTTGCCGAAAAAATGATGCAATACATGACCACCGATGGTTTTTTCGGTAATCCTGCATCTCGTTCACACAAATTTGGCTGGCAAGCAGAAGAAGCGGTTGATATCGCTCGTAATCAAATTGCTGATTTACTCAATGCAGACCCTCGTGAAATTGTATTTACGTCGGGTGCAACTGAATCAAATAACTTAGCAATTAAAGGTGCTGCTAACTTTTACCACAAACGTGGTAAGCACATCATTACTTGTAAAACAGAGCACAAAGCCGTACTTGATACGTGTCGTGAACTAGAGCGCCAAGGCTTTGAAGTAACTTACTTAGACCCTGAAACTAATGGTTTAATTGATATTGCTAAGCTAGAAGCTGCAATGCGTGAAGATACTGTGTTAGTAAGTATCATGCACGTTAACAATGAAATTGGTGTTATCCAAGACATCAATGCTATTGGTGAGTTATGTCGTTCTCGCAAAATTATATTCCATGTTGATGCTGCGCAATCTGCCGGTAAAATTGACATTGATATGCAAGCATTAAAAGTAGACCTACTGTCTATCTCTGCTCATAAAATGTATGGCCCTAAAGGCATTGGTGCATTATATGTTCGCCGCAAGCCGCGTATTCGTTTAGAAGCGCAAATGCACGGTGGTGGTCATGAGCGTGGTATGAGAAGTGGTACTTTACCAACTCATCAAATCGTTGGTTTTGGTGAAGCATGTCGCATAGCTAAAGAAGAAATGACGCAAGATATTGCTCATGTAACAGCAATGCGTGACCGTTTATGGAACGGCCTTAATGACATGGAACAAGTATTTATTAACGGTGATGAAAATCAACGTTATCAAGGTAATTTAAACGTAAGCTTCAACTTTGTTGAAGGCGAATCGTTAATTATGGCACTTAAAGATTTAGCCGTATCGTCTGGTTCAGCTTGTACTTCTGCAAGTTTAGAACCGTCTTATGTACTACGTGCATTAGGCTTAAATGATGAAATGGCACACAGTTCAATTCGTTTCAGCTTTGGTCGTTTTACTACCACTGAAGAAATTGATTACGCGATCAACTTAATTCGCGGCGCAATTGGACATTTACGTGATATGTCACCGCTTTGGGAAATGTTCCAAGACGGTATAGATTTAGACACAGTCGAGTGGGCAGGCCACTAGGCTTTATACGGAATTTAGGGGAATAACATGGCTTATAGCGAAAAAGTAATCGACCATTATGAAAATCCACGTAACGTAGGTTCATTTGATAAAAGTGATCCTAGCATAGCAACCGGTATGGTTGGCGCACCAGCATGTGGTGACGTAATGAAGTTACAACTTAAGATTGATGACAATGGCATTATTGAAGATGCTAAATTTAAAACTTACGGTTGTGGTTCTGCAATTGCATCTAGCTCATTAGTTACTGAATGGGTTAAAGGTAAATCAATCGACGAAGCAGCGGCAATTAAGAATACCGATATTTCTGAAGAATTAGCATTGCCTCCAGTTAAAATTCATTGTTCAATTTTAGCTGAAGATGCAATTAAAGCGGCGATCGAAGATTACCGCGCTAAGCATACAGACTAGATCGGAGTTAGTAATGGCAGTTTCAATGACTCCTGCAGCAGCAGAACGTGTAAGTAGTTTTTTATCTAATCGTGGTAAAGGCATAGGCCTGCGCTTAGGTGTTAAAACTACCGGCTGTTCTGGTTTAGCTTATGTAATGGAATTTGTTGACCAACTTAATGACGATGATGAACTTTTTGCCATTGATGATGTAAATATCATCATTGATGGTAAAAGCTTAGTTCACCTTGATGGCATCGAGTTAGATTTTATCAAAGAAGGTTTAAACGAAGGTTTTAAATTCACTAACCCGAACGCGAAAGGCGAGTGTGGTTGTGGTGAAAGCTTTAACGTTTAACAAAAATTAAATAAGTGTAAGTGAACAAGCCCTTGAATTATTATGAATTATTTGGCCTAGATGCTAAATTTTCCCTCAACTTAAGTGAATTGTCGGCCACTTATCAAGCATTACAAAAAACGGTCCACCCGGATCGTTTTGCTCATTCTTCTAGCCAAGAACAATTAATTGCAGTGCAGAAATCCGCTGAAATTAATGACGCATTTCAAACCTTAAAACAACCGGTCGCTCGTGGCGAATATCTGCTAAAATTACGCGGTACAGAACTGCCTAGTGAGCAAGAGACAGTTCAAGATATCGGATTTTTAATGGAGCAAATGGAACTGCGTGAAATGCTTGCTGATATTGAACATGCTAGTGATGTTGATGCGGCAATATTTGCAGCACAAGAAACATTAGATGTGCAAAGCCAGCATTTATGGCAACAAGTAGCAGAGCTATTAAGCGCGGACATAAAAGAAGACAATATTAAAGCTTCAGAATTACTTAGAAAACTGAAGTTCTATAATAAGTTACAAATTGAATTAGAGCGCATCGAAGATACGCTTTTTGATGATTAATACTATACCTTTAGGTATAGGCAAGAAATAAGATTATTACCCATGGCTTTATTACAAATTGCAGAACCTGGTTTAAGTACCGTTCCTCATCAACACCGATTAGCTGCGGGCATTGATTTAGGCACGACAAACTCTTTGGTCGCCAGTGTAAAAAGTGGCTTGGCTGAAACGTTAACTGATGACGAAGGCAAAGACATTCTTCCTTCAATCGTAAGCTATCAAGAAGGTAGCGTGCTAGTTGGTAATGCCGCGAAAGCGCATTCAATTAGCGATCCGCAAAACACCATTGTTTCAGTTAAACGACTTATTGGACGTTCCCTAAAAGATATTGAAAGTAAATACCCGGCGTTGCCTTATGAGTTTTGCGGTGATGAGAATCATCCATCACTAATGACCCGCCAAGGTAAGATAAATCCAGTACAAGTTTCTGCTGAGATCCTATCGACATTAGTTGCGCGTGCAAGTGAATCTTTAGGTGGTGATTTAGAAGGTGTGGTTATTACTGTTCCTGCTTATTTCGATGATGCTCAGCGTCAAAGCACCAAAGATGCAGCAAAACTTGCTGGTGTTAATGTTTTGCGCTTATTGAATGAACCTACGGCAGCAGCTGTTGCTTATGGTTTAGATTCTAAGCAAGAAGGCGTTATTGCTGTATACGATCTTGGTGGTGGTACCTTTGATATCTCTATCTTACGTTTAAGTAAAGGTGTGTTTGAAGTGCTTGCTACCGGTGGCGATTCAGCACTTGGTGGTGATGACTTTGATATTGCTTTAGTTGATCACATCTTAACACAAGCAAATATTGCTCGTCCGTTAAGTGCGACAATGGAACGTCAGGTATTACAACAAGCTTGTTTTGCCAAAGAGCAGTTATCTAATTTAGATAAAGTTAGTATCAACTTAACTTTAGAAGATGATTCAAACTTTAGCACTGAAATTAACCGCGCTACATTTGATGGCCTAATTAAAGCCCTGGTTGGCAAAACATTACGTTCATGTCGTCGTTCAATTAAAGATGCTGGCGTTAGCGTTGATGAAATTTGTGAAGTAGTTATGGTTGGTGGTTCTACTCGCGTGCCATTAGTACGCAGTGAAGTGAGTAACTTTTTCAAACGTACAGTACTTACATCCATTGACCCAGATAAAGTTGTCGCGATTGGCGCAGCAATTCAAGCTGATGTACTAGCGGGTAATAAGCCTGATAGTGATATGTTATTACTTGACGTTATTCCTTTATCGCTTGGTTTAGAAACTATGGGCGGATTGGTTGAGAAAGTTATTTCTCGTAACACCACAATCCCTGTAGCGAAAGCGCAAGAGTTTACCACCTTTAAAGATGGCCAAACTGCTATGGCTATTCATGTCTTACAAGGTGAACGTGAATTAGTCGACGATTGTCGTTCATTAGCGCGCTTTGAATTACGCGGTATTCCAGCAATGACAGCCGGAGCAGCCCATATTCGAGTAACCTTTAAAGTGGATGCCGATGGTCTATTAAGCGTGACAGCTATGGAAAAATCAACAGGGGTCGAGTCTTCAATTGAAGTTAAACCATCCTTTGGTTTAGAAGAAGATGACATAATCACCATGCTCAAAGACTCCATGAGTAATGCCAAAGAAGACATGGCTGCTCGTATGTTGAAAGAGCAACAAGTTGATGCTGCTCGTGTTCATGAAAGCGTCAGCGCGGCAATAGCACAAGATGGTACAAGATTATTAACGGGTGAAGAGCTAACGGCTATTCACCTCGCTTTAGAAAATTTATTAACAACGAGTCAAACTACTCAAATTACTGATATTGAAAAAGCAATTGAGCAGGTTGATAAAATTACAGCGACTTTTGCTGAACGCCGTATGGATTCATCCATTCGTACAGCATTAGCCGGTCATTCGGTAGATGAGGTTTAATCATGCCAAAAATTATTGTTCTTCCTAATGAAGATTTATGCCCTGATGGGGCTGTGTTAGACGCTGAAGTTGGCGAAACTGTTTTAGACGTAGTGCTAAAAAATGACATAGGCGTTGAACACGCTTGTGAAAAAGTATGTGCATGTACAACGTGTCATATGATCATTCGTGAAGGTTTTGACTCTTTAGAAGAAAGCGACGAACTTGAAGATGACATGCTAGATAAAGCTTGGGGTTTAGAGCCTGAGTCACGTCTAGGTTGCCAAGCCATAGTTACTGGTGAAGATTTAGTGGTAGAAATTCCAAAATATACGGTAAATATGGTTTCTGAAAACCATTAATCTGGCGTTAAAACGTTTCAAATAAAAGGGCTTAGATAAGCCCTTTTTTATTGTTTACAGTTTACGATATATAAAATAATGATTTTGTATAAATTTTAGCTTAGTAAGCATATACAACTAGTTCGAGTTAGGGCAAAATACGGGCAATTAAAATTCTAGAAGTGCTCAATCGTTATTGATTAAAGTACTCAAAACATTAATCGAGGATTACCCATGTTTACACGTGATATGAATATTGCTGATTTTGACCCAGAATTGTATCAAGCAATGAGCAATGAAGTTGTTCGTCAAGAAGAGCACATCGAATTAATCGCTTCAGAAAACTACTGTAGCCCGCGCGTTCTTGAAGCTCAAGGTTCTCAATTAACCAACAAGTATGCTGAAGGTTACCCTGGTAAGCGTTACTACGGTGGTTGTGAATACGTTGATGTTGCTGAGCAATTAGCAATTGACCGTGCAAAAGAGTTATTTGGTGCTACATATGCAAACGTGCAACCACATGCCGGTTCACAAGCAAATGCTGCAGTATTCCAAGCCTTAGTTAAGCCAGGCGGAAAAGTACTAGGTATGAGCTTAGCTCACGGCGGTCACTTAACTCATGGTTCTCATGTAAACTTTTCAGGTAAATCTTACGAAGCATTCCAATACGGTCTTCACCCAGAAACTGGTGATATTGACTACGAAGAGCTTGAGCGTTTAGCACTAGAGCATAAGCCAGAAATGATCATTGGTGGTTTCTCTGCGTTCTCTGGTGTTGTTGATTGGGCTAGAATGCGTGAAATCGCTGATAAAGTAGATGCATACTTTTTCGTTGATATGGCTCACGTTGCGGGTCTTATCGCTGCAGGTTTATATCCTAACCCAGTACCACATGCACACGTAGTAACTACTACAACTCATAAAACATTAGCTGGCCCTCGTGGCGGTTTAATTATTTCTGGTTGTGATGACGAAGCTATTTATAAAAAATTAAACAGCGCAGTTTTCCCTGGTGGCCAAGGTGGCCCATTAATGCACATCATTGCAGCTAAAGCAGTTGCATTTAAAGAAGCATTAGCACCAGAATTTAAAGTATACCAACAGAACGTTTTAGATAACGCTAAAGCTATGGTTGCAGTATTACAAGAACGTGGTTACAAAGTCGTATCTAACGGCACTGAAAACCACCTTTTACTTCTTGACCTTATCGATAAAGATATCACAGGTAAAGATGCTGATGCAGCGCTTGGTCGTGCTCACATTACAGTAAACAAAAACTCTGTACCTAACGATCCGCGTTCTCCGTTTGTAACGTCTGGTCTTCGTCTTGGTACTCCGGCAATTACTCGTCGTGGTTTTGGTACTGCTGAAACTTCACAGTTAACTGGCTGGATCTGTGACATCTTAGACGATATCAACAATGAAGACGTTATTACTAACGTACAACAGCAAGTTAAAGAGCTATGTGCTCGCTTCCCTGTGTACGCTTAATAGCAATTAAGAGTCACGACTAAGAGAAGCTAACTAAGCATACTCATTTGTTGAATAAAATGGTCGCTATATGCGGCCATTTTTTTTACAATTAAATTAATAATAGTAAGTCTAGTGGAATGATATGTACTGTCCTTTTTGTTCAGCAACAGAAACCAAAGTAATCGACTCAAGATTAGTCTCTGACGGTCATCAAGTACGTCGTCGTCGAGAGTGTCTAGAATGTCGAGAGCGTTACACAACGTTTGAAACCGCAGAGCTTGTTATGCCACGTATTATTAAGCGTGATGGTTCAAGAGAGCCGTTTAATGAAGATAAATTACGTAGTGGCTTATTACGTGCATTAGAAAAAAGACCAGTAAGTACCGAGCAAACCGAGCTGTCAATTAATAAACTAAAATCTCAGCTGCGCGCCACTGGTGAGCGTGAGGTTTCTAGCGAGATGTTAGGCAATATCATTATGGAGCAGCTTAAGTTGCTTGATAAAGTCGCTTATGTGCGCTTTGCTTCAGTGTATCGTTCATTTGAAGATATCCGCGAATTTGGTGAAGAAATTGCTCGTCTAGGCGACTAATCTATTAAGTGTTCAGGACTAACATAATAATTCTATGGTAACTACAACAGTGCAAAAAGATGAAGCCTATATGCAACGAGCGATTGCTCTTGCTAAGTACGGTAAATTTACCACCTCACCAAATCCAGTGGTTGGCTGTGTACTTGTTAAAGATGACAAGGTCATTGGCGAAGGCTGGCATCAAAAGGCGGGCGAAGGCCATGCTGAAGTCAATGCTCTGGCTAACGCAAGTACCCATACAAAAGGTGCTACTGCTTACGTAACACTTGAACCTTGCAGTCATTTTGGTCGCACACCTCCTTGCGCACAGGGACTTATCAATGCAGGTATAACCCGAGTAGTTATAGCGATGCAAGACCCGAATCCGTTAGTTTCTGGTAATGGTGTGGCAATGTTAGAAAAAGCTGATATTGCGACAACTCTGGGCGTGTTAGAAAATGCTGCAAGAGCACTTAATCCTGGTTTCATTAAAAGAATGACTCAAGGCTTGCCATTAGTTCGTTGCAAATTAGCAAGTTCTATTGACGGGCGTACAGCAATGGCGAACGGTGAAAGTAAATGGATCACTGGCCCAGATGCACGCTCTGACGTACAAGGATTTAGAGCACAAAGCTGTGCCATTATCTCTGGTGCCGATACTGTTTTAGCCGATAATGCTAAGCTAAATGTGCGCTATGATGAATTAGGTTATGCCCAGAAGAGCCTAACCGCTGAGCAAGTACGACAACCAATTAGAATCATAATTGATACTAAAAATAGACTGACTCCCGATTTAGCATTGTTTCAAACTGACTCGCCTATAATTTTAGTACGAGTAGACCTTGAAACTGAGCAACAATGGCCTCATTTTGTAGAGCAGATGATAGTTAAAGTCAAAAATGCGCAAGCAGATTTGCATGACTTACTGCTTAAGCTTGCTGAGCGTGGGCTAAATACTCTTTGGCTTGAAAGTGGGGCGCGTTTATCTGGTGCATTTTTAAGTGCAAACTTAGTTGATGAACTAGTCTTATACCAAGCACCCAAAATAATGGGGGATAGCGCTCGTGGTTTATTTGATTTGCCACAACTTAGTCATTTAAGCGATGCGATATCATTAGAATTCAATGATGTACGTATGGTTGGCAATGATTTACGAATAATTGCCAAAATCGTTAACCCTATTAAGTAACAAAGGATTCGATAATAAATTATCGAATCCAATTATTAAAATAAATTATATAAAGCAAAGGCATACATTAATGTTCACCGGTATTGTAGAAGCTCTAGGGCAAATTAAAGCAATTAATATAAATAGTGATGGTGCTCGCGTAGTGGTTGCCAGTGGCAATCTTGATTTAGCCGACGTAAAGCTTGGCGATTCCATTGCAACCAATGGTATTTGTTTAACGGTAGTCGCACTTGATGCGTCTAGTTATAGCGCCGATGTTTCAAGCGAGACATTAACGCGAACTGGTTTTGCACATTACAAACCAGGCACTAACGTTAACTTAGAAAAGGCCATGTTGCCAACAACACGTTTTGGTGGGCATATGGTTAGTGGCCATGTTGATGGTGTAGCCAAGATCTTAAATGTTACAACAGTTGGTAACTCAGTCGAGTATTGGGTAGAATTACCACAGAATTTAAAACAGTACGTTAGCGAGAAAGGCTCAATCACCATTGATGGTATAAGTTTAACGGTCAACGCCGTTGAAAATGAGCGTTTTCGTTTAACTATTGTGCCTCACACGACCGAGCAAACTATTATTAGTAGTTACCAAGCTGGGCACGTAGTAAATTTAGAAGTCGATCTGATTGCACGTTATATCGAACGATTATTATTTTGTAAAGAGCAAGAAGATAGTTCTTCTAATAGCTCTGGCGTTAGCAAAGAATTGTTAATGCAAAGCGGTTTTATAAAAGGTTAAAGACAATATGAATTTAAATACCCCACAAGAGATCATTAACGATATCGCTCTTGGTAAAATGGTTATCTTGATGGATGATGAAGACCGTGAAAACGAAGGCGACTTCATTATGGCGGCTGAAAAAGTTACGCCAGATGCAATTAACTTCATGGCTACTCATGGCCGTGGTTTAATTTGTATGCCAATGTCTAAAGACAAATGTGCCACGTTAAAATTACCATTAATGGTTGATAAAAACGATGCTCAATTCACCACTAACTTTACGGTATCGATAGAAGCCGCTCGCGGTGTTACTACTGGTATTTCAGCAGCAGATCGTGCAACAACCGTATTAGCTGCTTGTGCTAAAGATGCGGATCACCGCTCTATTGTACAACCAGGCCATATCTTTCCGTTAATCGCCAAAGATGGCGGGGTACTTAATCGTGCTGGTCATACAGAAGCTGGTGTTGATTTAGCTCGTATGGCCGGTTGTGAACCTGCTGCCGTTATCGTTGAAATTTTAAATGAAGATGGCACCATGGCGCGTCGTCCTGATCTTGAAATTATCGCTAAAAAACACGATATTAAAATGGGTACAATTGCCGATTTAATTGAATATCGTAATGCCACTGAAACTACCATTAAACGCGTAAGTGAGTGTAAATTGCCAACGGCATACGGTGACTTTGATTTAGTTGCTTTTACTGACTCTATCGATGGCCAAACGCACTTTGCTTTAACTAAAGGCGAGATCAGCTCTGAGAAACCAACCTTAGTACGTGTACATTTAGAAAATACTTTCCGCGATTTATTATTTTCAACTCGTGAAAGTAAAAACACTTGGCCAATTGGCAATGCGCTAGAGCGTATTGGTAAAGAGGGCGGTGTACTGGTATTACTTGGTAAGCATGAAACACCAGAGCAACTTATTAAACAAGTTGAAAAGTACGCACAGCAAGACCAAGGGATTGACGTTAGTGAAGTAAACAAACACGTTGGCTCTCGTAACGTTGGTGTTGGTTCACAAATTCTTGCTAACTTAGGCGTATGTAAAATGCGCTTACTTAGCTCACAAACTAAATATCACTCATTAGGTGGTTTTGGTTTAGAGATAGTTGAATACATCGCTGACTAATACTTAGTTATTGCTACAAAAAAGCCCCTGCATTGTAAAATGTTTGGGGCTTTTTTATATCTTTGAAGTAGAAATAAACGGTGTCATTGTAGCGAAGGCCGCAATCTTATGGAACGTACTGTAGGGCGGATTTGTGCCATTCGCCGACAAAGCATAACCTGTTAAAAAGCACCAAAAAAGTAAACACAATCTTAGAAAAATAGCGCCGTCATTCCATCGTGCGTTTGGATGGAACCCTCTTCAGATATAAAGAGCTTATAAAAAGTCCTAC